>JAFDVV010000009.1 GCA_018268775.1 Acidobacteriota bacterium | reverse complement strand
TTCCCCTTTAAGTTCATAACAGGCCCTAGTGGTCGTAGCTGACGACGCGGGTCAACTTCCAGGAGCCATCTTTGAAGTGCCAGATGTGGAGGAATTTGGCTTCGCCGACGGGCCACTCCGCTGCGCCGGGATCGAGGAAGCGGGTCATGCCAAGCTCGCGCGCGCCGGGAAACTCCTTCTCGTGCCCGGGGTGGTGGAAGCGGTGCGTGGCGAACTGCATGGCCCCGTAGTCCTTGATGGGGTAGACCTCCATCGAGCCAGGAACCAGTTCGCGGATCATCTTGCCGCAGGTGTTGTTCCTGATGGATTCGAGGAAGGTCTTGCGGCCGGCCATGAGGCCGCCCTTGTCGTGATAGAACTCAAGATTCTCGTCGACCATCTCGGTCAGCCTGGCATAGTCGCAGTGATTGGCCGCGTCGAAGAGTTGCCGGTCGAGCGAGAGTACTGTCTGGTAGAGCGCGCCTTTGTCACCGTGTGTTGCGCTGTTGCTGTCCTGCGCAAAGACAGGCGTAATACCGAGCAGAGGAAGGGCGAGAGCGGCTTTGAGGAGATGTCTTCGCATGGAACTCCTGTCCTGTGACGATGTTGTTGGAGTTCTATACGGGCTGGCGTATTAAAGGTTCACTCCGTCGCGAAGGTGTTTCTGAGCACGCCCAGCCCTGTCACCTCAACCTCGACGGTGTCGCCCGGTTGGACGGGGCCTACACCTGCTGGCGTTCCGGTGGGAATGAGGTCGCCGGGTTCGAGCGTGATCGACGCGGAGATGTAGCGCAGCAGAAAGTCGAGCGGGAAGATAAGGTCGGCGGTCGAGCCGTGCTGCTTCACCTGGCCGTTGAGGCGTGTGGTGACGGTGACGGGGCCGCCGTTGAGCGGGTCGATCTCGTCTGGATCTGTGAGGGCGACTATTGGGCCGGCGGGGCAGAAGGTGTCCCAGCCCTTGCCGCGCGTCCACTGGCCGTCGGACTTCTGGATGTCGCGGGCGGTGACGTCGTTGACGATGGTGTAGCCGCGAATGTAGCTGCGTGTGTCCTCGGCGGGCGAGAGGCGCGAGCAGCGTTTGCCGACTACGATCGCCAGTTCGCCCTCGTAGTCGATGCGTTTGGAGAGCGCAGGCATGCGGACTGTCCCGCCCGGTGCAAGCAGCGACGACGGCGGCTTCAGGAAGAGCAGCGGCTCTTTGGGCACCTCGTTGCCCAGCTCGGCGGCGTGCTCCTTGTAGTTACGGCCTACGCAGACGATCTTCGAGGGCGTGACCGGCGGCAGCAGCTTGAGCGACGAGAGCGGCGCGGCGGTGAATGGCTCGGGCGCGTTGAGGATGGCGAGTTGCGTGGCCAGGTCTTCGACCGGAGGCTCCATCAGGGACGCGGCCCAGAGCACGCCGTTGCGGTCTTCGAGATTGGCATAGCGCGGGGTACCGGAGGATGAGAGGAACTTGCAGTATTTCATCGTGACGGTCTCCAGTTGTTTCAAGCTTAGTTTCGTTAAGGGCACGGCTTTAGCCGTGCTGAGAGAGCATGTACGAAAGAGGGGCTTCAGCCCCTGAGGTTCTGCCGTCAGCTCCAGGCGAAAAGAATACCTCAGCGGCTGAAGCCGCATGCTGGCAGTAGCATTGCGGCACGGTTAAAGCCGTGCCCTTAACAAGACGTCGTTGGCAGACGGCGGGCTAAAACCGCGCTTTAACAGGCATCTGTCCTCGAACTTCAGTTCGAGATGGTTCAGGGATTCGGTGCCTGCGCGGTCTCCGTGACCTCGGTCGAGGGTGCGCCCTCGTTGCCGGCGGTGGTGACAGCGGTGACGCGATAGGTATAGCCGGTGCCGGGGGTAACGGTGGAGTCGGAGAAGGCCGGGCCGAGGACCGGCGTGACGTTCAGACGCTCGAAGGCCCCCGATGCCGTGCGGCGATAGACGTTGTATCCCGCCAGGTTGCTCTCGGTAACGGGCTGCCATGAGAGGTCGATGGCCGCCTTGTCGTTGCTGCCCGATGGAACGCTGGCCAGTCCGGTGGGAGTCGCCGGGGCGAAGGTGTCGGCGAAGTCGAGCTCGACGGGCTGCGAGAGTTCGCCGCGCAGCTCAAGAGTTTTACCGGCGACCGTCACGGTGCGGACGCGTTGCGCGCGATAGGTGTAGCGCCCGCCGCGCTTCGCGGTGCGGTCGAGCGTGCCGCCCGGGTCGGTGGCGGCGTTCACGTCTGCCGAGCGCAGCAGGACGGTTGCAGCTTCCTCCGGCTCGAGCTGAAGGCTCGACTTTTTCGGGCGCGGTTGCGGCGTGGCAGTAACGATGAGGGTGCGTTGCAGCTCGACCACCGACGGCGACGCCAGCGCCGTCCACTGCAACAGCGCGCCGTCGCGCGTGCCAGTGGCGTGAAATGCCGCCATCGGGGGCGGAGCTGCTCCGGCAGGCGCGATGGCGGGCTTCGATGCGTCGGCAAAGCGTCCTTCGGGGTTGAGGATGCGCACACGGTAGGCAAGCGCGGCGACAGGGTCGGCAGTGAGTGTCGCGGGCAGAGGGTCGGCGGCCTCCGATGGCCCCGGCTTCACGGCGGCGTGCAGCACCACGGTGCACGGCGGATCTCCCGAGGGCAATGCAGACGCAAGGCCGGGGTCGCGGCATATCTGCGCGGTGAGCGGCTCCGGCACTTTGAGGTTGTCGGTGGTGCGGGCAGGTGTCGTCCAGCGCAGAATGACCCGATTGCCGACGCGCTGTGCGGTGAGGTCGGCAACGACGGCGGGAAGATGCAGCGAAGGCGGACGCGGCGGCCCAGGGCTGGCGCACGATGTAAGCAGCGGCAGCGCGGTTGTGGCTGCGCAGGCGATGGCGCGGAACACGGCTGAGGTTTGGAGTGCAGCAGGCATCGGGTCGTCTTTACCTTCAGCCTAGCATCCCAGGGTTTGTCATCAAACTTGCCATCGGGCAAAAGAAAAAGTGTCATTTCGACCGCAGCATCTCACAGTTTTATTGTGAGGTGCGGAGTGGAGAAACCGGGGTCCCCGGCGAGCCTGCTCGCTGGGGTGGAAGAAACCTGCTTTCTGCCGCGGGTTCCCGGCAATAAAGCAAACCGCAGGTTCAGCATAGGAACGCAAAAAGCAGGTCCCTCCACTCCGCTGCGCTCCGGTCGGGATGACAAGAGATACCTATCGACTGGAGAAACCAATTTGATGACACGCTTTAGGGCTTGGGCCTCGTTTCAGTGCGACCACGGATTGACCGGATAACCGCGGTCGCGGATTGCGTTTGAGGGTGCGTTGGCGCACAATGCCTGCGGTCGGAAATCCTGGAAGGAAAGGACGTGCGAGATGGTCTTTACCGTGCTTCTGCTCTGTTTCCTGATTGGCTGCGTGGCGGGGCTGCGTTCGATGATGGCCCCGGCGATCGTCTGCGCCGCGGCGTATCTGCACTGGATCCATCTCGACGGCACGCCGCTCGGTTGGATGAACACGATGGCCGCGCTGTGCCTCTTCACCCTGTTTGCCATCGGCGAGCTGATCTGGGACAAGCTGCCGCAGACCCCGGCGCGAACGGCACCGGTGGGACTGGTCGCGCGCATCGTCACCGGCGCGCTCTCGGGGGCGGCGCTGTCGCTCAGCGGAGGCAAGGGACTCGCGCTCGGTGCCGTGCTGGGCGCCGCGGGAGGCGTGGCGGCGGCCTTCGCGGGCTACCACATCCGCCACGGACTGGTGACGCACAACAAGCTGCCAGACTTCGTCGTGGCGGTGGTCGAAGACCTGCTCGCGATCTCGGGCGGGCTGTTCATCTGCGCACGGATGTGAATTGCATTCTTTTGTCATTCCGTAACGCAGTGGAGGAATCTGCTTTCGGCCTGAAGCACAAAAAGCGGATTCCTCCCCATTCGACTTCGCTCAGGGCAGGCAGTTTCACAGTGGAATGACAAACAAAAGCGCGTGACTGAAAACTCGGCCTACTTCAACGGCGAGAAGGGCAGCGGCCGCAGCATGATGTTCGAGATGTTGGCGACGATCTGCGGGTCCTTGAGCTCGGGCGGCGCGCTGAGCCTCTTCCACTCCGGGTCGGAGCCGAAGGCGCTCCACAGCTTTTCGCGTTCGGCGAGCGAGTCGAACGAGAGCATGTAGGTGATGTTGGGCTGGCGCGGGCCGATGACGGATTCGCCGATGAAGGCGGGCCGCATGCCCAGCCGCTGGAAGACGGCGATCTCGCCGTTGTTGAACATGCCGATCTTCTTCACGCGCGCGGCCATCGACTGCGACTGGTAGGTGCGCAGCTCGAAGATGCGCGGCTTGCGCGTGGCGGCGTCGGTGGGGATGGCGGCCTCGGGAAGGACGCTGAGGCTGTGGAGCAGGCTCGACTCCATGGTGACGAAGGGCATGCCCGCGCCGGAGGCAAGCACCTGTGACGCCTTCTCGTACTCCTTGTCGGCGGCGAGCGCGGCCAGCGTGCTCTCGATCGCGGCGAGCGAGGTGTACTCGACGATGGAGAAGAGGCTGGGGCCGTCGGGGCCGATCAGGTTCGAGAGCGCGGCGATAGGCTTTGCGCCTGCGCGAGTTACTGCCGGGAAGAGCCCGCCCTGAAGAAACTCGGCGACGCGTTTGGACTGCTCCTCATCGCTGTTGTGCAGACGCCAGGTGCAGAGTTCGAGGAAGCTGCGCGGCGAGCCGGCGGCGGCGCTGGCCGAGGTGGAGAGAAGAGCTGACATTGCTGCGGCACCCGTGATGAGCTGACGGCGATCCATGCAGTCCAAATTACATGAGTCGAGATACAAAAGTGTGGCGGTGACAAGCCATGAGATGCTAATTTGCGAACATGATGAGATCCTTCTGTTCCAGCTTCTCCCGAGCGGGATTATTGCTCGCCTCCATTGTTCTGCCGAATGCTCAGCTTTCAGCCCAAACGACCCTGGAGGTTCAACCGGGTCTAACTATCCCAAACTGGAAGACTCCGTGGGTCCTTGATAGCTATAACAAGCAACCCCAGCTGGTTCCACTTCATCATTCTCTGGTTTCAGTAAACAACCATACCGGGTCGAATTTGGCAGGTGCTACCGTAGGTTCTTTCTTTTATAAGCCGAAGATCACCACTGAACTGTATGGCTTGCACTCGCGCAACGTGCTACATACATCTAGCCCGGTGATTTATCTACTGTTAGATACGGACCAGGACGACAGCGGTGAAGGCAAGAGCGATGACTTGATGGAGTTTGCGATCGTTCGGGCAGTACAAAAGAAAGGAAAAAGAATTATTGATCGCATCCAGATCACCCAGTTGACGGGCAATTCAAGACATGTAGGAGATGCTGTTGAGGTAGATATTACGCATCTGCCAAATAGCTGGTATCGCATTACGCCTAAGATTTCTCTGGCCGATGGGGAGTACGCGCTCCTGCCCATTCCCAAGAAAGAGTACGGCATGTACTCCACTATGGTTTGGGACTTCGCCGTGGATGGAAATGCTCCCAATTCCAAAGAGGCGATCTCCGCTTCTTCGGCGGCGAAATAAGCGCTCTACTAGCATTGGTTGCTTCAGCCCGATATTCGCCTTACCATCGCCCTAGTGGACTACTCATCGAACAAGCCGCCAGCGAAGAAGATTAATGTCAACGGGCCGAAGGGCGCGGAGGCCGAACGGCTTGTTTCGGCGGGGCGCGTGGACGACGATGCGGCGTTTGAGCTGAAGCTGCGGCCCACGCGTTTGCAGGAGTTCATCGGCCAGACCAAGGCGAAGGAGCAGTTGGCGATTGCCCTCGAGGCGGCGAAGTCGCGCGGTGAGGCCCTGGACCATGTGTTGCTCTTCGGGCCTCCGGGGCTGGGCAAGACGACGCTGGCGACCATCATCGCCAACGAACTCGGAGTGGGCTTTCAGCAGACCAGCGGCCCTGCGTTGCAGATCCAGGGCGACCTGACGGCGATCCTGACCAATGTGCGCGAGAAGCAGGTGTTGTTTCTCGATGAGATTCACCGCCTGCAACCGGTGCTCGAAGAGAAGCTGTACACCGCGCTCGAAGACTACAAGCTGGACATCATGATCGGGCAGGGGCCTGCGGCGCGCACGCATGTGATGGACATCAAGCCGTTCACCTTTGTGGCGGCGACGACGCGTCCGGGGCTTCTGAGTTCGCCGCTGCGTTCGCGCTTCGGCATCCTGCTGCGGCTGGAGTTCTACACCGACGATGAGCTGCGGTTTGTGGTGGAGCGCTCGGCCGAGGTGCTCGGCGTACCCATCGACCAGGACGGCGCGGCGGAGATTGCCATGCGCTCGCGCGGAACGCCGCGCATCGCGAACCGCCTGCTGCGCCGCGTTCGCGACTACGCGCAGGTGCGCGCGGCGGGAAAGATCGACCGGCCCACGGCACAGGCGGCGCTCGAGATGCTTGAGGTAGACGCGCACGGCTTCGACGAGCTGGACCGCAGGCTGCTGCGCACGATCATCGAGAAGTACGACGGCGGCCCAGTGGGGCTGAATACGCTTGCAGCCGCACTGGCCGAGGAACAGGACGCGCTCGAAGAGGTCTACGAGCCGTTCCTGATCCAGATCGGGTTTCTCGACCGCACACCGCGCGGGCGGGTGGCGACGCGCCTGGCTTATGAACATCTGGGCATCGAGATGCCGCGCAAACTGAGTCTGTTCTGACCGGTCTTCCATCTTGAAGAGGCGGCGCGGGGAGACGGCGCGTGTCCTGGAGCAATCGGTTCGAGCTTCGCTCGAATGGCCCACATCTGGCGATGAAAGCTGCCAGATATGGGGCACCCTAACGTCGATCGAACGCTGAAAGTGTCATCCTGGGCGACGGCCGGAACGACACAGCACATCACCCGCGCCTATGATCCCGATAGCATGTGGTGAACTACAAGAGCGCGCGGGCGAGGCTTCCTGCGGCGGCCTTCAACTTCGCCTCGGTGCCGGCACGATCAAGCCCCAGCTTCTGCATCGCAATCGCGACCTTCACGCTTCCGCCCTCTTCCAGCAGCTTGGCCGCCGTCGCACGGTCGACTCCAGTCGCTTCGGCGATGATGCGTTGGGCGCGGTCGACCAGCTTCTCGTTGCTTGCCTGCACGTTCACCATCAGGTTGCCGTAGACGGCCCCCGTGCGGATCATCACTCCGGTTGAGAGCATGTTCAGGACGAGCTTGGTGGCGGTGCCTGCCTTCAGGCGCGTGGAGCCGGTGACCACCTCGGGGCCCGTGACCGGGGCTATTGCGATGTCGGCGATGGCTGCCATCGGGTTATAAGAGACGGGGGAATTGGCGACGCAGGTGAGCGAGATGGTCAGCAGGCCGAGCTTTTTCGCCTGCTCCATCGCTCCGATGACGTAGGGTGTGCGTCCGCTTGCGGCGATGCCGACGAGGGTGTCGGGGGTTCGTGCGGCGTCCGTGCTCCCACCCAGGTTAGGCGATGAAGCCGCCGAACCTGGGGCACCCGGGTTTATGGCGGGCGATGCGCCGAAGCCCGCAGCCATCAGGTCGGCTGCGCCCTGTTCGCACGAGTCCTCGGACTTCTCGCTCGACTTGCGCAGCGCGGAGTCGCCACCGGCGATGAGGCCCTGCACGAGCGTGGGCGGTACGGAAAAGGTGGGAGGGCACTCCGAGGCGTCGAGCACTCCGAGACGCCCGCTGGTTCCGGCGCCGATGTAGAAGAGGCGTCCGCCCTTCTCGAAGCGCGCGGCGATCTCGTCGATGGCGCGCGCGATCTGCGGAAGCTCCTTTTCAACTGCGTGGGGGACGGACTTGTCCTCCTCGTTGATGACGGTAATCATCTCCAGCGTGGAGACTTGGTCGATGTTGGTGGTGCGCGGATTGCGCGCTTCGGTGGTGAGCGTGGCGAGGTTGAGGTCGTTCATCACTCACCATGATAGGCCCACGGTGGGGACTGAGGGCCGCAAGCGGGTCTCAGTGCGAGGTTCCCAATGCAGTCGAGTGTTTGGTGAGGTCGACATCGACAGTCCCGATGCGCCCTGAGGCGGTGGCCCGCAGGACGAAGCGAATGCGAGTGGCCTTTGCCTCTGGATTCATCAGGTAGTTGATGTCCACGGCGCGCTCCAGACGGCCGAGGGGCGGGGTGTTTGGGGAATCGGCGTTGATGCGCAGCGACTTGGCATCGCGCTTGATCTCGTTGCCCTTCTTGTCGAACTGCGTTGCCATCAGGATCAGGTCGGTGTGGCGTCGAGGCTCTTTCTCCGTGGCCTCGCTCCACGCAAGCCCTTGCGCGTCAACGTGGATGGTGAAGGTATCGGGAGTGGCCGGAGAGCGGTTGATACTGACGGGAAGCCCGTCGTAGACCATGGTGCTGCTCTCGGCCGAGAGCAGGTCGGCGACGAGCCGTCGCGAGGGCTTCACTGGATCGACACGGTCGGGGCCATATTGCAGGTAATAGCCCTCGCGTGTCGTCACCGTCAGGCCCGGACGCGAGACCGTCACCTTGATCCTGCGGAACTTCTGCTTGTCTTCGGAGTCGCTCGACGGGCGATAGGTGAGCGTGTAGAAGCTGGCTCCATCGCGGATGGCGGTGCCGATCTGTGCGTCGACGTCGTTGCGGCCATACAGGGCCCCGCCTCCGGTGGCGGTGGCCAGCTTGGCAAACTGGTAGTTGCCGCCGAAGGGGTCGGTGAAGGCGGCGTCGGCCCCATACTTCGACGGGTCGATCTGAAGGCCGGCGGGGTCGATGGTGTAAAGGGTGATGCGCGCATCGCGAAGCGTATTCACGCAGTCCTGCACGGCGTTGTTGACGCGGTTCTCGGTGTCGATGGGGTAGTTGGCCATGTTCAGGTTGGGAAAGCCGCGCCCGATCCAGATCATGTTCTTGTGGCCGGGGTGCCCGATCACGGCCAGCGCCACGCGGCGCAGGGTATTGAAGGCGGTGCCGTAGCGCTCGGCAAGCCAGCCGCCCTGGTGCGCCTGCCACGGAAACGCGGCAAAGTGGTGGTCGAGCGCGGAGACCAGGTCCTTCTTGTTCTGCGTGTAGTCGTGCAGCACGGTGAACTTCTGCAGGCTGACGGCGATGAGCATCGTTGGCGTGTCCAGCTTGCCCGGCTGGCGGTTGAGAAACTTCTTGAGCGAGTAGCGCGCAAACGCCATGTCCTCAAAGCGCGTGTTGAACTCGTCGAGCAGAATGATGTTGACCGGGGCCTGGGGAGCAATGGCGTCAAGCTCCGCCGTGGAGTTCACACTGGCTGTGGGCGGAGCGGCATGTGTACCGGCGGGCGTAAAGTTGAGCACCGTCTGTGGCTCGTTCATCTCCGTCACGTGGAAGTCGTCCTTCTTCAGGTCGGTGACGACGTTGCCCTTTTTGTCGGTAACGACCATGTCCAGAATGACGAGCCGCGCATTGCGCGTGATGGTGTAAGTGCCGTCGCCGTTGGGCGTGGGCTGTCCGTCGCTTTGGGACTCGGGGCTGGGGGAAGACGCGGCGTTTTTCTGCGCCACGAGCGGCCGGGCAACGCAGGAGAGAGCGGCAAGCACGAGCATGGCAGCGAAACGGCAGTTCATCGAACCTCTCGGTGGCTCAAACTATAAACCCGCTCATGCCGTGTAAGTTTCGATCGATCTCCCGTTCTGGGCTGTCTATGGAAGAATCACCACCGGGCCATCGGCAGTCTCCTGTTTTACGGCCTGCAACGCCTCATTGGCGCGGGCGAGCGAAAAGGTACGGACGCCGGGGTGAATGCCGATCTCGTGCGCGAGCGCGAGGAAGTCGCGGGCGTCGGCGCGCGTCATGTTGGCGACAGAGCGTATCTGGCGCTCGCCCCAAAGCAGCTTGTCGTAGTCGAAGGCGGGCATCCGGTCGAGGTGGATGGCGTTGATCGCGACGACCCCTCCTTTGCGCAGGCTTGAGAGGGCGGCGACGGCCACCGCACCCGATGGCGCGAAGGTGATGGCGCGATCGAGTGCAACCGGCGGCCTGTCGTCTTCGCCGCCAACCCAGACCGCTCCCAGCGCCGCGGCCTGCGCGCGATGTTGTTCGCCGCGCGTGGAGACGTAGACCTCGCAGCCCCAGTGGCGCAGCACTTCGATCGCGAGCGAGGCGGATGCACCAAACCCGAAGAGGCCGACGCGTTCGCCGGGTTGCGTGCCCGCCACGCGCAGACTGCGGAATCCGATGGTCCCGGCGCAGAGCAGCGGCGCGAGATGCTTTGGCTCCGCATCGGTGGGAAGCGGAAAGGCGAAGTCGCTGCGAACGAGCGCGTACTCGGCGTAGCCTCCATCGACCGAGTAGCCGGTGAAGGTGGCGGCGTCGCACAGGTTCTCCTCGCCGCGCGTGCAGAAGGGGCAGGTACCGTCGGTGCCGCCGATCCACGAGACCCCTGCGCGCGAGCCCAGGGGAAGCTCCACCGTCGCGCCGTCGACGACCTCGCCCACGATCTGGTGGCCGGGGATGAGCGGGTCGCGCAGCACGGGCAGGTCGCTCTCGAAGATGTGCAGGTCGGTGCGGCACACCCCGCAGGCCAGCACGCGGAGCAGGGTGTAGCCAGGAGTGACCGCGGGTCGCGGGACGTCTTCGATGGAGAGCGCGCTGGCAGAGGCGCGAAGGACGGCGGCTTTCATCGGCGTGCTACCTTTTCGCCTTGAGCATAATCCCGAAGGCAAGCTCGCATCATCCCATTCATGCGATGAGACCGCATGAATGGGCACCCAATTCTGTGGCTAGCGGACTGCCACTGCGGTACGCGCAACCTCTGCGTGGATGGCATTGCATTCCTCCGTCGTGAGGTCCGTCTCCGTCAGGTACGAGGTTACAAAGACCGGTTTGCCCCCTGGCGGGTAGAGCACGCCGATGTCGTTGTTCGAGCCGTGGCTGCCTGCGCCGGTCTTGTCGGCGACCTTCCAGTCTGCGGGCAGACCCGCGACGAACTTCGCCTTGCCGGTGGTATTGGCGAGCATCCAGCCGGTGAGTTGTGTGCGCGAGGCGGGCTTGAGCACGTCGCCGAAGAGGATCTTGCGCAGGTTGCCAAGCATGGCAAGAGGCGTCGTCGTGTCGCGCGGGTCTCCGGGCGTTGCCTCGTTCAGCGAGGTCTCGTTGCGGTCGAGGCGCGTCACGGTGTCGCCGATCGAGCGGGCAAAGGCGGTGACGGCGGCCGGCCCCCCAAAGCTGGCGAGCAGCAGATTGGCGGCGGTGTTGTCGCTGAGGGTGAGCATCGCCTTCGTCAGCGCGGCGACGGTCATACTGCCGCCTGCGTGCTTCTCCGTCTCCGGCGAGTGCGCTACAAGGTCGCTCTTTGCATAGCTGATGGCGCGGTCCAGCCGCTCCTTACCCCGGTCGACACGCTGGAGCACGATGGCGGCGGCAAGAAACTTGAAGGTGCTGCACATAGGAAACCGCTCGTTCGGACGCTGTGTGATGTACCGGCCCGACGGCAGCAGAATGGCGACGCCGAGGCGTCCCTTGCTGCGCCGTTCAAGGGCTGCTAGTTCCTTGACCTGCTCCGTGGCGAAAAGCGCACGTGTGTTGACGACTGTGGCGGCGATCGAGGCGATGGCGGAACGGCGAGTGAGCATGGTGGTGAGTGCGATTCTATGCACTCGCCGTTGTGGAAGCCCTGTGGATCGCGTGGCGAACCAGTATGAGCAAGACCCGCGCCATTGAGTTGTTGATAAAACGGATGCATGGTTCTGCGCCGATGTGTCTCGCTCCTGCTCTGCGCTGTGACATCCGCTGCATGCACAGCACAGATCTCGCCCAAAGAAGCGCGCCATCGCGCAGAGCAAGGCGTTGAGGCCCTGCAGCAGTGGTACAACCCGGCGACGGGCCTGTACAACACCACGGGCTGGTGGAACTCCGCCAACGCGCTCACTGCGATCACGGACTACATGAGCGCGAGCGGATCGAAGAAGTACGCCGGCGTACTCGCAAACACCTACACTCGGGCGCAGGTTGAGGTTCGCAGGGAGCTGCGCGCCGACCCGAAGAAAGACATGACCGGCTTCCCCGGCTTCCTCAACAAGTACTACGACGACGAGGGCTGGTGGGCACTGGCGTGGATCGACGCCTACGACCTGACACGCGATGTACGTTACCTTGCGATGGCCCGCTCCATCTTCGACGACATGGCCGGCGGCTGGGACCAGACCTGCGGCGGCGGCGTCTGGTGGAGCAAGGACCGCAAGTACAAAAACGCCATCGCCAACGAGCTGTTTCTGTCGGTCGCGGCGCACCTTGCCATGCGCGGCCCTGCGGGCGAACGCGAGAGGTATGCCGCCTGGGCCGCGAAGCAGTGGCAGTGGTTTCGCGGATCGGGCATGATCAACGGCGACAACCTCATCAACGACGGACTCACCATCGACGCGGCCAGCGGCACATGTACCAACAACAAAAAGACAGTGTGGACATACAACCAGGGCGTTGTGCTGGGAGGGCTGGCCGAGTGGTCGAAGCGGCCCGGGAACGCCGCGGTTCTCGACGATGCGAAGCGCATCGCCGGCGCAGCGTTGACTCACCTGACGGACAAGGACGGCATTCTTCACGACCCATGCGAGCCGAAGTGCGGTGCCGACGGCATCCAGTTCAAGGGCATCTTCATGCGAAACCTCGGCGAGCTGAATGCTGTCTCTCCTGACGCTCGCTACAGCAAATCCTTTGCCGTCAACGCGAACTCCATCTGGACGAAGGACCGCACGCCGCAGAACACATTTGGCACTGTCTGGTCGGGGCCAGTGACTACTCCTGACGCCGGAACGCAGAGCTCGGCGCTGGATGCGCTGGTGGCGGCGCAGCCGGGAGAACAGGTAGCGGGTCAGCTTGAATATCTCCGGCCACCAGGCCAAGCCGTCATTCTTCAGTTACGCTCAGAGTGACGGAGCTCCACGATCTACCGCAATAGGTAAATAATCTAGCCTTTCGCGGGCAGCGTCTTCACAAACTCCATCGCTGCCTTCAGCAGACGCTTTCGCATCGCGTCGCCCGCGTAGACCTCGGCGGATACTCTCACCCAGCCGCTCATCTGCCTGCCGTTCATCACCATCGGCGCGACGCCCTTGATCGCCAGCACCCAGGCGTCGTTGCCCTTCCCCAGCCGCACCAGCATCCCTCCATCTTTGCGCGCCGCGCAGAGCAGGTTGCCGTTCCACAGCCACGCAAGGCCGCCGAACATCGCCTTCTGCGTGATCTCCGCGCGTCCCTCAAGCTCGTCGTTCAACAACGCTTCAAGCGCCTTGTCTCTCGCCACCGACTCCCCTTCGTTGAAACCTGCTCACGACCTCCCCTGCAACGGCAGATACTTTCGAACGTCACGCGTCCTTCAACGGCGGACCGAGAAGCTCCATGTCGTAGCGGCGGAAGAGCTCCGCATCCATCATATTGACCTTGCCGTGGGCGATCTCCTGGAAGAACTGCTCCATCTTGCCAGCGGGCGTGAAGGCGATGAGCATCTTACCGGGCGTCGCTCCGACTGCCGCCCACGTGTGCTGGATCTTGCGGGGAGCGAGAACGGAGTCGCCAGCTATGAGCCGCATCCGCTTCTCCCCCACCTGAAAGAGGACCTCTCCCTCCATCACATAGAACCATTCGTCCTGCGCATGATGAACGTGCAACGGGGGACCGCCCGCGAGCAGGTTGCTGTGCTCGATCATGAAAAGATTTCCATCCGTTTCGCGCGGCGACGTCTTGAAGCTGATGCGGCTGTAACCCAACGTGCGCGGTTGGCCGTCGATGTCCTTCCCCGCGGACACGAGGTGGGCCTGTGTAAGCGGCAAGTTCGACGACTCAGCGGCGAGTGCGAAGGTCTGTGAGAGGGAAAGAGGAAGGGCGGAAGCAGCAGACTTGAGAAAGTTGCGACGCTTCATTGACGGTCTCCTTACGTTCGGGACTCGATTCCGCGAAATTGTACAAGAAGCTCCTCACTGACCGATTCTTGCCGGAATGGCGGCCTACGCGGCATCCAAATCATCGGGCAGGAGGAGGCGGTGTCTTTCGCAACACGAAGTACATCATCTCCTGCACACCGCCTGCCGGGGTGCGATGGCTGAACCTGTGCGACTCGACGATTGCAAACCTCTCTCCAACAACATTCTTCAGAGCGGCTTCGTCGTACCGCACCACCTGCAACCCGCTGCATCGCTCGGGGCCATCGGGCGCGAACGTCGCCAGCACAAGTACGCCGTCCGGCCGCAGAATCCGCGCAACCTGCGTGAAGTATGCGACCCGGTCCTCTGCGTCCGTCAAAAAGTGGAAGACCGCGCGGTCGTGGCACAGATCGTACCGGCCCTCTTCCAGCACCGCATCGAGAAAGTCCGCCGCCACCCACTTCACCCTCTGCGCGGCGTCACCCAGCCGCAGCCGCGACACATCGAGCGCTTCCTCTGCGATGTCCAGCACCGAGACATCGTCGTATCCCGCGGCCAGCAGATCGTCGGCCAGCGTGGAGGCGCCGCCGCCGATGTCCAGGATCGCCGTTTGCTTCGACGCCGCGAAGCGCGCAATCAGGTCGAGCGACACCTCCAGGTGCGGACGGTACCAGCTCACCTGTGTCGCCGCCTTTTCGCGGTACACCCTCGCCCAATGCGCGTGACGGTCCATCGGACAACACTCTCTTTCTGGCCTATATCCTAACCTGCGGACATTTATCCGATAGAGCATTTTACCTGTAGGTGTGATGCGGGGCCTCGACCTCAATGGGCGTTTTCCCCAACGAAAACGCCACTGAACGCCCCTTCGTGGAATCCCATCAACAGGGAAAATGCTCTAAACGCGTAAACATGCTTGTACATAAGTACGCGCCATGTTTTCATCTGTCTACGCACACTGGAGCTTCCAATGCCCTATCACGTTACGCGCGAAGGCCAGACCTACGGCCCCTACTCGCTTGAAGACCTGCAACGCTACGTCGCCAGCGGCAACGTTCTGCTCACAGACCTTGCAAAAGACGACGACGCCACGGAGTGGGTCCCCGTCGCGCAGATTCTCGGTGTCTCCGCCGCGCCGGTTGCACCGCCTACAGCCCCTGGATACGTACCTGCGCCGGTCAATCCCTATCTGGGCCCAGCGGCTTCAACCTTCCCCGACCCGCCCAACCTGCACTGGGCGCTTGTGCTCGTCATCGCCATCTGCACCTGCGGCGTCTTCGCCGTCATCTGGGACTTCGTTCAGGTGTTGTGGGTACGCCGCATCGAACCCGGAACGAAGGCATTCACATACTTCCTGATCTACGTCGTGCTCTCGTTCATCAACGGCGGCCTCTCCGCCGGGGCCAGCGCCGCAGTCATGGCGGGACACACAGCGCACCGGAATCCAATCTCGTTCGTCATTGCGATCGGCGTCTTCGTGCTCGTCATCCTCTACCGCTTCAGCATGAAGAACTCGATCGAGCAGTTCTACAACACCGTCGAACCCATCGGCCTGCGCCTCGGCCCGGTCATGACCTTCTTCTTCGGCGGACTCTACTTCCAGTACCACTTCAACCGCATCAACCAGATCAAGCAGGCCGCCCGCTACGGCGCGACGCGCTACTGAAACATGACAGCTCCCACCCACAGCCGCGCCGCTCTTCTTCTGCGGGCGGCTGTGCCTGTAGCTTTACTGGCATTCGTAGCGGCAATCCTGCTGCGCTTCCCGCCAGCGCAGTACAGCTTCTATCCGCAGTGCCCTATCCATCATTACTTTGGAATTCTCTGCCCAGGCTGCGGCACAACGCGCGCGCTCGCCGCTCTGCTTCACGGCAACCTCGGCGAAGCCCTCCGGCTGAACGCATTGACGATGCTGCTGCTCCCCATCGCAATCGGCTACGCCTTTGCTGGCTACTCACGCCTGCTCGCACGCAGACCCGGATGGCCTCAACCGCCACGACCAGCGATCTACGCCACACTCGCCGTGGCGATAGCATTCACGCTCGCCCGCAATCTGTAGGTTCCTGAAATCTCCGTCAAGCCTGCTTCATTGCTTTGTCATCACCGTTCCGCGCAGAAGGACATACCTTCAATGAGGAGGCTCAGGAAGCATGGAGTCTCCGAGTGCGTCAGTCTTTCATTCTTCGCCCGCAAAACAAGCAGCGGAAATCAGGATGTTAGTCTAGCGTGGCCAGACAGGAGATGGTGATGTCATCGTCCAGTAAGCCCAATCGCCGGGATTTTTTGAAGGCGACTTCATCGGCTGCGATTGCTGCCGCCACGCCGGTAACTTCCGTTCCGTCCGCAGCGGAGGAGCCGGCGAAAGAAGCATTCACATTTTCATCGGAGACGCTCTTCAGGACTGGCCCGCAGCGCACCTTCACCGGCGATCGGGCTACCCAGATTGCCATGCCGATCGGCGGGATCGGCACCGGTTCGATCTGCATGAACGGCTACGGCGGACTCCAGGACTTCTCCATTCGCTCCCGGCCGGAGACTTCCGCGCTGCCGGAAGGCTTCACCTCCAATTCCTCTGAGGCCGCATTCGCGATCTTGCGTATCAAGACGGAGCCCGGCATCACCAAACTCGTCGAAGGGCCTTTTCCGCCGTTCAAAGTCTTCGACCAGGGATTGCAGGGACAGGGGCTGCGACGGGGAGGGTACGAAGGCTTTCCACGATTCCGAAACTGCGTATTTCGCGGTGAGTATCCGTTTGGCGAGGCGGCACTGAGCGACCCCTCGCTGCCGCTGGGAGTCAAGGTAACCGCATGGAATCCATTCATTCCCCTTGATGACAAAAACTCTGGAATTCCCTGCGCGATCCTCGAATACACCCTGAGCAACTCCACGGCACACGCGGTAGAGTACGAGTTTTCGTATCACCTTTCACATCTGGCGCCGGGATGCCAGCGGGAACAGTCGGCGAGTACAAATGCCGTGATCCCAGGAAAGGGCGTATACCTTGGCAACCGGGAAGAGCCGCACACGGAAGGATATGGAAGCGCGGCTCTGATCGCGCTTGGCCAGAATGCACCTCGCATCAAAGCCATGTGGCTGCGTAGTCCGGGTTGGGAGTTCGATTCGCTTTCAGCTTTGTGGAGAGAAGTATCGAGTGGAAGTTTCACTGAGAACAATGGCTCCAACAATGTAGACACTGCGGGACGCAACGGCGCGTCGATTCTGATGGAAGGCACCCTCAGGGCGGGGGAGTCGCGGACACATCCCATCGTCGTCGCATGGCATTTCCCAAACTGTTATTTGCACGAAGGCGGGAAGGTCGATGCAGCAACGCAGATCCAAGGGCCTATCGGTTGCCGCACTGTGGCCGGGGGAACGGCTCCTCCCTGGCACCCTTATTATGCCGCGCAGTGGAAGGACGCACGCGAAGTGGCGTTGTATGTCGAACAGAACTATGCCTCGCTGCGCAGGCGGACCGTGCAGTTCAAAGACGCGCTGTTCAATTCCACCCTGCCGGCGTATGTTCTCGATGCGGTCTCAGCCAATCTCGGCATCATGAAATCACCCACCGTCCTGCGCGAGGAGAACGGCAATCTCTGGGGATGGGAAGGATGCTTCCCCGATAGCGGATGCTGCCCCGGCTCATGCACTCACGTCTGGAACTATGCTCAGGCATTTCCGAACCTGTATCCGCAGTTGGAAAGAACGTTACGCGATCTGGAGCTGACCCACTCCATGGACGATCGCGGTCATGTTACGTTCCGCGGCGCAATTCCCGACGGCCCCGTCGATCACGGCTTTCACGCCGCATCCGACGGACAGCTCGGCGGCATTATGAAAGTGTTTCGCGACTGGCAGATCGGTGGCGATTCCCTGTGGCTGGCGCGCATCTATCCGCTGGCAAAGCGCAGTATCGACTACTGCATACGCACCTGGGACCCCGAGCACAAAGGAGCGCTCTTCGAACCTCACCACAACACCTACGATATCGAGTTCTGGGGCCCGGAACCGATGTGTACAAGCATCTACATCGGGGCTCTCGCAGCGATGGCCCAGATGGCCAAGGCTCTGGGACGCTCTGAAGATGTCGACTTCTACGGCAACCTGGCCCAGACTGCGGCACGCTACATGGACGAACATCTCTTCAATGGCCAGTACTACCGGCAGCGCGTTCAGTATGAAGGGTTGAGAGATACGTCCTTCGCGCAGCTCACGGCGCATGTGGATGAATCGAGCAGCGAGATGCAGAAGCTGCTCAAGCGCGAAGGACCGAAGTATCAGTACGGGAGCGGATGCCTGTCCGATGGCGTGATTGGAGCGTGGATGGCCACCACATACGGCATCGATACACCGCTGGAGCGCAGGAACATCCATGCGATGTTGCAGGCAATCTTCAAATATAACTTCAAGACCGACCTGAGCCAGCATGCCAACGCGCAACGTCCGGGGTATGCGATGGGACACGAACCGGGACTTCTGCTGTGCAGTTGGCCGCTTGGCGACAAACCTACCCTGCCGTTTGTATATTCCGACGAAGTGTGGACCGGGATTGAGTACCAGGTGGCCTCGCACCTCATTGGCGAAGGCTTTGTGGAGGAGGGGCTGACCATCGTGGAGGCCCTGCGCAGCCGCTACGACGGGCGCACAAGAAATCCCTGGAATGAATATGAGTGCGGCAACTGGTATGCGCGCGCCATGGCCAGTTATGCGCTTCTTGGAGCATTGTCGGGTTTTCGCTACTCTGCCGTGGAAAAGACGCTTTGGTTCGCACCGCGACTGAAGGCGCGCCCCTTCCAATGCTTCTTTTCCGTTGCCACCGGGTTCGGCACAATTGCGCTGCACCAACGTGAGATAAGTCTTCGAATGGTCGAGGGAGAACTGACAGTCGAGAAGCTTGTATTCACGGATGGAGCGAAAACACATTCTCTCGACTGGGAGGTTGTAGTGCGGCCAGGGACTATTGCGGCAAAAGAGGTCTAAAGCTGTTTACCAGAGGGTGTAGCTCGATCTTTCAGGGCCAAAGGCCCGCCACATACCAGCCTGGGCCGAAGGCCTAGGTAAGCAACCCCAAAAAGATCCAAGCGCTGAAGGCGCGACACAAATACGGCGCCATACCCATTGGGAAAATGCTCTAAAAAGGATGACCCAATCACACTTGGTACCAGCGCTTTCACCGCTAAAGAACGCCCGGACATCGCCGGACAAACGTAAAACGGCCCCGGCATACCGCCGGGGCCGTTCCAATCTGCTCGTTGCCGCTTACGCTTCCACCTTCTCCGGCTCGGAGACGTGCTGAGCGGAGCCGCCCTTGAGGTCGGTGCCGCCCGGCTTGCGAATGTCGATGCCGCCCTTGAAGAACGCGCCGTCTTCGATCGAGATGCGCGCCGCAATCACATCACCTGTCAGCGAGCCTTCGCTGCGGATGTCGACACGGTCGCTGGCCTGGCAGTTGCCACGTACTTTGCCAAGCACCACGACTTCGCGTGCCACGATGTTCGCGGCGACCTGGCCATTGCGGCCAACGGTGACGCGGTTGCCCGGAAGGTTGATCGCACCTTCCACCTTGCCGTCGATGTACAACGACTCCGACCCCGTCACCTCGCCCTTGACGACCAGCGACTTTCCGATCGTCGCCTGCTCGCCCGAGCTCGGGGCCGCGGTTCCCGCACCGGCCGGTGAAGCCGCGCGCGGAGCTTCGTAGCTCGGCGCCGGGGGAGTCGGCCGCGACGGTTCAGGAGTTGAGGGGTTGTTGCTTCCCGGCTGATTCGGTTTCCACATATCTGTAAATATCCTTTCCTTCGCTCACTGGAGATGACCCCTCGTGCGGGCTCCATCAACGTACCGCCACACTATGGCTGAACGCTTGTTTTCAACGATACTACTCTGCGGCACATCGCGGATTGCCTAAGATTCACAATCTATTCCACAGCCCTTGAACCTGCCTCAACACTCCCGGAATCTCTTTCCTACACCCATGAACTTTCTTCCACACGTAACCCCTTTTGTTCCATTCCACAAAAGTTACAGCCCATACAACCCGCAGACTGCGATCTCTCCGGTAGCATGGCTGCACTTGGTTCCTCTGGTTGCGGAAACCTTCGCAACTTTCTATAAACAACGGCCGGCCCACGCAGAGACAACGACTCATCGGGCCGGCCTTTCCATCTCCAACTCCGAGCCGGCCCCGTGAAACTCCGTACCATCCTCCCTTTGCTGAGCATCTTCGCTTCCACCGCAACAACAACCTTCGCCGCCGCACCCAAAGTCCACACCGTCTCCCTCGGTGCCGTGCGACACGTCCCCTACACCCAGCCCGACGCCACCGCCGAAGCGAAGAGCGACGAGACCTCCACCATCAAGGTGCGGCCTCTCTTCGTCGACGACCGCCAGAAAGAATGGACCACCGGCGAGGCCCACGACATCACCGACCGCACCTTCGCCATCCGCCGCGCGCTGCGCATCAACGACGCCTTGCCTACCGACCCGGCGCCGCGATGGATCTGGCAGCCCGGCCCATGGATCACCGTCGACCGCATCACCGGACACATTGCCGCGCTGCATCTGCCCGACTTCGATCCTGTCGTCTCCAACGCCGTCTGGTTCCGCGACTACGCCGCCTACTGCGGCACCGGCAGTACGGCCAGGGCCGGGGGCACGCTCTACGTCATCGTCGCGCAACTGGGAGCGCGCCGCCCCGTCGTCCAGAAGGTCATTGGAAGGTGGCCGGAGCCCAACCACTTCATCCCCGTCTGTCAGCCGGCAAAGTGGGAGCGGCTCCCCCTGCGCGTCACCATCCAGCCCACCGGCGGCGAACCGACGACCTACAGCGTCGTGGGGACCTCCTCCATCGTCGAAGAGGGTGATAACGACGACGGCAACTGACGCTCGCATTTACAACGCTCTTTTCATCTCCCCGGTGTAGCATCGAGACACAAATCAGCCGAGGAGCCGACAAGCACGATGAAGGTCATGCGTCTGGCAGACACGTCACAGCCCACGCAGTTGGTTGAAGCCTCTCTCCCACAACCTCAACCTGGCCCCGGCGAGGTCCTCGTTCGAGTCGCCGCGGCCGGAATCATCCGCACCGAACTCCAGTGGTACCCCACAACCCACACCAGGACCGGCGAAAAACGCGCCAACGCCGTTCTCGCGCACGAGTTCTCCGGCACCGTCGCATCCGTCGGCGAAGGCGTAACCGACTTCACCGTCGGCCAGACCGTCTTCGGCATGAACGACTGGTTCGAAGAGGGCGCGCTCGCCGAATACTGCCTCACGCTCGCCACATCGATCGCCCCCGCCCCGGCGACGCTCTCTCTTATCGAGGCTGCCACCGTGCCCATCAGCGCACTCACCGCATGGCAGGGACTCTTCCATCGCGGCCATCTCCATCCCGGCGACCGCGTCCTCATCCACGGCGGCGCGGGCGGCGTCGGCCTCTTCGCCGTGCAGATCGCGCACCTCTACGGAGCGCACGTCATCTCCACCGCTTCTCCGCGCAACTTCGACTTCATCCGCCGCCTCGGCGCCGACGAGATCATCGATTCACGCGCCACACCGTTTGAGCAGGCCATCACGCAGCCCGTCGAGATCGTCTTCGACACCGTCGGCGGCGACACCTTTCTGCGATCGCTTCCACTGCTCAGTCCCGGACGCCACGCCGTCACGATTACGGCCGACAACGAAGCCACCGAAGACCCCCGCATCAAGGAGGCCTTCTTCATCGTCGAGCCCAATCAGCGTCAGTTGATGGAGATCGCAGCACTCATCGACACCAGCAAGCTGAAGACCTACGTCGACGCCATCGTTCCCTTCTCCGACGCCACCCAGGCCTATACCGGCAGCCTGCCCGACCGTCGCGGACACGGCAAGATCGTCGTCGCCGTCGAACCCGGCGTTCGCTAAGGCGTGTCATCGAATTTGCTATCGGCAGAAGACGTGTCATTTCGACCGGAGCATCTCACAGTTCTATCGTGAGATGCGGAGCGGAGAACCGGGGTCCCCGGCGAGCTTGCTCGCTGGGGTGGAAGAAACCTGCTTTCTACCGCGGAGGCTCCCGGCATAAAGCAAGCCGCAGGTTCTTCAGCGTAGCAGTGTAAAAAGCAGGTCCCTCCACTGCGCTGCGCTCCGGTCGGGATGACAAGAAATACCTCTCGTTCACGTAAACCGATTTGTCGATACTCCCTGGATTCCAGGTCCTACGTGGAGTGCAGCAGTGGCCTCAATAACGCCTCCAGCCCATTCCACGCGATCTGCACGCCGATGCACAGCAGGATAAAGGCAATCACGCGCAGAATTCCGTGCGTCGTCGACGGCGATATCTTTCCCGTGATCTGCGGCGCATAGGCGTAGCACACGTAGACGAGCAGGCTCAGCAGCACGACGGCCAGCATCAAGCCCGCGCGGGCCAGCACCGTCTGCATCAGCGTATTGCCCTCCATCGTGTGCGCGCTCAATGTGAGCATGACCACCAGGCATCCGGGGCCGGCCGTAATCGGAAACATCAGCGGATAAAACGTCTTTCCCGACCATCTGTTCTGAACGTCGCCGCTGACCGCCTTCTGCGCCGCGCTCTCTTTGTCCTTGTCCGAGTCCGGCCTGTTGAGCACTCCCCAACCGATCGCCGCCACCACCACGCCCCCCGACAGTTGGACGATCGGCAACGAGATGCCGAAGAACGACAACACGAATGACCCAATCAATTCGATGACCGCGAAGAACAACACCATGTTGATCGCGATCTGCCGGGCGAGCGACTTGTAAACCGCGGGCGGCTGCAATCCCACCAGCCCCAGAAACACCAGCGCCGAGCCCAGCGGATTGACCACCGGCAGCAATGCGCTGAACCCCAGGGCAAAGTGCCTCCATAAATCGCCCACAACGCCTCCACGTGCTGCATCTGCAAACGGCCCACTGCAACAATACCGCACCGCGCCGTATCATCGGGTCATGGAGTCCTTCGAAGACCTCCTTCGCCAGGCAGAGATCGCACACGGCCACCTCTGCGCCGGTCAGATTCTCGGCGTGCGCCTCGCCATACTCGGCTGTCAGCGGCTCGGCATCGACGAACCTCGAACCACCGACCGCAAGCGCCTCGTCACCTTCGTCGAGATCGACCGCTGCGCCACCGACGCCATCGCCGTCGTCACCGGCTGCCGCCTCGGCAAGCGCGCGCTCAAGTTTCGCGACTGGGGAAAGATGGCCGCCACCTTCGTCGACCTCAATGCTCCGCTCGCTGCTCTCGAGGACGGCACGCCCACCTACAAGGCCCTCCGCATCGCCGCACTCGAAAGCTCCAAGCAGCGCGCACGCGAGCTATACCCCAACATTGAAAATAAGAACCAGCAGCAGATGCTCGCCTACCGCGAGCTGCCCGACGCCGACCTCTTCAGCGAGCAGTGGGTCAGGGTCCCGCTCCACCCCCGCGAGATGCCCGGCTACAAATCCGCGCGCATCGCCTGCGAACAGTGCGGCGAGGGCATCAACTACGACCGCGAAGTCCGTCAATCGCAAAACGGCGTCACACGAACCCTCTGCGAAGGCTGCGCCTCACCTGAGACCCGCTACTACAAGCCTTTGGACTGAATACTCCTTTCTGAATGCTTCTTTATGAGGTGTTATTCCGAGCGAAGCGAAGTCGAGGAATCCCCGCATTTCTTCCGTGCCGCTACGAAGCCGGGAATGCCCCTAACCCTGTTTCCGTGAAGGTGCAGCGTGGAAGAATTGGGCCAGCGAACAAACCAAGGGCCAACGGCCCGCAACATACCAGCCTGGGCCGAAGGCCCAGGTAGCAATCTCCCCCTCAGTCGAACTTCCTCAACCAGATATCCCTCACCGATATCTTGCACGGCTGGCTCTCGATCTCAAACCCGATCAATCCTGGCTGGTTGTTCACCGAGTCCTTGTTGTCGTCGATGAACACCGCCATCAGTTGGCCATTCATGATGTGCATCATCACGCCGCCACGGGCGATGATCTCGTAGTCGTTCCACTCGTTGACCTTCACGTAGCCGCCCAGCGCCTGCCTGTCGCCGATGTTGGCGACGAGGCGGTTGGTCTGCCCCGGCAATGCCTGCGTCACCTGACCGCGATATGCCAGGATGCCCTGCATCGTGTTCTCGGAGTACCACTGCCCGGTGTAAGCCGCCGCCGACGCGCGCACAGGGAACCAGAAGTCCGCCTGCGGGCCCGTCATCATGAACCTGAGGTCATACGGCGGAAGTCCCGCGGGCTGAGGCCTCGTCCACGGGATGCCGGTCTGGCTGCGGTACTGGATGCCCCCGCCTCCGCCCTTCTCGATCTTCATCTGCAACTTCAGGTCGAAGTCGCGCGTCTTGTCGCCTCGGTAGACGATGTAGTTGTTACCCTTCGGCTTGCCCTCGAAGGTCTCGCCAATCATCACGCCGTCTTCGACCCGCCAGATGCCGGGGTCGGCGTCCCACCCGGCAAAGCTCTTGCCGTCGAAGATCTGCTTGTAGCCCGTGTGCTCGTCGATGTCGTATGGCGCGGGGTCGTGAAACTTCGGCATCCCCGGCAGCTTCTCGCCGTGCGGCCCGGCCACTGGAGGCCGCGCTGCCGGGGACTCCAATGCGGGAGGGACCGTTTGCGCCGGCAGCATGACGCACGATGCAACGACAAAGCAACAGCAGAGTGAGATGGAGCGATTTCGCAATGACATGGCCTTCCGCCTTCCACGATTGAGACGATTCAAAATCAACGGAAGTTTAGCCCCAACGCTCTACGCTTAGCGACACGTTTCTCTAAAAACAGCGAGACCGGCGCAGAGCGGACTCCGCGACCGGCCTCTCATCAACCTCGTTCGGAAATTAGCGGCGGTCCCAGTCGCGATCACGATCATGGTCACGCCATCCGTCGTAGCGATCATGCTCCCAGCGTTCCCGCTGCTCGTGACGCATCCACTCCTGCTGCCGCTCCCAGGCCTCCTGCCGGGCCATCGCCTCGCGACGCTCCTGCTCGCAGCGAAGACGCTCATAGTAGTCGCGGTTGGCGTAGTAGCCATAGCCGGGCTGCGCATAGTACCCCGGGTACACAACGGGCTGTCCAATCTGAACGCCGATGCTGAACTGCTGCGCTTCTGACTTCTTTGCGCCCGCAACCACCACCGTACCGGCAAACAAAGCCACCATCATCGCCTTAGTTATCATGGACTTGACCTGAGCGCTCATAACATCCTCCTCGCTACACACACAATGAACACCCATTCAGTCGGCCGGTTGCGCGCAACTTGTCTCTCTTCGGCGTGTCTGTAGCGATGCCACCCTCAAACAGAGTGCGCGCATCAGACATTTCGTAAGGAGATACCGACATGGGTCTATTGGACGACGCTGAGAAGATCGCAGGTGCCGTAGTCGCCGTTGAAGGCGCAAAGAAGATCAACCCCAACGCAAACATCCTTGAAGAAGGCGCGGCGGCCGTCGCGGGTTTTGAAGGAACCGGCGTCGTCAAGGACGCTCTCGAAAACTTCCTGGGCAAGAAGGACGAGTCGCAGGGGTAAACTGCGCGCTCGTACTAGTAGTGGATTCAGGCCCTCCGTAGCGGAGGGTCTGTTCGTTTGCAGCCATTGACGAACGGATACGAACCTTCTGTGGATATAGAAGACGCTCATTTTTGTCAGATCAAAGAAGGGTTGTCTAGCAAGGCTCTGGCCCGCGTTTGCTCAAGCATCGCTGTGTTAACCTCGATAGAAGTGGGGTCGCCAGAATGCTTGGTCTCCCTGCATCTCCCCTATGGACGCGACTCTGAAAAGGCCTCTTCTCCCGCTTCTTCTTGGGGCCATCGTTGCCCTGCCTCTTCAGCAAAGCGCTCTTGCGCAGAGTCCCAACGCTTCCTCGAGTTCCAGCTCTCTTCCAGACGCTCCCGTTCCGCAGAACGCTGCCCCCGGCCCACTCGGACTGGCCGCCTCCGTCACCGGCCGCACCGCCCGCGCCGAAGACATCAACCTCGTCGGAATGCCCAGGCGCCTGCTGCGCGACCAGGAGGTCATCTGGACGAGTCCGGCGCGTCTGAGGCCCAAAGATGCAATGTGGCTTGTCCCGTTCGGAGTAGCGACCGGAATGCTGATCGGAAGCGACACGCACTCGATGACGAAGGCGATCCAGATCACGCCAGACGGACAGAACAAGGCCAACACACTCTCCAACGGCGCGCTCGCGGGACTTGTCGCCATCCCCGCATCGGGCTATCTGTGGAGCCTTGTCAGCTACGCTCCACAGGCGCACGAGACCGGACTGCTCGCGGGCGAGGCGCTCATCGACAGCTATGCGGTGAACACCGCACTAAAGGCGGTCTTCCGCCGCGAGCGGCCGCTCGTCAACAACGCTGCTGGAAGCTTCTTCAGCTCGGGCGCAACAGACTCATCCTTCCCATCGAACCATGCCGCGCTGGCGTGGTCCGCCGCAGCCGTCGTGGCATCGGAATATCCCGGCTGGCTCACTCGCACCGCAGTCTATGGGTTGGCCAGCGGAGTCAGCGTGAGCCGTGTGCTGGCGGAGCAACACTTTCCCTCGGACGTTCTGGTCGGCAGCATCGCCGGCTGGATGATCGGCCGCTATGTGTACAAGGCGCACCACAATGTCACGCTGAACCCATACGAGTCGCCGCCTTTGCCGGACAACTACGTCGCGCGCAACACCTCCAACGGAGCGGGACCGCAGCTTCCCACACCGCCTCCCCCGCCGCAGTTTGCGCTCCCAGCGGCGCCCGCCGCGAAACGCGAGCCGGTCCGCTACGACGGCGACCCGGATGCCATCGGATCGACCAACGTGCCGATGGACAGTTGGATCTACCCCGCTCTCGAACGGCTTGCGGCCCTTGGCCTCATCCCCACACAGAATGCCTCGATACGCCCCTGGACACGGCAGGAGTGCAAACGTCAGCTTGAGCAGGCCGAGGACCTTGCCGACCGGCTCAGCATCTCGAACCCCGGCCTGGTCAAGGAAGCCAAGCGCCTGATGGCCGATCTCGACCGCGAGCTCTCCAGCGAATCCACGAGCTATCAGGAGCTCGCCCTGGAATCGGCCTACGCGCGCTACGGCACCATCGCGGGCCCCGCGCTGTACGACAGCTTCCACTTCGGACAGACCTGGTGGAACGACTTCGGCCGCCCGCTGGGCCGCGGCTCCAGCGCGATCGCAGGCTTCTCCACGCGCGCCCACTACGGCCGCCTCTTCTTCTACGCCCGCGAAGAGATGCAACATAGTCCTGGCCGGTCCAACGAGACGCCGGAGCGAAACCAGCTCATCAATCAGATCGATTTCATCGAGCCCAACCAGCCGCATATCGCGCCCGTCCCCGGCAGTGCAGCCTATACGCGCCAACGGCCACTTGAGTTGTACGCGGGTGTTGCATTGGCTGGAAACACCTTTACCTTCGGCAAACAGCAGCTCTATTGGGGGCCAACGACGATGGGTCCGTGGGCGTTCTCGAGCAACGCCGAGCCAACATACAACTTCCGTTTCGTCGCCACCAGGCCACACCCTCTGCCGCTGGTTCCATCATGGGGTACCTACCGGTTCGATTTCGTCCTCGGCAAACTTTCGGGGCACTCCTATCCGGCGCGCCCATGGTTCAACGGGCAGAAGATTTCTCTCAACTTCGGGGACAACCTGGAGATGGGCTTTACGCGCTGGTCTGTCTTCTGGGGCGTAGGGCATCCGATAACCCTCCACACCTTCAAACAAAACATCTTTAGCTTCAACTCCACTGGCGGTGGGGCGGGTGGCGGGGGCGGCAGCTCCGGCTACGGGGACCGCGACGACCCCGGCGACAGAAAGAGCAACTTCGACTTTCGCTACAGGCTGCCGTACTTCGGCAAGTTTGTCACGCTCTACGCCGATGCCTACTCCGACGACGACCCAAACCCGCTGGCGGCACCGCGGCGCGCCGCCTGGAGTCCCGGCATCTACTTCGCCCGGCTCCCATGGCTGCCGCATATGGATCTTCGCGTGGAAGCGGCCAGCAGTCAAGGCCTGGTGCGCGACTTTGGCGGGGTGCACTTCTTTATCAACAATCAGTATCTCGACAGCAACACGAACAAGGGATTTCTGCTGGGCAACGCCGTAGGCCGCGATGGCCGGGCCATCGAAGGACGTACGGGCTACTGGTTCTCGTCGAGGACCCGGGTCGAGCTGGGCTACCGGCAGAACAAGATCGCGAACGGTTATCTGCCGCAGGGCGGCACCGTTACCGACGGATTCCTCAATGGCTCGTTCGCCATCAACCGCCACTGGACCGCGCAGGTTTTCACGCAATACGAGCGCTTCCTCATCCCGTCGTACCTGCCGGGCTCGCACCATAACACGAGTGGATGGCTTCAGATCACATGGAACCCCGAGTTCAGTCTCAGGCAGTGACCGGAGGGGACGAGGTCTCGCCTGCAATCCCGCCTCAATGGCGACATAGAAGCCCATCGCCTAACAACAGAGTGTTCATGTATAACGACAAAATGATGTCTGCAACAAGCACGCCTGTTGAAAATTCGACTCAAAGCGAAGAGGGTGAGATCGACCTGGCTGGAATTATCGCCTCCTTGAAGCGACGAAGAAAAACACTGCTCCTGTTCGCACTGGCTCCAGCGGTCCTGACCCTTGCAGTGACCCTGCTGATGAAGCCGACTTTTACGGCCGAGGCAACCTTCCTTCCGCCAAACTCCATGTCGTCCGGCGGGTCGATCCTGCCCACCGCACTACTGGGACAACTGGGAGGAGCAGGTAGTTCGCTTGCGGGCCTCAAAGACCCGACCCTGATCTATATCGGCGTCCTTGGAAGCCGTGCCGTTGCGGACAACATCATCAAAAAGTTTGACCTTGCAGAGGTCTACCACACGAAAAAGTTGAGCTCAACGGAAAAGGCCCTTGCAAGGCACACGAAGGTCTCCTCCGCAAAGAGCACGATCACAACGATCAGCGTCGACGATCACGATCCCAAACGCGCAGCCGACCTCGCAAACGCCTATCTGGAACAGTTGCATATCCAAAACAGCCGACTGGCACTTACCGAAGCATCGCAACGCCGGCTTTTTTTTCAGCAACAGGTTGAAAACGAAAAAAATGCCCTGGCGGAAGCCGAAGTTGCAATGGCCCAGAGCCAGCAAAAGACCGGCCTGATTCAACCCGTTCCCCAGGCGCAGTTGCAAATGGAAACGATCGCACAAACGCAGGCGAGGATATCGGCCCGCGAAGTTGAATTGGCTGCAATCAGCCAGGGAGCGACCGAGCAAAACCCCGAAGTTGTACGCGTGCGGTCGGAGATCGCTGGATTGAGAGATCAACTCAGCAAACTGGAAGACTCCAATGAGCGTGGAGGAGCGGGAAATATCCAGGTACCCACTTCGAAAGTTCCCGAACTCACGCTGATCTATCTGCGCAAGGCCCGCGATGTAAAGTATCACGAAGAACTCTACCAGTTGCTCTTGCGTCAATACGTTTCCGCCCAACTGGACGAGTCTCGCTCGGCACCACTGCTGCAAGTCGTAGACTACGCAACTGTTCCAGACACCAAGTCCGGGCCGCATCGTGGCCTGCTAACCATGGCTGCCCTCGTTCTCGGAACGATTGCCGGATTTGCATGGATACTGCTGCGGGACAAAAAAGCCCCCATCGCCTAATTTTCCCGGTCAGGTGCCCCCTCGGTTTGGAGGGGAAGTCTTTTCGGACTTCCTAAAAGGAGGAGATGCAACCAGTGGGCGGCCTCTCGCACACCCAACTTGATTGGGTTGGTTCCGTAGATGCCGTTGTCAGTTGCACTCACACCTTCAATCCGCAACACGGCCGGCATCATCGACCACTGTCCTCCTTCAGCCATCGACTGATGTGCTGCCCTGGCGAGCACATGCTCGAAGCAAACCCCTTTTGAATCGCTCACGCTGGACTGCAGAGGCAGGAACTTCTCGTGCAGAAAACGCGTTGACGAAGCGAACACGCGGCTGTCAGCCCAGGTAAGGTTGTGCCGCAAGTTGCAGACGACATCGAGTTCAGGCCGTTGGCGGAGAAACGACAGCAACTTGCCCACATTCCGAAGATAGTACCGGCCCGAGGCCTTGACGATATGGCTGCACTCTCGAAGCAATTCCGACCTGCCAAGGGCCTGATCGAGACACAACATCTCCCCGAAACCCTTGCCCCTGCCTCCGTCGAACCCACTGGTAAACGACAGACACTCCACTCTTTTACTGGGGTAGCGACGGGAGGCCTCTACAAACTCGGAGAGATCGTAGCCTGAGTTCTCGACCAGCACGATTCGCGTCACATGAGGATTGCTCAACCATTTAGCGAATGCCTGCCTGTAATCGTTCAAGCGGGTTGCATGGTCGGTCCGCACCGTCATGTACATGTCCTGCGGCACAGTGACGGTGGCCGTCAAAACAATGCAAGCATCCGGCGTCGTTTGATGGGACTCCATTGAAGATACTCCTCGTGACTTTTCCATCATCCTGCCGCGGGTCCTTCTGCACCTGTTTCAATCTTGCGCAGGCACGAGGGTATATGTAGCAGGCTGGGAACAATGATGAACAGTATCTGCGCTACAACAGTCCCAAACACGACACCCGAAATACCGATTGACCTCGTGAGAAAGATCGACAGAAGAAGATTGGCTATAGCCATAAGCGACCAGGAAACCGCCTGAAACTTGAGAACGGAAAGTCCATTCATCAAAGCGGAGATTGGCCCAATCAGGGTATACGTCGCGCAATAGCTCCCGAGCCCAACCAGAAGGAGGGTCGATGGACGCACTGTGTCGCCAATCCAATAGTGAACGATCGTTCTCGCTGTCAGCATCAGAAACAATGCTGCCGGAATGGCGATGGCCAAATTCACGGCAAGGGATTTGCGGTAGGCATTGCGTATCCAGCCGGCATCCTTCCGCGATGCAGCCTCGCCGTAGGCAGGCCACAGTGCCTGCATGAAAAATCCTGCGAATATCGGGACGCATTGAAAGAGTTTCAGCGGAACGGCATATTGTGTCACATACTCCGGCCCTAGGATGCGGGAGATAACCAGGTTGTCTGTCTGGGACCCAATCGTCATTGCCACCTGAAGTACGAAGAAAAGTCCTCCCATCTTCAAAATATGTTCCGACATGTGCCAACTGTATGAGGACCAACTGGGCCTCAAATATGGCCGCTTGATCAAGAGCACCAGACTGTTCAGCACCAGCATGAGTGCCGGCATACCTGCAACGGCCGCAACAAGCCAGGGGAGCCCAAGCTTCATGTGGATCGCCAGGAACAAACCCACCAATCCCAGTATGCTCCCTGCAGCCGACCAAATTCCGTTCAGAAAGCCTTCCTGATATGCGAGTTGGAGACGCTGTACGATTCCAAACGGAAGGCTTACGGCGAAACAACAGAAAAACACGGCGACGGCTGGGCCCGCTTCCTGACCTGCCGTCCGCGAATGCGTGTTGAAGACGTGTGCCCAATGGATATATCGAAAGCACGCCCAGAAAGCGGCGGAAAACAATCCAGATATCGCGAAAAGCACGAGAACCGAGCTTGAGATTGCCCGCTTGATCGCGTCGAAATCTCCCTTGCCGTAAGCGCTGGCGACTACATTCAGGAGCCCATTCCCCAGGCCAAAATCGGCAAAACTCGCGATCGCAAGCACTGAATTGATCGTCATCCAGAGTCCGAAACGTTCCGTCCCCAGATATCGAATAGCAAAGGGAACTGAGATAAACAGAGTGGACATCTGGATAACGCGCGCAATAGACGAAGATGCCCCGGAAAGCAGCACTCGACGGGTCCGTCTTTCCGCATGCGACCGCAGATCTTCCTCGGAGAGGAGATTCGGCCCGTCCTCGGTTTCAGTTGCTTTGATGGTTGAGGCTGGTGTCATCGTTGTGTTTGCGAAACGCTACGGCGTTGCGGTAAGAGAACTCTTGCCTGGAGACTGGTTCCACCGCTTAAACTCCCCCTTATTGGAAAATAGCTCTGTCTGCCAACACCGGTGGCCGGGTCAGCCGAGTCACCCCGCTTTGCCGCCCACATGTGGAACGAACCCATCGCCCCACGGCTTTGGAAGCCGGTGAATAGAGGACCTGCGATAGAATTATTATAAAGATACTCACCCCCAAAGGGTGGATGTAGGCCCTCTCACGGTCTGGCTGTCCTTCCCAGCTTGTATACTGATTCGAACCTTCCATGGAAACGGCTTCCTCAAGTCCTCTTCAGCAGAACCTTCAGGCCGGTGGAGGGAGACGCCTTCAAGACTGTCTTGCCGAAAAAACAGCCCCCCTCGTCACCGTCATTACGGCGGTCTTCAACGGACAGCCTTTCATCGCAGGGTGTCTCGAAAGCGTTCTGCGGCAGGATTATCCGAACATCGAGCACCTCATCTTCGATGGTGGGTCAACAGACGGCACGATAGACGTTCTGCGACGCTACAGCGAGAAAGTTGCACTTTGGAGGAGCGGGCCGGATAGAGGGGTCTACGACGCATGGAACAAAGGCTTGAGTGAAGCGCAAGGCGACTGGATTTGTTTTCTCGGGGCCGATGATGAGTTTCTACCTGGGGCCGTGAGCGAGTATATGAAACTGGCCACACAATACCGCCACGCCGAGTATCTCAGCTCGCAAATCAGATGGGTTCATCCTTCCGGTTACGTCAATCCGGCCCACGGGCGTGCCTGGTCCTGGCAACGGTTCTCAAAAAACATGTGCGTCGCCCACGTCGGGAGCATGCATAAACGCTCTCTCTTCGATCGTTTGGGCACCTACGACATCAGCTACCGCAGTGCGGCCGACTATGAACTTCTTTTGCGCGCGAGAGAAGGCCTTTGCGCAGCTTACATGCCTCTGCCGACTGTCATGATGCGCGCCGGTGGAGTCAGCGACAACCAGGCGGCGCTATTGGAAGCGAAGCGCGCGAAAATCTCCAGCGGCGGACGCAGCCCGCTGCTCGCACACATCGAGTTCGAGACGCAAAGACTTCGGTTTGCGCTCGGCCCATTGCGTCGGTCTGCAGGAAAGTGGCTCAACATCTAGCCATTCGATGGAAGCCGGCCCGCTGGGCCACTCATTCGGACGATGACAGCCGGGGGAAGGACTTGAAGGAAACGGTTCATGGAAATCACGCCCATCGGCTTTATTCTCCTCATAGCGGGCCCGCTGATGGCGATTGCCAGGCCCGATTGGCTCTATGTCGCTACGGTTTTTTTCCTTCCCTTTACGGCAACTGCTCTCGTTAATGTTGGCAGCGGCGACAACACCTCGGGTCTTCAGGCGTCGATGTATCTCGGGACGGTCCTCATCGCACGAATTGCGATCCAGATATTGTGGAGCAAAAAGGTATCGCTCCCACTTCGAGGAAAGCAAGCGCTGCTTTGGCTGGGATTGTTTGTCGCAACGGCCACAATTTCGATAGGGATGCCGCTGTGGATCGACGGCCGATTGCAGATTCCATCTGCCGCCTTCCTTGATCTCTCCAGTACTCCCCTCTATCTATCAAGCAAGAACATCACAGGTGTTCTCTATCTTGTCTATGGTTTTCTCCTCACCTATCTTGTCGCGATTGCAAACCAGGCGCAAGACATGTGCAGGAAGACTATAAAGACCTTCATCGCGGGCTCGACCTTTGCCGCCTTATGGGGGTGTATGGAGCTTTTCTGCAAACTTACAGGCGCGACTTACCCCGCCATCATCTTCAACACGGCCACTGGCCGATCATCGCAAGGCTACAAAGAAGCATTGGCCGAAGGGCTGTTTCGACTTTCCTCGGTCGCCGTCGAACCTAGTATCTTTGCGATAAGTTTGTTGCTCGCGATTGCCGTCTACCTGCCATACATTCTGACGTCAACGCCTCTCTTCGGAAAGAAGTACGACAGGATCTTCTTTGGCATCCTTTGCGCCATTCTTTGCATGAGCACATCTTCGACCGGCTATCTCGGCTTATTTGTCATCGCGGCCATCGTATTCTTGTTGATGTGCGCACGACGGCTCGTGGGCATTAAGCACATCGTCATCTTTACCCTCATTCCCATTCTGGGATCGTTGTTCGTTCTAAGTTCGTCCTTCGCACAGCAAATCTTCATTGCCTCGGTGTTCTCGAAATCCGAGAGCAGTTCCACGCTTGAGCGGCTCATGACAATCAACAACGCCTACGAAATCTTCGTCAAGTATCCTCTACTTGGAGTTGGGTGGGCGAGCGTAACCTCCCACGACCTGATCTTCAACATTCTCGCGAACGCCGGCGTCATTGGCCTGTTCACTTTTTCGATGGGGTTGTATTTTCTTTTCAGCGCACTTTACCGCTCAATTAAGTCCCGCAATGCGTCTTTGGGACTTGCGGGGTTGATGCAGGTAGATTTTGGACTCTACATCGCGTTGAGCGTCATGATGATTACTTCGATTGCGAGCGGCTTTCTGGATGTCTTCTCTTTTTTCTGGTTCATACTCGGCATGGCCATCGCCGCATCCAACCAGGGCTCACCCAGTCACCCTCGCATGACGTCGGTGTTGATTGGCGCACGAAAGCCATCCACCAAACCTCTTCCATGTTGAAGCCACAGCCCTGCCTGGGCACGCTTACCCAACGCATAAAAGACGGCCGCCCGGCCGTAATCGTAGGCGATAAATGCCGCCCACAGCCACCCTAAACCGTGTTTCCGCTGGACAAACCCCATGCCCTTGCCATAAATGAAGGCGCGGTCTTTCGATATGCCTGCGTGTCGAATGTCTTTTCTGGGATGGCCGATATTCCATTTGGCTTCGTAACGGCCGCGCGCTCCCTTGCTAAGCGCAGAAAGAATAAAGTCGGTGTCTTCACCTCCCAGGTTCTTCGAATCAGCCCCTGGGCCGATCGCTTCATCGAAGCGGGAAGTCCCCGCCGCCCCCCCGTTGCGAATGAAAAAAGTGGCGCATGCTGAGGTCCTGTAGATATTGAGCAGATTAAAATCGCACGAGTCCTGAAACCAGCCATTGGCGCTGACATGGCCATCTTCATCTCGAGAGCCTACGCTCAGTATCTCGTATGTGGTGTGCCCTCGGAACCATTCCGAGACGTCGCTGAGCAGACCGGGCGGATACCAGCAATCGTCATCCGGAAACGCGATGATCTCTCCCCGTGCCTGCGCCATGCCCATGTTTCTGGCCCTTGACGCGCCCTTTCGACAGCGAAGGTGCACCATCTTGACGCCCAGCGCGCTTTGACCAATGACGGGGACTAGCCTATCGTCGCCATTCTGGTCGACGACAATTAATTCGAAATCGGAACAGGTTTGCTTCTCCAGCGACGCAAGAAGTGTTGCCATCTCAGTCGTGCGCCCCATCGTGGCGACAATCAGCGAAAATCTTGGCATAAATATCCGACAGCCTACTTGCCGAGTACCGTATTCATCGCAGCGATCGCTATGCCGAACTGGCCTACGATCTGCGCGACGTCGACGACCATGCGCAACGTCTTGCCCTTGTCCAGGTTCAGCGGAATCACGACCGTATCGCCCGGATAGAGATGGATCGATTCGAAACCGTGGCCGCGAAGCGACGAACTGTATTGCTTGCTGACGACATCCCCTCCAGCACGGATCACAAATGCCCGGCTCTTGTCCGCATCGCGGTTCGCCCCACCGGCGAGCCTGACGTAATCTCCCAGACGTCGATGCGGGTCGTAAAGGAATGAACTCTGGTTGTAGACCGCTCCATCGACGCCAACCGTGGACGGTACTCGAGGAACGATGAAGGTGTCTCCATCTTCAAGCGGCAGATCGGGCAATTGGCCAACACTGGTTGCATCCGGGGGAAGCTCGAGCACGATGCGTCCCGAAGCGCGCGCGTTGCGCAAGCTCGTAACGATATTCTGAGTCTGAGACTGTTGTGCGGCGAGAGCAGTCGCATCCGTCGCGCTGATGGCACGGCTGGCACTGTTCTGGGCGTTTGTGCTCGCCTGCAGTGCGATCTGGTCTACGTATTCATTGAGGCGCTGCTGCTGGACACGCCGGGTCGACTCCCGCGTAAACTCGGCCCCATAGAGGTACGCCTCGGGTGAAAATCCACCAGCGCGGCTTACCAACTGGCGCAACGTCTCGCCCGGTTTGACGCTGTAGATCCCCGAAGACATGAACTCGCCTTCCAGACGCACAAAGCGCGTCTGCTGCTGCTGAGGGACTCGGATGTCGGCCTTCGAAAAGACTGTTACAACGTCTCCCGGCTGCAGTTCCAGATTCTGAGAAGCATCCCCTTCAAGAACCGCCTTCCCAAGATTGAAGGGGAGCAGCGATGTGGTCAGGTCTTCCTTGCTTTGTCTCTCGACAACGGCATACGCCCAGTTAATGTCCGGTTCGCTCAGTTTTACATCGTTCTTCGGAAAAAATTGCCGCTCCGAAGGATTGCGCGGTGGAGGTGCCACGACTACCGACGCAACGCTGGTATTCGCCGAATTCGTTTGGCTGTTGTTTTGCTGCGGTTGTATCTGGTTTTGGTAAAGTTGGCCCGCCTGCAAGTCCTGGCAGTCCAGACCTCCGTCCGTGGGCGCAACCATCCTCGGCATCTCGGTTTCTTTTGCCGCCGAATTTTCCGGGCGTTGTGTGGCCTTGGGTCCCGGGACGTTACTGTCTGTCATCGGCAGCCCCAGAAGATCGCCTGGGCCACGGCCCCTCACCGTGGAGTAACGCCAGTATGGATCGTCGCCTTCATCACCTACAGGAATGCCATACCGCAGAGTGGGAATACCATATGGAGCGGAGGGTGGGCAGGTCGGGACGTAGGTCATCGACGGCTGGCCAAGCTGGCTGCGCTTCAACCAATAGTCTCGCGTTACCAATGCATCCTTGTTTGGCAAAAGATCGCGTACACGCATCCCGGCTTTCCAGGCATAACGGCCAGGGTTGGCGACGTTGCCACGCAACGTGATGGCATCCTTGAACTGGCTCACCAGCGCTGTCACTTCCAGAAGGTCGCCATCCTGCAAGCGCACCGTTTTCCCTTCGGTGTCCAGTGGAACCTCCGTGATGCTGCGCAGCCTGCGCGCATCCACCCGCTCCAACCTCACAACGTCTCCGGAGGCCACGCTGGTTAACCCAGCGGCCATGTCCAATGCCTCGCTCACCGACGTCGCGCCATTCGCCTTCAACTCGTAGATTGCGGGAGTATTCACACTTCCGGCAACTGCGACCTGTGGCCCCACGGCGGGTATGTATATCACGTCGCCCTGAAGCAGGGGCGCGTCCTTCGACTTGTCCCCTTTCATGATCAGGTCATAGAGATCCAAGTCGACGATCGTTTTATCTCCGCGCTTCAGCAGAATATGTCGCATGCTGCCTTGTGGGGCTGGCCCACCGGTCGAGAAGATTGCATTCACCAGTGTGCTGAGCGAACTCACGGTCCACGTGCCAGGTCGTCGAGCCTGCCCGACAACAAACACCTGAATCGAACGCAACTGTCCCATATTCACATTCAGGTCGAAGTTGCGGAATATCTTGCCCATTTGCGATTTCAGGAATGGCTGCAACTCAGCAAATCGCAGTCCCGCGACATGGACATTCCCAACCTGAGGAATGTAAATCCCTCCGGTACGGTCTACCACGAAGCGACTGTTCATCGTGACCTGCCCCCACGACTGAATCAACAGCTCATCGCCGGGTCCAATGACATAGTCCGGAGTGACAGGCACCTGGTTGACCGGTGCGAATGTCGAAGGCAGCGTCCTGAATAGCTTCGCTCCATAGATCGGCAGCATCTTGCCCGTTGAATTGGCAACCATTTGCTGAAATTCAGTCGGGGGATCGAGCGGGAGGTTCGTCTCCTGCAACTGCACTCGCTGCTGCGATGTCTGGGGTTGCTCGCCAAGTACCGGAGAGGTTCCGAGATTGATGCCCCGCGATGGACCCGAGTCCATCGGCTGCGTACGAGGCTGGGTACTGTAGACTGCGCAGCTTGGGTCGGCCGGATTGCAAGAACTCTGTTGTCCCGAACCCATACCTAACGTTTGGTTGGTAATGGGCGACGACAATTGCGCGAAAGTTGTCCCTGCCCCAAGAAACGACAATACCGCGAATCCCCAAAAGACTCTCACGAAACCAGACCGCATCTGCTGAAACCTCGTCACCTTCCGACTTCGCGGTGATACTCTCCATCCCGGGCAAACGAAGTCTCTTGCCCCGAAATGCTGCACCGGTCCGGGCGGAAACCGCTTCCCCCAGCATACTGGAAGCCCCTGCGCGGGCCAGCTTAAAGCCCACTGGGAGCAGCTTCCGCGATACCCTTTTTTTGAATGGCGCCGGAGGCCGCCCTCCTCTAGCTCTGCTGGCAGCTCTCGACTGCGCCGGCCACCCGCAGCATCGTTCCTTCGTCGAAATGTTTGCCCATCACCTGCACACCGATCGGCAGCGCGTCCTTCGTCGTCCCACACGGCACGCTGATACCGCAGATGCCCGCCAGGCTCGCGGCCACAGAGTAGATGTCCTCGAGATACATCTTCACCGGATCGTCCGTCTTCTCCCCCAGCTTGAACGCCGGGGTCGGCGTCACCGGCGCCACCAGCACATCCACATCGTTGAACGCCGTCAGGAAGTCGCGTGTCAGCAGCGTTCTCACCTGCTGCGCCTTCTTGTAGTACGCGTCGTAGTAGCCCGCGCTCAGCGCATAGGTGCCGAGCAGGATTCTCCGCTTCACCTCCGCGCCAAAGCCCGCATCGCGCGTCTTGCGGAACATCGCCGACAGCGACTTCGCCTCCGCGTCGCGCAGGCCGTACCTCACACCGTCGAACCGCGAGAGGTTCGACGAGGCCTCCGCCGTCGCGATCACGTAGTACGTTGGGATCGCGTACTTCGTATGCGGCAGGCTTACCTTCTTCAGCACGCAGCCCGCCGCCTTCAGGCCGTCCAGCACCTTCTCGATGGCGATGCGAATCTCAGGGTCCAGCCCTTCGCCGAAGTACTCCTCCGGAATACCGACGCGTAGACCCTCGACCGGCCGCTCCATCTCCTTCACATAGCTCGCTACGGGTCTCGAGGACGAAGTGGCGTCCATCGCATCGTGTCCCGCCAGGACCTCGAGCATCGTCGCCGCATCCTTCACGTTCTTGGTAAACGGCCCCACGCGATCGAGCGACGAGGCGAACGCGATCAACCCATAACGGCTCACGCGTCCATAGGTGGGCAGCACACCCACCACGCCGCAGAACGCCGCGGGCTGCCGGATCGAGCCGCCCGTATCGGTGCCCAGCGACGCAACCGCAAAATCCGCCGCCACCGCCGCCGCCGAACCTCCGCTCGAGCCTCCCGGCACGCGGTCGAGCGCCCGCGGGTTCAGCACCGGCCCGTAAGCCGAGTTCTCGTTCGAGCTGCCCATCGCAAACTCGTCGCAGTTCAGCTTGCCCAGCAGCACCGCGCCCGCAGCCTCCAGCCTCGCAACCGCCGTGGCGTCGTACGGTGGACGATAGCCCTTCAGGATCAGCGAACCCGCCGTCGCCGGAGCGCCGCGGATCGCCAGCACGTCCTTGATTCCCACCGGCACACCGGCAAGGGGAGGCAGCGTATCGCCGCGCTGCGCCATCGCGTCCACCTTCGACGCCTGCTCCAGCGCCCGCTCCCTGCTCAACGACAGGTAGCTGTTGATCCGCGCATCGCCCGCTTTAATGTGCGCATACTGCTGCTCAGCCAGCGCCACCGCCGTCGTTCTGCCTGCGGCCACTGCCGACCGCACGTCATCGATCGTCAAACCTTCTACTGTCAAACTCATCTCTCTACTCTTTGAAAACCCGTTTCTCTTTTTGCCAAGCCACTACTGTCGTCATTCTGAGCCGTAGGCGAAGAATCTCTGTAGTTTCAGCTCGCGGAGCAGGAAGCAATACCGGGATTCTTCGCCTGCGGCTCAGAATGACGGCCCTAACAACACTGCTCAACTTAGAACGACGGACAGTATCTCCTCGAAGTTCATAACAGCTCTAGCGCTCGATCACCTTCGGCACCTTGAAGAACCGCCCATCCGTCTCCGGCGCGGCGGCCATCACGGCTGCCCGGTCGACCGAAGGCCGCACAACATCGTCGCGCAGCGTCTCGCCGTGGGAGAACACCTCGCCGCCCAGCACCTGGCCCACCTGCGCCATCGGCTCGACAGCACTCGTATCCAGCTCGTTCAACTGCGCAATGTGCCCAAGAATGGAGTTCAGGTCGCGCTGCATGCGCGGCTCCTCCTCGGGCGTCAGCTCCAGGTTCGCCAGTTCGGCCACACGCCGCACGTCCTCAATCGATACACCGCTCATGCGTCTTCGTTTTACCTCTTCACTACAAAGTGTATCCCGGTTACAGGCACCCCGGCGATCCGCGCCAGCTCCCTTGCCAGCTCCACGCGCATGGACTTCATCTGCTCCAGCCACGCACCGGCACTCACTTCGACCACAACCACACCGCCGGAGTAGCCAACCACCGTGCCGCGTCCAGCCATGGTTCGTCCGCATGCGGCCACCCACGCCGCCGCCAGCCGGTCTTCGTCCTGCAACGAACCCAGGCCGCGGCTTATCCCCGTCTTCAGCACATCGCGAAAGCTATCCATTGGCCTGCTCCACCAAGCCTGAAGGCACCATTGCTTCGGCGGCACCGGGCATCACGGATACGATAAACTCGCGCATTCGCCTGAGAAAAACCGGCGTCGCAAACTCCGCCGCCCAGGCCCGTATTGCATCGCTGCGAAAAGCCCCCTTCGACTCGGCATCTTCAAAGCGAAGAATTCCCTCCATGAGCGAGTCCGCCGTCTGTTGATCGAAGTGGACTCCGGTTGCCGCCCCCTCCGGGTCCGTGCTCCCCAGCCCCCTGACGGTCTCGAGCGATCCCCCCACACCATAGGCAATTACAGGCCGCCCACAGGCCTGGGCCTCCAGCGGGACCATCCCAAAGTCTTCATCGGCCATAAACAGCAGCGCTCGGCACGAGGCGTATTGCTTCCACAGATCCGCTGTTGGAAGTTCGCCCAGAAACTCAACCTCCGCGCCGCCGGCCATGCGTCGGAGGCGGCCCTCCTCCGGGCCGGCACCGGCGATGCGGAGCGGCCGCTTCAGCTTCATGCAGGCCTCGATCATCAGCTCCGTCCGCTTGTAGCCCACCAGACGCCCCGCACAGAGATAGTGCCTCCCCGGCTCCGCGGCCGCTTGGGCCAGATGCAGGTCGATGGGAGGATGAATGACCGTGCTCTCCCGCCCATAGACCCGGCGGATGCGATCGGCAACATAGTGCGAGTTCGCGACGAAGGATGTCACCCGCTGCGCCGCCCTGCAGTCCCAGTCGCGCACCCGCGAGGCGCTCATGGAAAAGAGTGTGCGGGTGACCGGCCCCATCTGACTGCGGTAGGACTCATATCCGTCGTACAGATAACGCATCGGGGAATGGCAGTAACAGATATGGACCGCGCCGGGGTCGAGCCGCACTCCTTTGATTGGCCCGCTGTCGGAGGAGATGACGAGGTCGAAACCCCGCAGGTCCAACCCCTCTGCCGCCATCGGATAAAACGGCATCATGTGCCGGTGGTAGCTCTTTGCGAAGGGAACCTTCTGAAGAAACGACGTGTGGATCTCTCGCCGGGCCAGACCCTGCGGGATTCCTTTTGCATCTTTGACGAGGGTAAAGATCTCCGCACCGGGAAACAGCGATGCAATACACTCGGCGACACGCTCTCCGCCGCCGCGCGTGACAAACCAATGATGAAGGATCGCTACCCGCACACAACCTGGATTCTAGAGCACTGTGCCGCTAAAACGCGCCATCCTGCTTCAAAACGGCGCGAAGCGTCTTCGCAAGAATCCTGAAGTCCTTGCGCAACGACCACCGGTTCACGTATTCGCAGTCCAGGGTCACGCGCTCATCGTAGGTAAGCTCGCTTCGGCCAGAGACCTGCCAGAGGCCAGTCAGCCCGGGTTTCACGCGGCAGTAGCATTCGAACGAATCGGCGTACTTTTCGACCTCGGCGGCCACGATCGGCCGCGGCCCCACCAGGCTCATGTGCCCGGTCAAAACATTCCATAGCTGCGGAAACTCGTCCAGGCTGTAACGCCGCAGAAACGCCCCAATCGGCGTGATCCGGGGATCGTGACGCAGCTTGTGCGTCTTGTTCCACTCCTGCCGGGCCTCCGGATGCTCCGACAGGTAGTCCTCGAGCACCTCGGCTGAGTTCACGCACATCGTGCGGAACTTCCACATCGAGAAAAATGCCCCATCCTTGCGAATACGCCGGTGGGAGTAGAAGATGGGTCCCGGCGAACTCAACATCACCACCGCAGACACGACGGCCATCAGCGCCAGAAGCACTGGGGCCATCGCCAGAATCAGCAGGATGTCGAGACCCCGCTTGACCACGCGATAGCGAAACAGGTCCGCCGGCAGTTGCTCGCGTCTGCGAGCGCGGACAGACGGCAAGGCCGTCGTATCGATATAGGAATAGGAATCTTCAAACGCGGCAACATTCCGCGACTCTGGAGATTGATATTCAGCCTGCATTGAAGATCCGTGTCTGTATAACGTTGACCTCGCGGCTAAGCCGCGGCGGGGAAGTCATACGGGTTACTCCTGCGTGCTTTGCATTGCGGCAAATGACCTCAAAAACCGGTTACAGCTCAATCCGCTCAGTCAATTCCGCGTACTTTCCTGCGTCTTGGGGCCGATGATTTCGAGAACCTCGATCCTCCACTACAAAAATGCGCAGTGTTTTCCTTCTCTATGTGCACGATCTGGGAACCAATAGCTTGTTTTGAAGCCGTCTTCTATTGTACTAACTGGCTATCTTTTAGCACACTTGCATTTCTGCTTCTGTAACCCGTTCGGCCAATGCCATGCCCAATTCGGTTCATCCCGGAGTCGAACCCTTGCTCTCATCTACACTTGTGTGATGCAGGTAACTTCCACGCCGCTGCACGACGTCCTACTCCTTCAACCCCAGCGCTTCGGAGATAGTCGCGGTTGGTTCGCCGAAGTTTTCAACGCGAACACCTTTGCTTCTGCCGGTTTGCCCTCCTCTTTCGTCCAGGACAACCAGTCCTTCTCCGCCCGGGGTGTGCTTCGCGGACTACATTACCAACTGGGAAAGCCCCAGGGGAAGCTTGTTCGCGTCCTCTCCGGCCACATATGGGACGTCGCCGTCGACCTGCGCCGCGACTCCCCCAGCTTCGGCAAGTGGGCCGGCTTCCACCTCAAACCCCGCAACGAGGCCGGGGAGCTGGAGATGCTCTGGATACCAGAGGGCTTTGCCCACGGCTTCCTGGTTCTCTCCGAGACGGCGGAAGTTCTTTATAAGACAACAGATGTCTACTACCCGGCGGGAGAGCGCTCGATCCTGTGGAACGACCCTACGCTCAACATCGGCTGGCCCCTCGATGCACTTGAGGGCTTGCGGCCATCGGTCAGCTCCAAGGACGGAGCCGGAAGCCCCTTCCTCTCCGCCGAGCTTCCCTGAAGTCTTAGCCCTGCTGGAGCAGCCAGCCTTCCACCTCGGCAAGTGTCTTGATGTCAAGATAATCTCCGGGGCAGCCCGACTCCTCGGTTCCCGCGACCAGAAATGCCTGCTTTAATCCGGCGGTGTTTGCCGCCGCGATGTCGCTGCACCGGTCGCCGACCATCACACTCTCGGCGAGCGAGACGCCCAACTCCCGCGCCGCCCGGAGCAGCATCCCCGGGCCGGGTTTTCTGTCCTCGTGCTCTCGTTTGTACTCGCCCACGCCGTGTTCGGGGTGGAAGGGGCAGTGGTAGACGGCGTCGAACTCCACGCCCTCGTCCCTGAGCTGCTGGCGCATCCAGGCCATCAGCGTCTCGAAGTCGGCCTCGGTGTAGAACCCGCGCGCGATCCCGGCCTGGTTGGTGACGACCACCAGCTTGTATCCCAGGCGCATGGCGGTGCGGCACAGGGAGACTATTCCAGGAACAAACTCAACGTCTTCAATGCGATGCAGATAGCCGACCTCGACGTTGACCACGCCGTCGCGGTCGAGAAACAGCGCACGCGATGGACTTTCCATATTCATGGCTTCAACTCGTAGACGTGCTCGTGGCCGGGGGCCTCGATCAGCTCGACCATGAAGCGCTGCGGCGTGATCCAGAACTGCACCCTCGCGCCACCGTACGCTACTGCCGGTTTGGCCGGGCCGGCCATCATGGAGCCCATCTGCTGCAATCGGGCGGCGTCGGCATCGAGATCGGCGGTCAGATAGGCCACGTGGTTGAGGATGTTGATTCCGCGCTTGAGTGCCGTTCGCACCGGGCTGGCCTCGCCCAGCGGCGCGATCAACTCATAGCATGGGCCTTCGGCCGTGCGCCCGAACTGCACATAGACGTCGATGATGGGGTCCTCGAAGACCGGGGTCCAGCGGTCGATGCCGAACATGGCCTCGAGCGCCGCCCTGCCTTCGGCCATGTCGTCGATGACCAGCCCGATGTGATCGAATCGCAAACCGTTCATATCTCCGCCATGACCTCGCAGAGGGAGTCCTTCCAGTCCATCATCGTCCAGCCGAACTCGCGTTGCAGCTTCTCGCCGCACATGCGCGAGTTGGAGGGCCTTCTGGCCGGGGTGGGATACTCAGCGGTCGTAATGGCCTCAAGTGCCGCGAACTTCGTCGCAGGTTCGCGCGCGGCAGCCAGTTTGAGGGCCTCGGCCGCAAAGCCGAACCACGTCGTCTCGCCCGCGCCTGCCGCGTGGTAGACGCCGCTCCACAGTGGGAGCACGTCCTTCAACTCGCGGCCACGCGCTGCGGCCTCCACGCGGTCGATCACGTGCGCCGTCATCCTCGCCAGGTCGCGCGACCATGTGGGAGCGCCGTGCTGGTCGGCGACGATGCGCAGGTTGTCGCGCTCGCGGGCCAACTTAAGAATGGTCAGCAGAAAGTTTTTGCCGCGTGGCCCATACACCCAACTGGTGCGAAAGATCATGTGTGGCGCGCCGCTTGCCGCCAGTGCGCGCTCCCCTGCCAGTTTGCTGGCGCCGTAGACGCTGACTGGCCCTGTGGGATCGTCTTCGGCGTAGGGCCTGGCACCTGCGCCGTCGAAGACATAGTCGGTGGAGAAGTGGATGACACCGGCGCCGATCTTCCGAGCCTCTTCGCCGATGGCCCGAACCGCGCGCTCGTTGATGGCGTAGGCGAGCTCCGGCTCGCTCTCCGCCTTGTCTACGGCAGTGTAGGCCGCCGGGTTGACGATCCAGCGCGGACGCACGGAGCGAATTTGCTCGCGCACGGAGCGTTCGTCGGCGAGGTCCATCTCGCCGCGCTGCGGGGCGACGATCTCGCCGAATGGCGCCAGTGTCTTAAGAAGTTCGGCACCAACTTGTCCGGTTGTGCCGGTTAGAAGGATTTGGTTGGTTTTCCGGGTCATTCCGTATCGAAGTTCCTGACCTTCTTTTGTCACATGCAGCCAATTGTCATTGTCATCCCGACCGAAGCGCAGCGGAGTGGAGGGACCTGCTTTTCCGGCAAATGGTTCGGTGGAAAAGCAGGTTTCTCCACTCCGATTCTCACGATGAAACCGTGAGAATCTCCGGTCGAAATGACACCGTTCTCAAGGTGCAGGGTACCCTTCCACAAGGCACCGCCGGAAGACCTGTCAGCGTCCTGCCACTCCTATTCTCAGTACACCGTCTCTTCCAACAGCCGCAGGAGGTATTGCCCGTAGGTGCTCTTGGCGATCTTGTTGGCGAGCGCCCGCAACTGCTCCGCCGTGATGTAACCCAGACGGTAGACGATCTCCTCCGGGCAGGCGACCTTGAGGCCCTGGCGCTTCTCGATGGTGTGGATGAAGGTTGCCGCCTCAAGCAGGGAGTCGTGCGTTCCGGTGTCGAGCCATGCCATGCCGCGTCCGAGGACCTCGGTCTTCAACTGGCCGCGCTCGAGATACCAGCGGTTGACGTCGGTAATCTCAAGCTCGCCGCGCGGCGAAGGCTTCAGGTTTTCGGCGATGCCGACCACCTGCTCGTCGTAGAAGTAGATGCCCGTGACGGCGTAGCGCGACTTCGGCTTTGCGGGCTTCTCTTCGATGGAGACCGCCTTGCGGTTGGCGTCGAACTCGACGACGCCGTAGCGCTCGGGATCGAGGACGGGGTAGGCGAAGACGGTCGCACCGGACTTGTTCTCTGCCGCCGAGCGCAGCGTCTTGACGATGTCGTGGCCGTAGAAGATGTTGTCGCCCAGCAC
>JAFDVV010000099.1 GCA_018268775.1 Acidobacteriota bacterium | reverse complement strand
GCGTCGTCTTGCCGTTGGCCACCGACACTTCAATCTGCCGCAGCAAACCTACAATCTGCTCCGGCGTATGCTTCTTCCCTCGTCCCATCTCAGGCTCCTTCCATACCAGTCTGTCTCATCCCCTCTGGTACAAAATTCGCCGGGCACTCCAGCTTCTATATACTTAAACTCAGGATTGTTCGTTCTTCATCGACAAGGAACTGGCGGGAACGTCCAATAAGCCATTAGTCCTAAATGCTTTGCGCCATGCAGTCTCCCTTGCCCCAGCCTGAAGCCTGCACAACCCACGTTGTGATAGAAAAGTGCGCAGCGCGAAAGCGCACCGAAGGAGAACCATGAGCAGCCCGTCTCACCCGGAAGCACAGATATTCGACGCAAAGGCCTTTGCCGCTCACATCCTCTCCTCCCCGCGGAACCTCGCCGCCGTCCTCGACCACACGCTCCTCAAGCCTGACGCAACCCGCACTCAGGTTCTCCAGATCTGTGAGGAAGCGGCGACCCACAAGTTCGCCTGCGCGATGGTCAACCCTACATGGGCACAGCTCGCCGCCGACACTCTGAAAGGAACCGGCGTTCCCGTCGGCGTCGTCATCGGCTTCCCTCTTGGCGCTACACTCTCGGCCTCCAAGCGCGACGAGACCGCCCGCGTCCTGAAGCACGGCGCCCACGATATCGACATGGTGCTGAACATCGGCCTGCTCAAGAGCGCAACCACAGCGGACTACGAGGCCGTCAAGCAGGACATTCGCGGCGTCGTCGAGCTGGCCCACGGTGCCGGAGCGATCGTCAAGGTCATCCTTGAGACGTGCCTGCTCTCCTTCGAGGAGAAGCTTCGCGCCTCTGAACTCGCTCTCTCCGCCGGGGCGGACTTCATCAAGACCTCGACTGGCTTTTCCACCGGCGGCGCCACGGTCGACGACATCGCCCTGATGCGCGGCGTCGCTGGAGCACGCGCTGGAGTGAAGGCCTCGGGGGGCATCCGCTCGCTTGCAGACGCCTCCGCCATGCTTCACGCCGGTGCCACGCGGATTGGTGCGAGCGCAAGCGTCAAGATCGTGAACGAACTTTCCGGGAAGGAGCAGGCGGCCGCTACTCCAGCCTCCGGTTACTGAGCACATGCGACAACGGGTTGCGAGAAGCTCCGCGAACCTGAAGTGGATGTCTTGTGCGGTAAACCGGCAGTCCCCACAGGCTGCTGAGTAGTATCATCGGCTCTTCGTATGTCTACTGCCGACAAACAGCGACGCGCCAACCCCGCTGCCGCGCCGGAGCGGGCCCCAGGTGGAACACACAGCCATGCCTTCGAGGGAGATTACCGGCCCAGTGGAGAGGAAGCTGCCCCGGCAAACATTCGCGTTGAGCCAGTCCACCAGGTCGAGTTTCTGCACTCGCTCGCCGATGCGCTCAACACCACGCTCGACCTGAACACCCTGATGCACCGCGTGGCCGACCTCGTCCGCGCCGTCATCGACTACCGCATCTTCGCCATCCTGCTATTGAACGACCGCACCCAGGAACTCTGGATGCGCTTCCAGATCGGCCATACGCCTGAGGTTGAGCGCGCGCGCATCAAAATCGGCCGCGGCATTATCGGACAGGCAGCGTTGCAGCGTCAGTCGTTCCGCATCGATGATGTCACAAAAGACGAGCATTACATCGCAGCGAACCCCAATGTACGCTCCGAGCTTGCCGTGCCGCTCATCGTCAAGAACCGCGTCATCGGGGTGCTCGATCTTGAATCCGAGACAGTCGGCTTCTTCACCACCGAGCATCAGCGGCTGCTGGAGATGGTCGCCTCGCGCATGGCGATCGCTGTAGAAAATGCGCGGCTCTACACGCGCGTCTCGCGGCAGGCGCAGACGCTGACCGTGCTCAATGAGATATCCCGCGAGATCACCAGCATCCTCGACCTCGACGACCTGCTCGAACGCATCGGGCAGTTGCTCAAGCGTGTCATCGACTTCCAGATGTTCACCATCCTTCTTTGGAGCGAGCGCACACAGCAATTTGTCCATCGCTTCAGCTCGCGCTATGGCGAACGGGTCACACGCGAACAAAGGGTCTCGCTTGGCGAGGGCATCATCGGCAGCGCGGCACAGATGCGTGAACCCATCCTTGCTCCCGACGTCCGCAAAGACCCGCGCTATCTCGCCGTGAATCCCGAGACGCGGTCGGAGCTCTCCGTCCCGCTCATCTACAAGGGCAAGGTCATCGGCGTCATCGACCTTGAGCACACGCGCGTCAACTACTTCAACGAGGACCACCAGCGCACGCTTACCACGCTCGCCGCGCAGGTTGCCATCTCCATCGCCAATGCGCGGCTCTATCAGCGCATTCATGAAGAAGAGCAGCGCATGGAACGCGACCTCGACATGGCGCGCAAGGTGCAGCTCCGACTGATGCCCCCGCACCCGCCAAAGCTAGACCACGCCGAATTTGCCGCGAGGTTCTACGCCGCGCGCTCCATCGGCGGCGACATCTACGACTTCCTCGACTACGGCCCCGGTCGCGTCGCGCTGGCAGTCGGAGACGTCAGCGGCAAAGCTGCCCCTGCGGCGCTCTATGCCGCTCTCGTCAGCGGCATCCTGCGCTCGCTGGCTACGCAGCACCTTTCGCCGGCGGCCATGCTGAGCGCGCTCAACGATCAACTGCAGGAACGCAAACTCGACTCGCAGTACGTGACGATGCTCATCGCCCTCTGGGACGATTCGAACCAGACTATCCAGGTCGCGAACGCAGGATCGGTGCAGCCGCTGTTTGTCTCGATCAATTCAGGTGGGTCGAGAACATCGGTCGACGTGAAGACAATTCAAGCGGAGGGCTTTCCCCTCGGCCTGTTCCCCGATGTCGAATACGAGGAGTTCACGCTCTCCACGCGGCCAGGCGACCTCGTGGTCTTCTTCTCCGACGGCATTCCCGATGCCGAGAATGCGCGCGGAGATATGTTCGGCACGGAACGGCTGACGAAGGTACTCAAAACCCTGCGCGTGCCGACGGCAAACTCCGCCGCCGATGCGATCCTCGACGCTGTGGCAAAGTTTCAGTCGGGCACGGAGCACTTCGACGATGAGACCGTCGTCGTTCTCCATGTCCAGTAGATCTCTACCTGTTTGAGAATACTTACCATGAAGCAGGTGCCGTCATTCTGAGCGTAAGCGACGAATCTCAACAGTCTGTCGCTGTCGCTGCAGAAACAAACTACTGGGATTCTTCGCCTTTGGCTCAGAATGACAACTCAACTAAGTATGCCGCGCACTCAACTTACTGGTTTGCGGTCTTCGGTTCCATCTGCTTATACCCTGCCGGAATGTCGAACTTCGACGGCTCGACCGGAGCCTGAGAGAAGCCTGCCATCTGCGTCGTCGATTCGACCAGCACAGCCCACGTTGGAGCATTTGCCTTGTCTGCATTCTCGGCCGGTGCCGCTTCGGCGGCCTTCTTCTTTTTGCCGAAGCCGCCGAAGCCTCCCAGCCCAAGGCTGCTGGTGATCGCCGATGCGGCGGAGTCCTTTGCAACCTGACCGGCACTCGGCATCTCCGCGGATTTGACCTGCGGCAGCGGCGCCTCGGAGGCCGCGGGCAACGGCGTGCCGTCCACAGTCGTGCCCATGCGCATCACCTGCTGCACGGGAAGACCCTTCAGCTTGGACATCTCCTTCACCATGTCTGCCATCGCCTTGCCTGCTCCCGGCTGCGAGGCCAGCATCGCCGGATTGATCGAACCACTGAAGACTTCGCCCATCTTCTCCGCAAATCGCCTCTGGAAGTCGCGGACTTCGTTGTAGCCCGGCACCTCGGGCGCCATCCACATATCGTTCGTGAGCGCCAGCGAACCCGTCTGCCCGGACTTCTTGTCCGTAGCATTCATGGCCAGGCTCAGAATGGCTTCACTCGCGTTGATGCCTTCAATGTCCTTCGTGACCCCGGTGTTCCGCACCTTCACATCGAAGGACATATCGGCGTCCGGCTGACTGCCGTTTGCCTCCGTCTGTTTCTGCTCTTTCGCCCTGTTCATCGCATCCTGAATCTGCTGTTTCATCTGCTGAAAGGTCATCGTCGTGTACTGCTTCTTCTGATGATCGATGGTCGTGATCGTCTCCTTGTCGAGGTCGACAATCTCTGTGTGCAGGGAGTTGCTGCGAACCTCGCGGTTGCCCTTGATCGTCACTGTCGAGACGATGGGCTCCGTCGCCTGACGCGCCTGCTTGCTGAAGACACCTACCGCCTTCATCATTCCGATCACGGCCCCGCCGGTGATCTGGGTAGTCTCGGTATAGCTAAAATCCGCATGGAGTGCGGTCGGCAACGCGCACAACAAAAGAGGGGAGATATACCTGGTTTTCATCGTCCTGTTCCTCGGCATCGAAAATTTGACTGAAGGCCCGTCTATCCTGAGTTCGGCTGAAGTGTATCAACTGGAACAGAGAACCGGTTAGGATAAAGAGTAATGTCTTCCACGATTACCCAGCAGCCTGAATCGACCACCCAGATCGTCCGCCCCGCCCGCAGCTTTCAGGGTTCGGTCACCGTTCCCGGCGACAAATCCATCTCGCACCGCTACGCCATGCTTGCGGGGTTCGCCGAAGGCACCAGCCGCCTCGCAAACTTTTCTACCGGGGCCGACCCGCACTCGACGCTCGCCTGCATGGAGGCGCTTGGCGCAAAGGTCGTCAAAGGGCCCGGCACCTCGGTCGAGGTCACAGGTGTCGCCGGAGCGTTCCAGCAACCGAAGGCAGAGCTAGACTGCGGCAACTCCGGCAGCACCATGCGCATGCTCGCAGGACTGATCGCGCCGCATCCGCACACGTTCACCATGATCGGCGACCACTCGCTGACGATGCGTCCGATGGAGCGCATCCGCAAACCTCTCGCAGCGATGGGTGCAAGGATCGACCTGGTAGACGGCCACGCGCCGATGACCATCCACGGCGGCCCGCTCAAGGCCATCGACTTCGAGACGCCGATCCCATCCGCACAGGTGAAGACGGCCGTACTCTTTGCCGGACTGCAGGCGGAAGGGACGACCAGCCTGTCGGAAGCCGTGCGTACGCGCGACCACTCCGAGCACGCGCTGAAGGCCTTTGGCGCAACGCTGACACGCGCAAACGAAACGCTCAGCATCGCCGGAGGGCAGCGCCTCAAGGCCATCGACGCCACCGTGCCTGGCGACATCTCTTCCGCCGCATTCTTTCTCTGCGCCGCGCTTCTCTTCCCCGACTCGAACCTCGTGCTCGACTCGGTAGGCATGAACCCGACGCGCGCATCGCTGCTCGACGTGATTACGACACTGGGCGGAAAGATCAAGGTGCTCACGGTCGAAGAGCGCCACGGCGAGATGATCGGCACCATCCAGGTGAATCGCGACGAAGCAGGACTGAAGGGCGCGGAGATCTCGGGCGCACTCTCGGCACAGATCATCGATGAACTTCCTGTCATCGCGGCCATCGCTCCATACACACGAGACGGCGTCACCATTCGCGATGCCAAAGAGCTGCGCGTCAAGGAGTCCGACCGAATCGCACTGGTGGCGAAGAACCTTAAGGTGATGGGGGCCGAGTTCACCGAGTACGAAGACGGCCTCGCAATCCCGGGCAACCAGCAGCTTCACGGCGCGGAGATCGATTCGGGCAGCGACCATCGCATCGCCATGGCGTTTGCCGTCGCCGCTCTTCGCGCCAGCAGCGAAAACATCATCCACGGGGCCGAGGCTGCCGCGATCTCGTTCCCGGAGTTTTTTCCGTTCCTGAATGAGTTGAGCAAGCGGTAGATAAAGATAGAGTAGCGACGCTCAGCCGCGTCTCCGCTCATAGACCGATTCGCGAGGAAACCTCGCGAGGAGATCGTCGAGCGCGGTGATCGCCTCATCGACGGAGACCTCGTCGATGATGTATCCATCAGGGGCCTTCTCCATGTCCTTGTTCTTGAGGATGCGGAACCTGTTGTCGTTCAGCGGCAGCCACTCTACCGGCGGCGACCATGCCGGTGCAATGATTGCTAGCGGCAGTCCCGCGGCCCGGCCAATATGCATTGGCCCCGTGTCGAGCGAAAGACCGACATTTGCAAGGCCCATCAGGGCCGCAAGGCCCGGCAGGGTCGTCTTGCCGGCCACGCTGGTTGTGGGGAACGAAAGTCCGTTTCGGAGCCGATCAATGGCTTCGCTCTCGGTGCCGGTGCCGATGAAGAGAATATGCGCGCCATAACGTTCATGAAGGTATTGCGCGACCGCCCTGAAACGTTCCGCGCGCCAACCCTTAAGCTGAGTGACGCTCGTCTGCGTGACGAAGACCGCCACTGGCTGCGACTCGCCTATCCCCGCACTCCGCATCGTCTCTCTTGCCGATGCCAGGTCTGCGTCGCTCGAGAAAATCTCCGGCTCAAAGTGCTGCGGCGTATGCCCAAGGGCTTCGATGATGCGGAGGTTGTTTGCAATTTGACTTTGGCGGCCGTCAAACTTCAGCGGAGCGCAATAGAGTTCCGGGGCCAGTGCAAAACCAACTCGCGTCGCTGCGCCGCATCGCACGGTATGCATCGCGACCAGGGTCCGTTCATTGCCGGTGGATGTGAGCGTAGCGAAAGAGGCTTTCTCAAAAGGGATATGGCCGTTTAAAGCCTTTATCGCCCCTGAAAAATTCCTGAGCGGGCTCGGCGTTTCAATCAAATGGTCGATTGCTGGATTGTTCCGCAACAATTCCAATGCAAATCCGCTGGCTGCCACAGCGATCCGGCATCCGGGAACGGCGTGCCTAAGCGCAGGAATCAGGGGCGTTGCGTGGATTGCAGTACCCAGAGCCGAGGGATACTGCAGTAGAAGAAAGTTGCGTATATCGCTGAGAGGACCGCGAAACTCTCGGCCAGCCGCACGCTCAACGCCGCGGATGCCCTTGAAGGCTCCGCTCTTCACTGTTTGAACAAAGCTCAAGAACCGTTACCTGCGCCGATCGAGGAGTAGGGGAACTGCAACACCTACATCTTATAGCGGCCCATCTCGTCGTCGTTCAGGTTTTCGAGCCACCGGCGCATCTCTTCTGCGTTCACCGTCTGCGCTCCCGCGGCGGACTGACGGGAGTTCTCGAGCACCTCGCGGTTGACGTAGATGGGGCAGTCCCAGCGCAGGGCCAAAGCGATCGCATCCGAGGGCCGCGCGTCCATGGCCACCGTCTCGCCAGCATGGTCCAGCCAAATGACGGCGTAGAACGTGTCGTCGCGCAGCTCCGAGACAACCACCTTGCGCACCTCGGCGTTCAGGTTACGCGCCATGTTCTGCATCAGATCGTGGGTCATCGGCCTGGGAGTAGCCGTCTTCTCCAGTTCAAGCGCGATGGCGTTGGCCTCGAAGATGCCCACCCAGATCGGGAGTACGGCATCGCCCGCGACGTCCTTGAGCACAATGATGGGCATATTGGTGACCGGGTCCATCATCAGCCCGCGAATCTGCATCTCGACCTCGTCGGGGGCGCTGGCATCGGAATGAGTGGCTTGCGTAGTCATCTTCAGTTCAGTACGACGAACGGCTGTGGCTCAAGGATAGCCTGAAACGGAATCGCACCGGCGACCGCTTCGCCCACAAGACAGTTCGGCATCGTCTTCGTAATCTTGATCGGAAGATAACTTCCAACCGGTGGCTGCATGGAACCCGGAGCCATCGTAAAATTCACCGTCTTGTTCTGCGAGGAACGCCCGACGACCTGCCCGCGTGCCGTATTGTAGCTCTCGACCATCACCTCGACTTGACGGCCCAGGTGACGTGCATAGTGCTCGCGTTGAATCTCGCGCTGGCGATCGTTCAGGATGCGAAGCCTCTCGTTCTTGACCTCCTCCGGAATGCTGTCGGCCATCGTAACCGCCGGCGTGTTCGGGCGAGGAGAGAATTTGAACGCGAAGACGGCATCGTAACGCACCGCGTCGAGCAGGGTGATCGTCTGCTCGAAGTCGGCATCGGTCTCGCCGGGAAAGCCGACGATCATGTCGCTGGTGATGCTGATGTCGCGCTTCGCGCCGTGAATCCAGCTCATGCGCTCCAGGTACCACTCGCGCGTGTACTCGCGCGACATGGCCTGCAGCACTGATGATGAACCCGACTGCACCGGCAGATGGATATGGTCGCACAGCGTCGGCGTCGCGTCGATCGCCTCGACGATGTCGCGCGTAAAGTCGCGCGGATGCGACGTGGTAAAGCGGACTCGTTTGATGCCGGAGATATTGCCTACCGCAGTCAGCAACTCGGCAAACGAGAGCCGCCCCGAAGGGTCGCGCCACGAGTTCACGTTCTGGCCCAGCAACTGAATGTCGGTGTAGCCCTGGTCCGCCATGCGACGCGCTTCGACCAGCACCGAGGCCGAGGTGCGTGAGCGCTCCTTGCCGCGCGTGTACGGCACCACGCAGTAGGCGCAGAACTTGTCGCAGCCTTCGATGATAGTGATGTAGCCGCGGTGCGGGTTGGAGCGAACGGTGAACTCGGTGTCGAAGGTCTCGTCCGTCTGCCGGTCGTCGAGACCGGTGATGCGGGTCTCCCCTGCCTCCAGGCGGGCAAGCATCCCGCCCAGATTGCGATACGATGCCGAGCCTGCCACGAGCGAGACATACGGGGCGCGCTCGAAGATGCGCTCGCCCTCCTGCTGGGCCACGCAGCCAAGCACGGCGAACTTCTTGCCCTCGCCCTGCATGCGCTTGTACTCGTTCAGCCGGTGAAAGACCTTCTGCTCCGCCTTGTCGCGGATCGAACAGGTGTTGTAAAGGATCAGTCCGGCCTCGGCCTCGTCGGAGACCTGCGTATACCCCTCGTGCTCCAGCGTGCCGATGACCTTTTCCGAATCATGGGCATTCATCTGGCAGCCGAAGGTCTCAATGTAAAACGTCTTGCTCACAGAGATAAGTATATCTCTGTCATGAACACCTTATTGTGCAGGATTTTGGTAGCGCCAACGGGGATCGAACCCGTACTCTCAGCCTTGAAAGGGCCGCGTGTTAACCAGTTACACCATGGCGCCAAAGGCATCGAGGGACTGATGGATTTGGTAGCGTTACCGGGGCTCGAACCCGGACTCTTCGCCTTGAGAGGGCGACGTGTTAACCAGTTACACCATAACGCCAGACAAACTTCGGCAGGAGGATTCTCTCTCCAGCACAGTATTGATTATAGCAGGAAAAGCGTTCAGGAGCGGGGTGTTCAAGGTGAAGTTTTCGGCACCGCAAGCAGATTCCTCCGCTGCGCTGCGGAATGACAACAAAAGACAGCGAACCGGAGGGTGGGCACTATAACCCGAGCTTCTTGACCTCGTCGTTGTAGTACTTGCGGTAGAGGATGTCCCACTCCTGCGACCCCTCAAGGATGATCTTGCGCTGCGAGGCGATCTTCTGGCGGGCGGCCGCGTCGATCTTCGTCTCTTCCAGCAGCAGCTTTTCCAACGCCTTGCGGGCCTCCTGGCGGATCGTGTTGCGATCTTCCAGAAAGTCGCACTCCTGTATCTCGGCCAGCGTGTCGGCGACGGTGTGGGCGAGCTTGTTCAGTTTGTCGCGCGAGATTCTCACAGCACCGCCTTGTACTGGTTCACCAGCTTCTGCTTGACCTTCTTGAACATCTCGGGATAACTTACGCCACCGCGGCGCATGTCCTCCTGGATGGCCTCCAGAATGACCCGGACCTCATCGTTAATGCGGTCTTCGAGCGAAAGCTCGTCCACCATCGCGGCCGAGACGCGCTCGTTCAGAATCGCCGGCTTTTCGCTCTGGATCATCTTCTGGGCGACAAGGTGCTTTACCGTCTGGCGCGCCAGATATCCTACGTAATCTTTTGAGAAGATCATTGAATTTAACTCGAATATAACACGTCGATGTGCATGAGGAGCCGTGGTTTGCTACTTCTCTGCCGAAGGCCTTTTGTGCGGGCAATGCTCGGTATTGATACATCCGGGGGCCAGCCGCAGGCGTTCCACCGGACGCCCCGCCACCAGGTGCTCCCTCACAATCTCTTCTACGTCCCGTACATGGACATTGCCGTACCAGACCGCCTCCGGGTAAACCACCACGACCGGGCCATGTTCGCACTGGTCCAGGCAGCCAGACTCGTTCGCCCTGACCTTATGCTTCAGACCGGCATCCTTGATCGCATCCTTGAAGGCGCCCTTCAGCTTCTTGCTCCCCCGCGGCAAACAACTCGGCCGGGGAGCCGACTCGTCCCGTTCGTTCGTGCAGATAAAGAGGTGGTGTTCAAAAAGAGGCATAACACTCCCATTTCCCGCGAATTCCGCGCTGTTTCTTCACTATCATTCCAGATGTGCAGCGGACAGGTCTTTCTGAGACAATAGGTGTTCGATGCAGTCAGATAACCTCATCTCGCTCAAAGACGACATGATCGCCTTCGTCGCCGGCCACGGCCTCCGCCGGATGAACGGTTACGTCTCCGACGAAGTGCCTACCGTGCTCTTCGAGGAGGAGAACCCCGACGGCTGGAAGGACTTCGTCGAACTGGCCAAGGCGTCGGGAGCACCCTTCGTCACCATGAGCGAGGTCGTGCTCGAAAAAGACGACATCGCCGTGCTGATTGAGCGGATACGCGATCAGGTCTACCCGGACGACGACTCGCCGGAGATCGACGACGCCGAGCGTCTGCTGCGCCACGTCGGCAAGACAGGCTACCTGCAACTCGCCTTCGCACATCAGGGAGTGATGTTCCTCTTCGAGGTGGCAACCGAGTGGTACGACACCTTCCAGGACCTGCTCGAGACCGTCACCGGCCTGGGCGGCATCGTCGTCGATGACCGCGACAACGACGATTAGCGAGGCGAACAACACCGTGGCCGCCACCGTGGTCCCAGGCCACACACACTCACAGCGCAACTGGGTTACTCCTGAGGTTGACGAAGCCGGCGTCGCGCGCGTGATGGCTGCCACGCACTGCCCACGAGGCATCGCGCGCCTATTGGTCTCGCGTGGCTTCGTTGAAGCCGACGCAATTCGCAGCTTCCTTTCACCGTCGCTCGACGACCTGCACGACCCCCTGCTGATGCTCGGCATGAAGGCCGCGGTGGAACGCATCCAGCAAGCCGTTCGCGAGTCTGAGCCGATTCTGATCTACGGCGACTACGACGTGGACGGCACGACCGCGACTGTCCTGCTGAAGACAGCTATCGAGCGTAGTGCGCCCAAAGACAAGCCCGCCCTCGTCCGCTATCACGTCCCTCACCGCATCCGCGAGGGATATGGCATGCAGGTGGGCGTCCTCGCCGATGCCGCCACCGACGGCGTCCGGCTTGTCATCAGCGTCGACACCGGCATTCGCGCCTTTGCCGCCGCCACCGAGGCCCGCGCTCTGAGCCTCGACCTCATCGTCACCGACCACCATCTGCCGGACGATGCGCAGGGGGTCCCCGACGCGCTGGCCGTCGTCAACCCCGCGCAGCCCGGATGCGGGTACCCCTTCAAATCTCTGTGCGGGGCGGCCGTCGCCTTCAAGCTGGCGCAGGCCGTCCTCGAGGCCTCCTGCGAAACGGAGGCCAAGCGCGACCAGCTCAAGCGCCGTCTGGTTCCCTCGTTCCTCAAGCTGGTCGCCATCGCCACCATCGCCGACTCCGTGCCGCTCATAGGCGAGAACCGCGTCATCGCCTCGCTCGGACTCAACGAGCTCCGCAACCCCGTACAGCCCGGCCTTCGCGCGCTCATGGAGGTTGCACAGATTCCGCTCGACCGCCCTCCGACCGCCGTTGAAGTAGGCTTTCGCATCGCGCCACGCATCAACGCGGCCGGACGCATGGATGTGGCCAGCGACGTCGTCGACCTCTTCCTCACCCGCGATGTGGAACGCGCGAAGGACCTCGCCGCCAAACTCAACCGGCTGAACGACGACCGCAAGGCCACCGAGGCCCGCGCGCTCGAAGCCATCGACGCTCGGCTCGCAGACCTTCAGGCGCCGGACGGCAGCTTCCCCGCCCTCTGTCTCGTGATGGACGACGCCGAATGGCACCGCGGCGTCATTGGCATCCTCGCCTCGCGCATCGTCGACCGCACTGGCCGCCCGGCGCTGGTGCTCAGCCACGAAGACGGTCAGGGGCATGGCTCCGGCCGGTCCATCGAGGGCTACCACCTGCTCAATGCTCTGACCGAGATTCACGCCGCCGAGGACAACAAGCTCTTCTCGCGCTTCGGGGGTCACGCGCACGCCGTCGGGTTTTCACTCCCCGCCGAGCGCATCGACCTGCTGCGGCAGCGCATGGAGCAGCACAGCGCCTCGCAACTGGTGGGTGAACTAATCTCTCCTCCACTCGAATGCGATCTGGAGGTCTCGCTCGATGAACTCGACCCTGGCTTTGAGCGATGGCTCAACCGCTGCGGCCCATTCGGGGTGGGTCACCAGGAGCCGCGCCTAATGACGCGCAACGTCGAGATCAGCGCCCCTATCCGCATCATTAAGGAGAGACATGTGTGCCTCAACGTCGTCTCCGGCAAGGCGCGCTTCAACGCACTGGGGTGGAGTCGAATGAACGAGTCGTGGCCTGATCGCTGTCAGCGTATGGAACTCACACCAGGTTCCCGCATCGATCTCGCATATCGCGTGCGCCTGAAATCGACGCCTTTCTTTACCGGCCTTGAACTCGAGCTATCGGATATTCGCAACGCCGAGCCTTAGGCCCTTCACTGGCGTGCAAGGTCAGATTCTCCCATTCCAAGTAATTCTTTTGATTCGTCTTGGCCTTCACGGGCGTCTTATATACTGACACTTCGAGCCAAATGCCGACGACAGAGACAAGACGCCTGAACTCCTACGCGCTTACGGGCATCGTTCTTGCCGTGGTTGCGCTCGCCATCGTGGCCATTCGCCTCTTTACCCGGGATGTCGTTGAGGTACGGGCTTCGGCCGTGACCCACCAGAACCTTTTGAGCAGCGTCTCCACCAATGGCCGCGTTGAGCCAATCGAGGAGTTTCAGGCACATGCCCCCGCTCCCGGTGTCGTCGCCAAGCTGTACGTCGACGTTGGGCAGAAGGTCAAAAAAGGCGATCTCCTGGTCACGATGGACGACTCGGACGCCGCTGCCCGTGTCGCCACCACCCGGTCGGCCCTCAGCGCAGCGCAGGCTGCCGCCTATGACCAATCTCAAGGTGGCTCGCAGGAAGAGCGCATCGCTCTCGCCGGCGATCTCAGCCGCGCGCAGCAGCAGAAGCAGCAGGCGGAGAAAGATCTCGCGGCGCTTCAGCAGTTGCAGCAGAAGGGCGCAGCCTCCGCCGGAGAAGTAGCCGGGGCGCAGCAGCGTCTCGATGCCGCGAACATCACACTGACCAACTTGCAACAGCGCCAGACCCAGCGATACAGCGCCCTCGACAAGAGCCGCATACAGGCGCAACTGAACGATGCCCGCACAGCCGTCGCCGCCGCCGAAAGCAGCTACGCCGGGGTCAACATTCGGTCTCCGCTCAGCGGGACTGTCTACTCGATTCCAGTCTCGCAGTACGATTTCGTCCCCGCCGGCGAAGACCTGATGGACGTCGCCGACCTGACCCGCATTCAGGTGCGCGCCTACTTCGATGAGCCCGAGATTGGCAAACTTGCCGTGGGCCAGGCGGTCAAGATCGTCTGGGACGCCAAGCCCAATCAGTCCTGGCACGGACACATCAGCCG
>JAFDVV010000098.1:3872-6378 GCA_018268775.1 Acidobacteriota bacterium | reverse complement strand
TCAGCGCAGCAAGGCGGCGTTCGTGGCTCCTGCTACGCACTGGGCGGCCAACAACTCCGACCCCAACGCCGCGCCCATGGGAATGCGCATGCGCCTGAAGGCGGACTTCGACATCTCGTCCTATCCTCCGCAGTCGCAGGTGATTCTTACGGCGCTGAAGAAGTACGGCATGATCATGGCCGACAACGGAAGCAGCATGTTCCTGATCGGCGCTCCCGACGATCGCTGGAACAACGACGATCTGCAGAAGCTGAAGCAGGTCCCAACCTCGGCGTTCGAGGTGGTGCAGTCCGGAACGGTCTACACGGCTGCAAATGTTCCGACGGGTGCAGCTCCGACGATCAAGAGCTTCACCGCGGACAACCTGACGGTTGCATCGGGAACCGCAGTGACGCTGACGTGGGCGGCAAACAACGCCTCGTACTACGTCGTCTCGCCCGAGGTTGGCGCCGTGCGCGGCAATACCGCTACGGTTCACCCAACCAAGACGACAACCTACACGCTCCACGCCACGAACCAGTACGACCGTAGTACGCAGACCATTACGATTACGGTGCAGTAGAGTTCGGGTTTGTTACTGCCGCGATGGAGATTATTCCGTCGCGGCTCTTTTGCGCGTAACTAAACGGCGGGATGGCGTGTGCGGTTGAGGTCATCGACCACAGGCATGGCCGCCAGCAGCACGAGAATCGCAGCGAGCGGCAGGGTGAAGAGAAAGCCCACATACTTAAACCCAAGCGCGCCGACAACGCCGCCAACGAAAAAGAGAACGATCAGCGAACCCAGCAGGCGCAGCTTTGCCCACTCCTGCGGTGAGTCAATCCCGCCGGGGTCGTCTCTGTACTGCCTGCTGATGATACGGCCCAGCGCAATCCCGATATCTGTCACCATGCCGGTGAGGTGCGTTGTCCGAATCACCGAGTCGGAGATCTTGGAGATGATGGCGTTCTGCAGCCCCATCGTGAAGCAGAGAAGAACAATGATGTCCATCACACGGCCGCCGGTAAAGATTCTGCCCCTTGCCCCAAAAGCGATCAGCATACCTGCTTCGATGATGAGCGGCAGTGCGTACTCGCTCTCAAAGCGGCGTGAGCGCGCCCAGCGCACCAGCAGTGTCGTTAGAAATGCGCCGGTAAGGAAGGACAGCACGGAGACGAAGCTATCGAGTACAAACCGCATCCTGGCCAGCGCAAAATCGTCGGCCATCGTAGAGATGATGCCCGACATATGCGATGTGTAATGTCCCACTGCCAGCAGGCCACCTGCATTCGTCGCTCCGGCGATAAACGCCAGGTATCGTGCGAGGTGGCGGTTGGCCTTTTCGCTACGCTGACTTCCGGTGAGTCTACGCAGGTAGAAGAGAGGCATAGGGTAGTCAACTCCGTGGAGCGATCTTCAAATGCAGCTCCTTCAACTGCTGTTCCGTCGCAGGGCTGGGAGCATCGACCATCAGGTCGATTGCCTTTGCCGTCTTCGGGAAGGCGATCACCTCGCGCAGACTGCTTGCTCCTGCAAGGATCATCACGATTCGGTCGACGCCGAGCGCGATGCCGCCGTGCGGAGGCGTGCCGTACTCCAGCGCATCGAGGAAGAAGCCGAAGCGCTGCTTCGCCTCTTCGTCGCTCATGCCGAGCGAGCGGAAGATCTCCGCCTGCACGTCCTTGCGATGGATACGGATTGAGCCCGAGCCAAGCTCCGTGCCGTTGAGTACGATGTCGTAGGCCAGCGCGCGGACCGCGCCTTTGTCGTTGAAGAGCGCGCCCGACTTGATGTCGTCCTCGTGCGGCGAGGTAAACGGGTGATGTGCGGCGTCCCAGGTCTTCGCCTCCTCGTTCCACTCGTACATGGGGAAGTCTGTGACCCAGAGGAACTTGAAGTCGTTGGCGGTGCCGGTCTGGTCAAAGAGCTTGTGCTTGTCGGCGAACTTCTGCGCGAGCTGCAGCCGCAGCGCACCGACGCGCTTGTAGATCCATTGCGGATCGTAGTTCCACTTCTCCGGCGTGCCCAGCTTCGGCGTCACGACGACAACCAGATCGTCCGCGCCAGCTTCGAGCTTCTGCGCGATCGTCGCAGCCAGCGGAGCAAACGTCTCGTTCGTCTTCAACCGCTCAGTGTCGAGCAGGTCGAGTCCGCTCTCGCCGAAGCCGGCGCGAACTTCGCTCAACAGCTTTTTGCGCTCGGTGCCGCTCAGGCCACCAGCCTTGGGGACGATGAAGCCCAGCACGGGCAGCTTCTGCTCGATCTTCAGCGTCTCGCGCAGCGCGGGAGTAAGCTCTTCCGTCAGGTCGGCCATCGCGGGCAGGCGCATGTCGGGCTTGTCGATGCCGTATCTGCGTATGGCATCGTCGTAGCTCATCTGGATGAACTGGCCCTCGGGCAGCGTGATGCCGGCGGTGGCGAATGCGGCCTTCAGGAAGCCTTCGACGACGCGGAAGACGGTCTCCTGCCGTGGAAAGGTCATCTCGAGGTCAATCTGCGTGAACTCGGGCTGGCGGTCGGCGCGCAG
>JAFDVV010000098.1:0-3814 GCA_018268775.1 Acidobacteriota bacterium | reverse complement strand
ATCTGCTTGAAGATCTGCGGCGACTGCGGCAGAGCGTAGAACTCGCCCTGGTGAACACGGCTCGGGACAAGGTAGTCGCGCGCGCCCTCGGGCGTCGAGCGCGTCATGAACGGCGTCTCGATCTCGAGGAAGCCGTTGTTCGACAGATACTCGCGGATCGCGCGGGCGACGTTGTGGCGCAGCAGGAAGTTCTTCTGCATCTGCTCGCGGCGCAGGTCGAGGTAGCGATACTTCAGCCGCACCTCTTCGTTGGCGATGGCGCCTTCGGCAGGCGAGAAGGGAGGCGTCTTCGCCTCGTTCAGCAGCAGCAGCTCCTTGGCGACCACTTCGATGGCGCCGGTCGGCATATTCGGGTTATCGAGCCCCTCGCCGCGCTTGCGAACGCGGCCGGTGACGGCGACAACGTACTCCGAACGCGCAGCCTCGGCCTTGGCGTGGGCCTCGCCCGAGACTTCCTTGTCCAGCACTACCTGGGTGATGCCGGTGCGGTCGCGCAGGTCCAGAAAGATGAGATTGCCGTGGTCGCGCCGGCGATTGACCCAGCCCATCAGAACAACGTCTTGTCCATCCTGCTCCACACGGAGCTCGCCGCACCGGTGGGTGCGCTGCAGATTACCTAAAAAGTCGAGTGTCACAATCTCTCTATTGTACGAAGACCGGGGCGGAATCGCTAAATATAGGCGAGTGCAGGTGAGGGTCAGTTTGGCGCCTCGCCGTCATTCTGAGCCAAAGGCGGAGAATCCCTGTAGTTCAAAGCCCGATCCAAAAGCAAGATACTGAGATTCTTCGCTACGCTCAGAATGACGACCTATGACAAAGCGTAAGTCGTTCCCCTTAAGTTCATAACAGCCTTTAGGGTCTGTCTCTATAGCATGCAATCTCATTGTATTGTCATCCTGGCGGAGTTTGGCGCATGACGCGCGGCAAACACCCCTACAGCGCAATCTTCGGATGCCGCTTGCCGAAGCCGGTGGCCTGTTCAAAGGCGTGAGACATCTGGAGGACGCTGAAGTCCTGCCTGTTGCGGCCTACGATCTGGAGGCCGACGGGCAGTCCTTCGGGCGTGAAGCCCGCGGGCACCGAGGCAGCGGGGTTGCCAGTGGTCGAGATGTACCAGCAGCTCTTCATCCAGTCGATGTAGTTGGCGAGGTGGACACCGTTGATCTCGGTGGGCCAGGGCGTGTTGACGTCGAAGGGCGGCAGTTGCGTGGTGGGCAGGATGAAGTACTCGTACTCCGTCATGAAGGTCTGAAAGCTGCGCCATAGCTCGGTGTGCGCAACCTGGGCGCGGGCGATGTCGCTGGCTGAGAGAGCGAGGCCGCGCTCGATCTCGCCGGTGAGCGTGTCCTTGAACCCGTCGGGATGTTGGTGGAAGAGCGTGGCGAACCTGGCGGCGTCGCCCCAGGAGCGCAGGATGCGGAAGGCGATCTCGGCGGGGGCAAAGTCGGGCTCGGCCTGCTCGACGATGCAGCCGAGAGACTCGAAGGTCTTGCGCTGCGCATCGACCGCAGTGCGAACGCGCGGGTCGATCGGGATGCCGTTGAGGTCTTTGAACCATGCGACGCGCACGCCTTTGAAGCTGCGTTCGAGCGGGCGCGCGAAGACCGAGCCGGGCTCGTCGATCGAGAGCGGTGTGCTGATGTCCGGGCCTGCAATGGTGCTGAGCGAGAGCGCGAGATCGGCAGCCGAGCGGCCCAGGCAGCCGTCGGTCGAGAGCGTGAACCAGCCGTTGTTGGAGGCGGGATTGGGCACGCGACCAAAGGAAGGACGGAAGCCGACCACGTTGCACCAGCCTGCGGGATTGCGCAGCGAGCCGCCCTGGTCGGAGCCGCTGGCCACCGGCACCATGCCGCATGCGAGCGCGACCGCCGCGCCACCCGAGGAACCGCCGCAGGTCTTCGTAAGGTCGTAGGGGTTGTGGGTCGCGCCGAAGACGCGATTGAAGGTCTGCGAGCCCGCGCCGAACTCCGGCGTGTTGGTCTTGCCGAGGAAGATCGCGCCGGCCTCGCGCATGCGCGCGACCAGCAGAGCGTCTTTGGTGGGGACGTGGTCTTTGAAGAGTGGCGAGCCGTAGGTGGTGCGGACGCCCGCCGTGTCGATGAGGTCCTTATGCGCGACCGGCAGGCCGTGCAGCGGGCCGAGCTTCTCGCCGCGCGCCTGCATCTCGTCGGCGCGGGCGGCTGCGGCGGTTGCCTGCTCGGCGATGAGGGTGACGATGGCGTTGACCTGAGGATTGACGCGCTCGATCTGCTTCAGGTGTTCGGCAAGCGCCTCGCGGGCGGAGAGCTTCTTCGCGCGGATGAGCGCCGCCATCTCGACCGCCGGGATAAAGCAGAGCGAGGGAGCCGATGCGGGCTCCGCGCGTAGCACGGCGGGAAGCGCCGTGGAGACCGAGGCTGCGGCGAGGCCGGTGAGGACCTCCCGGCGCGTGGGCTGGTCCTTCTGCTCACTAGTCATGCAGACGACACTATCATGTGCGTGCTGGAATGTTGATGCCGAAGCTCCAGACCCAGGTGTCTCCGCGCCTGACGTAGAACGACGATGTCCAGACCGGGACGACGGGTTGACCGAATGAATTGGGGCTGCGACTCCGGCGAACACCGTGCAACTTTCGCTCGCGTGCGACATCTGTAAACGCATGAGCCAACCAGTTCTTACCGCGGAAGAGGTCCTGCGCTGGAATGAGTCGACCGGCGCCGCATGGCATAAGTTTTTTACAGAACATCCTGAGCTGATTGCGGCGTCGTGCGATATTGCGAAGGCGTCGACGGTGGCGCAGCTCTTGCAGCACATTGTCGCAGTCGAGTTGCGCTACGCGGAGCGTCTTGCCGGTATTCCCGAGACTGAGTACGAGCAGGTCGCCTACGATTCGGTCGAGACGATCTATGCGACGCATGAACGCGCGGTCGCGCTCTTTCGTCAGGCACTGGGCGCGGGGTTCGACTGGGACGAGGTGATCGAGTTCAAGACCCGCAGCCGAGGCTTTTTGAAGGCGTCCAAAAAGACGATACTGTTCCATGCGCTGCTGCACAGCGTGCGTCACTACGCGCAGCTTGCCACGCTGGTCCGGCAGCACGGACATGCGATCGAAGGGCCGGGTGACTACCTGCTGATGGGAATCGTCAGAGATTGACCGGCCGCGCCAAGTGCCGTCATTCCGACCGGAGCGCAGCGGAGTGGAGGAACCTGCTTATCCTCTGCGGCAGTGTGTACCGTGGTAGACGGGCGGATTTCTCCGCCAGGTTCGAAAAACCTGTTACGCCTCCAACGCGCGCCAGCCGATGTCGCGGCGGTACTGCATGCCCTCGAAGGAGATCTCTTTCATGCGCGCGTAGATTCTGTCGAGCGCGTCTTTGAGGTCGGGAGCTGCGGCGGAGACGGCGAGCACGCGGCCGCCCGCAGTGACGAGGTTGCCGTCTTTGATGGCGGTGCCCGCGTGGAAGATGACGACGCTGTCGTCGAGGCCCTCAGCGATGCCGGTGATGGTCTTTCCGGACGCGTACTTGCCGGGATAGCCTCCGCTGGCGGCGATGACGGTGGCCGAGGCACCGGGCTTCATGCGGATGGTCAGTGAGTCGGCGGTGCCATCGATGGAGGCGTTGAAGAGGTCGAGGATGCCGGTTTCCAGACGGAGCATGATGGCCTCGGTCTCGGGGTCGCCCCAGCGCGTGTTGAACTCGAGCACCATGGGGCCGCGCGGCGTCATCATGAGTCCGATGAAGAGGATGCCCTTGAACGGATTGCCCTCAGACGCCATGCCGTCGACGGTCTTCTGCGCGATGTTGTGCATGATCCACTGGCGCATGGCCGGGGT
>JAFDVV010000097.1:26161-26634 GCA_018268775.1 Acidobacteriota bacterium | reverse complement strand
GCTTTTCATAGAAGAATGACGGCGCAAATAACACAACTGACTTCCCAATAGGGCCTCTGTGCAGCATAAAGAGGGGCAACACGCTGGTAATTCCGCGATCACTGCGGCAAAGCTGGCGACGGGCTGGCCGCCTTGTGTGCCGGGGGAACCGCGCGGAGGCTGAAGGTGGCGATGGCGGCGGGGTTCGAATTGGGGCGCACCTGGAGCGTGCCGAGGACCTCGTTCGCCTCGGGCGTCTGGTCGCGCAGACGAAAGACGAGGACGCCGGGGGCGACCTCTTTCGCGGAGAGCAGATTGAAGCCGCCAGTCTCGCGGCGAAGCTCCATCTGCGCGGCGGCGGAGAATGCAAGCTCTTCGCTGGGCAGAGCGTTGGCGAGCTCGGGGTAGCTGCCGTGGTTGAAGGCCGCGAGCCAGGCGTAGAGCAGATGCCCGGCGGGGGAGTCGGGGATGAGGCCCACCTGTTCGCCGAAGCG
>JAFDVV010000097.1:2561-26133 GCA_018268775.1 Acidobacteriota bacterium | reverse complement strand
GCGGGAACGGGGGCGTCGGCGGGGTCGCCGAGGACGATGGTGTCGATCCGGTTGGGGTCGTCGCTGTCGTCGCCTGCTTTGGCGGATGCGGGGGCCGAACTGGAAGAGCGGTCAGCTCCAGTCGTAACCGATGCGGCCTTGTTGTGCGCCAGTGCATAAAGCACTGCGGCGAGCGCGATGCTGGCAGCGACGATGGCGAGCAGAATGGCCTTGGGGCTGAGCGGCTGGCGTCCGGTGACGTAGAACCGGGGAGTGGTGAACGCAGGGACTCCGGTGGGCAGGGACTGCTGCATGGGTCGTCCTCGGGTGCCGTACTGGTAGTTTAGACCGGCCCTGTCGTTGCGTGATCTATAAACCGTCTCTCCACGTTGTCATTCCGTAACGAAGTGAAGGAATCTGCTTGTCCACCAATTTGTCTTTGGCTGCGCGAGCAAAATGTGGGGATTCCACGACTCCGCTGCGCTCCGCTCGAAATGACAGGATTGAAGGCTTGGCGGGAAGGGTTCGCGCCTTGCGCGAATGAACCCACATCTGACGATAAGGCTGCACCGGTCAATGGGCACGCATTTGATTTTGTCATTCCGTAGCGAAGCGGAGGAATCTGCTGTCTTGGTCTTCGTGCCGGGACTCGAAGCCGGGTGCCCCACATCTGGCGGCTTCATCGCCAGATGTGGGCCAATCGCGCGAAGGCGCGATCCGTCTTTCCCCCCAACTACAAGGGCCGTGCCTTACTTCTTCGGAACGGAGATGGTGATGTTGCGGTACATGATGACGCCGTGGTGGTCGCCCTGCAGATAGAACGGGCCGGGTTCGGCCTCGTTGCTGTCGAGAGCGCCGCCGGTCGGGCCGGGCAGCTCGACGTTGTCGTGGTACAGTTTGCCGTCGCGGTACACGGTGATGTGTCTGCCCACGAGCGTGACATCGAAGCTGGTCCACTTGCCGAGGTTGTTCTCCGCGCCGGCCGGCGGCGGATACCAGCTATAGATCGCGCCCATCTCGTGCGATGGCAGCTTGCCGCCCTCGGTGCCTACCTGCAACTCATAACGTCCGCGCATGTAGATGCCGCTGTTGCCGCCCTCGGGGCAGTTCACCTCGATGTGCAGCTTAAAGTCCTGGAACTTTTCGGTCGTCATGATGTTCGCCGCCGGAGGTATCTTTTGGCCTGGAACCTCGGGGTTGTCGTTCACCAGCTCGCCGTCACGCGCCACCCACTTGTTGTTCTCAACGTGGCCGATCGGCTCCCAGCCCTTGAGGTCCTTGCCGTCGAAGAGCGGCCGGGGCTTGGTCCACTGTTTTGGCATGGGCCGGCCGAGCGAAGGAGCTTTCACGCCCGCGAGCGCGGGGCCCGCCTCGCTGCCGCGCTTCTCGACGCCGGTCAGTTTGCCACCGTTCTCGGTCAGCTCCCAACTGATCTCGGTGCCGGGACGCGCTTCACCCACGTCCACGATCAGCTTGCCTCCCTCGATCTTGGCGCTCGTAATGGGATGCCACGCACCACCGCGCGGCTGAATCTTGCCCTCAAGCCTGCCGCTGTTGTCGCTCAGCTCGATCCACTGCGGATAGGGCTTGCCGGTGGCTGGGGTGACGGTCATGTCCCAGCGGCCGAGGAAGTCTTTGACGTCTTGCGCGGCGGCGGCGGAGACGAGCATGGTCGCCAGAACGGGGGCAAATAGCATCTTCGTTTTCATTCGATTGAGTGTACCGCTCCTGTGCGATTGGGACGGCAAATTTCTGTCGGATGAGAAGCCGCACTTATCGCGGCATGGGTGGGCAATTCGAGCACAGCTCGAACCGTTCTTGTTTGTCATTCCGGAACGAAGTGTAGGAATCTGTTTTCACTTGTGCCGGGTGCACCATATCTGGAGGTCTCATCGCCAGATGTGGGTTTGAGCAAACGCCGGAACAAGTAACCAATACCGTTACAAATTACTCCGCCTTCGACCCCAGCATCTCCAACAAAGCATCGAAGTCCTCAAGCCCCGAGTACTCGATAATCACCCGGCCCTTGCCCTTCTTGTCCTCGATCTTCACCTTCAGCCCCAGCGAGCGCCGCAGCCTGTCCTCGGCCTCGCGAACGTTCGGGTCTTCCGTCTGCTCCTCCACCTTCGCCGCCCGCACCCGCGACTCCGGGTTGATCAGCCCGTTCACGTAGCTCTCCGTCTGCCGCACCGAGAGCGACAGCGCCTGCACCTTCTGAGCCGCGCTCACGATCGCCTCCGCATGGTCCAGCGCCAGCAGCGCCCGCGCGTGCCCGAACGTCAGCTCGCCCGCCTCCACCTTCGCCTGCACGCTCTCCGGCAGCCGCATCAGCCGCATAAAGTTCGCCACCGACGCGCGCTCCTTGCCCGTGCGCAAGGCCACCTGCTCCTGCGTCATCTTGAACTCGTTCGCCAGCCGGTGAAACGCCCGCGCCTGCTCCATCGGGTTCAGGTCGGCGCGTTGCAGGTTCTCGACGATCGTCATCTCCAGCACCTGCTCGTCGTTGATTGCCCGCACAATCGACGGAACCGTCGCCTTGCCAGCCCGCTTCGAGGCCAGCCAGCGGCGCTCACCCGTTATCAATTGGTAACGAGGCTCGTTCTTCCCGGGCTCCATGTGCGCCACAGGCTTAAGTAGCCTTACAACAATAGGTTGCACCACACCCGACGCCTTGATCGAGGCCGCCAGCTCGTCCAGAAGCGCCTCGTCGAAGTGCGAGCGCGTCTGCCAGGGGTTGCGCTCGATCTGCTCCAGCGGAATCTCCATCGGCTTGCCCGCCACCTCAGCCGCAACGGGAGCCGCCGCCGCCGCAATCGTCACGCTGCCCGCATTTGTCGCACTCGTTGCCGCCGATCCGGCAGGCCGCGAAGGAAGCAATGACTCCAACCCCTTGCCCAGTGCCCGCCGCTTATTGTCTGTCGTCGCCGTCGCCATACTTACTCCCATCAACCTTCAAAATCCGTCCTGCAACTTATTGCCGTTCCCGAACTTGTTGTCATTCCGTAGCGCAGCGGAGGAATCTGCTTTCCTCCAGAATGCCCTGCCGCTCTTTGCTTCGAAAACTCAACACCGCTGAAACACCGATCACACCGATCTGCTACCAAAGTGAACCCTCAAAACCTGTCATCCTGAGCGGAGCCCGAAGGGCGAAGTCGAAGGACCTGCGGTTCCAACCTCTGCCATACGAAATGTTCCACGTGGAACAATCCTCACCCATCCGTCTTCAAATCGGTGAAATCCGTGCCAATCGGTGTTAAGCCTTTCACTTGCCCCAAAATCTTTTCTTCTTCTCCGGAGCCTGGAAGCTCTTCAGCGAACTCGCCGCAGCGGCAGCAGCAGCGAGCCTGCGCTTCACCTCGGGAGACTCCATGCCGTTCCGCTCCAGAAGCTCCATTGCCAGATCACGGTAGGCCTCGGCCCCGCGCGACTTGCTGTCGTACAACGCCACCGGCTTGCCGTGGCTCGGGGCCTCCGCCAGCCGCACGTTACGCGGAATCGTCGTCTTCAACAGCTTGTCCGCAAAGAAGTTCTTCAGGTTCTCCGTCACCTGCATCGCCAGGTTGGTGCGGTCGTCGTACATCGTCATCAATACGCCTTCCAAAGATAGCTTTGGATTGAACGCCGCCGTCACCTTGTCCAGCGTCGACATCAGCTCCGAGATGCCTTCGAGCGCAAAGTACTCGGCCTGCATGGGAACCAGCAGACCGTCGGAGGCCACCAAAGCGTTCAGCGTCAACAGATCCAGCGCCGGCGGGCAGTCCAGAAGGATGAAGCGGAAGTCATTGATTACAGGCTCGATGGCCTTCTTCAGGCGGAACTCGCGCTCCTCGGCTTGAATCAGCTCGATCGTGGCCCCGATCAGGTTCTTGCTGGAGGGCACCAGTTTGAGTTTGTCGATCTCGGTGGGCTGCATGGCCTGGGCGATGGTGGCGTCGCCCATCAGCAGATCGTAGGTGCTCAGGCGCGGATCTTCGTCCTCGGCCTGGCGCGTAACCCCCAGTCCTCCCGAGGAGTTGGCCTGCGGGTCGCAGTCGATCAGCAGCGTCGGGACACCTTCGAGCGCGAGGGCCGCGGCCAGATTGATCGCCGTAGTCGTCTTGCCCACGCCGCCCTTCTGGTTGACGATGGCGATGACCTTCGCTGGAGAGGGCTTTCCGGGAGCGGCGACCGGGGGCACGGAGGAAGCGGTCTCCAGGACGTTCGCCGCAGAGGCCGGGGTATCTGGCACTGCAACCGGGGATTCGGCCTGGCGTAGATCGCCGGTCCTGGGCTTGTTTTTAGGGTGAATGGTGATCATCGCGATTTAAAGCAGGTTAGCGGCGGGGCAAGTCACTGGCAATGACCATGGCCTGTGCAGAACTCTGAAAACTTGTGGAGAATCGCTGGAACCCGCAAACCATGCAGGGATTCAGGTTGCGGGGGATGGGGTGGAATGTGGAAATCTTCTGCTGCCGAGAGGAGACTTAACACCGATGAAACACCGATCACACCGATTGTTCCACGTGGAACAGCCCCATCCGTCAGATACCCGTCGGTCGGATCTTGGATCGGTGAAATCGGTGTCAATCGGTGTTAGGCCTTTGCGCTTCGGAGGGAAGACTTAACACCGATGAACACCGATCACACCGATTGTTCCACGTGGAACAGCGCTATCCCTTAGATACCCGTCGGTCGGATCTTGGATCGGTGAAATCGGTGTCAATCGGTGTTAGGCCTTTGCGCGGGTGGCTCGGAGGAGGATTCCGGTGTCGCTTCCAGGGATGGGGAGGGTTTCGGCGACGCGGAAAGCTTCGGGGAGTGACGGCTCGCCCGTGGTCAGCAGGAGGAGTTGATTCGCGGTCAGCGCTTCGGCAGCCCGGAGCGCGGCGGCCATGTCGTCGACGGCGCGCATGGCGACGGTGTGGAAGCGGCGGCCGGAGGGGAAGGTCTCGGCGCGCGCGGCCCAGACCTCGACATTTGAGAGGCCGAGCGAGCGGACGGCTTCGCGGAGGAAGGTGGACTTCTTGTTCTGCGACTCGGCCAGGGTGACAGCGACCTCTGGGTGGGCCAGCGCGATGGGGAGGCCGGGAAATCCGGCCCCGGAGCCGAGGTCGAGCAGGGTGCCGGGCAGGCCGGAATCGGAGAGGTGGGAGGCGGCGAAGAGGCTCTCGCCGAAGTGGCGGCGGACGATCTCCTCGGGCTGACGAATAGCGGTGAGGTTGGTGCGGGCGTTCCAGCGGAGGAGGAGGTCGAGGTACTCGCCCAACTTGGCCGCGAGGGATTGATTCAGCGGGGTATAGGGCGCGAGCAGACGTGCGATCTCGGATTCGGGTAGAGCGGACATGCGTTTCAAGTATCGCATTGAGTGGACGGGCATTGTTCCACGTGGAACATTTGTGAAGGGGTTTGTGTTTTGAAGAATGAGGCCGCGCGACGAAGGAAGCAGATTCCTCCGCTGCGCTGCGGAATGACAAAGGATGGTGGATGTCCTGGGGGGTCTGTGGAAAGTTGAGAGTTGATTGGGTTCGCGCTTCGGCCGAAATGACACCCTTTACCAGTGGTCCTTGATTGGAATAGGGAAGAAGCGGTTCGCGCGTTGCGCGAATGGCCATCTGGCGATGAGACCGCCTGTTATGGGGCAACCGATTTGCACCTGGGCACAGAAGCAGATTCCTTCGCTGCGCTGCGGCATGACAAAGGATGGATCCTTGCGAAAAACCAAATTGTATGTGAATCCCACTAGCTGGTTATCCAGTATTCCATTGCACGTGTGTACCATTACTGTGGTACAGTTGTTGGCATGATCTTTCGATTGAACTCGTCTTCGGGGCACCCGCTTTATTTGCAGTTGATGGAGCAGGTACGTCATGCGGTTGAAACGGGCGTTTTGCAGGACGGCGACCAGATGCCGGGTATTCGCACTCTGGCGGAGGAGCTGGTGATCAGCCACAACACCGTGGCCAAGGCGTACACGGAGCTGGAGCATGAGGGTCTGCTGGAGCTTCGTCATGGCTCGGGGGCGTTCATCTCCGCACCGCAGGGTGCGAGGTCGCGCGCCGCGAAGCTGGTGGAGGCGCAGGCCAGGGTCGGCGAGGTCGTCGGCGAGTTGCGTGGCGATGGGTTTTCGGCGGAGGAGATTCGGCGGCTGTTCGAGTCGCAACTGATGCACGCGAAGCAGACTGTGAGGAGATCATGATTCTGGAACGAGTGATTCAGACCGCAAACCTGACGAAGGAGTACGGCGGATTCCGTGCCGTCGACCGATTGAATTGCAGCGTGCGATCAGAGAGGATCACGGGGTTCCTGGGGCGCAACGGCGCGGGCAAGAGCTCGACGATCAAGATGCTGCTGGGCATGATCCGGCCGACGTCGGGCAGCGGCACGGTGCTGGGGCTTCGCATCGACGACGCGAAGGAGAGCATAGAGATTCGCCGCAGGGTCGCATATGTTGGCGAGGACAAAGGGCTGTACGGCTACATGACGGTGGCGCAACTGGTGCGGTTTACGCGCTCGTTCTACACAGACTGGCAGCCTGACGTGGAGAAGAAGCTGCTGGCGGAGTACCGGTTGCCGCCGGACCGCAAGGTGAAGGCGTTGTCGAAGGGGATGCGGACGAAGCTGGCATTGCTGCTCGCGCTTTCTCGCCGGCCGGAGCTGCTGATTCTCGACGAGCCGACGGAGGGGCTGGATCCGGTCTCGATCGAAGAGCTATTGCAGACGCTGGTGAGGGCTCCGATGAACGGGACAACGGTGTTCTTCTCGTCGCATCAGCTCTCGGAGGTGGAGCGGATAGCGGACGACATTCTACTGATCGACCGCGGCGTAGCGGTGCTGGACATGCCGCTGGAGCAGATACGCGAGAACTACCGGCGCATCTCGCTGGGATTTACGACGGCTGCGCCGAGGCTGGAGGCGCTGCGCGGGATCGAGACGATGCGCAGCGACAATCGCCAGGTAACGATACTTGCGAGCAGCAACGCGGATGCGATTGCGCAGTATGCGCGAGAGCGCGGTGCGGTGTCGGTAGATGTGGCACCGATCAGCCTGCGCGAGATCTTTCTGGAGACGGTGCAGGAGCGCAACCGGCAGGACCAGCAGAAGCACTGGGAGCGCGAAGATGCTCTGGTATAAGTCGTGGCGCGAGACACGGACGACGGTGCTGCTCGGCATGGCGGCGATGGCGATGGCGTGCGTGGCGATCTGCTACTACCAGCAGACGATGCGCGACCACGCCGATCATCCGATGACGTATGCGCACTATATATGGAAGTCGGTTTACAGCAGCATCGGGCGCGATTTGTTTCTTATTCTCGCTGTGATTCTTGGCAGTGGCGGCCTGCTGCAGGAGAAGGCGAATGGCACGTCGGGCTTCACTCTGACGCTTCCGGTGAGCAGAAGAGGCATCGTCTTCAGCCGCGCTCTGATGGGGTACTGCGGTGTGATTGCGATCGCGGCGGTCCCTGTGCTTGTTTTGCCGCTGGCGTCGTACTGGCAGGGGCAGATGTATCCCATGGAGCAGACGTTGAGGTTTGCGCTGCTGTGGATTGGCGTGGGCACGGTGTTTTACGGGTTTACATTTTTGCTGGCGCATCACATCGAGGGCGACTACATCTCGGTGCTGGTGGCGATTCCGTCGCTGATGATCTACGGCGTGCTTCTGAATCTGCCGTGGCTGGCGCGGTTTCGCATGTTGGACATCTTCGACCTGATCAATGGCGATGAGATGCCGTTCTTCGACGAGGCCCGGCATGTTCTGACGGGCCCGATGCCCTGGTTTGCGCTGGTGGCGATCGTGCTCACGAGCCTTGCGTTCGTGGAGATCGCCTCGCGCAGCGTGCAGCGCCGGGAGTTTTAGGAGATGTTTGCCTGTAGGTGTGGAGCTGGATCTTATGTCGCGCTTTCAGCGCTTTGTTTATTTGGGCCGCATACCTGGGCCTTCGGCCCAGGCTATGATACTGCGGGCCGTTGGCCCTGAGGTCCTCTGCTCTACCTCTTCACGGAAACAGCTATAGGAGTGATGCGGATGCTTTGGTACAAGGTGTGGCGTGAGAGCAGGGTGCGATTCTTTCTGAGCGCGGCGCTGATTGCGGGCATGTGCCTGATCTACACGTTGCTGGAGAGCAGGCTGTATCCGGGCGGCCCGCGCGTGCATAACTACACGCAGTACGTCCACTGGACGGTGTTCGGCGGCGCGACGCGAGGGGTGTTTCAGTTGACGTGTCTGCTGCTTGGACTGGGCGGGTTGCGGCGCGACAGGAAGCAGGGCACGCTTGGCTTTACGCTGGCGCTTCCGGTGAGCCGCGCGAGTCTTGTGCTGTCGCGGGCAGGCGTGGGGTTGTTGCAGATCGTGGCGCTGTCGCTGATTCCGGCGTTTGCGGTCACGGCGGGCTCGTACATCGTGCACCAGCAGCTTTCGCTGGCGTATGGAATCCGCTTCGCTCCCCTGTGGGCGGCGGGCGGAGTGTTTACGTTCGGCATCTCGTTTCTGGCGTCGGTGTTGTTCGCGAGTGAATATGTATCGCTTGCGGTTGCATATGTTGTGTACATCTTCTACCTGGCGGGGTCGCGGCTGCCCAGGCTGCAACCGTACCATCTGCATGTTGCAGACTTCATGAGCGGGCTGCTGCCCAACTATCTGAACCGTTCGACGATGCTGTGGGGGCCGGTGTATGCGATTGCGCCGATTGTTTGGTTCACCGCTGCGGCGTTGGCGCTGGTTGCGGTTGGGATGCTTGCGACGGCGAGACAGGATTTGTAGGCGCGCGGCGTTTGTGGCTCGCTTTCGGCGCGGTTCGCGCCTGGCGCGAAGGGGCCCACCCATGCCGCGATAAGACTGCGTCATGAATGGGGCACCCGGCAAATGCCACAGGCTGCGGCACGGTGTCGACGACCGTTCCGTCCGGAACGAAGCAGATTCCTTCACTTCGTTACGGAATGACAAAACAAAAGGGCACCCGATTTGCACCTGGGCACAGAAGCAGATTCCTTCGCTGCGCTGCGGAATGACAAAAATGGAGAGACTTCCGATTCAGTAGCCGACGTAGACGCCTTTGCGGTGCCAGCGGGGGTCGTCGATCTGTTGGAACATGAAGCGGGCGAGGTCGGCGCGGGAGATGCGGCTGGCGTTGGGCGGCAGGGCGTCGCCGTCGACGCGGATGTTGCCGCGCTCGCGTCCGTTGGTGAGCATGGGCGGCATGACCATGGTCCAGTCGAGCCCGCTCGAGAGCAGGGACAGGTACTGGACCCTCTGCTCGTAGACGGGCCATTTGAGCAGCCAGGGGTAGACGATGCTTTCGACGATCCAGCAGCGCCAGGCGGGCTGTTTCGAGAGTGCATCGGGCAAGGCGCCCGCGGAGCCAAGGGCGATGATGCGTTTGGGCGAGGCGCTCTGCTGCATGGCCCTGACGATCAGAGGCACGGCGCGGGGAAGGACGTTCTCGTTACGCAGGGGCGACTTTGCGCCCAGGGCGGAGAAGACGACGTCCGCGCCCTGGATGGTGCGGGCGACGTCGTGGGGGTCGAAGGCATTGCCGTGGACGACGTGGCCGCCCAGGGTGAGCCGTTCGAGGTAGGGGAAGTCTTTGGGTGTGCGCAGTAGCACGGTGACGGTGTGTCCCGCGGAGAGGGCGTGCCGGGTGAGGAGGCGTCCCGTCGCTCCATTGGCCCCGAAGATGGCTACGTTCATGCGGGTTGTTGACTCCGAAGATCGAAGTGGGGGCCCGTTTTTCCTTTGCTACGCAAACTGTATGTGAAAAAACAGGACGGTGCAAGTGGATGATGATCAACCACTTGAGTTGTTTATACAAGTACAGCCGGGCCCTTCCTCAGTGCCGGTTCGAAGTGATTGTGAAAAAGCGGGATAAACGGGGGCACTGGCGAGGATTTGCAACCCGGGTTCCGTGTTGTCCGGTCTTGCACAGCCCGGTTTTCTAAAACGGGACAGATGGATAAGTGTTTTAGAGTGATAGAGATGTGATGGTTATCCACTTTTCAGCGGAGAACGGTTAAGGCTACGGGATATATCTCTTATTTAAGACTTAACTCTTCTTAAATAACCGTCGCACGCGGTTGGGTGTTTCGTAACGAGGTGGAAGGGTTCGCGCATTCCGCGCGAATGGTCCACCCATGCCGCGATAGAACCGCGTCATGAATGGGGCACCCGGTTTGTCGGCTTTGAGGGCATGGTTTGAGAAGCAGATTCCTTCGCTTCGCTACGGAATGACAAACCAACGAGGGGGAAGAGATGCGTGGGAGTTTTCCCTTTAACCGTGGAGTTTTTCACAGGTGCCGGATGAGGGTGGGAGGTCCTAGAATCAGTCAGACGCCTGAAGTGGATTGCGCCGTCGGGTTCCGTGTGTCTGCCTGCGGAATTCGGTGTTACAGTTTGGCCAGCACACCTTGCGCACAACGCCGATGACGATGGGAGATAGACCGTGACGACAGCAGCCCAGGACTCCGAGATGACAACGAATGCCGCGCCGACCGGGAACCTTGAGATCAGCGTCTCGCGCGCGGAGCTGCTGCGCGAGTTGACGGCGGCGCAGTCGGTGGTCGAGCGCAAGACGACAATTCCGATTCTGTCGAACTTTCTGTTTGAGGCGACCGAGGACGGTAAGCTGACGATCACGGCGACGGACCTCGACCAGTCGATGCGGACGAGCTGCACGGCGAAGGTGAAGAAGGCGGGCGCGTGCACGATTCCGGCGCGCAAGCTGTACGACTACATCAAGCTGCTGCCCGAGGGCGATATCTCCATCAAGCTGATGGACAACCACTGGGTGCAGATTCGCGCCGGCCGCTCGAACACGAAGATGGTGGGCATGGCGCGGGCGAACTTCCCGGCAGTGCCGGAGTTTCCGGCGGCGGGCGCGGTGAAGCTGCCGGTGGCGGGAGTGAAGAACCTGGTCGCGAAGACGATCTTTTCGATCTCGAGCGAGGAGTCGCGGTACACGCTGAACGGCGCGCTGCTGGTGCTCAAAGCCGAGTCGATGGCGATGGTGGCGACCGACGGCCACCGGCTGGCGCACATCGAGAAGCAGGGCGAGAACCTGGAAGGCGTGCAGGGCGAGAAGAAGACACTGATTCCGCGCAAGGCGCTGGGCGAGCTGCAGGGGCTGTTGTCGAACACCGATGCTGAGAGCTTCGACTTTGCCGACGACGAGCAGACGCTGTTCTTCCGCGTGGGCGGGCGCGTGCTGACGAGCCGCAAGCTGACGGGGCAGTTCCCGAACTACGAGGCTGTTCTGCCGCGGGACAATACGAAGTTCGTGATCGTGCGCTCGGAGGACCTGATGGGGTCGATCCAGCGCGTGGCGCAGTTTGCGGATGAGCGCTCGGGCGCGATCAAGATTCGGCTGGAGCAGAACGAGCTGAAGCTCAGCTCGTCGTCCACCGATGCGGGCGAGTCGGAGGACACGATCGAGACGCCGTACAACTACGACCCTCTGGTGGTGGGCTTCAACAGCCAGTACCTGATCGACTTTCTGAAGGCGATCGGCAACACGGGCGAGGTGCGGCTGGAGTTCAAGGACGCGCAGTCGGCGGGCCAGATGAGGCCCGAGGATGGCAACGAGGATGTGAAGTACAGGTACATCCTGATGCCGATGCGGATCTGAGGCGACCGATTCCGTTTAGTAATTGAGTTGTCGCGTAAAAAGTACAACGCCCCGTTCTTGCTGGGGCGTTGTAAAAGACTATAAAGCAGAACCGAACACCTCTCCCATTGATAGAAGTGGGCCAGCCCTGCACGACCATTTTATCTCAAGCAGAGATTTTTAGAGATGCATTTTTGTATATATCGATGATTCGGGAGATGAGAGGAGCCGGTGTTTTTCAGCCTTGATTCTTCACGAATCGGCATGGAAACAGTCGCAGGCTGAAATCAAGAGGTTCAGAAGAAGCTTGAAGGCTTCCGATGGGATGTTTGTCACCAAAGAGTTACATGCGACTGAGTTTGTCGCTGGCCGGGGCAGAGTGGGTACGGAGATCGTATCGAAAGGCCGCCGATGCGAAATCTTTCGTGAAACATTGGCACTGATCGCTTCTCTACCGAACCTTCACCTTATGAATGCGATCTCGTCCAGGGCGAATGAGCGCGTTATCTTTGAGCGGCTTATCAACCGGATCAACGTGGCAATGAGTCAATGGAGGAGCAATGCCATTATCTTTCATGACGAAGGCAAGGATTATACGAAGCTGGTCCGCAGGATGTGCGTTTACAACCCAATTAGAAGTAAATTCGGTGCGTGGCCCGGTGGTTCTCCCATAAAAAACATCCCACTGGATCGCATACTGGAGGATATTGTCTACAGAGATTCCAAACAGTCGTCGTTTATACAGATGGCAGATTTCTGTGCCTATGCTCTTTTTCGCAGCGAATTTCCACTTGCTTCAAAGACCAAATACGGTCTTGATCAAGCTTTTTCAATACTTCAGCCTCGTTGTGTGAAAGGCGCTTTTCAAAAAGATCCCAGGCAGTTGGGAATCATTCGATTTTAGCAATGTCCCGGAGGACGGTTCCTATGATCAGCACACCTGAGGTGGTGGAGTCGGCGGCGCAGCTTGTGGCGTATGTGCATGTGACGGTGTCTCGTGCCGGGATGCAGGCGGCGTTGCATGCGGGGCTGAAGGAGCTGAGCGAGGTGTTGAGCGCGCAGAAGATTCGGCCGGCGGGGCCGTGGTTTACGCACCACGTCCGGCGGCCGCATGAGACCTTCGACTTTCGCATCTGCTTTCCGGTGGAGTCGGTGGTGGCGCAGACTGGGCGCGTCTATCCGGGCGAGATGGAGCCGGTCAGGGTGGTGCGCGCCGTCTACCACGGCAACTATGAGGGGCTCGCCGCGGCCTGGGGCGAGATGATGCGATGGGTCGACGATAACGGCTACGAGACGCGCGAAGACCTGTGGGAGAGGTATGTGGTGGGCCCGGAGACGAGCAAGAGGCCGGAGGAGTGGCGCACGGAGCTGAACCGTCCGCTGGCCTGAGCTCGAAGGGCGGCCGGAACCGGTCTTGTCTACCTTGTTGTCATTGACGCTCTTGAATCCTCAGGGAGCATTTTTATGTACGGCGACCGGGGACGTGGTACAACCTCGTTCGAGCGGAAGACCGTCGTAAGCCGGGACGGGCGCTCTTGCACGTAACTCCGCAGATGCTTCTCTGTCGTACTGGAAACGGACTGCCTGGGTACAGCGATATACGGGGGACAAGACCGGTGAACGACGGCGGGGAGAGGCACGGCGCGAGGGTAGCCGCAAAGGACCTTTGCATCGAGAGCGTGAGGCTTCGGCTGGAAGACCGGAATGTTGCGGGTCTGCGGTCGACGATGGGGATCGCGCGGCTGCTGGGTCAGGATGAGGTGCTCGCACTGATGGAGGAGGAGGCAACTCCCCGGGTGGCGGAGACGGTGCGGCCTGCGATGCGCGCGCCCACGGCGATGATGAGCGGCGACGAGATCAACGCTGTGTTGAGGCTGCGGCGGCACGCGCGGTAAATTTGGCGGTTTTTTTTGGCGGTTTTCAGGGGGAAGGCAGAAGCAGATTCCTCCGCTGCGCTGCGGAATGACAAACAAGGGGCGCTGCGGCGAACAACGGGTCGCTGCGGCGGCAAACAAAGGGCGCCGCGGAATGACAAAGGGCGCTGCGGTGGCAGACAAGGGTTGCTGCAAACTGCTTGTGCAGCCACATCTTTCTGCACTGCAACCGGTGCAAGACATCACAAACTCCCCGACAAATTGAATCCCATGGCTGTGCGTATGAATCCGAACCTAAGCGCATGGCTACGACCACCTTAGAGTTACCGGGGACCGAGCTTCCCGAGAGTACACAGACGGCCCCGCAGCCACACGCAGCGTGGAAGCCGAGGATCAATCCGTGGATCGTCGCCATGACGGTGACGCTGGCCACGTTTATGGAGGTGCTCGACTCCTCGATCGCCAACGTGGCGCTGCCGCACATCGCAGGCGGTCTGGGCGCGAGCCAGGACGAGGCCACCTGGGTGCTGACCGCGTATCTGGTTGCAAACGCCATTATTCTTCCGGCCGGCGCTTACATGACGGGCTTCGTTGGACGCAAGAAGTTCTACATGATCTGCGTGGCGCTGTTCGGCATCAGCTCGGCGCTGTGCGGTCTGGCGCCTTCGCTGCCGCTTCTGGTCTTCTTCCGCATCTTGCAGGGCGTTGGCGGCGGCGGTCTGGCGCCGTCGGAGCAGGCGATTCTTGCGGACACCTTCCCTCCTGAGAAGCGCGGGCAGGCGTTTGCCATGTACGGCCTCGCCGTCGTGGTCGCCCCGGCGATCGGGCCCACGCTGGGCGGCTGGATCACGGACAACTACGACTGGCGCTGGATCTTCTTCCTCAACGTTCCCATATGCCTGCTGTCGCTCTTCCTGACGTCACGCATCGTCGAGGATCCGCCGTGGGTCCACGACCAAGTGAAGGAGGCGCAGAAGGGCGGCATCAAGCTCGACCTGCTCGGCTTCGGTCTGCTGGGCCTGACCTTCGGCTCACTGGAGTTCATTCTCGACAAGGGGCAGGAGGACGACTGGTTCTCTTCGCCGCTGATCACCTTCTTCTTCTTCGCGATGATCGTCGCCTTCGTGGTGATGATCTGGTGGGAGCTGAAGCAGTTGCGCGATGGCAACCGGCCGATCGTGAACCTGACGCTGTTCAAGCGGCGCAACTTCGCCATCGGCTTCATTCTGATGTTTGTGCTCGGCTTCTCGCTGTACGGAACGACGGTGCTGATACCGCAGTTTGTGCAGACGCTGCTGGGCTACACGGCGGAGCTCGCGGGAATGGTGCTGTCGCCCGCGGGGTTGATGATGATGGCGATGATGCCGGTGGTCGGCATTCTGTCGAGCAAGGTGGACCCGCGCAAGCTGATGGGCTACGGCTTCGGCATGCTGACGCTCTCGCTGATCACGATGCACACCATGGACCTCGGCGTCAGCTATGGGCGTCTCGTCTTCCTGCGCGTCTTCCAGGCCTCGGGACTTGCCTTCCTGTTTATCCCGATCAACATGATTGCGTACATCGGCGTGAAGCAGTCGGAGAGCAACGACGTCTCCGGCCTGACCAACCTTGCGCGCAACATCGGCGGATCGTGCGGCACGGCGTTTGTCGCCACCATGCTTACGAGACTGACGGCCGCGCACGAGACGAACATGGTGCGCAACCTGAACCCGGGCAATCCCGCCTTCGTCGAACAGGTGAAGAGGCTGAAAGGAATGTTCGGCGGCTCAGGCGGCGGCAATCCGATGATCGGCGACGCGGCGCACACGGCACAGGCATACATCTACAACCAACTCCACCGGCAGGCGGGAATGCTGGCCTATCTCGACATCATCCAGTATCTGGCGATCTTCTGCGCGTGCATGCTGCCGCTGCTGTTCCTGATCCCGAAGCCGCCGAAGCACCTCGACCCCGGAGCGGGCCACTAGAGCGTCATCAAATTCGTTGCCCTGAAGAAGAGGCCACATTTATTGTCATTCCGACCGAAGTGGAGGAAGCTGCTGCTTGCCAGCGGTGCCGGGGAGATTCGCGGTAGAGAAGCAGGTTTCTCCGCTCCGCATCTCACGATAACGCTGTGAGATGCTCCGGTCGAAATGACACATCTTCTGCTGTTAGCAAATTTGATGACACGCCCTAGAGCCGTTTCCCTGAAGATACAGAGCGAGCGCCAAAGGGCCAACGGCCTGGGTAAATAGCTTCTCCGTGCCGTCCGCGTGGTCGACGCTGTCACCTGGTCGCGGCGTCCAGCATGGGTTTGTCGAGTCCCTGCAGCGTTGCTCCCATCCTGCCCTGGGCGTCGAAGACGATGGTCTCGTTGCGCCCTTTGTTGAGGAACGGTGCGGGTGCGTAGAGCGCTCGTTGCGGGCCGATGTTCCAGATGCGGCCCAGCGCGCGGCCGTTCAGCCATAGCTGTCCCTTGGTGAAGGCGCCGGTGTCGATGAAGGTGTCGGCCGTTGCGGCAAGGTCGAAGCCGCCGCGATAGAAGCACGGGCCTTCGCATGGCTTTGTGGTGAAGCGCAGCTTGTCGGCGTGCGCCATCGTCAGCGGATAGATCTCCCAGCCGAGCAGCGGCTTGCCTTCAAGCGTGACCTGCTTCGTGATGCCCGCGCGCTCGCCGCCGATGGTCTTGCCGAAGTTGACGCGGCCCGTGTTCTCGACCAGTATGTCGAGCTGCGCCCCGGGCTTCGCATCGAGCTTCAGGCTGTTCTGGTTCAGGCGGCGGTCGACGGTGCCAATCAATTTCTTGTTCACGTAGATCTGCGCGTAGCTGTGGAGCTGGTCGAGCACAAGCTCGCCGGCGGCCTCGGCCTTCAGGTGCGTGCGGTAGAGAATCCAGCCGTAGGCCTGGCCGATGTCCTCCATGCTCTGTACCTGTTCGGAGCCGATGGCGAGCGGAAGGTTGTCCCACAACGAAGCTGTCTCAGGCAGCGGGAACGAGGGCACAGCGATGGCTGGAGGAACGACGGGCACGGGCGGCGGCGTGACGCCGGTTGTCTTCGCGATTGCCTCGCGCAGCGCAAAGTACTTCGGCGTCGGCCTTCCGCTCTCGTCGAGCGGGGCGTCGTAGTCGTAGCTTGTGACGTCGGGCTCGTAGTTTTTGCCGTTCGAGTTTGCGCCGTTCATCCAGCCGAAGCTGGTGCCGCCGTGAAACATATAGATGCTCACGGAGTAGCCCTGCTCGAGCATCCATTTGAAGTGCTCCACCTGCTGGGCGGTGTTGGTGTGGGCGTGCTTCGCGCCCCAGTGATCGAACCAGCCGGCCCAGTACTCGCTGTTGAAGAAGGGGCCGTTGGGGCGATACTTCTTCAATGTGGCGAAGGCCTTCTGCGGATCGTCGCCGCCGCCGAAGTTGATCCCCACGGGCAGGTCGGGCAGCGATCCATCAGGCACCTGCACGGGGCCGTCGGCGGTGTAGAGCTGCGACTTCGTAAAGCCGGCATCGACGATGAGCTTGTGAATCTGCCGCATGTACTCGTGGTCGTTGCCGAAGGAGCCGTACTCGTTCTCGACCTGCGTGAGGATGATGGGGCCGCCGTTGCCGATCTGCAACGGCGCAAGCTCCTGGCCCAGGCGCTTGATCCAACGCGCGGCGGGCTGCATGAACTTCGGGTCGGTGGAGCGCACGACGATGTCATGGTCCTTGAGCAGCCAGGCGGGATAGCCGCCCCACTCCCACTCGGCGCAGACGTAGGGGCCGGGGCGCAGGATGACGTAGAGCCCCTCCTGCTGGGCCTCGCGGACGAACTCGGCGACGTCGTTGTTGCCTGTGAAGTCGTAGACGCCGGGTTGGGGCTCATGCACGTTCCAGAAGACGTACGTCGTGATGGTGTTCAACCCCATCGCCCGCGCCATGCGAAGACGGTCGCGCCAGTATGCGCGCGGAATGCGCGGATAGTGCATCTCGCCGGAGATCACGCGGAAGGGCCTGCCGTCGAGCGTGAACTGACCGTTGGCGACGGCGAAGGTGTGCGGCGTGGTTTGCGCGCGGGCTGAGAGTGCAGCGACGCAGAACAGAATCGAGAGTGCGAGAGAGCGAAGAGAAGGTTTCATGGCGCTGGAGGTCCTTGCCTCCTTATATACCAACGCGACACCTCGCGGGCGCAGAGGCGAGGCTCCCACAAATTTGAGGGAACCTTGGGTAGCGATTCATTTGTCATTCCGTAGCGAGGCGGAGGAATCTGCTTCATAGGTCCCGGCAAAAGTGGATGAGAAGCAGATCCCTCCGCTTCGCTGCGGGATGACAAGGACAGAGTGCGGGATGACAAAGACAGAGTGCGGGATGACAAAGACAGAGTGCGGGATGACAAGGACAGAGTGCGGGATGACAAGGACAGAGTGCGGGATGACAAGGACAGAGCGTGGGATGACAAAGACTGAGTGCGGGATGACAAGGACTGAGTGCGGGATGACAAGGACAGAGCGTGGGATGACAGAGACTTCTCGACCGCGATTCTCTTCGGTGCCGCAAGCAAACAGCAGATCCCTCCGCTTCGCTACGGGATGACAAATTTGATCGTTCTCACGCTCGGGACGACACTTCTCTACTCAGGAACATTGAATCGAGAGTATCGAAGCCCTCGCCTGGAAATTGCCGATACCCTCAGTCTTTTTGCGAGACGTGTTCGAGATAGGCGGTCAGCGGCAGCCGTGTTGCCTTGAGCGCATCGTCGAACTGCTTCATTCGCGACGAAAGACGGGCCACGATCTCCGGCTCTTTCGCCGCGCGGTTGAAGCGCTCCGATGGATCGGTGTCGAGGTTGTACAGCTCCGTCACCATCTCGCCCGTCGTTGCGCCGTAGGCTTTTTTCGTCACGCCATCGGCGCCCACCGGCGCGATGCGCAGCTTCCACGGACCCTGGCGCACGCACTGAATGGTGTCGTGGGAGTAGTAGAAGAGCTCATGACGCGGCGAGGTCCTGCCACCCTTCAGCAGAGATGTGATGTCGACTCCATCGATCTTCCGGCTCTCAGGAATCGTGCCGCCGGCCATGCTCACGAACGTGGCGTAGATGTCCAGAACGGAGGCCAGCTCCGCAGTGGTCTTTCCGGCGGGGAAGACTCCGGGCCAGCGCGCGACCGTTGGAACGCGGACGCCGCCTTCGTAGGTGGAGCTCTTGCCGCCCTTCAGCAGGCCGGCCCAGCCGACGTCTCCTACCTCTTTCGTTCCGCGCTCGTTGTGGTTGTAGGTGTCCTCGCCCACCGCCAGCCATGGGCCGTTGTCGCTGGTGAAGACGACGACCGTGTTCCTGTCCTTGCCGGTCTCCTTGAGCGCGCGGAGCACCTCGCCCACGCTCCAGTCGATCTCTTCGATCGCATCGCCGTAGCGGCCCGCGCGCGAGTGTCCGGCGAACTCCGGCGAGGTGCCCACTGAGATGTGCGGCATGTTGTGGGCGAGGTAGAGAAAGAAGGGATCCTTGCCGGTCGATGTGCCGTTGGTCGATGTGCCGCGCTCGCGGATGAACTTCGTCGCCTCTTCGGTGTAGCGCTTCGTCAGCAGGTTGTACTTCACCGGCTGCTCGATCTTCTGCTTGTTGCGATAGAGCGGAACGCCCGCGGGCTGATTGTAGTCGTGCGAGTAGGGCAGGCCGTAGAACTGGTCGAAGCCGTGTTCGGTGGGGTTGAATGCGGGGTCGGTGTCGAAGTCGCCGATGTGCCATTTGCCGAACATCGCCGTGCGGTAGCCTTGCAGCTTGAGGGCCTGCGCAACCGTCATGTCGCCGGGCCGAATGCCAACGGGCGAGCCGGGCCCCGTGACGTTGATCAGTCCTGTGCGCGGCGGATACTTGCCGGTCATCAACATGCCGCGCGTCGGCGAGCAGGCCGGCGCAACGCAGAAGGAGGTCAGCTTCAGCCCCTCCTGCGCCAGCCTGTCAATGTTCGGCGTATTGATGACGGGGTTGCCGAACGCCGCAAGGTCGGCGAAGCCCATATCGTCGCAGAGAATGACGACGAAGTTGGGCTTTGCGGCGGGGGCTTTGGTGAGGACGGAGGCAAGCACGGACGAGGCGCGGGCCGCCGCCGCTGTGGCCAGGGCGTGCTTCAGCATCGAACGGCGGGTCATGTCTCTTCCGGTCTTTCGCTCCATCAGGCCGTCCTCGCGCTGGAGAAGTCTAGCATCCCGGACGCGTTCGATGAGGGAGAGACGAAAGCGGTATGCCCGCATACAGCTTCGAGCGGCATCTTCTTGTCATTCCGTAGCGAATAGTTGTCATTCGGTAGCGACTCTTTTGTCATTCCGTAGCGAAGCGGAGGAATCTGCTTCATGGTTCCGGGCAAAGGTGGGTGAGAAGCAGATCCCTCCGCTTCGCTACGGGATGACAAAGACTTCTCGACCGCGATTCTTTTCGGTGCCGCAGGCGAACAGCAGATCCCTCCGCTTCGCTACGGGATGACAACAGAAAATACAGCTTCCTGTTCAAACGAATTTGATGCCGTTTCCTAGAACCTGTAGATCAGGTCGACGCCGAAGAAGAGCTGGTTCTTCGTCTTGCCGTTGTTGTAGGCGGGGCGGTCCCAGGAGCGGTCGTAGCGCAGCTCGGAGCGTAGCGAGACGGTTGAGCCGATGGTCTTCGTCAGGTAGAGCGCGTTGGCGGTGGATTTGCCGGGAGTGCCCGTGCGCTGGCCCTTCTTGTCGTTTACCAGCCCGGAGCGCAGGCCGATGTACAGCTTCGAGTTCACGGCGTAGTTGAGGTAGCTCATCGCCGCGTACTCCGGCGCCGTGCACATGCGCTGGCCCGCTGCGCAGAAGGCGCCGTTGGCGCCCGTCTCCGGCGGCAGGGGCGCGAGCACATTATGCGCGACGTTGGGGACGTCGCGCTCGTACATGAACCACGCCTCGGTGGCAGTGTTCCACTTTGCGTTGAAGCGATGGTTCCACAACGCGTCGTACTGCTGCACATTGTTGTAGGCGTACCTGCCGTCGTTGATGCCGTTCGCGCACAGGTACAGATTGTCGTGGTTGCTCGCGGTCGAGTAGTTGACGCACGCAATCGCCGAGGGCTTGCGGTCTTCGCTCCAGGGAGCGGCGTCGTTCCCGGCGGAGATGCCCAACTGCACCATCCACTGCTTCGTCAGCTTGAGCGAGGCGATCGCGCCCGTCGCAGTCGAGGGTGTCGCCGAGAAGACGAGCGAGTGCGTCATCGTCAGGTTGCCCGGCGCAATCTGGGTCTCGATGCCGGGCACCGCGAGAAACCGCCCTATGCGGATGACCAGCCCTTCTTTCACAGGGAAGTAGAGGTCGAGCGACTGCCACAGAGGATCGAAGCCGTACTGCCGGTTGTGCTCCAGCAACTGGCTGCTGAAGTATCCCTTGGCGGTCGTGTAGCGGTAGTCGGTACCGAAGATGCCCGAGAGATGAAAGCCCCAATCAAAGTGCTTGCGCTGCACGGTGTCGGGCAGCCGCTCGAGCGTAAGCATGGCCTGGTTCAGCACGAGACGGTTGGGCACGAAGCCGTAGGTGATCGGGTAGTTCGTCTCCCCCGACGTGCTGCCGTTCATCGAGACGTTCACCCAGCCGTACAGCTTCGTACGGCTGTTCTCCTTCTTCAACGCCGCCATCAGCGGGTAGACGTTTCCGTCGGGCACGCCGATCGTTGGCGCGCCGCCGTAGCTCCAGTCCGAGGAGGGAAACGGCGGCGAGTCCAGCGGAGCGTCGAGCGCGCGCCGCGCGGGCGGAGCGCCGGTCGAGGGCGCGGCGTTCCAATCGGTGCGATAGAAGCGTCCGAGCCTGCGCCAAAGAGCGTTCGCCGGCTGAGGAGTTTCAGCAGAGGCAGCGCTCGCGGACGAGGACGGCGCATCGGTAGGCTCAATTCTTCCGTTCTGCGCACGGGCACACACGCACCCAAGCGCCAGTACGAGGCCAAGGCGCATTGCCTGGCCCACCTGGTGATTTGTCAAATGGGTTCTCTCCGTGGACCTGTGATCCTTCAAGCGCTCCTACGGCGGAACGCGGGTTTCACAGAACGGAGGAAGTCTACCATCGCGAATGCAAAAACCGGGTATGTATAGACGTCTGTAGCGGCAGAAAGGGTGTGTGCCTGGATCGATTGGCACACACCCCTTTTTTGAAAACGTTGCTGTCTTCTAGTGTGGTGAATCTGAAATTCGTTGAAAGACAACCGCAGGTCCTTCGACTCCGTTTGCCGCAGAAGCGCGTCAAACTCCGCTCAGGATGACAATGCTGTTCATGCTGCGAACTTCAGAGTTTGAACAACTGGAACTTCCGACTTAGAACTTGTAGATCAGGTCGGCCCCAAAGAAGAACTGGTTGCGCGCCGTGCCGTTGTCGTACCCGCGCGCGTCCCACGAGTGGTCGAAGCGCACCTCGGGGCGCAGCATCACAGTGGAACCGAAGTACTTCGTCGCATACAGCGTGTTCTCGGTGTACTTGCCGGGAATACCGGTGCGCTGGCCCTTCTTGTCGTTCAGCAGGTCGGAGCGGAAGCCGAAGAACAGATGCGGGTTCACCTCGCGGTTCACGTAGTTCACGAAGGCGTACTCGGGGGCCGTGCAGGTAAGCTGCCCCGCTGCGCAGAACGCGCCGTTGGCGCCGATCTCCGGCGTCACAGGGTTCGCAACGTTGCCTGCGACGTTTGGCACCTCGCGCTGGTACATGAACCATGCCTCGGTGGCCATGTGCCACTTCGCGTTGAAGCGGTGGTACCACGTTGCGTCGTAGTCCTGGAGATTGTTGTACGCGTACTTACCGTCGTTGATGCCGTTGGCGCAGGCGTAAAAATTGTCGTGATTGGTTGCGGTCGAGTAGTTGAGGCACGCAATCGCAGAGGGCTTGCGGTCGTCCGACCAGATGGCGACGTCGTGGCCGGCCGAAACACCGGCCTGCACCGTCCACTGCTTCGTGAGCTTCAGCGTCGCGATCGCGCCGGTTTCGGTAAATGGGTCGATCGTGTAGAGCAGCGAGTGCGTCATGTTGTAGTTGTTCGGCGCAAGCTGTGCCTCGATTCCCGGCACCGAGATAAAGCGGCCGATGCGGACATTCAATCCCTCTTTGACCGGGAAGTAGAGATCGAGATACTCCATGACGGGGTCGAATCCGTAGCGACGGTTTTTCTGCAACAGTTGCTGGCTCAAATAGTCCTTCGCCGTGGTAAAGCGATAGTCCGATCCGTAAAACGCCGTAAGGTGAAACCCCCAGTCGAAGTGCTCCTTCTGCACCGTGTCGGGCAGACGTTCGGCGTAGATGACGGCCTGGTTCATCTGAATCGTGTTGGGAAACACACTGTACGCTACCGGAAAGTTGTTCTTCGACGACGTGCTCGCATTCACGCTTGCCGCCACCCAGCCGTACACTTTGGTGCGGCTGTTCGGCTTGCCCAGCGCCGTCATCAGCGGATAGACGTTGCCATCGGGAACGCCGATCGGCGACGACCCGCCATAGCCCCAATCGGAGCTCGGGAACGGAGGTGAATCGAGCGGCGCATCGAGCATCCGCCGAGTCGACGGCGAACTCGGCAGAGTGCCGGCCCAGTCCGCCTTGTAGAAGTTTCCGAGCCTCTGAAAAAAATTACCTGAGGTCAGATCGGGAGTGTTGCTCTGCGGCGCAGCGCTTTGCTGCATCGCTCCAGGCACCTTGTACAACACACCGGCGCCTGCATTCTCGATCGACGCCACTTGTCTGCTCTCGGAAGAAGAATCGCTTTGCGCGAGAGCGGCACAACTGCTCCCCGCAAGAAGAAGGCCAACGCACGCAAATCGCGCCGGGCCGGTTTTACCAATCGATCTCATTACTTCTCCTGCCGTTGGTCCTTTTGCGATGACCTCGTCGTGGACGTCATCGCCAGGGCGGCATCACAGAGCATAGGCGTCGCGGCATAAAGGGTTCATAAGGAAACCCGTAAGAGTCCGTAAACAAACCTATGGGAAGGTTGTCCGCTGCCGTGAACTGGGCAGGAGAAAGCCGTCATTCTTCGGCTACGCCTCAGAATGACGAAAACAGGGTTATGCGCCAAGAGGGCCCCGGAGTGGTCTCCGAGGCCCTTCGTATTCATTTTTGCGCGGACGTTACACCGGCAGAGGATTTCGCTCCGCGAACTGCTCCTGGTGCCAGTAGGGGTAGGCGCGCGGCAGTGCGCTTGCGGCGTCGAGCTT
>JAFDVV010000097.1:0-2506 GCA_018268775.1 Acidobacteriota bacterium | reverse complement strand
GGCCTGCCGAGCAGCCAGTTCAGTGCAATCTGCGGGACGGTCTTGCCCGTCTCCTTCGCCACCTCGTCGAGAGCGTCGACCACCTTGTAGACGTACTCGTCGTCGGGGCGCGGTCCGCTGTCGAGCACGACCTTCGTCTGCAGGCGGCTGTCCTTGGGCAGCGGCTGTCCGCGGCGAATCTTGCCGGTGAGGCGCCCCCAGCCCAGCGGCGACCACACCAGCGCGCCCACGCCCTGGTCGAGCGCCAGCGGCATCAGCTCCCACTCGTAGTCGCGGCCGATCAGCGAGTAGTACACCTGGTGGCCGACGTACCTTGCCCAGCCATAGCGCTCGCTCACGCTCAGCGACTTCATCAGGTGCCAGCCGGAGAAGTTCGAGCACGCGATGTAGCGCACCTTGCCCTCGCGCACAAAGTTGTCGAGCGTGTTCAGCGTCTCGTCCACGGGCGTCGTCGCGTCGAAGGCGTGCATGTGGTAGACGTCGATGTAGTCCGTGCCCAGCCGCTTCAGGCTTCCTTCAAGCTGCTGAACGATGTGATACCGGCTGGAGCCGGTGTTGTTGGGCCCCGGGCCGAAGCGAAACGTCGTCTTGGTCGAGATCAGCACGTCTTCGCGCTTATACGCCTTGAGCGACCTGCCCAGCGCCTCTTCGCTCGACCCGTTCGAGTACACGTCGGCCGTGTCGAAGAAGTTCAGCCCCGCATCCATGCAGATGCCGATAATGCGGTCGGCCTCCTGCTGGGTCGTCTCCGACCACGCCTTAAAGAACTCGTTGTTCGCGCCAAACGTGCCCGCGCCGAAGCAAAGCTCCGGCACCTTCAGTCCCGATCGTCCAAGCTGTCTGTATTCCATGGCAATAAGATGCCGCTACGTGCAGAGTCGGTTCAAGCGGCAATTCTCGGGCGCTTATTTATGAGGGACCGGGAGCTTTCCGGTCAGCGTCGCGACGGCCCGCCGCAAGACAACGATATCGCTCTCGAAGTCCCAGCGGTCGATGCGCTTGAGCGCGGCGCGGCCCATGCGCTCTGCCTCTCCCGGGGTGTCGATCACGCGGTGGAGCGCTGCCGCAAGCGCCTCAACATCGCCCACCGGATACACGTAGCCTTCCACGCCGTCGGTCACGAGGTCGGGATGCGCGCCCACATCGCTGCTCACAATCACCGGGCGCGCCGCGTTCATGGCCTCGTTCACGATCAGCCCCCAGGGCTCGTGACGCGCCGGCAGAACGAAGACCGTTGCAAGGTCGAAGTAACGCGGCAGCTCCGACTGATTGCGAAAGCCGCAGAAGCGCACGCCGTCAAACCCCTTGGCCTCGCGCTCCAACTGCTGCCGCGCCTCGCCGTCGCCGACGATCAACAGATATGGCCGCTGGCCGGTACGCGCAAGCAGCAGCTTGTAGGCCTCAAGAAGATGATCCGCGTGTTTGCGGTACTGTAGCTTCGAGGCGAAGAGGATGACGGGCCTTCCCGGCTCGATCCCCCACTCGGCCATCAGTCCGGCGCGCCGCGGGGCGGCCTCCCGGCTTCTTTCCTGAAAGTAGGCGTTGTCGACCGCGTAAGGCATCAGAAATCGCGGCACGGAGTCGCCCACTGCGTGCCGCCAGTACGCATCGTTCAGTGAGCCAACCGTCAACACGCCGTCGATCAACTGACGCAGCCCAAGAAAAAAGAGCCTCTTGGCGGCCAGCTTCAGCTCTGATCGAGAGCGGTCGATCAGCGTCGAGTCCGACCGCATGAGCACGGGAATCCCCAGCGCCCTGGCGGCCACCATCGCCGCCATCGAGTTCACCATGGCGTAGCCGTGCACCCACAGCAGGTCGAATGGCGGCGCGCCGTTGCGGCCCTGCAATCGTCGCAGAAAACCATGATTCAGCGGCGCCGTCACCGTCTGCGTGCCGGTGTCGCGGAGCACGGGAAGAAACTCGTGCTTGTAGCCGCCCAGCAGAGGGAGGTCCCACTTCAGGTCGACGCCGAAGCCGTCGTCCTTGTAGCCGCGAACGGAGAAGCCGGAGCCATAGAACACGGTCAGGTCGATGTCCGGCTCCTGCGCGATCCTTCGCAAGAGCGGTACCTGGTATTGGATGGGATGGCTGACGAGGTACGCGATGCGGACGGGGAGTCTCACTTCCAACATGCTATCGCAGCGCGGAGCGGTCATTCTGGAATGCATCGGAAGAGGCCCTGATCAAGTATTAGCGGCGTACCTGACGGGCTAAGGCCGTTTGATATTCGGGGACTTTACGGCACGGCCAAAGCCGTGCCCTTAACAAGACGGGACCTAGCCGGATCTTCCGTTATTTCCCCATCCGCTTCAAGTGCGGTGAATCCGAAATTCGTTGAAAAACAACCGCAGATCCTTCGACTCCGTTTGCCGCAGAAGCGCGTCAAACTCCGCTCAGGATGACAATGCTGTTTATGTTGCGAACTTCAGACCTCAGGACACTAGATGCTGTTATGAACTTTATCCATACGCATCAAGCTTCTTTGCCGTCATTCTTCTATGAAAAG
>JAFDVV010000096.1 GCA_018268775.1 Acidobacteriota bacterium | reverse complement strand
GAGAACATCCCGATCAACAATCGCCGCTGGTCGGCGCTGGCGCTGACGACGCCGGGCGTGACCAACGACAACAATGGCTTCGGCCTGCTCAGCTTCCGCGGCGTCCCGTCGGTGCTGAACAACGTGCAGATCGACGGCGTGGACGACAACCAGGCGTTCTTCTCGGAAGAGCGTGGACGTACGCGCGCGGGCTACTCCACCTCGCAGGTGGCGGTGCGCGAGTTCCAGGTGAACACCGGCGTCTACTCGGCTGAACTGGGGCGCGCCGTGGGCGGCGTCGTGAACTCGGTCACCAAGAGCGGCGGCAACCAGATGCACGGTGAGATCTACTTCTATCATCGCGGCGACGAGACCAGCTCGCGAAACGAGAAGACCATTCTCACGACGATCGTCAACGGCGCGCCTTCGACGAATGTCATTCGTCCCAAGGACAAGCGCAACCAGTATGGCTTCGGCGTGGGCGGCCCGCTGATCAAGGACCGTCTCTTCTGGTTCTACGCCTTCGACGCCTTCCGCCGTAACTTCCCCGGCGTAGCGGTCTCGGGCAACCCCGGCACCTTCTACTCGTCGACGGCGGGCCCCTGCCAGACGGCGAACCTGCTGGCCGCGACGGGCGCAACTCTGGCGCAATGCCAGGCGGCGCTGAACGACCTGAACTCCGACCTGGGCACCGTGCCTCGCTTTGGCAACCAGCTCATCAATACGCCAAAGCTGTCGTGGGTGATCTCACCCAAGCACACGCTGGATGTCTACTACCACCGTTTGCGCTGGGACTCCCCGGGCGGCGTGCAGACGCAGGCGGCCCTCTCGTATGCGCGCGACTCCTTCGGCACTGACTTCGTCAAACTGGACTACGGCGTGGCGAAGCTGAACTCGCTGATTACCTCGAAGCTGACCAACGAGCTGCGCTATCAATACGCGCGCGAACTCAACTGGGAAGGCCAGCAGCCCTACACCGACTACTCGAAGGCCCATCTGCTGGGCGCGAACGGAATGTATACCTACGCGTCGATCTCGACCTCGTCGGGAGGCTTCAACCTGGGTTCGCCGTACTATAGCTACCGCGTTGCGTATCCGGACGAGCGCAAGTGGCAGATCGGCGACACGGCGGCGTATCAGTGGGGCCGTCACAACATCCGTTTTGGCGTCGACTTCGTCCACAACTACGATCTGCAGAACAACCTTTACCAGAGCAACGGCTCGTTCAGCTACGCGAACGTCGGTCTGTACCTGGCGGACATTCTGAAGCCGGGCGGCGCCTGCAACCCGCTGACGGCATCGGGCACTCCAACGCTGAGCACGACGGGTGGCTACGGTTGCCACAGCGGTATGAGCCAGGGTTACGGCCCGCTGGTCTTCGACCTGGCCACGCTCGACAGCGCCTACTTCGTGCAGGACGACTGGAAGTTGACGCCGACGCTGACGCTCAACCTCGGCGTTCGCTACGACTACCAGGCCTACCCTGGCCCCTATGCCTCAGCCCTCAACCCGGCTGTTCCGCAGGAGGCCAATCACCCTTCGGACAAGAACAACATCTCGCCGCGCCTGGGCTTCGCCTGGGACCCGTTTGGACGCGGCAAGACCGTCGTCCGCGGAGGCTTCGGCTTCTACTACGGGCGCATCATCAACGCCGCGCTGCTTGGCGTCTACCAGACAACCGGTGGGCCGGGCGGCCAGGTGCAGGTGACGGCATACAACGGCACGAATGTTGGAACGCCGTCGGCGCCCGCGTTCGTGAAGTTCCCGCAGACGCTGAGCGCGCGCCCTGCCGGAGGACTGCTGAGCGTGGGCTATCTGGACAAGAACCTGCAAAACCCGTACACGGAGCAGTTCGACCTGACGGTGCAGCAGGACCTTGGCAACAGCAATGTGCTGTCGGTCTCCTACATCGGCTCGCTGGGTCGCGAGCTGCCCAACTACCTGAACCTGAACCTCGACCCCACAAAGACCTACACGGCAACCTACACGCTGGCGGCGAACTCCGCCAATCCGGGTAAGTGTTTTGTGGCGGCCTGCGGCACGACCTTCCAGCAACGGGTTTACTCGTCGGCGCAGGGCACGGTATCGAACACCCTGAACCCGGCGTACAACGCGATCTCTCCGCTTATCAGCAACGCGAACTCGAGCTACAACGCGGTGTCCATGGACATCACGAACCGCAAGTGGAAGTTCGTGACGTTCGACGCGAACTACACCTGGGCGCACGCGCTGGACTACGGCGTGACATCGTTCACCTCTCCGGGCGCGAACAACTGGCTCGACCCGTATAACGCACGCGCCAACTACGGCAACTCCGCCGTGAATGTGCGGCATCGCGCGGTGGGCTGGGCGATCGTCAACATCCCCGGCATCAAGGGCAACGGTGGTCTTACGTACCTGACCAACGGCTGGTCGATCAAGCCGCTGATTCAGATACAGTCGGGCCTGCCTTACTCTGCCGGCATCAGCTCGGGTTCGCCGCTGGCCGATCCCACCGGGCTGAAGCCATTCGGCGGCGGCGTTGCAGGCACGGGTGTGAGCACCTACATTCCGGCCTTCGGACGCAACCAGCTCTATGCGCCGCGCAACATCGTGGTCGACACGCGCCTGCAGAAGGACTTCCGCATCCGCGAGGGCATGACCTTCGAGCTGCTGGCCGAGGGCTTCAACCTTGCCAATCATCGGAACATCACCGGCATCAACGCCGGTGCGTTCTCGATGGCCGGCAACGTCCTGACGGCAACCACCAACTTCGGCACGCCGTCCACGTCGGGTGTGAACGGCAACTACGCCTATCAGGTACGCCAGTTCCAGTTTGGCGGACGCATCATGTTCTAACGATTCATTCGATAAGGGCGGTGGCTTCGGCTGCCGCCCTTTTCTATTGCTGGTTCGCGCGGTTGCGTCTTTTTTATTTGCGGCAACTTCGCTAAGCTACGGGTATCTTTTCAGTCTCGATTCGAGCTGTGAGGGTCGGGCCCCACGCGCGTTCTTTTTCCGTGGTCGTGCTGAGCAGTAACCGACAGAGTTGTTTTGCGGAGAGAGGATGTTTGAGGGGCGAGGGCGCCGCGGTTGCGGCGTCCGGATGGAGTTGGCAGGTGCGGTTCGAGCTTCGCTCGAATGTCCCACCCATGCGATGAAGCCGCATGAGTGGGGCACCCGGCGATGTGGCGTTGTCCGGTTTCTGGCGTGGGCAATGTTTTGGGTCGCCGCTTGCGCTGGTGGCGCGCGGGCGCAGGCCCCGGTGGAGGGTGCGATTCGCGGCGTTGCTTCGGATCAGGCGGCAGCGGCGGTTGTGGGCGCAGCGGTGGAGGCAAGCGACGAGGGTCGCGGCCTGCGGTTCACAACACGCTGCGATGCGCGGGGCGGCTTCGTGCTGGCGCATCTTCCCGCGGGCGAGTACGCCGTGAAGATTGCCGCGCCGGGTTTTGCGACGCTTGCGCTCGACCGCGTTGCTGTGGAGGCCGGTGGCGTCAGCGAGCTTGCGCTGCGCTTGAAGGTGGCGGGCGCGCGCGAGGTCGTGACGGTTACTGATGATTCGGACGCAGGCATTGTCGATGTGGAAGAGGCGTCGGGCAGCGCCGTATCCAGCGTTGTCGGCGCGAAGGAGATCGAAATGCTCCCGGTGAATGGCCGCCGCTGGCAGAGCTTCGCGCTGCTCACGCCCGCGGCGAATGCAGGCGGTGTCGACACGAACACGGCGCCAATCAGCTTTCGCGGGCTGGCCGTAACGCAGAACAGCACATCCATCGACGGCACAGACAGCGACGACAGCTTTCACGCCGTTGCGCGTGGCGCGGGCAGCGCAGACGACGGCGACAGGATGTCGGCCGCGCAGAACGAGACAGGCATCGAGGCAGGCGGCGCGCGAAGAAATGCGGCGTCCTGGCGAAGGTCGGGCGCGGCGTACACCTTCTCGCAGGAGGCGGTGCGCGAGTTTCGCGTGAGCGCGCAGAACTACTCGGCGATGTACGGACATGGCGCGGGCGGCGCAATTGCGACGGTATCGAAGAGCGGAACGAATGTGCTGCACGGCTCCGGCTTTTATATGGCGCGGACGAGCGCGTGGGATGCGGCGAATCCATTTGCCATTGCTACGAGCTATCGCGACGGCGCGGTGACGACGGCCTATGTGAAGCCGCCCGACCTGCGGCAGCAGTTTGGAGGAACGATCGGCGGTGCGGCGGTGCGCAGCCGGCTCTTCTACTTCTATGCGTTCGACCAGCAGCGGCGCGGCTTCGAGGGCATCTCGGCCCCGGGCGACCCAAACTTCTATGCGCTGACGCCGATGCAGCGAGCGCTGCTTGCAAACCGTGGGGCCACCTCGGCAAATATAAACGCCGCGCTGAATTATCTGGCTGGCCTTTCGGGTCGAGTGCAGCGGCGCGACGACCAGACGATCCACTTCATCAAGCTCGACTGGCAGGCGACGGCGAAGAACCGCGTGAGCGCGCAGTACAACCGGCTGCGTTCCGCGGTGCCCGCGGGCCTGCGCGGCGCGCCAGTGGTCGACCGCGGCGTCGCCAGCTTTGGCAGCGGATACACAAAGGTGGATGCGGCATCCGCACGGTGGCTGTGGGCCGCGTCGGCGCGATTTGCCAACGAGGTCCGCGTGGCCTATGCGCGCGACTTCCAGTTCGAGCAGGCACAGACCCCGCTGCCGCAGGAGCCCGCGATCGGCATCGACGGCCTCGTGCCCGAGATATCGATCGGCCCCAATGGCTTCTCGTTCGGGACACCTGCGGGCGTCGGACGAAGAGCGTATCCAGAAGAACGCCGCTTGCAGTTTGCCGATATCGCCACGCTGGCGGCGGGCCGCCATTTTTTGCAGGCAGGCTTCGATCTCAGCGCGATACACGACGATGTGAGTGCGCTGGACAACACGGTCGGCACGTTTCGCTACGACAGCGGCGCAACCAATGGCCACGCGGGCGGACTGGTCGACTGGATTACCGACTACACGTTCAGCGTTCGCGCGTATCCAAATGGTGGCTGCCCATCGATCAACGCGGCGGTGCACCGGTTCTGCTTCCAGTCGTACACGCAGAGCTTTGGCGAGCGGGCCGCGTCGTGGTCGACGCTGGACCTCGCCGGCTTTGTGCAGGAGCGCTGGAGGCTGCGCGCGAACCTCTCCGTCAGCGCCGGTGTTCGCTACGAGTATGAGCTGCTCCCGTTGCCGCAACGGCCCAACGCCGCGCTGGACGCGGTCTTCGGCAGCATCGGCGCAACCAGCGTCTTTCCGGAAGACCGCAACAACTTCGGCCCGCGCGTTGGCGTGGCGTGGGCGCCGTTCGGCGCGGGGCGCGGCGTGGTGCGCGTGGGCTACGGCGTCTACTACGGGCGCGTTCCGGGTGCGACCGTAAAAAGCGCGCTGGTGAATACCGCCCTCGCCGCTTCGTCGACGAGCGTGCGGATCACGCCAAGTACGATTACGAACTGCCCGCAGGTGGCGAACCAGGGCTTCGGCTACGTGTGCGCGTATGTCGCCGCGCCGCCCGCCGCGGTTGCGGCGACGACCTCGGCGACGGTCCTGAGCAGAAGGTTCCGCACGCCGATGGTGCAGCAGGGTTCGCTTGCGGTGGAGCGCGGCGTGGGCGCGAACGTTGTGCTGAGCGCGACCTACATGATGAATATCGACCGTCAGCTTCCGGGCGCGGTCGACATCAACATCGCGCCGTCGGCGGAGACGAAGATGTTTCGACTGCAAGGCGGCACGGCAACGGCGGGCGTTCGCGACGGCGACACATTTGCTCTGCCGGTGTATACGTCGCGCGTAAGCAACAGCTTCGGGCCGGTGACGGCCGTGACGTCGAGCACCAGCGCAAGCTACAACGCGCTGGCGCTGGAGGCGCGGCGGCGCAGCAGGAGAGGCTTCGACTTTCGCGCGGCGTGGACGTGGTCGAAGGCGATCGACGACGGGCAGAGCGCAGGCGCGGTGCCAGGACTCAACGCGCAGCTCGACCCTTTTACTGTGCGCTACGACAAAGGGCTTTCGCGCCTGAACTTTCCGCACAAGTTTGTGCTGAGTGCGGTGTGGCAACCGCGACTGACGACGGGCGAACGCTGGCTCGCGCTTGCGGCCAACGGGTGGACGCTCTCCGGCATCTTCCACGAGACCAGCGGAAGGCCGTACAGCTACGAGATATTCGGCGGCACGCGGCTTACGGGCGGGCGCGAGAGCATCAACGGCGCAGGCGGAGCGGTGTACCTGCCGACCGTGGGGCGCAATACACTGCGTCTTCCCGATACCGCGAGGATGGAGCTTCGCATCGCGCGTACGCTGCGACTGACGGAGCGCGTTCGCGTTCGCGGAGTCGTCGATGCGTTCAACCTCTTCAATCGCGTCAACTACACGGGAGTGCAGCAGAGGGCGTTTCTCGCCGGCGCGCCTGCCGCGGGCGTCACGCCGCTCATCTATCAGGACGCCGCAACGGTAGCCGCCGAAGGGCTGAACGTGCGCCCGTTTGGAGTGTATACAGAGGCTGGCACCAGCCAGGCCCGCGAGCGTCAGTTGCAGGTGAGCCTTCGACTGGATTTCTGAGGCGAGTCATCATATTTCTTCTTTGCGAAAGATGTGTCATTTCGACCGGAGCATCTCACAGATTTATCGTGCGATGCGGAGTGGAGAAACCGGGATCCCCGGAGAGCTTGCTCGCTGGGGTGGAAGAAACCTGCTTCTCTGCCGCGATTCTTTCCGGTGCTGCGGGCGAACAGCAGGTTCCTCCACTGCGGCCCTGCGGGCCTTCGGTCGGAATGACAATAAAAACGGCCTTTTGTTCCGGCAGAGCAATTTGATGACAGTCCCCAGGGTTCATCACGGATAGAACCTCTGTCCACTCACAAAACCAGGTCGATTTTCAGATAATTGCGCCGTCGCTATCTCTTGATGGTGCGTGGGATGTATTTTTCTTGCGCGACCCAAGCCCCAAAAGGGGCTATCCACGGCGTCCAAATTACATACACTACGAGTGTGCGGCGCGATGCGCGCGCGAACCGGGCCTCTCGCAGTGATCCGTTTAGGAGAAAAGCATCGGATGGTTGAAGCGCAGAAGGTGGAACAGAGGGGCCAGGCGGTCAAGCGGTTCCGGTCGTTGTTCGACATGCACAGCATCGCGTTCGGTTCGCCGGAGAACCTGGGCGGCGTGTTGCTGGGCCTGCATGAGGACCGCCACTTCGCGATGGACTTCTGGTCGTTGGTCAATGCACTGAGCTCGCAGGAGAGCGACGCGCCAAGCGAAGCGGAGCTGCTGGAGACGGTGATCGAGAGCGCCACCGGCACATCGAGCGTAACGCTGCCCAAAGACGAGCAGCCTGGCGTGCATGAGCTGCGCCAGATGCTCGGGGGCATCGATACGGCGCGACCGGCGGAGCTGCCGGATGCGATCAACAGGCCAAACGATGCGCTGTTGCAGCCGCTGCCGCCACCGGCGGTTGCTGCGCCTGCAAGCACGAGCGATTCCGGCGCAAGGGCCGTGCATGCGACGCGCCGCTCGATCGGAGACGCGCTCGCGAAGTTGGAGCAGACCAGCAGAGAGCTGCGTGAGCAGCTTGCGGAGCTGGATGAACACGCCGCCCAGGAAGAGCTCCCCTTTGCCGCCGCACCCGCTGTCGAAGCGCGCCTCGCCGAAACGAAGGTGGACGAATTGAAGCCGGTTGTGACGAAGCCCGTCGAGCCGGTGGCGGAGCGGGAGGCGTCCTCCGCGCGAAGAGCGTTTGAGGCCCCGCCTGTACAGACACCCGTTCCGGTTGCGGCAGTTCCCGAGGTCGTGGAGAGAATCGAAGCGCCGCGCGCTACGCCGGTCGAGCAGGTAAGTGCGCCGGCTGCGCCTGTGCCGCTACAGGAGTCCGTGCCTGTTACACCGCCTGTTGTGCCTCCGTCTCCTCCGGTGGAGACGGAGGTCTTCGCGCCGAGGCCCGTGCGCGAGCTCTCGCATCGCGGTCTCGCCCAGCCCGGTCCCGGCGACGATCCCGACGACGACCCTTCGATCGTTGCGCCGCTCTCCGGCTATGCCGCGCAGCAGGGCGGCGGCTCCGGCGCGCGCGTTGCCGTCGCAGCCATAGTGATTGCCGCCGTAGCTGCTGGCGGGTTCTATGGCAGCCGCACCGAGGCTGGACATGGGTTGCTCACATCTGCTGGCGCGAAGCTGCGAGCGACGTATCTCAAGGCGAAGGATGCGCTCGGCAAGGCAACCAGCTCGTCTGCGCCGGAAGCGACTCCATCGCCGCAACAGAGCGCGGCCGATACTGCCCCTGCGACTCCGCCGCCTGCCGCGCCTGCACCTGCGACAACACCCGAGGCCGATACAAGCGCCGAGGCAAGTGACAAGAGTGCGCAGACTCCACCGCCCGCACAGGAGGACGCCGCTGCAGCGGAGCCGCCCGCAACAGCAGCAGCAAAACCTGCAATCAAAACACCGAAGCCGGTTATTGTTCCGGCGCCAGTTCACAAGGCGAAGGTTGAGCCGGTTGTGAAGAAGCACCCCGACGAAGCGGCGGCCGCTGCCGCCACAGCAGCAAGAGCACTGGAGCGGCAACACGCCGAAGAAGCCGCCAGTGCGTCGCTGGAGCGCGTTCCCGGCGCAATCATGGCGAGAAACCTTCTCGCCTCGCGAGTGCCCGCCTATCCTGAAGCGGCCCGCTCGCAGCAGATTGAAGGCCCCGTGGAGCTTCAGGTTGTCGTGACTCCGTCTGGCGCGGTGAAGTCCGCTCACGCCGTCAGTGGCGATCGCCATCTGCGCGCCGCCGCCGAAGAGGCCGTGTCGAAGTGGCGCTACCGTCCTTATATCGAAAATGGCAGCGCGGTTGAGATCGTGACCACCGTGCGCGTCGACTTCCGGCTGCCACAATAAGCTCGCACGGGCTTTGGCCAGTGCTGAGATCGACCGGGAGGCACACTTCCACGTTGTCATTCCGACCGCAGGTCCGAAGGGCCGGAGTGGAGGAACCTGCTTTTTTGCCAGCGCCTTCTGGCCTCACCTTCGTTCGGAATGGCATTGGTGATGGAATGCGGCTCTCTCCACTGCGCGCTTCGCGCTCCGGTCGAGATGACAGGGTTTTGGGTGGGCGGAGGATCGTGCTTCAGGCGAATGAACCTGCCTCGATCAAACCTCACTCCAACTGAGGTATCCTCGCAGCATTGGTTTTGCGCGTTAACGCGCCGCGAGGAATATGGACGTCCTGAATACGTTTCTGCTGATTGTTCTCATCGTTGTTGGCGTTATCGTCCTGGTTGCCGTCCTCAAGACGCTGTTCACCGTGCGCACCTACACGGCGGGCGTGGTGGAGCGCTTCGGCAAATTCAACCGCATCGTGCGGCCCGGCCTGCATGTGCTGATTCCTTTTGCCGAGCGCGCCTTCATCGTCGACCTGCAAGTGAAGCAGGCGCAGTTCTCCGTCGAGACGAAGACGCACGACAACGTCTTTGTGCAGATACCGGTGAGCGTGCAGTTCCAAGTGCTCGAGGACCGCATCTTCGACGCGTTCTACAAGCTGTCGAGTCCGCAGAAGCAGATTGAGAGCTTCGTCTTCAACTCGATCCTCGGCCATGTGCCGAAGCTCACGCTCGACGAGACGTTCGAGCAGCAGTCGGGAATCTCGGTGGCGGTGAAGACGGAGCTGGACTCGATCATGTCGGGCTTTGGCTTCAACATTCTTACGGCGCTGGTGACCGACATCATCCCCGATGTGAAGGTGAAGACGGCGATGAACGACATCAACGCCGCCCAGCGCGCGCAGGTCGCCGCGCAGGCGCGCGGAGAGGCCGACAAGATCCTCAAGGTGAAACAGGCTGAGGCCGAAGCCGCGTCAAAGGCGCTTCAAGGGCAAGGCATCGCCGCCGAGCGGCAGGCGATCATCGACGGCCTGCGCGCCTCGATCGAGCACTTCCGCGATGCCGTGCCGGGAACGACCGCCGAAGACGTGATGGCGCTCGTGATGGTGACGCAGTACTTCGACACGCTGAAAGAAGTGGGCGCGCGGTCGGGGAGCAACACGCTGTTCTTACCGAGCAACCCCGGCGCGGCGAACGACTACCTGACGCAGATTCTCGCAGGGCTGCGGGGAGCGGCAGCGCCGTCCGTGGTGCGCGCGCAGCAGACACCGCCTCCGCCTTCGAGCTAATCGTGATCGACGACATTCGTTGCGTCGAAATGGCACAAGCAAAGCAGATTCCTTCACTTCGTTACGGAATGACAAACAGCGCGGGTGCCCCATATCTGGCGGTTGTAGCGCCAGATGTGGGGCATCGCGCACCTGACGTTGTGGCACTACGGAGAGATGCGGGGATTCCTCGACTACGGCCTACGGCCTCCGCTCGGAATGACACGGTCTTTACAGTCAGCCCACTCCGCAGTCCCCGGAACTCATATTTGTCATTCCGTAGTGAAACGGAGGAATCTGCTGTTTGCGCCGAAATGGCACAAGCGAAGCAGGTTCCTTCACTTCGTTACGGAATGACAAACAAGAGAACCGGGTGGGTGGCGTTGTCACTACTTCACGCCTTCGCGGAGCAGGGCGTCGGCGGACCAGAGCACCGGCGCCTGGCCGTGGAAGTCGCCGGTGCGGCGTTTGCGCTGGTAGTAGTACTCGAGCGAGTCCTTCTTGCCGGTGCCTTCGCAGACCTGGGTCACGTCGCTGTTCTGGTCGACGTAGCCGGTGACGGCGATCCACGCCTTGCGTGCGGCGGGGCCGTAGGTTTTGGCGTCGAGCCAGCCGTGCTTCACGCCCATGATCATGCCGTAGGCGAACATGGCGGAGGAGGAGCTCTCGGGCCATGCGTCGTCCTTGTCGATGAGCTGGCGCCACATGCCATCCTTGCCCTGGTACTTGAGCAGCGACGACATCATGAGCTTGTAGCCCTTCATGATGCGGGCGCGGTCGGGGTGGTTGGCGGGAAGCGAGGAGAGCATCTCGGCCATACCGGCGGCGACCCAGCCGTCGCCGCGTCCCCAGAAGTACTTGACGTCGGGCGCGTGGTAGAAGAGGCCGTTGGGCTGCTGAAGCTTGTCGAGGTAGGCGACCATCTCGTGCGCGTCGCGGTCGAGGTATTTTTTGTCGCCGGTGGCGCGGTAGGCCTCGAGCTGCAACATGGTAAGCATGTACATGTCGTCGATCCAGAAGCGGGTCTCGGCGGAGAGGCCGTCGGGCTGCGGGTTCTCCCACTGGCGGTCGGCCCACCAGAGACCTTCCTTCAGGAACTTCTGAGCCTCGTCCGGGTTGCTCTCGCGGGTCTGGCGCGCGATCTCGAGCGGAGCGACGCCGAAGATGGAGTCGTCGACGTGGCGGCGCAGGGGGCGGCGCTCGGCCTCGGCCCCGCCTGGCAGCAGCGGCTCAAATTTTTTGATGAGGGCGTCGCGAAGGGCAGTGTCATGCGACAGCTCGGCGAACTGGAGCGCGCCGTACCAGGTGCAGATCTCGGAGTAGTGGATGGTTTTGGTGTACTGGTGCGGGCTGGTGACGAAGTGGTCGGCCAATTTCTTGCCGACCTCCTGCGGACTGGTGCCCGCGGGCCAGTTGCTGAAGTAGTCCTGCTGGGCCTGCCGCTGGGCATGGGCGACGGAGAGAGAGCCGAGAATCAGGCATCCGGAGAGGAGAAAATTGAAACGCATGGCGGCCTCGTGAAGCGTAAGGTGAGTTTTGACGGCGCGGCCATTCTATCCAAGTGGACGTACCACTGAAAACAACCCTTAAAGGGCGGAGAAGGGAAAGATCCGGGTTACGGAGAACGCGATACGAATAGAGGCCGTCGTTCTGAGCCGCAGGCGAAGAATCCCCGTAGTTTTTGTCCCGGCTCAGGAAAGGTCGGGCTCACTTGAGGTTTGCACTGAAGCGGTTGCAAAGCACCTTGATACTCTGAGCATGGGAGTGCGCTCCGCCTCGAGTGATGATTTCAGAACATGCGACCGAGACCATTGTTGCCATCTCGACGCCGCCAGGCCGAGGAGGTATCGGCGTCGTGCGGCTTTCGGGGCCGGAGGCGCATGTCATCGCCGAATCGCTGCTTGAGTTGAAGCGGCCGTTGGAGGCGGGACGCGCGCGGTTCGCGCTGATCGTCGACGCGGACGGCGCTGTGCTGGATGAGGCGGTGGCAACATACTTTCAGGCGCCCCACTCGTACACGTCTGAGGACGTTGTGGAGATCGCGGCGCACGGCTCTCCTGTGGTACTGGAGTTTCTGGTGCGGCAGTCGATTGCGGCTGGCGCGCGACTGGCCGAGCCCGGCGAGTTTACCGAGCGCGCGTTTCTCGCCGGGCGGCTCGACCTGACGCAGGCGGAGGCGGTGCGCGACCTGATAGAGGCCTCGACACTGAACCAGGCGCGCGTGGCGGCGCGGCAGTTGGGAGGAGCGCTCTCTCGAAGCGTTGCTCCTATTAAGGAGAAGTTGATCGCGCTGATCGCGGGGCTCGAGGCGGGCGTCGATTTCGCCGAGGACGACATCGATACGATGGCCGCGGAGGAGATCGCCGCCCGCATTGGCGAAGTGGAGGCCCCGCTGCGCGACCTGGAGCGCGGCTTTGCGTATGGCCGCATCGTGCACGATGGCCTGCGGCTGGCGATTGTCGGCAGGCC
>JAFDVV010000095.1:26060-42346 GCA_018268775.1 Acidobacteriota bacterium | reverse complement strand
CGATGCGCGGCAATCCACAAGAAAAATGCAATCGTGAAAGCGCTGTAGCGCCGCATGGACAAAAGAGAGACGGGGGCCGTCAACGAGTTGACCTCACAAATTTCTGGATTCGCGTCTCTCGGAAGATCGGCGTGCACGGGAACCGATGCTCATACCGGAGCAGATATGGCTTTTAAAGAGACGCATCCCGCAAATCCGGCGTTGTATTCCCAAATGGCAATAGACCTGTAGCTTTATCGACGTTACCACCTCGGCACCGGGAGTGGAATAGCGGTCGCGGGCGATTGACCGCCGTTTTTCCTCATTTCGATAATTGAGGGTGGAGAAGTGTGCATGACGCAGAGATCGACGAAGTACGCATGGGAGCAGCGCCTGCACGGGACAGGCGCGCGCGTGGAAGACGACCTTCGCAAGCTGCTCGACTACATCAACGACGAGATCGTTCCCGACGTGCGCAAGAGCGGATCGGAGGCGCTTCGTGCCGCGGCCCAGGAGCTGAACCGGCTGGCCCAGCGGATCGACGAGCGCCGGGGCGGTAAGCACTCTTCGCCGCCACCCCCGGGAGAAGCGCCAAAGCCGTGAACCGCCGCCTCATCTTCGCCGTGCTGGTCTCTGCGCTTGCGCTTGCGGCGAGCGGCTGCCACAAGAAGAGGGTCCAGGCGCATCGACCGCCACCACCGCCTCCAGCCAGACAGGGTTCAGGGACTTACTCGGCGCGCAATCCGGGGTCGGCTCCGTCGCTCGGGCAGCCGCGGCCTGCTCCGCTGCCGCCCAACCTTCAGGAGAAGCCCTCGCTGGTAGAGACCGGCCTCGCGAGTTGGTACGGGCCTCCATACGCGGGCCGACGCGGTGCCGACGGCACCGTCTACGACCAGAATGCGATGACAGCCGCTCATCTGACGCTGCCGCTCGGCTCCATGGCGCGGGTCACCAATCTGACGACCAACCAGTCGGCCATCGTAAAGATCACCGATCGCGGCCCGTTTGTGCGTGGGCGCATCATCGACCTCTCGCTCGCAGCAGCCAAGGCGACGGGCCTCTATCGCATGGGAGTGGCAAAGGTGCGCGTCGAGGCATGGGCACCGCAGCAGAGCACGAGTCCGGCAGCAATTCCCGGTGGACGCTGGTGCGTACAGGTGGGTGCCTTTCAAAACGAAAAGGACGCGCTCAAGCTAAAGAGCCAGTTGATGCGCCGCTACACCACCGCGAAGGTGATCGAGTTCCCCGGGCCGACCGGGCACTGGGTTCGCATCAACCCCGCGCGTCCCGACAAGGCCAACGCAACCGAGGTCGCCGAGGGCATACGCGTCTCAGGCGCTGAGCCTTACCTCGTCCGAACCGACTGATGCGACCGCGGATTGGCGCGGATGAACGCGGATATTGCAGAGACTGTTATGAACTTCGCGAGGCGTAAGGGGCCGTAATCTCGTCATTCTGAGGCGTAGCCGAAGAATCTCAGCATTTTTTCTGCGTCGAGCACGACGAAACTACCGGGATTCTTCGACTACGCCTCAGTATGACGACGTGGGGCAATCCAGCACAGTTTGCGGCAACGGGCATACCTTCCTGCAAGTTCAAAACAGACCCAAAATACCCGTTCCGCATTTCATCCGTGCTTATCCGCGCCAATCCGCGGTCGGCTTCAGCGCACTGCCCGTTTGCCCGTACGCCGCTCCAGCTCCTGCGCAAATTCAGCCGCGCCGCTATGGTTCCAGGTGTGCGTGATGCTGACGCGGTTGTCTCCAAGCACGCGCGTCATGCGTCCTGCGCCGGTCAACTGGATGCTCATCACCTCCGGGTAGGAAATGGCCTTCGTTCCACGCAGCCAGAACTTCTGCACCAGCCCCGTAGGAGTGAGCACAATGGTGCCCGGCATCTGCGAAAGCACTACCGCGAGCAACCCGACGACGAACACAGGCAGCCATGCCGGAACGTGATGCTGCGCCTTCCACATCGGCCATCCGAAAAGAGCGAAGTAGAGCGGCAGCACGACGACGCGACCCCACAGCACGAGCGGCTTCAGCGGGAAGGCGAGGCCCTCGGGCGTCTCGCGCGGCGAACCCTTCACCATGCGTCCGGCATAAAGCACGGCAAAGAGTGCGGCAAGTGTAACGATCTGTAGCGTCTTGAAATCGACCTGCATCATTCAATCCCTCGGTGTGCGGCTATGCTCAGCTTACTTATTCAGCGACGGCGGCGGGTAGTAGGGCAGCTTCTGCTGCTCCTCCGTTGCGCGCTTCACGCCGATATCGCCGAACAACAAGCTCGGCACGATGGTGGTCTGCGGCACGGTGCCCAGCGACTCGTTGACATACGGATCGTTGCCTGCGGCGATGATCTCCGATCGCAGACTGCGGTTGTCGAGCTCGTCGAAGCTGGCTCCGCGAACAAGCTGACGGCTGCCGTCGGGATGCACAAGGTAGAGCAGGCGTGGAACCTCGCCGCCCATCGTCTCGACCGCATAGACGTCGCGCTTCTGGTCCTTCGCCATGCCGAGCAGCTTCTGGTTCATCTCTGTTGGAGAGAGAGCCTTGCTCGTCGTGAAGACCATCACTCCGCTGCGCGAGTGCGCCGGAGCGCCCGGCGCGGCGCGGCCGTGTCCGTTCGAGGCAGGGAAGTCCCGGACCGGTGTGCGGCCGATCAGGTAGTTCTCCAGCTTGCCGTTGGTGACGACGTTCACCGGCTGCGCAGGCACGCCCTCGTCGTCCACCTGGTAGGCCCCGAGCACGGAGCGCCCGGCAAACTTCGTCTCCAGCGGGTTGTCGGTCACGCTCATAAACTCCGGCAGCACGCGCGCCTTGTAGCTGGAGGCGTATGCGCCGCCGGTGCGGGCCGTCGTGCCAAGTTCAGGCCGGTCGGCCTCAACGTTCGGCACGAAGAGGCGGTTCATCACATCGGAGGCGGCGTCGCCGGTGAAGAGCACAGGGCCGTGGTAGTCCTCGGCGTCTACCAGCGGGGCCTTGCTGAGATCGTCGAGGCTATTCAGGTCGTCGATGACGCGCTTGCGAAACGACGGCCAGCTCTCAAGCTCGGCAGCGGTCACGGCGACGGAGCCGTTGTCACGCCCCAGGCGCATACCGTCGGGTGCCTGTCCGCCAACGCTGATGGCGTTGTTGTATCCGCTGGTGCTGTAGCGCAGGGCAGTGCCCTCGGTGTTGACCAGATAGCGGTTCATCACCATGGCGCGAATGTTGGCGGTGGAGTACTGCACCAATCCGGCAAAGCCGCGCACCTCGGGTGCCGTAGCGTAGAGTCCGCTGGCCTCGACGATGCGCTTCTTCCACTCCGCGCGATCGATGTCGAGCGTGCGCAGCGGCTCCAGGTGAACGAAGGGCTTCTCCACGGAGAAGTCCTTCTCCTGTCGCGTCGACTGGAACCTCTCCATCGCCGCGCGCTTGGTGGAGTAGGCGCGCAGTGCGTTCTTGTACGCCTCGTCGGTAGCTGTCCACAGCGCGTAGCGCAGGGCCACGGGGTCGTTGTCCTGCGGCGCCAGCGCGACATTGCCTTCGCCACGTCCCGAACTGGAATCGACTGTGTAGTCGCCAACGCGCACCGTGACGCGCACGATGCGCTGATGCCCCTCCTCTTCGCGGGTGAGCGCGCCATAGTTTGCGATGGCCTCGTAGCTCGAGAAGTCGTCAAGGCGGTATTCAATAAAGTAGGGCGCCTGCATGCCGGGAAGAACGAGCTGACTCTTTTCGCGGCTGAGTTCAGCCTGCATCGCCTTCAGTACAGGGTCGTCCGTCTCGGCGGCAAAGGCCTTTACGGCCGGAGCGGAGAGCAGCAACGCGATGGTCAGAATGCCGGAGAAGTTTTTCAGTGAGGTCTTCATTATTGCTTCTCCTTTCCTTGCTTCTCATCTCCACCGATAGGCGGGGGAGGAAGAATCGGCGGACGCGCGTTGCCCTGCGCCTGCCGCTGTGTCTCAATCTCGCGTACCAGCATGGCCGGTGCGACGGCGCTGACGGGAATGCTTCCCGACTCCGCGCCGCAGATACCGTTGAAGATCTCCTGATGATTGTCGGTCGCGACGATGCGGTTCAACGCAGCTTGCGGTGTTCCGACGATAGAGACGCCGCGCACCAGCTCGTCGGGGCGGCCGTCGACGAAGACGCGGTAGACGACGAGCGGGATGACCTGAAAGGCCTGCGGCGACCGTCGCGTGGTAACGGCGAAGCCTGACGAGATGTCCTCAAAGTAAAGCCCATAGGGCTTGCCCTGCTTCTTCGCCTCGTCGATCAGCATCAGGCGCAGCTCCTTGTCGCCGACTGTTTTGGTGGAGCTGACGATCAGGTTGCCCTGACGCCCCGTAGGCATGCGGCCCACCTCGGCGCGGCCGTGGCCGTTCGAGTGCGCGAAGCTGGCAATGGGAAGCCGCGACATGAGGAAGGTATCGAGAACCCCGTCCTTGATCAGGTCGACGCGCCGAGCGGCCTGTCCCTCGTCGTCGTAGCTGTAATGGCCGCTCAGCGACTGGCCGTCGAATGTCTTTAATGTTGGATCGTCGGTGACGCTCATGAAGCTCGGAAGGATCTGTTTGCCCAGCAGCTTGGTGAAGGTCTGTCCCTCGTCGTCGCCGCGCTGGCGCTGGCCTTCGAGCCGGTGGCCGAGCACCTCGTGGAAGAAGACCGCCGATGCGCGTCCGCTCAGGATTGCAGGCCCGTTGAAGGGTTCGGTGATCGGCGCGGTGCGCAAGGCAACGAGGTTCTTCGCCATCGCCGTTGTCTTTTCCATCACGGTCTTTTGTTCGGGCAGGTGCGCCAGAGAGTCGGCCTCGAAGGTCTCAACGCGGAAGAGGTCCATGCCGTCGGCGGCGCGGGTGCGTGCCACGATCACGAGCCGTGCCACCTGGTTGGGGGTCGCAATCTTCGCGCCATCCGACGAGATGAAGTAGGCCGTCTCCGTGGTCGATTGCAGGATGACGTTGTCGAAGAATATCTCAGGATACTGCCGGAAGAGGCCGGAGATCTCGCGCAGACGCTTCTGCCATGCAGTCTGGTCGACGCTCAACGGGGCTGATGCCGGAAGTATGTCCGACTTCGGCTGCTCGCTGGAGAAGTCGGCGGAGGCGTCCTCTTCCTTTGCGCGCACCTGCTGTTCGGTCTTGACCTTCGTGAAGCTGTCGAGCGCCTTGGCGTAGCCGCGATTGGTGGCGAACCACAGGCTGCGCTCGATCGCCTCGCGGTCGTCCGTAAGCGGCAGGGGGATGGTGGTGAGCGCGCTGGCGCGGTGGTCGCCGTGCGTGTTGTCCTGCTCCGGCGTGCCGATGCGAAGCTGCACGTCGGCCGTGCGCCGGCGGCTGCGGTTTTCGAGCGCAATCGCGCCGTACTGCGCCGTCATGCTGAAGTTGTCGGAGTCCGAGACGCTGTAGCTCAGAAAGTAGGGCTTCGGCTGCTTCTCCGCCTCCGCGCCCGCCGAACCCAGCGACGACCTGGCGCGGTCGAGCTCGGCGCTCATCGCGTCCAGCAGCGTAGTGTTCGCCTGCGGCTTCGACTCAGCCGCTGCATAGTGATGGAGTAGAAGGACCCCGAGGGCAACGCCCAGGGCACGGGAGCTAACAGAACGAAATCGTACCATCGCGAAGTGTGCTCGTTTCACCTGCAAGAGATTCTGACTGAGGCCGAGTGTATCGGAAGCGCGCGCTTCCTGCGTACCTTGAATTCAGCCATGGCCGTTTGACGTATGGAACCGGCCCGGAGCATGACCTGTTGCCGGGACGGCCGCGTGTTCGAGGAATAATTTGCCGTCGCGGCGGAATTCGTGCAAACTGGCACAACCTCAGCCGTGCCGAGGAAGGTCCGATGCGCGTTCAAACGATTGCCGTTCTGTTTTTGTTGCTGGCAGCTTCCCTGGTCCCCGTTGTCCTTCATGCCCAGGCGGCAGTGCCCCAGACCGCCTCCGCAAACCAGGCGCAGGCCCCTTCGCAACAGGCCCCAGCCAATGCCAAACCGGCCTACTCGCTGCCGCCGGAGAAGCTGGCGCGCGCCATCGCCTACTCGCGGATTCGCGTTGTCCTCAATTTCCTAAGCAGCGGCTGGGGGATCCTCCAGCTTGTGCTGCTGCTCGCGCTGGGCATTGTCGCCCGGATGCGCAACTTCGCCGTGGGGCTCAGTGCGAATCGCTGGGTTCAGGGCTTCGTCTTCGTCTTGCTGCTGCTTCTGGCCAGCACGCTGCTCGATCTTCCAGTGGACATCTACGCCCATCATGCCGCGGTGGTGTACGGCCAGTCCGTGCAGGGGTGGGGAAGCTGGGCGTGGGACGCGGTGAAGAGTCTTCTGCTGGTCTTCGTCTTCGGCGGGCTGATGGTGATGCTCTTCTTCTGGGTGGTCCGCAAGTCGCCAGCGCGCTGGTGGTTCTGGTTCTGGATCCCCGCGATGCTGCTTGTCCTGCTGTCGGTCTTCGTCGCGCCGGTGCTGATCGACCCGCTGTTCAACAAGTTTGAACCCCTCGCCGCCACCAACCCCGCGCTGGTCGACCGGCTGGAGCAGGTGGTCGCGCGTGGCGGCGTGCAGATTCCTCCCGACCGCATGTTCCTGATGAAGGCGAGCGAAAAGGTCACGTCGCTGAACGCCTACGTCACAGGTTATGGCGCATCGAAGCGGGTCGTCGTCTGGGACAACACGATTGCCAAAGCCACCCCCGACGAGATCAGCTTCATCTTCGGTCACGAGCTTGGCCACTATGTGCTGAACCATATTCCGGCAACGCTGGTCTTTCTCGGCGCACTGCTGCTGGTCGAGTTCTACCTCGGATACCGCGGCATCCGCTGGCTGATTGCTCGCTATGGCGAGGCCTGGGGCGTCCCCTCGCAGAACGACTGGAGCGCGCTTGCCGTCCTTCTGCTAGTGCTCTCCGTGCTCTCGTTCTTCTCCGAGCCCGTCGTCAACGGTTACAGCCGTATGCACGAGCACGAAGCCGACATCTATGGACAGGAGGCCATCCACGGCATCGTCGCAGACCCGCAGACCACAGCGCAGCAGGCATTCCAGTTGCTGGGCGAGGTCTCGCTCACCGACCCAAATCCGAAACCGTTCGTAGAGTTCTGGATGTTCAGCCACCCGTCCGTCTCAAGCCGCGCGGCCTTTGCAGCGGCGTACAACCCCTGGGTGCCGGGCCGGCGTCCTAAATTCTTCGACAAGTGAAGGGCCCATGAAGACAAACGAAAGTCCTGTACGATCTTCTCCCGAGTGTCTGTTCTGCAAGATTCTGGCCGGTGAAATCCCCGCAAACCGCGTCTACGAAGACGAGTTCTGCATCGGTTTCCCGGACATCAATCCGCAGGCGCCCACGCACCTGCTCATCATCCCCAAAGAGCACATCGCATCGCAGGCGAAGGCGCTGGCCGAGCACAAGCCCCTGCTTGGGCACCTGATGTCCGCCGCCGCCGACCTGGCGCGTGCGCAGAAGCTCGACAAGGGATACCGCGTCGTCGTCAACACCGGAGACGAAGGCGGGCAGACCGTGCATCACCTGCACCTCCACCTTCTGGGCGGACGCCACATGACCTGGCCACCGGGTTAAGGGAACTCTATGTTGTTTCTGTGAAGGCATAGGGCAGAAGAACCCAGGGCCAACGGCCCGTAATATACCAGCCTGGGCCGAAGGCCCAGGTCTTCTTCTGCACGATGCGCATAGAAAAGGCCGGCAGGAGAAAACTCCTGCCGGCCTTATTGTTTCGAGCGCGCCTACTGATTGTAGTTGTTGTCGTCCTCTTCGGCCGTGCCGTAGCGGCGCAGCAGGTTGGGCAGGTTCTGCGAGAAGGCCGCGCGCGGCATCACTGTGTCGCATCCGGCCTCGACGGCCTTGGCCTTCAGGTCGCCCTGAAGGTGCGACAGGAAGCCGATGATCGAGGTCCCGCGCTTCAGCTTCGACTTCAGCTTGGGGATCAGTGTCAACGGCTTGGCATTCGTATTGTTCAGGTCGAAGACGATCAGGCCCGGGCGGTCTTCTTCGTCGCCTGTAAGCTGCGCGATCACGTCCTTGTCGTTCTTGACGAAGGCCACCTTTACGCCGAGTTTGCGCGAAGTCTCATTGATCTTGGCCGTGAAGAAGAGGTCTTCGATGAAGAAGAAGATCTTTGTCGGAGCGTCTTCGGGAATCGGGATGGCACGACCCTGCGAGTAGTCGATCGGTTGCGAATCGCTGATGTGAAGGTTCCTTCCGCCGTGGCCGTTCGAGCGTCTGACGTTACCGGTCTCGATGGTCGAAGGCGGCGCATCGGCGAAGTTCCCGTTCACCTCGCGATAGCTGTGGTCCATGGGGCCGACGAAGCTGCGCGGGCCCTGTTTCTGCTTGCCGCCCTTGGAGCGCTTATAGGCGTTATTGCCAGGCTGATGCGTGTCGCGGTTCCCGAAGTCGGCGTTGTTGCCGGGGTTCGATGACCGCTGCCGGTCGCGATCGCGAAACTTCTTCTTCCAGCGCTTGCCGCCGGTGCCGGGCTGACCACCTTGAAAAGGCTGCCCCTGAGGCTGCTGCTGAAATCCCTGTGGCTGCGCTGGGCCCTGCGAAGAAGCCTGGCCTGTCTGGCTGGGATCGCCCTGCTGCGGCGCGCCGCCCTCACCGGTCTTGCTCTTGCGCTTCCGCCGTCTGCGGCGGCTGCTCTTGGACTGGCCCATGCCGTGGCCGGGCTGGCCACCTGCATACTGCGGTTCACCATCCGAGATGGCGGCCGCGGAGGAACCCTGGTGCGACTGCACCTCGGGCATATTCTGCTCTGAATCCATGCTTCCACTTCCTGCTGCGCCAAAGGCGCAATTAGCGAATCGTCCCCACGACAACGTGCCTGCCCACACTCGCCACTGTGGCGAAGCGCGAACCAAACCCGTAGTGCGGCATCGGAGGAAACGATCTCAAGTTTTACTCAAACGGAACGTCTAAATAAGCCGATTCAAGCTGCCTGCCAGTCAATTCACCGGCACTCGCAGCGCGGAAGGCCCAATCCGGCCATTCCCTTCACCCTCTCACGATTGGCAACATATCCGGGCAGCGCCAGAAATCTCCGTCTGTCTCGCCAAAATGCTGAAGCTCGGTTGGCGACGGCAAAGGACGGCACTCGCAGCCGGTTGAGGCCAGAGACAGGGTAAGCGCAAAGCCGTCCGCTTTGCAAGCCCTCTCTTGCGTCATCCTTTATCTATTTTACAGCGGGTGAACCGCAAGCGCTACCGGGGTGAAGTGGCAGCCGCATCCCGCTTTCGTGGGAGCGGCTGTTCGATCAAGCGATCAATGGCCAGTCACTGGCCTCCTGAGAGTCGATCTCCCTTGCGGGCGATCTGCCAGTCTGCTTCGGGGCTGTGCCATCGGTGAGCACAACGCCTGCCAGTCAGACGGTCAATACGTGATGCCTCAGCAACGAGCAAACCCGCTACCTGACATGAGCACGATACGTCTATGTCAAGCAATCTAAATGCCAATTGGAAATATCGAAAATTCCGCAATTTTCGGCATTTCTGGGATCTGGAGTGTCCCGAATCGCGGAAACCGCTCGCGTCTGGCTCCAGATTTTGGGATTGATGGAATTCACCCGGTTTTGTTTGACCCGCCCCATACAGGCTCCTATAATCGGACTGTTCTGGCAGCCCTCTCGCTCCCTGCCGGTGTTTTGCACCGGATGGTCGAGGTTCAAGGTGGCCCACTCCACGATGAGTGCGTTCTCCGAGCGGATGCAGGGCCATTGGTTCGGAAGGTAGCGATCCTGCGCCTACGGCCGGATGATTTCTTGAACGATCCCCGAAGGAGTATCGAGCACCGCATGAATCGCAACATAGTACTTGCATCCGCCCTTGCAGCGGCGTTTCCCACTGTGTTTCTCCACGCGCAGACCGCTGCCGCCCCTGCTGCCGCGGCGACGGCCCCGGCTGCCGTTGCGCCGCAGGCTGTTCCCGCAAAGATTGCGATCATCGAATATGAGCAGGTTGCCGCCGCAACCAATGAAGGCCAGCGGGCGTTGCAGGAACTGCAAACGAAGTATCAGCCCAAAAAGGCCCAGCTCGACGCCCTCGGAGCTGAGATCGAATCCTTGCAGAAGCAGCTTCAGGCCGCGCCCGCAACCATGACCGACGACGAGCGTGCATCGCGTGCCCGCACCATCGACACCAAGCAGAAGCAGTATCAACGCGACGCAGAAGATGCCACCAACGCTTACAACTCCGATGTGCAGGAGGCGATCGGCAAGGTCGCGCAGAAGCTCGGACCGGTCGTCATCAAGTATGTGCAGCAGAACGGCTATACGATGCTGCTCGACAACAACGGCCAGCAGCAGGGCGGACTGACCCTGATGTGGGCGCCCGGAACCGACATCTCGCAGGCGGTTGTGGACGCTTACAACGCGTCGTCGGGTGTGGCTGCGCCTCCTCCGGCTGCTCCAGCGCCACAACGGCCACGCTCCACTGCTCCTGCGGCCAAGCCTGGACCGTCTAAGTAGTGGCCCTGGCATCCTGAACATTTGCGAGTTATCTGTTTTCGCGAAGAGCTGTATCCATTTGAACGACCCCGAAGGAGTATCAAACACAGCATGAACCGCACCCTTGTTCTCGTCTCCGCCCTCGGCGCGGGACTGTCGACTGCCGCTGCGATGGCGCAGACGGCAGCTACCCCGGCTCCCGTTGCACCCGCCGCCGCTCCAGCAGCCAACACACCTCCTCCTCCGCCGCAGGCCGTTCCCGCAAAGATCGCGCTCATCGCCTTCGAGCAGGCGGTCTTCGCCACCAATGAAGGCCAGAAGGCCGTTCAGGACGTGCAGAAGAAGTGGGAGCCGAAGCGGGCCCAGATCGAAACTCTCGGCCAGGAGGTCGACACGCTCAAGAAGCAGCTTCAGAGCGCGCCCGCGACCCTGAGCGATGAGGAGCGCGCCACCCGCCTGAAGGCCATCGACACCAAGGAAAAGCAGCTCAACCGCGACGCCGAGGACGCAAACAACGCCTACCAGGCTGAGGTGCAGGAGGCCTACGCTAAGGTCGCGCGCAAGGTCTCTGCCACAGTGCAGAGCTACGTTGCCCAGAACGGCTACACCCTGCTGCTCGACGTCAGCAACCAGCAGAACAGCAACGTGATGTGGGCTAGCCAGAACCCGAACATCGACATCACGCTGGCCGTGGTCAACGCGTACAACACGGCTTCGGGAGTCGCGGCCCCACCGCCATCGGCACCGTCGGCGGCCCCGGCGCGTCCACGCACGGCAGCTCCGCACACAACGACCCCGCATCCGGCCACCAAATAACGGTTACAGGTTCTTCAGCAAACGAGGTCTCCCATCGCGGAGACCTCGTTTTGTTTGTACAGCCATCCATAAGCGTACCGGAGCTTCTTTCCATGAACCTATAGACGAGGAGGAGGCCGCCAAGAGTAGAAGGCCGCCTCAAGGGCCAACGGCCCGCACTATATTAGCCTGGGCCGTAGGCCCAGGTCGGTAATCCCGTTAATGAACAAAGCGCTGAAAGCGCGACACAAACGACCCACTACGTTTGAATGAAAACCGTACTTAAGCACCAATCTGTGGAAAAACCTGTGAATCGCTGAACGGGGCCATCGGAAAAAGGCAAGATATTCTAGCCAAAATCCCAGCGGGCCGGATATTTTTGTATTCCACTAAAAGCATTGCTTTGAATGGTCTACGCCCCATGACCGGGGAGTGTGCCGGATTTCGCGGCTTCCAGTCTGCGAAATGAAGCGGTTGCAGGAGTTTCCACAGACAAAAGTTACTGCGTCGTTAAGGGAACAGCGGAGTCTCATTGAAGTTCCGCTGTTTTTGTCATGAAATCCGACGGGATCGCTACTCTTCGCCGACCTTCAGGACGGCCAGGAAGGCCTCCTGCGGAATGTCGACCTTGCCGATGCGCTTCATCCGCTTCTTACCTTCCTTCTGCTTTTCGAGCAGCTTGCGCTTACGGCTGATGTCACCGCCGTAGCACTTGGCGATGACGTTTTTGCGGATGGCCGTGACGGTCGAGCGGGCGATGATCTTCGAGCCGATTGCGGCCTGGATGGCGACCTCGAACATCTGCCGCGGAATCAGTTCGCGCATCTTTTCGACCAGCGCCTTGCCGCGGTCGTAGGCGAAGTCGCGATGCACGATGATGGAGAGCGCATCGACAGGCTCACCCGAGACCAGGATGTCCATCTTCACCATCGGCGATATCCAGCGTCCGGCAAGGTGATAGTCCAGCGAAGCGTAGCCGCGCGAGACCGACTTCAGTCTGTCGTAGAAGTCGAGCACGATCTCGTTGAGCGGAAGCTCGTAGGTGATCATCACCCGCGTCTCCGAGACGTACTCGATGTTCTTCTGAAGGCCGCGCTTGCCTTCGACCAGCTTGAGAATGTTGCCGAGGTACTCCTCGTTGGTGAGGATCTTGGCTTCGATCACGGGCTCTTCGATCTGCTCGATCTCCGATGGGTCGGGCCAGCGCGAAGGATTGTCGACCGTGACCACCTTGCCGTCCGTGAGTGTGATCTCGTACTGCACACCCGGAGCGGTTGTGATCAGGTCGAGGCCGTACTCGCGCTCCAGCCGCTCCTGAATAATCTCAAGATGCAGCAGACCCAGGAAGCCGCAGCGAAAGCCGAAGCCCAGCGCCACTGAGGACTCCGGTTCAAAGCTGAACGAGCTGTCGTTGAGCCGCAGCTTTTCAAGCGCATCGCGCAGCATACCGTGCGCGTGCGAGTCGACCGTGTAGAGGCCTGCGAAGACCATGCTCTTGATGTCCTCAAAGCCCGGCAGCGCTTCGGCGCATGGCCGCTCGACGTCGGTGATCGTGTCGCCCACCTTGGTGTCGGCAACATTTTTGATCGTAGCCACGAAGAAGCCAACCTCGCCCGCGGAGAGCTCTTCCAGCTCGACAGGCTTCGGCGTCATCACGCCCATGCTCTCCACGTCGAACACTCGCCCGTTGGACATGACTTTGATCTTCATGCCCTTGCGGAGCTTGCCGTTGATGATGCGCGCGAGGACGATAACGCCTTTGTATGGGTCGAACCAGCTATCGAAGATCAGCGCTTGCAGCGGGGCCTCGGGGTCGCCCTGCGGTGGCGGCAGCAGGTGAACGACTGCCTCGAGAATCTCGTCGACGTTCTGCCCTGTCTTCGCCGAGACGGGAATGGCATCGTCGGCGGGAAGACCCACGGACTTCTCGATCATCTCCTTGGTGCGCGGAATGTCGGCGCTTGGCAGATCGATCTTGTTGATGATGGGGATGATCTCAAGGCCGTTGGAGATGGCGAGATAGGCGTTCGCCAACGTCTGCGCCTCAACTCCCTGCGAGGCGTCTACAACCAGCAGCGCACCCTCGCACGAGGCCAGCGAACGCGAGACCTCATAGCTGAAGTCCACGTGGCCCGGCGTGTCGATCAGGTTCAACTGATACGTGTCGCCGTCCTTCGACTTGTACATCATGCGGACGGTGTGCGCCTTGATCGTGATGCCGCGCTCGCGCTCGAGGTCCATCGCGTCCAGCACCTGCGCCTGCATCTCGCGCGAGGTCAGCGAGCCGGTCAGCTCAAGCAGCCGGTCCGACAGGGTGGACTTGCCGTGGTCGATATGCGCGATGATCGCGAAGTTGCGGATGTGACTGGGATTCATACTGTGTGACGAGATGCCTCAACCTCCAATGATAACAGCGCAACACGCGTATCGCAGCGTCTTGTCCGGCGTTGAAAGGGTAGTTGCTTTGAAGGGGCGCGACTTTAGTCGCGCCGTAAATGGAGTGCATCGAGTGCGACTTTAGTCGCTGAGGAAATCTCTGCACACATGCACTCACTTTTCAGCGCCATCTTTAGCCCCGAGGCCGCCATTCAAACTGCGGCTCAGATTCCGTTGGCAGCGTTTCGCTTCCGGTCTCCGGCGCCCCACGTCATACAATGAGCAGGAGCGATGTATCGGCCTACTCAAAACAACCAGGCGCGGCGATGGAAGCAAACGATGCTTGTCGCAACATGCGCGCCGCTCGTTCTGCTTGCAGGTTGTCCGCAGAACAACGCTGCAAAGGCCGGAGCGCCGGGCAAAGTTCCGGCGAAGGCCACTGCGCCTGCAATCAACGGCACTCAGCAGGCCGCAGCGAAGCAAGCGCCCACCACCGCGCAGACAGTTGAAGAGTCGGCGAGAGCATACCGCGCGCAGCAGCTTATCAATCGCGTCGAGCAGTCGTACCGCAGCGGCGTCGACAACTATCGCGCCGGACACCTCGATGCCGCGCGCGCCGACTTCGACGCCGCCGTCGACCTGATGCTCACCAGCGGCCTCGACCTGAAGAAGGACCCGCAGCTCTCCGACGAGTTCGAGCACCTGCTCGATTCCATCAACTCGCTTGAGATTGCGGCGCTCAAGCAGGGCAACGGTCTGTCGCCCGTACTTGAGGCCGCTCCACTGGACGCGGCCAACGAGGTCACGTTTCCCTCCAACGCCGCGCTGAACGCAGAGCTGAACGCAGAGTTGAAGACGACGCAGTCCGACTTCCCGCTCGTCGTCAACGACTACGTCGCCGGATTCATCAGCTACTTCTCCAACTCGCAGACCGGCCACGCGCACCTGCTGCGCTCGCTCGAGCGAGCCGGAAAGTACAAGGACATGATCGAGAGAATCCTGCGCGAAGAGGGCGTTCCGCAGGACCTCATCTATCTTGCGGTAGCGGAGTCGGGCTTTCAGCCGCAGGCGCTCAACATGCGCTCCGGTGCCGGTGGCATGTGGCAGTTTATGCCCTTCGCCAACGCCTACGGCCTGGCGCGCAACGGCTGGGTCGACGAGCGGTTCGATCCCGAGAAATCGTCGCGCGCCTACGGCAAGTACATGAAGTCGCTCTACAACCAGTTCGGCGACTGGTACCTTGCGATGGCCGCCTACGACTGGGGTCCAGGCAATGTGCAGCGCGCCGTCATGAAGACAGGCTATGCGGACTTCTGGGAGCTCTACCGCCGCGGCAATCTCCCCGGCGAGACGAAGAACTACGTCCCCGGCATCATCGCGGCCATCATCATGGCGAAGAACCCGCAGAAGTACGGCCTCGACAAGGTGGTACCCGCCGCACCCGTCATCTCCGACACCGTCACCGTCGACTATCCCATCGATCTGCATCTCGTGGCCGATGTGACCAACGCATCGTTGCAGGAGATCGTCGCGCTCAACCCGAGTTTGCTGCGCATGAGTACGCCGCACGATGCTCCGTTCGACCTGCACATCCCTCCCGGTACGCGCGATACCTATCTCGGGCGCATCAAGGAGATCCCCGAGGACAAGCGGTCGAGCTGGCGCTTCCATGTCGTTCGCGCCGGTGAATCGCTCGACGCGATCGCTTCGGCCCTGCACTCGCGCGCAAGCGAGATCGCGGAGACCAACAGCATCGCCGCCGGAGACAGTCTCGACGAAGGTGACGAGCTGGTCGTTCCCGTAGCCACCGCGGCGTCCACGCATCCAGCTCGGTACACCGTGCGGCGCGGAGACACGCTGATTACGGTGGCCGACCGCTTCGGCGTCAGCGTAGAAGACCTGCGCCGGTGGAACAGATTGCCGTCGTCGAACAACCTTCCCGCAGGCCGCACGATCACAGTTGCAGAGACGGTGAAGCTCGCGCCAGGCGCGCGTTCGCGCAGTAGAATCGCGCATAAGACGTCTTCCTCGCATACCTCGAAGGCATCGAAGCATGCGAGCGCGAAGACGGCTCCACAGACATCTGTGAAGGCGCACGCGAAGTCTTCGCCGGCGAAAAAAGCGTCGTCGAAATCCAAATCGACGTCTTCCAAATCGAAATCAAAAGCTGCTCGATAAGCTACCTTGCAAAAAAGAGTGCTTGCCATTAGTGGCACATAGAGGCATTCTGTTGCTAGAATCTCGTGCCGGGTGCGAAATTGCTTTTTCACTCACACCCAACGACGAGAGAAAAGAAGAATTCAGCGACGGGCTCCTGGCACGAATGTTGAAGTCAAAAAGCGAGGCAGAGGAAAAGCGACCATGATGTTCGACGACGAGACGATCAAGCTTCATGCAGCATCCGCGGCAGACGATCATGGCTTCGACGACGATGACCTCGGCCATCGCTACGAAGAGGAAGAAGACGAAGAGGAGGAAGTCATCGTATCTTCCGACGACGATGACGAGGATCCATTCGAGCGCGATGAGAACGAGAGCTTCGGTCGCGAAGAGGTCGACCGCGCTGAAGGAGCGAAGATATTCGCTCCTCCCCCAACTCCGTCGACGCCCTATGTTCCTCCGGCGCGGGAGTCCGAACTTCCCGTAGCCGCTCCCGCCGCAGCGAAGCCCGCGGTGAAGAAGACACCCGCAAAGAAAGCGCCAGCGAAGAAGGCCG
>JAFDVV010000095.1:0-26038 GCA_018268775.1 Acidobacteriota bacterium | reverse complement strand
GCCGCGAAGAAGACCCTGAAGAAAGCCGCTAAAAAGGTTGTTAAGAAAGCAGCCAAAAAGGCCGCGAAAAAAACAGTGAAGAAGGCCGCGAAGAAGACCGCAGCCAAAAAGACATTGAGATCTGCCGCGAAGAAGGCCGGTGCCCGGCGCGGCGGTAAGGTTGCCCCTAAAAAGGCAGCCGGTAAGAAGGGCACGGCAAGCAGTAAAAAATCAAGCAAGAGAGGTATTACCTTGGCAACGAAGAAAGCAGCAAAGAAGGCAACGAAGAAGGCAGTGAAGAAGGCTCCGGCTAAGAAGGCCGCCAAGAAGGCTCCGGCCAAGAAGGCTGCCAAGAAGGCCGCAAAGAAGAAGTAAACAACTCTAACTAAGGCAAGCAAAAATGCCCGGTCTGCTCCTTGTGAGTGCCCGGGCATTTTTGCGTCCGCTGATATTTCTACTGAACGAGATCAACACTGAAAAAAGGAGACGGCCTCAAACGATGTGTCATCCTGAGCGAAGTTGACGCGTTCTTTGCGTCAACGCAGTCGAAGGACCTGCGGTAACGCTCTCTTGCGGCGAAGCTCCTACTTCTTCTCCGCCGCAATCTCCGCCAACACTTCCTCGCTGTGCGTCTGCACGTCGACCTTCGGCCAGTACTTCACGACCTTGCCCTTGGGCGAGATGAGGTACGTCTGGCGTTGGGCGAATTTCATGTCGCCATGAGTCATCACCGGAACGCCATACAGGTCGACCACCTTGTGGTCCGGGTCGGCCAGCAGCTTGAAGCTGAACGTGTCCTTCGCGCACCACGCCTTGTGGCCCTCGACCGTGTCCAGGCTCACGCCCAGAACCACTGCGTTGGCCGCGTCATACTTCGACATGTCGCGCTGGAAGTTGTGAGCTTCGATGGTGCATCCCGTCGTCTGGTCCTTCGGGTAGAAGTACAGTACGACCCATTTGCCCTTGTAGTCGGTCAGGCTGACTGGCTTATCTTCCTGCGACGGCAGTGTAAAGTTCGGCGCCGTTGCGCCCACTTGGACCGCATCCGAGGCTGCATGGGCCTTGATGCCGTAGCCACACACTGCCACAAGGCCAAGAATGACCGTGAACCACATCGCTTTGCGCATAATCCTTCCCCTTTTGTTGAGCTTGATTGCTAGACGAATCCCTTCCATTTAAGACGCACAGCCCATTCGCGAAGTAACGGGATTTTACGTTCTGGTGACATTTTCCGGGTGTCTTCTGTATCCCCGCTACTCCGCCACGATGGCGATTCCCGCTGCATCCGCCGCAGCGACGATGGCTGCGGGGTCGAACATCAGCGTCCGCCCGGCCTCCAACGACAGGCAGGTCGCTCCCGCCTGTTGCATCGCGCGTATCGTCGCAACGCCCACCACCGGCACGTCGAAACGCATGTCCTGGTTCGGTTTAGCGACCTTCACCACGGTAAGCGCACGCCGCAGCGTCGTGCCATCGGAGCGATGTTCGCGGACAGCGTCCTCGGCATCCAGCGTGCGAAACAGCGCTCCGGCGCGCTCAATAGTCGCGTCGGTTCCCTCCATCGCCTCAACGGCAACGCAGGCCTGCGCGGCGATCACCACGGTCTGCCCCAGGTCGTATCCGGCAATGGCGCGGGCGACCGTGCGGCCATAGACGACGTCCTTCCGCTCCTCTTCGTCGGGAGCGCGCTTCGTCATCACGCCTGCCCTTGCCAGCAGCGGCTCCAGAAACTCGGTCGACGAGATCAACTCGATGCCTTCGTCGCCCAGCACCTTCGCCACCGCGCCCAGCAGCATGTCGGTCGAGCGCGTCCGCAGGCTCAGCAGCAGTTTGGCCAGCCGCCAGTCCGGCCGGATGCTCGAAAATATCTGCTTGTGCTTCACCTGCCCGGCCATCACGGCGCGAGTAACGCCCTCTTTGTGAAAGGTCTCGATCAACCGCGACAGCTCGCCCAGCGACATCCAGTGGACATGAATGTTCGTGTCCGCCTTCGAGCGATCGTTCATTGCCGTGTCGGTCTCTTCCTTGATCGCGGCCACCACGACCGTCAGCCCATGAGCGCGCGCCGCATCCAGTAGAAGAAAGGGGAACCGTCCATTGCCAGCGATCAGTCCGAGCTTATCGTTCGCAGTCATGCGTTAGCAGAATACCGTTCATCCCAGCTCGTGAAGGTTACTTAATCACGCCGCGCTCGCTCTTCGCGATGAAGTCGGCGAGGTAGGCCACCTTGTCGCCGAACTCGCCCGCGGCGATCTTCTCGCGAATCGCCGCCAGCGCATCGGCTGTATTCAGCTTCGAGTGCTGCAACAGACGGTACGCCGCGCGAAGCTGTTTCAGCTCCTCCGGCGTAAAGCCCTTGCGCTCAAGCCCCACCTTGTTGATGCCATAGGCATGGTTGTTGCGCTCGATGCTCGTCAGCGAGTAGGGAAGCACATCCTGCGTGATCGTCGTTCCGCCGCCAATGTAGGCATACTTGCCGATCGTGCAGAACTGGTGAACCGGCGCGTTCGCACTGAGCACCGCGAAGTCCTCCACCGTGACGTGACCGGCCAGCGTGGCCCCGTTGGGCAGAATGCACCCGTTGCCGATGACCGAGTCGTGGCCGATATGCACGTAGGCCATGATGAGATTGCCCGAACCCACGCGCGTGATGCCGCCGCCGCCCGTCGTGCCGCGCGAGATCGTCACGTACTCGCGAATGTCGTTCTTGTCGCCGATCGCCACCTGCGTCGGCTCACCCTTGTACTTCAGGTCCTGCGGTGCGATGCCCAGGCACGTGAATGAGAACACGCGGTTGTCGTCGCCCATCGTCAGGTGGCCGTCGAGCACAACATGCGACACCAGCTCGCACCGCTCACCCAGCACCACGTTCGGGCCAACGGTGCAGTAAGGCCCCACTGTGCAGCTCGCAGGGACCTTCGCGCCTTCCGCAACGATGGCTGTGGGATGGATGCTCACTTGGCCTCTTGCTTTGCGCGGGCCACCAAGGCGCACATCACCGTCGCTTCGCACGCCACCTTGCCTTCGACTGTCGCCGTACCCTGCATCCGCACTGCGTTCGAGCGCCAGTTCAGCACCTTGACCTCGATCCGCAACTGGTCGCCCGGCACCACCGGCCTGCGAAACTTCGCGCTGTCGATCCCCGTAAAGACCATCAGCTTGTTGTCGCGGTCGGGAATCTCGGTCAGCAGCAGCGCTCCGCCGGCCTGCGCGATTGCCTCCACCATCAGCACGCCCGGCATGATAGGGTAGCCGGGAAAGTGTCCCTGAAACTGCGGCTCGTTGAACGAGATGTTCTTGATGGCGACGATGCGCTGCTTGCGCTCGACCTCGACCACGCGGTCGATCAGCAGAAACGGATAGCGGTGCGGCAGGATGGACATGATCTCGTTGATGTCCATCGTCTGCCTGACCTCCGGGGTCTCGGGAGCCGTTGCGGCAACTGCGGAGTTTTCAGTCAATTCACTCATGGCAGCCCTGAGTATAAACCGCGCTGGCCCCTTCCCCTGAACGTGTCATCCTGAGCGAAGCCTCTCGCAGCTTTTCCGCGAGGGGCGTAGTCGAAGGACCTGCGGTTTATCGCAAGGCATTCAGGTTTCATCAATTACTTCTTCTTCAGCAAGTTGTCCGGATTGAAAAGCTCCGGCGACAGTCCCTGGTTGTAGGCCACCTTCGTGTAGAACCGCTGGTTCACCATGTCGCCGTTGCGATAGCGCGTCAGCGTGTAGGCGGTCGGCAGGCCGTCGACCGTGTGGTAGTCGTCGTAGGTCTCCGCGTCTTCGTCGAAGTCTTTAAACTGTTCGTTGCGCCACTTGAAGGTCCGCCTCAGCGGCAGGTGCGTCGACGCGTCCAGTTCGATGGTGACGGCGTCGTTGTTTGCGCTCAGCACTGTAATCTTGTCGGCGATGCGCCGCTCCACCATCGTCTGGCCCTCGGAGATCACCATCACTCCCGGCGCCTTCATCCACTCCCTCACAACGCTCTCAATGGAGTGGTGCTTCCTGCGCAGGTACTCCTTCACAATGTCCTTCGGCAGTTCGGTGCGGCCCTTGTACGTCACCTCGTAGATGTTGTCCGCAGTGTAGATCTGGACGACATCGATCTTCTTTCCCGGAAGAATCATGCTCTTGTCCGTGAGATACCCGATGCGCTCCGCCTCCGGCTGCCCCGAGCCGGGAAACCGCCGCCATCCCGTATACTCGATCACCGTACCGTTCGGCTGCCCGCGAAAGAACGCCGCCGTTCTCCCCGAGACCTGCATGTCCTTGCGATCGAGCCAAGCCTGCCCGCCCAGCGCCGCGACCATCTCATCCAGCAGCTTCTTGCCAATCTGCTCCTGCGTCCCCTTGGGTTCTGCCGGTGCGGCGCTGGGAATCTCACCCGCCTGCGCCAGCAGATTGGGCGTCGTAGCCACACCGGAAACCATTGCGAGGGCCAGAACCGGCACAAAAAATCGCTTCATCCAGACTCCAGCCATCCAGCCACACCCTTCTCTTTTGACGTCTTCCGACGGGTCAGGACAGCGAAAGCTGCCAGTTCGCTGCATCTGCCCGCACGGCTCTATACGCAGACGCTATCCAAATCCGCTATCGCAGTGCAACTTTGCAGGAGCCTATCCTTTTTCGCTACGCTCCGCTCTCGTCTTCGATCCCTTGTCCGACTCGAGCGCCGGGTGCCCCATTCATGCGGCTTCATCGCATGAGTGGGACATTCGAGCGAAGCTCGAACCGCCTTTCCCCTTCATCGACGGGCTTTCTCCTTCGGGCGTTTGGCCGCATCGAGAGCCTCCCGCGTCCGCTTTGTCAACTTCGCATAGACGATGGCGTACGCCGCTTCAAGCTCGCGCGCCCATTCTTGCGCGCGGAACACATCCCATCGCTCCACTGCCACCCAGTAAGCGCGGGCCAGATAGGGCGCGGGTCGAACGCCCTCCTGCTCCAGCAGCTCTGCAAATCGCTCAGGCCCAGCAGCGTACGAGATAACCGGGCCGCCTTCGCTTTCCAGGTCGACGATGGCAAACATCTTTCCGCCGATGGCCTTGTCGCCCGCCCAGAAGACAAGGTTCGCTCCCCACTGCATCGTCTCCGCCACATGCGGCAGCTTCAACAGCATCGCGCGCATTCGTTCCGCATCCATGCGAAGAAGTATAGCGGCCCGTCACCTGCCACCAAACCAAACCGTGTTCCAAGCGCAGAGCGGGTGCCCCATTCATGACGCAGCCTCATCGCGGCATGGGTGGGACATTCGAGCGAAGCTCGAACCGCCTTTTCACCGCAACCCCAACCCCAACCGAATCGCACCCTTCGCTATCTCCGCATCCACCACCCTGCCGTTCTGCATCACGACAATCTTCCGGGCCTTCACCAGCCTCCGCGCCGCCTCTCGCGCAGGCTGCATCAATCCTTCCCAATCGCGGCGGCTTCCTATCCCTCCCACCAGCTTCGCGGCGTCCGAAGGACATATCGTCTCCCCCGGCCCACACTCCGCCAACAGCTTCAGAATCGCAGCTTCCAGCTCAGCCGCCTTCTCGCCTTTCGCGTAGCCGCTGCACTCCTGGCTGCAATACTTGGCAAGGTCCCAGTCCTTCGCCCTCGCCACGCTCCAGGCAAACGCCTTGCCGCATGTTCTGCACAACTTCTCCTTCTTCGGAGTCTCCCGCTCGCGTTTGCGTACCCTGTCCGGCATACCCTCTTTATACTGAAGAGACGACCATGCCGACATTCCCGTCCCTCGAAGACCAGCTCGACCTCATCACCAAGGGTACCGCCGAGATCCTCCCGCTCGCATCGCTCAAGGAGCGCATCCAGCAGTCGATCGCCTCGGGCAAGCCCCTCCGCATCAAGGCCGGCTTCGACCCCACCGCGCCAGACCTGCACCTCGGCCATACCGTGCTTATCCGCAAGCTGCGCCACTTCCAGCAGCTTGGCCACACCGTCATCTTCCTCATCGGCGACTCGACCGCGCTCATCGGCGATCCCACTGGCCGCAACGTCACCCGCAAGCCGCTCACGCCCGAGCAGATCGCCGCCAACGCCGAGACCTACAAAGAGCAGGTCTTTAAGATTCTCGACCCCAAGCTCACCGAGGTCCGCTACAACTCCGAGTGGCTCGACAAGCTCTCCTACTACGACCTCGTCAAGCTGCTCGCGCAGTTCACCGTCTCGCAGATGCTCGAACGCGAAGACTTCCACAAGCGCTTCAACGACGAGCAGCCCATCGCCCTGCACGAGATGATCTACCCCATCGCCCAGGGCTATGATTCCGTCGCCCTCCACGCCGACGTCGAACTCGGCGGCACCGACCAGAAGTTCAACCTCATGCGCGGACGCGACCTGCAACGCCACTTCGGCCAGCCGCAGCAGAGCATCCTGATGATGCCCATCATCGAAGGTCTCGACGGCGTACAGAAGATGTCGAAGTCGCTCAACAACGCCATCGGCATTCACGAGGCCCCCGCCGAGATGTACGGCAAGCTCATGTCCATCTCCGACGAGCTGATGTGGCGCTACTGGACCCTGCTCACCGACCTCCGCGGCTCCGAGATCGAGCAGATGAAGGCCGCTGTCGCCGCAGGCGCGCTCCACCCCATGCAGGCCAAGAAGAACCTCGCCCACGCCATCACCGCCGACTTCCACTCGCCGACCGAGGCCGACGCCGCAGCCGAGGGTTGGACCAAGCAGTTCCAGCAGAAGTCCGTCGCTGAAGATGTGCCAGTGGTCACGGTCTCGCTCCATAATGGCGATATTTTTATGTCTTCATCCGAAGATGAACTTCATCCATCTTCAACTGCAGATATGCCTCAGCTTGTGAGAGTCCCCAAGCTTCTGCAAATCATTGGGTTAGCGGCATCTTCTAACGAGGCTTTCCGCAAGCTGCGTGAAAATGCGGTTACGATCAACGGTCAAAAATTTAGTGGACAGCTATTGGATTTTGAGTATTTGAAGGAAAACGCTATCATTCGCCTCGGTAAGAGAGCCGTCCGCATCGAGTGGGTGAACTAACACTCCACCTTGCTTGCTCGGCCCTGCGACCCGAGGAACCCCCGCATTCCGCTCATAGCGGCACTAATCCGCACCCAAAACCCCTCAAGCGTCAAAGCCTCACATCTAACTAATTCCAAACGACTTGATATACATTAATTGCCCACATATCGTAGAAATGAGGGCCTCGTGTTCATAGCAGCAGAGACCCGCATCCCACAAAAGGTTTATTGGCGTCAAAAGAAGCCTCTACATATAGTCGATTGTGAATCTTCGGTGCCACCATGTAGTATCTGTTGACCCTTACGGGGTATTGACATACGGTGGAAAAGTGGATCATCGCGGCCGGACTTGGGCGGAGGATGAATGGCAGAAAAGAATAAATATCCCTACAAGGGTGAGCAGGTACCCGGAGAGTCCGTGGCGTTTACAACATTGGGCGAGAACTGGAGTATTTACAAGCTGGCAGACGGCTCGGAACTGAAGGTCAAACTGGTAATGATGGATGTCGTTCGGTTGGATGTCTTCGAGGACGGGAAGCCCGTATATATGTTTGGGGCTCAGCAGGTAGTAGGCCTTACGCCTAATCCAGAACTAATGCAGAAAGCGAACTGACCGATGGTAGTTGCAGAGACCGTTTTGTACGCGGCAATCGCTTGCGGTGAACGACGCAAAGCGGAGGATCGCATGATTAATTTCTCATCAGAGATGCCCAACATTGTGCAAATCTGCGCGGCGAGCGAATCCGTGCCGCTGATTACTGGAAAGAGCCTTGAGCAAGCTATAAATGACGATTTCTCCACCATTCCAGAGGTTCACGGAATCAGAATTGAACATGACAACGGCGAAGTCATGGTAAAAATTCATGTATCTGATCCTCCGAGAGAGGTTCGCTACAAGATATACGATAAACAAACTAGTTTTATTGAGGCATTTCCGGAGATTACTTTCGATTTCAGCCTTGCACCAGTGGAATAGGTACGAATGGCAACATCACAAGAGCACGTCGCCAAAGCCGATAACAATGCCGCCTTCGGAAAATCTTTAGACCTAGGGAGCCAATGCAATATTGATTGGGCTTTGACAGCTCTTTTTTATTCGGCAGTGCATTATGTCGACGCCTATTTAGCGAATTCTGGCAACCCACCTCATGCTTATAACACCCACGGGAAACGCGAGAGATTTGTGGCGACGGACAGCAAGCTAAAGAGAGTAAACAGGGAATACATGGATCTCAAGAATTTTGGGATCAATGCTAGATACTATTGCAGCGTAACGAAAGCGGATAAAGTCACCACGGAGGCGATACCAGCTTTGGAGGCCATAAGAAACCACCTTAGGATCGTTCCTTGAAGACACCCCATGCCATTCCGGAATTCGCCAATTCACGAACCGGTGCCTGAAATCCTCAAGACTTCGAAAGAAGAAATCATCTCTTTTTAAGCCAGCATTTTTTGTAGCCACCATGGAATCAATGCTTTACTCAAAAGGTACGGGATAGGGTTGACGGTCAAAGCCTGCTTAGCATCCAACACAGCAGAACTGAGGTCGTGAACGTTGATGAGATCGTGTCTGGTTAGCTGTGCTATTGCTGTCTCGCTTTTATCTCCCGGTTCGGTCGTACAAGCGCAGCAAAGACAAGACCCAAAAGCCCAAGCAATCGTCCGGGCCTCGGTTCAGGCGGAGCTGGCTGCTGACAAAGCCGACCAGTCGCGCTGGCGTTACAAGTCAGACGTCGTTCGCCCCGAAGGGCACTTCGTCTACATCGTCGTCGAAACCGACAAGGGGTCTGTCAAAAAGAAGATTGAACAGGACGGCAGGCCGCTCGACGCCACAGCGCTCAACGCCGAGATGCAGCGCATCGACTCTTTCGTCCACGATCCAGCGCAGCAGGCCAAACAGCGCAAGGACAGCCAGGCCGATGACGCTCGTGCAGAGAGGATGATGCGTATGCTGCCGGACGCCTTCCTGTGGACCATCAAGAGCGAGACTCCCACCGCGACGACACTCGACTTTACTCCCGACCCGAACTTCAGCGCGCCTTCGATGGAGGCGCGTGTCTTCGCAGCCATGGCCGGCGAGATCGTCGTCACCAAACCCGGCAACCGTATGCAGTCGCTCAAAGGACGACTGCTCTACGATGTGAAGTTTGGCTACGGCCTGCTCGGGAAGATGGAGCAGGGCGGCACATTCAACATCGAGCGCCGCGAGATCGCCCCCACAGTCTGGCAGATCACCGAGTCCCACATTCACTTCGACGGACATGTGCTCTTCTTCCACACCATCAGCGAGCAGGAGGACGAGGTGAAGACAGGCTTCCACCAGACTCCCCCAGCGACGACGCTGGAGCAGGCGGCAAACCTTCTGCGCGATCAATCCACGTCCCTTAGCGCCAGACGCTGATTGAAAGGCAGAGAAGAAGATTCCCCAGAACGCGCGCGAGGCTGTTATGAACTTTATCCATCCGCATCAAGCTCCTTTNNCGGGGTCCCCGGCCAGCTTGCTGGCTGGGGCAGGGAGGCGAAGAATCCCTGTAGTTTCATCTGGCGCCGCGCAAAAAATGCTGAGATTCTTCGCTACGCTCAGAATGACGATTTGGGACAACGCGTAATCGTTCCCTTTAAGTTCATAACAGACGCTAAGGTCTGTGCGAGGGTGAAGGCTCTCTCGTCGTTGTCCCTTCTATCAGCGAATTGTTGCATGTTGCGGGAGCATTCACAGGGTTGCACCTGGCTGCCAGGCCGCCGGGGATGCCGACGGTATATCCGGTCCAGGGGGCGGGCTCGCTCACGGGGAAGTCCGTGCTGATCATCTGCGCTCCGCTGGAGAGCAGATCGTCGCGCCGTGTCGTGTCGTTGTCTCTGCCCTGGTCGGTGTTGTAATCGGAGCGCGACCGCACCAGGTAGCCCTTCTTCACCAGCGCGGCGATCTCGTCCGGTTTGCCGGCATCCTGCTCGACAAACGCAGCCTCGGGTTCTCCTGGGCGTCCGTTCACGAAGAGGGCACGGCCCTTCATCATCGCGTGACCGGCAAGATACGCGGGCGCCGATTTCCGGTTATAGAGCAAAAAGACCACCTTGCCACGCGCCTTCGCAAGGGTTGGCCACCCTCCGGCCAGCACTGCGGCTTCGAGCGTCGGGTAGCTTCCGCGCACCTGGTCCGGAGTGATCATCTCGTTCTCTTTGAAGACCGAGCGTATCTCGGCGTCCATCGCATCCCATGTCGCCGCCGTCCACGGTTCGGCCGTGACGGCATCGGGCAACTGGCTCACGCGGCCCTGCTTGTCCTCGATAAGAAGGAAGATGGGAACATGGCGCTTGTGCGACTTCGACCATTGCCGGATCTCGCGCAGGCAGTCGACAAACAGCGGGCAGGCGCTGCGTTCGTTCAGGTCGCCCAGGTGCAGCGTCTTGAACCCTGGCATCATCATCTTGTGCTTCGGGTCGAAGTCGGTGTCTGGCGGCAAACCCTCCTGCTTTGTCAGCTCAACGATCTTCGGGTGCGCAAACCGCCCGCCCTGGGGGTCCTGCACGATGTCGAGCTCCAGTTGTCGAACGCCCGCGTTCAACTGCTGCGTCAATGTCTGGTGGTGATACTCCAGTCCGTGATAGGCCTTGGCATAGTGCGCTGAAAAGTACTTGCCCTCGCTGGGAGCGAAACCCATGTTGTAGCTGTTGTGAGTGCCGATGACCTGAATCTGATTCAGGTGCACGATGCTGTCCTGCGCCTTCTCGCTCTGCGCAAATACAGTGATGGAGACCGCTGAAATACAGGCTGCCGCAACCCAACGCAACACGCTGTCACCTCAAAAATATCGATCCATCAACGATACCTCATGCGCCGGCCGGAGCTTTCTGCGAGGGCGCATTCGATCAGCATTTGCAGTGCCATTCTTATTTGTTCTTGTTTCAGGAGCATACTTCCGACGCGGGGGCGCCGATCTTCATCTCTGCTTCCAAACTCCTTATTTAGAGGCAATTTGCGTTGCAACTTTCGGGTAATACCTGTGGCCATTCAGGGAACAGTAGCTTAAACACGCGTCACTAAACCGTTTGTTACCTCGTGCCCCCAAGGAACCAGCATGACCTCCCCTACAAGTTCCAGGACCCGAATTGCATCACTGTCTGTCTCTGGCAAACTTCGCTTCTTTGCGACTCTTGCCCTGCTTTCAATGTTTAGTGGAGTCGCGGCCCGTGCCGCTTCGTCTACGACGACCTCCCTGGCGATCTCGTCGACCAGCGTGCCTTACAAGACGCCGATCACTCTTACCGCGACGGTCACTTCAGGGGGATCTCCAGTAACTTCGGGCCTGGTCATGTTTTGCGATGCCAGTGCCACCTACTGCGAAAACAACTCCGCGCTTCTGGCCAAGGTGCAGCTCACGGCGTCGTCCGGCACTGCGGTGGTCAAGATCGGCAGCGGCGCATTGGGCACTCACAGCTACAAGGCTGTCTACCGCGCAAACACCACGTATTCGGCCAGCACATCGAACACCGTCAGTTATGCGGTGCAGGGGACTTACGGTTCAAGCGCAGCGCTCGCCTCGTCGGGGTCGGTCGGCAACTACACCCTGGCGTCAACTGTGACTGGCGTTGGGGCCATTACTTCTCCCGGGCCGAGCGGGTCCGTGCAATTTCTCGATGCCAGTGCCGGCAACAACATACTGGGCACACAGAACCTGGGGTCGCCGGTATTGACCAACAACTTCACCCAGGCGCCGAACTCGCCCTTTGCCGTAGGCGATGGCCTGACGACAACGCGTTCCGTTGTTGTCGCATCGTCCTATCTGAATGGGGACAACAACCTCGATGTCGTGACTGGCGATGCCGACCAGGTGATCACCGTTCTGCTAGGCAACGGCGATGGCACGTTTCAACCGAAGGTCAACTACCCCGGTTGCCCCTCTCTCTCTTCGTCGCCGGACATTGCGACGAAAATCCTTCTTGCCGACTTCAATCGAGACGGCAATACCGACATCGCGCTGGGCTGCTCGGACGGCGTGTATGGTGGCGTTGCGATTCTTCTGGGAAATGGCGATGGCTCGTTTCAAGCTCCGACGTGGCAGTCGACGGGCGACCTCTCCGGAATGGCCATGGGCGATTTCAACAACGATGGGATTCTCGACATCGCGCTCACGGACAAGACATTGAAGGATGTAAAGGTCATGCTAGGCAATGGGAACGGCACGTTCCGGTCGCCAGTAACCGTAGCCAATCCTCCCAGATTTACCGGCGATATTGTAGCTGCCGATTTCAACGGAGATGGCAACGACGATCTGGCCTACGTGATTAAGACGGCAGCACCGGCCAGCAACCTTTCAGACCTGTATATCGCTCTAGGCAAGGGCGATGGAACCTTCAAAACGCCAACGCTTCTGGCCTCGCAGGTTGGCGAGTTTCTGACCACGGGAGACACGAACAATGACAATATCGCGGATATCGTGTCCTCCACGGTCTTTTTAGATGCAGGCCTGCCCGCACCGCATACCTCCAACAGCATGTTCGTATTGATCGGCAATGGGAACGGCACGTTCCAGTCGCCGGTCTCCTATCTCTCGGACATCCCCTCAGACCCGCATCTCGCGGACGTAAATGGCGATGGCAAGGCGGACATCATCGCCGGCGGAAGCTACGGTGCCCTGGTTTATCTGGGCAACGGTGATGGGACCTTTCAGGCATACAACGAGCCTGTTATTGGCGGATTCAAGCTGACCTACGCCGTCAACGCAGGCGACTACAACAACGACGGCAACGCCGACCTGATCGGGACCGACGCCCAGAGTCCGCGTGCAGCCGTTGCTCTCAGCGAGGTCAGACAGGCGGCAGACTCCGTTGCGCTGACCGGCGTGGCGGTCTTCCCACTGGGCAGCGGAATACACAATGTCGCGGCAAGCTATTCCGGCGACACCATCTATCTTTCCAGTCTTTCTTCCACCGTCCCTCTTCTGGCCGCACCCACTCCTACAACGCTCGCCCTGGCCGTCTCCCCGGCATCCGAGGCCGTCGCCGGACAGTCGGTCACGCTGACGGCGACGTTGAGCCCTTACACGGTGGGTCCACCGGCCACGACAACCGATGGGCAGGCGGTTGTGTTTTACAGCGGAGCGACGCAGATTGGGACCGGCACGCTTGGCAGCGGTATCGCAACGTTGACGACGACGTCGCTCACTCCGGGCAGCGTTGCTCTCAAGGCGGTCTATCCCGGCGATACGAACTACAACACAAGCACATCGAGCACAGTCTCGATCACCGTCTCGAGCGTTGCGCTTGCAACAAGCCCCAATCCATCGAGCTATCGTCAAGCGGTCACGTTGACGGCAACAGTCCCTTCCGGCGCAACCGGAACTGTGACCTTCAAGGACGCCGGCACCACGCTGGGAACGGCGGCAATCTCCGGAACCACCGCTTCGATATCCGTGTCGACGTTCACCGTTGGGTCGCACAATCTTACGGCTGCCTACAGTGGTGGCAGCACCTACAGCGCTGCAACATCGCAGACCGTCACGCAGGTGGTGAACAAGGTGGCTCCTGCGATGTCCGTTACCACATCGGGCCAGAGCACATACCTTTCGACCGTCACCATTACGGCAACCGTGCCATCTGACGCCACCGGCTCAGTCACCTTCATCAGCGGACCGACAAACCTTGGCACGGCGACCATCAGCGGTGGCTCCGCATCGATCACGACGACCGTGCTTCCTGTCGGCAACAATACGATCACTGCCAGCTATCCCGGAGATAGCAACTACACCGCGGGGAGCGCGTCGACGACGCGGGCCGTTACAAAACTGAGTCCAGCGTCGACCCTTACCTCGTCGGCGAACCCCTCCGTGTTTGGCAGCGCCGTAACATTCACCGATACGCTTCCGTCTACAGTTACGGGAACGGTAACATTTACCTCTAATTCCACGACACTCGGCACTGTAACCGTCGCAAACGGAATCGCCACGCTAACGACATCGTCTTTGCCGACGGGCAACTCCACAATTACGGCGACATATAGCGGTGACGGCAATAACAACGCATCCGTCGCCACCCTGCCGCAGGTTGTGGGCAAAGCGACGCCATCCGTTGCTCTTGCTTCGTCTCTCAATCCGTCGGTCATTGGCCAGGCTGTAACGTTCACCGCGACGGTGTCGAACAACGCCACTGGGACCGTGACCTTCGCAAACGGAGCGACGGTCCTCGGTACGGGCACTCTCTCGGGAGGCGCTGCAACTCTCACGACCTCTTCGCTTCCCGTCGGCAGTGCTACCATCACCGCTTCCTATGGTGGCGACACCAACAACAACGCCGCCTCGCAGACTCTCAATCAGGTCGTCAACAAAGCAACTCCGACGCTGTCGGTGACGACCTCCGGGCCTGGTGTTTACGGGGCCTCAGTTACAGTTACGGCCACACTGCCGAACTCGGTGACAGGCACTGTGACCTTCACAAACGGCGCAACGACGCTGGGGACCGCCACCGTAACCAGCGGAGTTGCCTCCATCTCCACTACATCTCTTCCTGTTGGAAGCGACACGATCACGGCGAACTACAGCGGAGATGCTTCCAACAACGCGGCTACCGGGTCGGTGGTACAGGTCGTCTCCAAGGCATCACCCACGTCGGCGCTCACCTCATCGGTGAACCCGTCCGTCTTCGGAACGCCGGTTACGTTCACCGACACGCTCCCATCTTCGGTTACAGGCACGGTTACATTCAGCAGCGGAGCCACAGTGTTGGGTACGGCCTCAGTCAGTGGCGGAGTGGCAACGCTGACAACCTCGTCGCTTCTGGTTGGAAGCGACACCATCACGGCGGTCTACAACGGCGACAGCAACAACAACACCTCCACCGCATCGCTTACGCAGACGGTCTCCAAGAACTCGCCGGCGCTCGTGGTGACGACCTCCGGCCCCAGTACGTTCGGCAATCCCGTAACGATTACCGCTACGCTGCCCGCGAACACAAGTGGCACTGTTGTATTTACCTACGGCGCCACGAACCTGGGAACGGGAACGATCGCCAACGGCGTCGCGACAATCTCAACGACAGTCCTTCCCGTCGGCAGCGACACAATCACTGCAAACTACGCGGGAGACAGCAACAACAATGCCGCAACGGGAACGACGTCTCAGACGGTTTCCAAGGCGACTCCTGTATTGAATATGTCGTCGTCGCTCAACCCATCTGCTTTCGGCGACAACGTTACGTTTACTGCGACGTTGCCTACAGCGACCACAGGCACCGTGACGTTCTCGTTTGGCGCCACGGTGCTGGGAACTGCGACGGTGAGCAATGGTGTCGCAGCAGTCTCCACATCGACGCTCCCACTCGGCACCGACACAATCTCTGCGGCATACAGCGGCGATGCAAACTACAACGCGGCGAACGGAAGCCTGGTGCAGACGATCAATCATGGCGGAACCACCATTACGGTGGCGACCTCCGGCCCCAGCGTTTACGGTAATCCCGTTACGATCACCGCAACCGTACCGGCCGGTGCGACCGGGACGATCACCTTCACCAGCGGAGGCGTAACTCTCGGTGCAGGCCCGGTATCGTCCGGCGGCACGACGGTCATTACGTATTCGGCGCTTCCTGTCGGCAACGACATCATCGCGGCAAGCTACGGCGGCGATACAACCTACAGCGCCGCTACCGGCTCGACGACGCAGGTCGTCTCCAAGGCCACTCCGCCCGTGGCTGTCACAACGTCCGGTCCAAGCAACTACGGCAACCCCGTGACGATTACCGCGACCCTTCCTGCGGCGACAACCGGCACCGTAACGTTTACGGACGGGGCCACGGCGTTGGGGACGGCCACCTTGTCGGGCGGCGTTGCGACGATCTCGACCTCCATACTGCCTATCGGAAACGACACGATCACCGCGAGCTACAGCGGCGATACAAACTACAACCCCGCCACTGGCTCGACGACGCAGATTGTGTCCAAGGCAACTCCCACCGTCTCGCTGACCTCGTCGCTCAATCCATCGACCTTCAACCAGCCGGTTACATTCACGGCCACAGTGCCCGCAACGGCGACGGGAACGATCAACTTCTTTGACGGAGGAAATGTGCTTGGTAGCAGCGCCGTTGCCAACGGAGCGGCGACGATTACGTTGTCGACGCTGGCCGTTGGCAGCCATCCCATCACGGCAGGTTACAGCGGCGACTCCAATAACAACGGAGTACAGTCGGCGCCCCTCACGCAGGTCGTTCAAAAGTTCACGCCCGTCCTGCCTCCGCCAACCGTCTCCGATGCAAATCCCAATCCCAACACGCCGGTGACGATCACCGAGCAGGTGCCGCCAGGCGTCACCGGATCGGTAACGTTCTCCAACGGATCGACTGTGCTCGGCACTGCTCCAATCGTTGGTGGAGTCGCGACGATCACGGTGCCTTCTCTGCCGATCGGCTCCAATCCGATAACGGCGTCTGTGCCGGCCACGTCGACGTACAACGCAGCGACTTCGGCCCCAACGGTTGTGACCGTTGGAAAGATTACGCCAACGGTCACGCTCATATCGTCCGTCAACCCCTCTGCCGCGAACCAGGCTGTCGTCTTTACAGCGTCCGTGCCTTCGGCGGCAACCGGCACGATCACCTTTATGGACGGGGCCGTTTCGCTTGGCACGGCGAATGTCGTCAATGGTCAGGCGACGATTACGGATAGCACCCTGAGTTCAGGCGCGCATACAATCACCGCGGTCTATGGCGGTGATACAACATACAACACAGCGACGTCGGCTCCTTTGGTGCAGAATGTCGGCAAGAGTACGCCGATACTGCCTGCGCCCGTCGTCTCCAACCCAACCCAAACCTATGGCGGCACCGAGACCATCACGGAGACGGTTCCCCCGGGAGTGAGCGGTCCGGTCACCTTCTACAACGGTTCAACTCCCATTGGAACCGCGCCCGTGGTCAATGGCACGGCAACCATCACGGTCTCGAACCTTCCGATCGGCAGCAACCCCATCACGGCCTCGACGCCAGGGGATGCGAACAACAATCCGGCAACCTCGCCAGCGACGACGGTAACAATCGTCAAGACCACCCCCGTGCTCCCGGCGCCGGGCGTATCGAACACCAACCCCAATCCAAATACGCCGGTAACGATCACCGAGCAGGTCCCCTCGGGAGTGACCGGCCCGATCATCTTCTCGAATGGATCGACCGTGCTCGGCTCAGCCCCGGTAGTCAACGGCGTTGCGACGCTCACGGTTCCGTCGCTTCCTCTCGGCTCCAACCCGATCACGGCGTCCGTTGCGGAGACCGCAACCAGCAACGCGGCGACATCGCCGGCAACCATTGTCACGGTTGGGGTCGTCACGCCAACCGTCGCCTTGACCTCGTCGGCAAATCCCGCCGCGTTGAACCAGGCTGTCATCTTTACAGCCTCGGTCCCTGCCGGAGCGACGGGAGCGATTACCTTCCATGACGGTTCCACGGTGCTCGGCACAGGAGCTGTCAATGCTGCCGGAGTCGCCACTCTAAGCGTTTCGACGCTTACCATCGGCACGCATCCAATCACTGCCAGCTACGGTGGGGACTCCAGCTATAACCCCGCAGTCTCGCCGGTGTTGTCGCAGGTGATTGGCAAGCTGCCTACGACGATTACGCTTAGCGTGGGTAGCGGAACATCGCTTCTCAACAACTCCGTCACCTTCACCGCGATCGTTTCATCGACGGCACCCACGCCTACGGGATCCGTAACCTTCCTTGAGGGCACGACCGTTCTTGGCACCGTCGCGCTCAGCACCAACGGCACTGTCGTCGGCTTCCAGTTGAGCGGAACCGCTGCGCTCGGCATCAGCACACTCTCGGGTGGCTCACACCAAATTACTGCTGTGTACTCCGGCGATACGAGCTTCCTCACCAGCACATCTGCGCCGGTTACGCTTCTTGTACACGACTTCACAAACAAGAACACGGGAGCAGCCAGCGCTGAGGTCTTCCCGGGCGACTCCGCGACGTATAAGTTCACCTTGACGCCTGTTGGAACGGCGACCTTCCCCGGCAACGTCAATCTGACAATAAGCGGTTTGCCGCAGGGGACCGACTACACCTTCTCTCCGGCATCGGTGAGCAGTGGCGCAGGAGGCACAGACGTTACCTTGACGCTGAAGACGAGCCCATCGCTCCAGGCCTCCGGCAGAACGCCCGTCCGCCCAGGCTCACCCGGCGGATCGTCGATCGCCTTCGGTGTGCTTGGGCTAGCTGGCCTGGGTGCAGTGCGCCGCTATCGCCGCAAGATGCCGCTGCTGCTGATCGCCCTGTTGCTGTTGGCGGGATCGCTGCTGCCTGTCGCCTCGCTGACAGGATGCGCGGGCGGCTATTTCGCACTCAAACCAACCACGTATACGGTCACAGTCACCGGCACCGAGGGGACCATTCAACACTCAGCCACGGCAACCCTGGTTGTGCAGTAGGAGAAAATCGGATGCATCTTCGTCAAACCGTTCTGCTTATCGTTCTGCTCGCGTTGCCGTGGGCACTCCATGGCCAGGCGATGCCTGCCAGTTATGGCACCGACGATGTCCGCAGATTCGAGGTCGGCGGAAACTACAACTTCTTCCGCGCCAACGCGCCCCCAGGGCAGTGCGGCTGCTTCAACATGAACGGCGGCAGCGGCACCTTTCTGATGAACATCACACCCACATGGAGTGTGCTTGCCGACATCGCTGTCGCCCAGGCCAGTCATGTCAACAACACCAGCCAGAACATCATGATCATCAACTATCTGTTTGGGCCGCGTTACACCTACCGCAACCACACGCGGTGGGTACCTTACGGCGAGGTGATGCTGGGCGGCGCAAAGGAAGACGTCAACTTCCGGTTCGACATCAATCGCCAGTCCTTTGGCATGATGGGCGGTGGCGGCGTCAGCACAAAGATCAAACCTAAATGGGGCATCAACATCATTGAGGTCGACTACGTCTACACGCGCATACCCAATGCGACCAACAACACGCAGAACAATCTGCGCATCGCTACCGGAGTGACGTACCACTTCGGCGGATAGCTCCCGGCGAACTTACTGAATGGTATGTGCAGTCTGCTGCTGCGCCGCAGCGCGCGCATCTCGAATCAGGTCCGGCAGGCCGACTCCGCGGTACCCATTGCCAAGCAGCCACAGATCGCCCAGCGCGCCAACTCGCGCATCGAGTTCAGCCATACGTTCAAGATGGCCCACGCCATACTGCGGAAGCGACAGCGGCAGTCGGCGCACGACGGTGACGCGCGGCTCTGGAAGAGGTCCGAGAATATGCGCCAGCTCCATCCGGGCAACGGCTGCGACCTCGTCGTTGCCGCAGCGCATCATGCGCTCGGCGGCCCTTCCGCCAAAGAACGCCCGCAACAGCCTTCCCCCTGCGGGAACGCGTCCGGGAAACTTCTGGTCCATGAAGGTGCACGCCATCAAAAGACTGCTCGCGTTGGAATCCGGCGGCACCAGAAAGCCGAAGCCGGGAGGAAGAGCAACGTGGGCAGCGTGATCGAAGCCAAAGGCCGCAATGACGGCCGAGCTGGCCTCCATCTGCATCAACTCCGCTGCTCGTGCATCGACCGGTGCCAGCAGTTGCGCTGCAATATGCACCGGTGTTGCCAGCAGGACGGCGTCGAAGCGCTCGCGCTCTTCCGGCCCATGGCCCGATGATGCGCTCACCCACCAACCATCTCGATCGCGTTCCATTCGGGTCACTCTCGTCCCAAACTGAACCCACGCCCGCGGAACGGCGGCCACAATATTGTCGACCAGGGATCCCAGCCCGTTGTGGAGCGTGGTGAAGATAGGTGTCCTTTTCTGTGACGATTCTTTTGCTTGCAGCGCGGCGACCAGGCTTCCATGCTCTCTCTCCATCGCGACAAACGGCGCCATCACAGCGCGGACACTCAGCCTGTTCACATCGCCGCCGAAGACGCCACTCAACAGCGGCGCGCCGATCTTCGTCAGTACCTCATCGCCGAAGTGGCGCTTCACGAACTCCGCAACGCTTTCATCGCGTGTAGGAGCGGCTGCCTTCAACTCCTCCGCCCTCGCTACCTCATCGCGATAGGCCTGCTTTGCCTCTGCGCTGAACAACTCGGAGCTGTCGAGCGCCGCGAGGTCGGCGGGAACCATCATGCGCATTCCGTCCGGCATGGCCTTCAGGCTGCCGTCGACCAGCACATAGGTCTTTCGCCCTTCGTCGTTCGAGTGGATAAGCTCGCCGGCCATGCCAAGTTCAACGGCCAGCTCGCGTGCCCAGGGCTTCTCGCTCACCCAGCCATCGGGGCCGCCTTCAATCACAAAGCCGCCCTCGCGCACAGTCTCCACGATGCCGCCAAGCCGCGAGGAGGCTTCATACAGCGTTACCGCGATACTGTTGCGATCGTTCTGCGTGAGCCGCGCCAACTCATAGGCGGCTGTGATTCCAGCCACGCCCCCGCCTATGATCGCGATTCGCCTCACACAACCCTCGCAGCCAGGGAGTCGTCGAGCAGCGCCGGGTCCTCGTCGCAAGCGACCTCGGCCAGGGCCCGGACCAATGTAGGAGAGTCGTTCAGGCTCTCTGCCCGCCACAGCTTCAATCCAAGCTCCTTTGCGATCTCGCGGAAGGCGATGTCGATGTCGTAAAGGATCTCGACATGGTCGCAGAGAAACCCAACCGGCTGCACGACAACGCCGGTGTGCCCTTCTTGCTTGAGCGCGGTCAGTGTCTCTTCGACGGTCGGCCCAATCCATGGGCCGCCGCTTACACCCTGGCTCTGGAAGGCGAAGCACCAGCCGCCTTCGTTGAGGCCAACAACGGCAAGCCGTTCGGCGACCATGGCTGCTGTGCGCTTGGCCTCGACAGGATATGGATCCGGTGTGTCCTGCATCGGTGTCCCAGGCCGCGCGCCCGCGATCGAGGCTTCGCCGGTCATGATCGTCCGGCAGGGAACGCTGTGGGCGGTGAAGAGTACAGGAACCCGCTGCCCGGACTCGGCGCAGGCCTCGGCCCAGACCGGCCACAGCTTCTCGGCGAATGCCTGGGCCAGCAGCGGATGCTCCGCCCAACCTGCAACGAACTCCACCTCCATACCGGTCGCGGCAGCCATCAATGCGCGACGGTACAGCCCAACGCTGGTCCGGGAGTTTTGCGGTGCAAGGCAGATCGTGCGAATGTGCGTGATGCCATCGGCGCGCATCGCCTCCACGACGTCGGCTATATATGGATGCCAGTTGCGCATGGCCACGTAGACGGGAGTATCGTCCAGAGCTTCTTGCAGCAGGCTCCCCTGCGCAAGCGACCACTTCGTCAGCGGTGGAGGCTCAGTCCCAGGAGTCTCCGCAAGTCCAATCTGCGCGTAGCGATGCTTCAGCTCTTCGACGACCGCGTCCGGCAGTGCGCGGCCGCCCGTTACCTTGCCCAGGTACTCGGCCATCTCGCCCAGAACATTCGGCGTTCCGTGCGCCAGCAGCAGCACAGCCTTGCTCATCGCGCGGTGAACTCCTTCACCCACTGCACCGTCTTGATAACACTCTCCACCGGAGTGCCTGGAACGATGCCGTGCCCCAGATTGAAGATGTGCCCCGGCCTGCCCGCCGCCTCGTCGATCACCTCTCGCACGCGAGCACGCAGCACGTCCTCGGGTGCGAACAGGGCGATCGGGTCGAGATTGCCCTGCACCGCGCATCCCTCTCCGACAGCCTTCCATCCTTCGCTCAAAGGAATACGCCAGTCGAGGCCAATCACATCCGCGCCCGTCTCACGCATCGACGGCAGAAGCGACGCCGTATCGACTCCAAAGTAGATCACCGGTACGCCCAGCGCCTGGATTCTCTTCACAAGCTCTGCCGACGGCTTCAGGCAGTACTCGCGGTAGTCCGTTACACTCAGTGCTCCCGCCCAGCTATCGAATATCTGTATGACGTCCGCACCAGCCTCAACCTGTTGCGCGGCGTAGCCTACGAGTACCTCAACCAGCTTTTCCATCAGCAACGGCCACGCCACGCCGTCGCCGTACATCATGCGCTTGGTCTCGATGTAGTTGCGCGACGAGCCACCTTCGATCATGTAGCTCGCCAGGGTGAATGGGGCGCCGCAGAACCCAATGATGCCAAGCTGATCGCCGTCGGCCCGCGGAGCAGAGAAGTGCCGCGCCACCCGCTCGATCGCTTCGGCGACATAGGCCAACTCACCTACACGGTCGGTCCGCAACGCACGGACCTGTTCGAGAGTGCGCACTGGCGCATGAACGACCGGGCCTTCGCCCGCTAGAAACTCGAAGTCGACGCCCATCGGCGTGAAGGGCAGCAGCAGGTCGGCGAAGATGATCGCGGCGTCGACTCCCAGCCGCTCGGCGGCCGTAATCGTCACCTCCGACGCGATCCCGGGCGTCTTGCATATCTCCAGCAAGGTATGGTGCTTCCGCACCGCCATATACTCCGGCATGTAACGCCCCGCCTGCCGGAGCAGCCACACGGGCGTCTTGTCCACAGGTTGCCGAAGGCAGGCGCGCACAAATCGGCTCGTGCCCGTCTGCCTGTTCATCTTTTCTGTCGAAGCGCTCGCCGTCGGTGCTTTGCTCAAAAGGTCTACCATCACTCTCCCTTTTGAGCCTAGCACCAAGCCAAGACCACTGCTCTCTGCTGGGTCCGTTTATCGGCTGAACGGACGAGGCGAGATCCGATACACGACTCCCAGGCTCCAACCGTTCGGAGTCAGGTGAAGTGGCGTAGCCGGGTTCTTATCCAGAGACCACTTTTCATACTGATAATCGCCGCGAAAGGCGAACTTCGACGTCAGATCGTAATCGAGGCCGCCGCCAAAGGCATAGACGGCTGTTCCATCCGAGAGATAAGGCTTTCCATCTGGCAGTATCGAAGGGCTGGGCAGGTGAAAATTGATCGAACCGGCACTGACAAGAAAATCGGCGTAGGGGTGATATCTCTTGAACTGCTTTTCCAGCCGGACCCCTCCGCCGATCGTCTTTTCATCGACTGTTGCGCCATTGGCGATTTTGGCGCGAAACTCAACCGCCGGATTGATCCACCAGCGTGTATATCGCAGGTAGCTTACGCCAAATGTCAGACCGTTGTTACTGGTTGGTCCGTAATCGGGCGTGAGCCGTGTGTAGAGCGCAAAGACGGAGAGGTCGCCTGTTTTCTGCGCAGTCGGAACAGCCTGCCCCAGGAGCGGCCATGAAGTGATGCTAAAAAGCATCGCCAACGCCGCAGCATTCAAGGGTCGCTTTAAAGACAATGAACTCCTGAACGCGACCGCTATCTGCATCTTGCTGAACCCCCAAAGAATCGCTGTACCGGTTCGGAAGGCGCAGCGGAGCAGGAACGCTCATCGGTTCTGCTGGAGTGTTTGGATGCGATTTCGAGGTCTTCGTTTGCTCCGCGAATGTGCAGCAAAATGCACTATCGAGAGCAAGTCATTGCTTTTCAGGCTTCTAGGCGAAAGCTGTAATCTTCGATCACTGGATTTGTCAGCACTTCCCGCGCGATGCGAGCGACTTCAGCTTCAGCATCGGCTGCGTTCAAGCTACCGTCCAGTGAAAGAACAAAGTACTTTCCCTGTCGCACATCGGCGACACCTTGGTACTGCATTCGGCGCAGAGCATCGGCAATGGTCTGCCCCTGGGCGTCCAATACCGTTCGTTTTAGCGTGACATAGACATGGGCCTTCATCTTGCTAGATTATAGACAAGGTGCCGTTCCATACCTGAGACGCAGCCCGAAATAATCGAAGCGTATCTCTTTCAGGGCGATCGACCGGGCACTGCAAGTCATTTTTTTCGAAACGAGACGATAATTCCTACCCTTATGCCGAACTATCTTGAGCTTCCTGTGGGTGCAAGTTCGCCCGAAGTGATCAACGCCGTTATTGAAATTCCGCTTGAGGGAATCAACAAATACGAGTACGACAAGGAACTCCACGTCTTCCGTCTCGACCGCAACCTCTACTCGCCCGTCCATTACCCGGGCGACTACGGCTTTATCCCGTCCACATTGGGAGACGACGGCGATCCGCTCGATGTGATCGTGCTGGTCGACAGCCCCAGCTTCCCCGGCTGCGTGATGGAGGTCCGTCCCATCGGCCTGCTCGAGATGCGCGACCAGGGCGTGGGCGACGAAAAGGTGCTCGCGGTCGGCAAAGGCAACCCTCGTTACAAGGACGTCTGGAACTTCTCCGAGATCTACCCACACATCCTTAAAGAGATGACGCACTTCTTCTCGATCTACAAGGACCTCGAAGGCAAGCGGGTCGAAGTGAAGGGCTGGCGGGATGCCGCATTTGCCCGCGCGAAGGTTGTGGAGGCCCAGCAGCGTTTCATCGATAACAAGGCTCAGAGCGGCCTGAAGACGGCTGTCTCCAGGTAGATTGATGGCCCTTGCCAGGGTCGATGCAATCAGCAGGCGCGGAATTCCCGGGCCTCACGTTATAATCACGCTGTACCCCATTCTCAAATGGGTTCGGAGAGTTGGCCGAGTGGCTGAAGGCGGCGGTTTGCTAAACCGTTATAGGGTCAAAAGCTCTATCGGGGGTTCGAATCCCCCACTCTCCGCCAGAAATTGGACCGTCACCGCAAAACCCCCTGAGCAAGGGGGTTTTCTTTCGGCGTTGCGCTGACGTCACAGAATCGGGTGCCCCACATCTGGTGGCTTTGTCGCCAGATGTGGGACATTCGAGCGAAGCCGCGAACCGCATCATTGTTCCCATTCGCATAGAGAAGAGGCCAAGGGTCGTTTGCGCCCACAGTCATGGTTGGCGTACCGATTCGCTGTTATCGTTATAGCGGCATTTTATTTGTCGACATACAGGACACAGATTTGATACGTTGTTGTCAATGATTTTTCCGGTTGCGCCCAAAGACCGAATCCCGAAGCCGAAAGCTGCACGAGCGGTACTCCGCTCGCAGACTGGCAGGCCGCGGATCGGCACATGGGAACAGTTATTTTCTAAGCGAAGCGCCGCCAGCGATGGCGAGCGCATTTTTGGAAGGTCGATCGAATGACGGGATATGCTGGTGTCTTTGCGGCACTTTTGGCGCCGCGCAATTCAGCGGGAGACCTGGATCTAGAAGATCTGCGGAGACAGATCGAATCGCTCTCCGTCGATGGAATATCTGGATACGCCATCAATGGAGCAACGGGTGAGTTTCCATTCTCTACCGCAGAGGAGCTGCGGGACTCCCTCGACATCGCCCGAAGGGTTGCCCCCTCCAGAAAACTGCTGGCCGGTATCGGCGCCGGCGATGTGCGCGGGGCCGTGCTTCGTGGCAAGATAGCGGCCGACAGTGGAGCGGACGCCGTACTGCTCCCCATGCCCGGGTTCTTTCCCTACCGGCAGGACGATCTCCGTTCCTTCTCGCTTGCGGTCGCCGATCAACTCAAGGTGCCCGTGCTTCTCTACAATCTCCCGCAGTTCACGACCGGCCTTGCAGTCGAGACGACCCTTGACCTGCTCCGGACCCACGACAACATTGTTGGCGTGAAGGACAGCAGCGGCTCGCTGGATACCGTACGCGCCATCACGGAGTCAAAGCTCAATGCGGCGCGAATCATCGGGAACGATGGCGCGTTGTGCGAGGCATTGGGGGGCGGATTGTGCGATGGCGTTGTCTCCGGGGTAGCCTGCGCTCTGCCGGAGCTGATGACAAGGATATTTGCAGGCAAACCAAGCAGCGAAGAGTTTGTCCGCGATCGATCGCTGCTCGATGAATTCATTGCGCACCTCTCCCCATTGCCGACACCGTGGGGGTTGAAGGCAGCCAGCGAGGTGCGAGGGTTTGCAAAAGCAAGTTATCCTTTTCCCTTGTCGTCCGCGCGCGGGCTGGAGGTAGAGGAATTGCATGCGTGGTTCCGCGGCTGGATGAGTTCGACAATAAACAGTCAGGCAGGTACAAGATGAAGCAGGTCTATCTCGTTACAAGCGGCGACCTCCGGCAGAGCGCCAATGAAGTGTGCTGGCCCGCGCAGGTTGAGCTGGAAGCGGGTTTGACAAAGGCTTTTGCAGACAATGGTTGCGAACTCATCCGCGCTCTTCCCTATGACGCCGGCAAGAAGCACGGCTTCATCTCCAGCCAGCGCATGGGAATGGACGTGTTTGCGAAGATTCC
>JAFDVV010000094.1 GCA_018268775.1 Acidobacteriota bacterium | reverse complement strand
GCTGAAGACCTGGAAGCCGCCCGAGTCCGTCAGCATGGGCCGCTCCCAGCTCATGAACTTATGCACGCCACCCATGCGCGCAATCAGCTCATGCCCCGGACGCAGATAAAGGTGATACGTGTTCGCGAGAATAATCTCCGCGCCACGCGCCGTGCCATCATTCTTTGGCGGCCCGATCTTCTCCAGCACGCCCTGTTCGACCGTCTTGACGGAAGCGGCAGTGCCGACGGGCATGAAGACCGGCGTCTGCACAACGCCGTGCGGCAACGCCAGCGCGCCTCTGCGGCCACCGCCCTCGGCCGTCGCCTGTATCTCAAATCTCAAAGCCATCCATACGATTGTATGTGGCGGGAAGACTTAACACCGATCTGCACCGATTGCACCGATAAAGACAACCGACCGCGGATGAAATGGATCAAGGCGGATGGATTCAGGCGGAAGTGACCTAAGGGACCTCGTAAAGGCTGAGTAGATTTTGTTGAGATAGAACTGCTAAATAGATAACGCAAAAACAGAAAGCTGCCCCGCGAGGAGCAGCTTTCCCGTTATTGACCATCCGTGACAATCCATCCAATCCGCGGTCGATTGGCCTTTATCGGTGGTATCGGTGCAGATCGGTGTTAAGCAGTTAGAAGAGCACCTTCGCGCCGAACTGCACGATGCGCGGATCGAACGTGCTCGTAATCGTACCGCCGGTCAGGTTGGCGCCGGAGACTCCGATGCCGCTGCCGGGCTGCGTAAAGTTCGTATGGTTGAAGGCGTTGTACAGCTCGCCGCGGAACTCCACCTTCAATGTCTCGACAGGCGTGTCGAAGCGCTTGTTGAACGCCAGGTTCAACGTGGTGAAGATGGGACTGCGGCCGGGGTCGCGGGCCATGTTGCCGAACGGGTTCACCGGCACGCCGCCGATATTGCTGATCGGGTTGGTCGGCAGCGAGATTGCCGCGAGATTGGTGTACTGCACCGACGTGCCTGTCGACTTCGACTTGTCCAGCGAGTTCAGCGGCTGGCCTGCAATACGGTTCGGGCGATACAGGTTCGATCCGCGATAGCTGGCCGAGATACCCGACACCTGGTTCGCTGTCGGAGGGCTGTAGGTGATCTGGTAGGGGAAGCCGCTCATCGCCTGGTTCACCGCCGAGACCTGCCACTGTCCCAGCACCTGGTTCACGATGCCGCCTGTGTTCAGCCAGCGGCGGCTGCGGCCGAACGGCAGCTCGTACACCAGCGAGGTCGTATTCACGATCGGCTGGTTGTACTCCGACTGGCCGTAGTCGCCGGCCGGGTTGCGGTAGTCCTGCATCGACGGCGTGTTCGCCTCGAGCGACGCGCCCGCGTTGTCCAGCGCATGCGACCACGAGAACGAGTTCAGCAGCGTAAGCCCCGCAACCATGCGCTGCTCGTAACGCACCTGCAACGCGTTGTAGTTCGAGTACGCCTCGTGCAACGCGATCGTGATGTCGCCGTAGGTCGAAAGAGGCCGCGTGAACTTGTTGTTCGTAATCACCTTCGGGTCGGCCTGGTTGTAATTGCCAAACTGCAACAGCTTCAGGCCGTGGTTGCCCACATACGCCACGTCGAACAGTATGTTCTTTGCGAAGCTGCGCTGCACATCGAGGTAGTAGTTGTGCACGTAGCTGTCGCGATAACGGCTGCCGTCGATGTAAGCAACGTTCGCTGTGATTGGATTGAATCCGAGCGTGTTGCTGGGAAAGCCATTGTCGATAGGGTTGTAGGTCGCGGGATTTCCACCCGCATTCGGGGCGGCCTGCGTCACCGTGACGAAGAGGGCATTCGGCGGATTGATCGCAAGGATGTTGCCCGAGCCCGCACGGTCGTAGTGCGAGTAGCTGATGCCATAGCCGCCGCGGATCGCCGTCTTGTCGTCTGCCGCGTAGGCAAAGCCAACGCGCGGAGCGAAGTCGTTGCGGTCCGGTTGATATCCGTACCTGTTGTTGGTCGATGTCACGGGGACCATCGCGCCCAGCGGATTGCTCGCCGCCAGCGCCGGGTTGAAGTTCGACTGCCGGTTCTTCTCCTCCCAGTACGGCGTCGTGTACTCGTAGCGCACGCCGATGTTCACGGTCAGCTTCGGCGACACCTTCCAGTCGTCCTGCACATAAGCGAAGTTCGAGCGGTTGCGAAGCTGCGCCACAAAGTAGCTCGACAGCGAGTACGCACTCGACGCTCCCCACAAGAAGTCGGCGAAGGTGTTGTCGCTCGTCGAGGTCTCAAGTGGAGTCACCTTGTAGTTGCGGCTGTAACCGCCGGCGAAGGTGAAGCTGCCATACAGCGGGTTGGTGTCCTGCACGTCCATCCATATCTGCTGGTACTCGTAGCCCGCCTTCAGCGAATGGTTCTTGATGACCCACGAGTAGTTCACCTTGGGGTTGAACAGCGACGGGTTCTGGAACTGCGGATTCGTCGTCTGGCGGCCAATGGCCGAGAAGCCTGTGATGCTGATGCCGGGAATGCCACCCGCAACAATGGGATCGGTCGGCAGTCCCGCATAGGTGAAGCCGGGGTTGGTGCCGATCGAGAGCGAGTACTTGCCCGCGCGTGTGCGCGAGAAGCTGACGCGCGCATCCAGAAGCTGGTTCGAGCCGATCACGCGCGTGTAGCCGCCCGCAAGCTGCTGGTCGAGAATGCGCTGCTTGCCGTTCGAGCTGCCGTCCAGCGGCAGGCCGAAGATCGGGAAGTCCGTCGCGTTCGTCTTCAGGTGCGAGGCCCGCACGAAGACCGTGTTCTTCGAGTCGATCGTGTAGTCCAGGCGCAGGTCGCCCTTGTCGGTGTAGTTGTTCGAGCGCTGGAAGGTCGTGAAGTTACTCGTCGACGCCGTGCCGGGATTCAACTGCGTCATCAGTCCCGCGATGGTCCGCGCTGAAGGCGAGATGTGCGACGAACTCAGGATCGAAGTGCCTGCGGCATACGGCGTTCCATCGTATGGATCGTAGACCGTCTTCGAGAACTTGCCCGCAAGCTGGTTCGGCGTGGGCAGCGTGGCCGTCGAGATCTGTTTGCGCACCTGGCGGAAGCCCTCATAGTCGAGGAAGTAGAAGAGGTGGTCCTTGATGATCGGCCCGTTGATGTTGCCGCCGAACTGGTTGCGGTTGTACGCGGGCTTCTTGCCTCCCGGCGGACGGAAGAAGCCCGTCGCGTTCAGGTCGGTATTGCGAATGAACTCGTACACGCGCCCGTGCAGCTTGTTGCCGCCCTGCGCAAACGCCACATTGATCACGGCACCCGAGGCGCGGCCGTACTCCGCCGTCTCATTGTTCGTCACAACCTGGAACTGCGCGATCGAGTCCGGAGCGGGCTGAATGATCTGGTTCGAGAAGCCCTGGTTCGACTCGCCGTAGGCGTTGTTGTCCATGCCATCGAGCAGAAAGTTGTTGAAGATCGAGCGCTGGCCGTTCACGTTGAACGATCCTTCGCGCGTAAGGCCCGTGTTCGACGTGCTCGAGTACGACTGCGTCGTCTGCCGCACGCCCGTCGTCAGGCCAATCAGGTCGGAGTAGTTGCGGCTCACCAACGGCAGCGCCGCGGTCTGGTACTGCGTCACCACCTGGCCGCGCTGGCTCGTGTCCGTCTCCACCTGCAGCGACACGCCCGTGACCTCGACCGTGGTGCTCGTCTCGCCGATCTGCAACGTCAGGTCGATCCTCTGGCGGGCACCCACCGATACCGCAATGTCTCTCGCGCGCGCGGGAGCGAAGCCCGTCTTCGTCGCCTCGATGTTGTACTGGCCCACGCGCAGCGCCGGTACCTCGTAGTCGCCGCTGTCGTTCGACTGCCGCGTGCTCACCACGCCTGTCGCGATATTTGTCACCGTGATCGTCGCAGCGGGAACCACCGCACCCGAGGCATCGTGCACCGAGCCGACGATGCTGCCGTTCTCGTACTGCGCCAGGGCACGACCCGGCAGAAGCGCAACGCACACCAGTGCCAGTGTCAGCAGATAGAAAAATTTACGCATGGGAACAAGGCTAGCTTCGCTTCGTATACACGCGATGACGAAGTTGTGACTGGACGATGAATCGACCTGTTGCATCATACGGACCTCCAGAAGATCGGGGCGGTGTTCGCCCTCACTGGCCGGCTACACGCAACGACTCAGGAACCAGAGGGCTCGAGAGCAGCTTTGTCGCGCCTGTCAGGTAATACGTTGGGATCTTCGGGTACTGCTCCTCGACCAGGACCAGTGTCCTGAAGTCGAAGCTCTGCACCTCTGCTCGTGCCTGCATCTTGTTCTTCACGATCGCGCCGCACAGCGCGTCGACAAACGCCTGAGGACCAACCGTGTGGTTACGGTGCTCCTCGTCCGTCGCAATACCGTCGGGCAACAGCTTCGTCTCGATGTTGAACCGCGCATGCGCCGCGTTGTCGGCCCGCTCCTTCGCGTGCGGATCGCTCTTGCCCGCGCCCGTGCGGTAGTACTCGACATAGAAGTTCACAAAACGAAAGAGCTGCGCCGCATACGTCGGCACATAGGGACTCATCAGCCCCTCCTTCTTCGCAAACGCCACCGCAACTGGCGACAGCGCAAGGTCGTTCTTCTGCATGTCGCCGAAGTGCACCTTGTCGCAGATGAACGTCTTCTGCGCCTCTGTACTCGATATGTCCTTTGTGAAGACGCGGCTCTCCAGCGTGTACGGCTTGCCATCGGCGCGACGGCAGCTCTCCGGGTTCAGAAACTGGTCGTGCCAGATCAGCGAAACGCCGTCGGTCGTCACACCCGTGTCCGTCTCAAGCGTCGTCGTCAGTTGGTCGAGACCGCTCTCGAACGAGGGCAGCGTGTTCTCCGGGCGCAGACCGCGTCCGCCGCGGTGCGCCGTCACATCGAAGCCCGCCAGATATTTCTTCTCGGCCTCGGTCTTCGCCGCCGCACGCTCTTCCTTCAGCACCTGCTGCAACAGATCGGGACGGTCGGTGATCAGGCCGTCAACGCCCAGGCGAATCTGCGCGCGCATCTTCTCCGGCTCGTTGGTCGTCCACGGAACAACCTTGTAGCCCTTCGCCTGCAGCTCCTTCACGGGGACCGCACCGTTCAGCACCGTCGCGTCCACCGGCGACAGCACCGGTTGCACCGCTCCATGTGCCTTCGCGTGGGTGCCTGCCTTCTCCATCAACTGCATGTAGGGATTCATCGCCGCATCCTGTGCTTTCATCGCAACAGCCGCAAACGCCGAGAAGATTACGCCGCCTAAAATTCGCTTGTCCATAAGCCGCAAGCATCCTACACGAAAGTTACGTTAGCGTTAAAGCAGCGGAATCAAACCCGTACACCGGTGGGCCGACGAGCACTCTCTTTGCCCTTTCCAACAGAGCGCTGAAAGCGCGACACAAAATTCAGATATACGTCTAAGGAAACTCTGATTAAGTCTCGTCTTTGAAAGGGCGTGGCTTCATCCCCTGCCCACCCCAACTGCGTCATCCCGACCGTAGCGGAGCGGAGTGGAGGGACCTGCTTTTCGCAACGCCACATGATGGAGCCGACACACAAGCGGATATCGGATGACATGAGGAAAAGCAGGTTCCTCCACTCCGCAGGGCGATGAAACCGCCCTGCTCCGGTCGGAATGACGCAACGAAGGGAAGCAAGAGCGTGCTATAACCCCCGAGGGAATGTTCCTCTCCGACGGCGAGACTTGATCAGACCTTTCCTAAAAAAGGAGCGATCTTAATGGCGGTGCGCTGCAAGATTGCTCTTGTCCGGCAATGTCTTGCCGCTTTTCTTCATCCACGCGGTCAGCGTCTTCCAGTCCGCCTCGGTCTGGTCCGCATAAGCTGTGGCAAAGGCAACCACCGCCTCGTCGAACCGTTCCGAGCGGCCAAGATAACCGGCGATCTCCATACAACTCCCAGAACGCGCATGTCCGCGCGCCAGCAGCTCGCCGCACACCTCGGCATACTCCATCAGACCTTCGGGCGTCAGGTCGTCGAGATTGATCGACGCCTTGTGGTCGTTCAACTGCCGCACCAGGTATTCGCGGCCCTCCAGCGTCGTCCACCCCAGCAGCGGGTCGGACTGCACCTGCATCGCCCGCTCTCCGTTCACCACGCGCTGCCCTTGGTGCTCTCGCTTCGGCAGTGCCTCAAGGCCCGCTACCTTCCCCACATACGGCGCGTATCCCGGCTCCGCCTCTTCCTTGATCTGCAGAAACAGCGGGTCCTTCGCTCCATTGCCTTCCATGTAAACGCAGTAGTCTCGTAGCCCCACCGAGCCGGTGCCCACTACTTTGAACGCCACATCCACAGGCTTGTACTGCTCCAGAAAAACTCTTCGCTCCGGTTGCAGCGTCTTTGCATATTGGCCGAGTGACGCGACCACCTTCTCCGCCATCGCGCCCGTCACCCGCGTCAGCACCGGCGGCAGCGTCTTGAAGACCCTCTCCGCCTGCTGCGAGCGCTTCGTCTTTCCAGAATTGATCTTCTCGGCTCCGGCGCTCTTTTCCTCGGTCAACTGCGCGAGCGTATGCGCCGGCGTGGCCCGCTGAGCCATCCGCAGAATTCCGCCCACTGTTGCCACCGAACGCAGGCGATGCACCTGGTAGCGCGCCATCTCCAACACCGGCAGCCTCGCCAGAGCCTGCATCGTCGTCCGGTACTGCTCAAGAAACACCTGCGACGCCTCACGGCAGTCCGTCTCCCTCATGTGCGAGCCACGCGCGGCCACGACCAGGCTCGCCGCCATCCGCTTCACGTCCCACTCGAACGGCCCTGCAATCGTCTCGTCGAAGTCGTTGATGTCGAAGACCAGCCTGCCGTCCGGCCCCGCATACGCCCCCAGGTTGCGCACATGAGCATCGCCGCAAAGCTGCGCCGCAATCCCCGGCGTCTTCAGCAGCGACAGGTCGTAGGCCATCACCGGCACCGCTCCGCGGAAGAACCCGAACGGCGAGGCCGCCATGCGCTCGTACTTCAGCGCCACCAGCTTGGGCACACGCCCACGCATCGACGCCTGCATCAGCCGCAAAGGGTCTTCGCGCCGCAGCTTTGGGTTCCACGTCGCATGGTCGACGCGCGGCATCAACTTGCGCCGCTGCTGACCCTGCGCGAGCCGTTCCATCGGAGTATGTGGCATCGCCTTCCTCTTCTTGCGCAACAGAATACTCTCTCGGACCTGCCTCTTCGCCCAACAATGCGGTCTACTGTCCGTTCGCCGCCTGGCCTTCGATCCACGCCCGTGCCACCTGCACCTGCGGCAGATCGGCATCTGCATTCGCCCACGCCGCCAGCAGGCGCGCGTACTCCTCCGTCGCCAACTGGCGTCTCTTCGCCCCGGCATCCGCCTGCGCCATTCCAAACAGCGGATACCCCGAGTTCGGCCGCTCCTTCAGCGCCGCCTCGTACGCGGCCTTCGCCTCGTCGTAACGCTTCGCGCGAAGCAAGGCATCACCGCGCGTCTCGCCCACCGGGCGGATGTACATCGGCGGCTCGCGATATCCTAACGCGCGCTCTGCATCCGCCGCCTTCGTGAACATCGCGTCCGCTTCGACGCCGCGCCCTTCGGCCAGCAACACGCTCGCCGTCAGCTCCATCGAAGCCACGTCGAGAAAGCTGTGCAGCGGTTTCGCCATGGCGTCCTTCGCCGTATACGACATCGGCATCCCCGGCATGTCGTCCTTCTCCACCGTGGGCTGCACCTTCACATAAGCCGCCAGCGCATCGGCCGACTGACGCGCGGCCTTCGCGCCGCCATGCTCCAGCGCCAGCATCCCCTGCGTGTAATCGAGCATCGCCTGCCGCAGACCCGCCAGGATCTTCAGCTCCGGATCGGGCGAACTCTTCTCCAGCGCCGCCGTCGCCGCCTTCCACTCGCCCGCGCGAAGCAGCACCGGCAACTCCACATTGAGCCGCGTCAGACCGTCGCGCGGAGTCTGCCGATAGAGCGTGCCGCCCGCCGTCCCTCGCGCGTGCGTCAGCTTCGCCGAGATCT
>JAFDVV010000093.1 GCA_018268775.1 Acidobacteriota bacterium | reverse complement strand
TTGCACTTGTCCCTTGAATCCACCGTCTTCCCTGCGTCGAGGAGTATTGCCGGAACTGGGCATGGTGGGTGTCGTCGGCGTCGCGGTCGAGCAGGGCGAAGTGGTAGGCATCGCTGGCCACGCGCTGCCCGGCGATGTTGTAGGCGTACAAGGTCGTCGTCCCGTTCTCGATGGTCTGCATGGATGAGTCCCGACCCCTACGACGGTAGCTACGACGCGAGCGATCCGCAGAGCTTCAATGTAAGCGTCCGGTGAAGGCCGTCTATGCAAGTACAGTTTATTTGTGGTGAGTTAGGCGGTATGCTGTGGCGGGAGAGCACCGCAATGACGACGGATGAAATTCATGGCAGTGAAGGAATACTGCAGATCAAGGTCGCGCTATGCGATACGAAGCCTGAGATATGGCGAAGGCTGGTGGTATCCGCCGAGGTGACGCTTGCACGATTGCACCAGGTGCTGCAAACGGCGATGGGATGGGAGAGCTGCCATATGCATGAGTTCCGAGTCGGTCTCCCCAGAGAAATGAGAGCTTCCACGGTGCGGCAGCCGGGCAGTGTTGGGCTGAGCGAAGCACTGCCGTCAATCGGCAGTTCGATGATGTATGTATATGACTTCGGAGACTATTGGGAGCACGTCATCGTGCGCGAAGAGTGCTCTGAAGCTGAATATCCGGGCTATCCGGTGTGCGTGGCGGGACGGCTTGCCTGTCCGCCGGAAGACTGTGGAGGCACAGGTGGTTATCATGACCTGCTGAAGACGCTGAAGAACCCACGCAGTAAGCGCTATGCAGAAATGCGCGAGTGGGTTGGCGACGATTTTGATCCGGATATTTTTTCTATGGAGGCCGTGAACCAGCAGTTCAAGCGGTCGAGAACTCGGCGCAGGTTGGCAACCTAAGAGGTAGATTACTCCGTTCCGTTAAGTGTCCACATGAAGTTATGTGGACACTTATTTAGGACTGATCGATTGTGCTGTGAGTGAAACGTTCCAGGGTAGTAGTTGATCGATACTGCTGATGGGGTGATCGGCGATATGGGTGAGAACGTGGTGGAGATAGATCTCGGGGTCGAGTCCGTTGAGCCTGGCTGAGCCGATGAGCGAGTAGATGGCAGCCGCGCGTTCTCCGCCGGCGTTCGATCCGGCGAAGAGGTAGTTCTTGCGTCCGAGGGCCACGACGCGCAGCGCACGTTCTGCGGCGTTGTTGTCGATCTCAAGCTGTCCGTCGTCGATGTAGCGCGTCAAGGCTGTCCATCGCGAGAGGGCATAGCGGATCGCCGCCGCAGTGTCGGACTTGCGTGAGAGCTTCGCGAGGGTGACTTCAAGCCAGGTGTGCAAGCTGTCGATCAGAGGTCTGGCCCGCGTCTGTCGAATCTCCTTCCTGATCTCCGGCGTGCTGCCGCGTATCTCGGCTTCGATGGCGTAGAGAGCCGCGATCCGTTCTATCGCTTCGCTGGTGATGGGCGACGCATGCGCGATATGGATCTCATGGAACTTGCGCCGGGCATGTGCCCAGCAGGCGGCCTCGACGATCCGGCCTTCGTCATAGAGGTTCTGGAAGCCGGCGTAGGCATCGGCTTGCAGCGAGCCTCGATATGACTTCAGGTGTTGTTGCGGGTTCTCGCCCTTGCGGTCGGGCGAGTAGGCGAACCAGACGGCGGGAGGAGTTCGATCCCCGGCCGGTCTGTCATCGCGAACGTAGGTCCAGAGCCTGCCGGTCCTGGTCTTGCCGTTACCCGGAGCAAGTACCGGCACAGGCGTATCGTCGGCGTGCAGCTTGGTTGCCGACATAACGTGAGTGCGGATCGCGTTGACAAGCGGGGCAAGGAGTTCACTCGTAGCACCGACCCATCCGGCGAGTGTGGAGCGATCGAGGGTGACTCCCTCACGGGCATAGATCTCCGACTGTCGATAGAGCGGCTGATGGTCGGCATACTTGGAGACCAGCACATGAGCGAGCAGGCCTGGATCGGCGAGTCCACGATCGATGGGACGGGATGGCGACGGTGACTGCACGATGCGGTCGCAGGTGTCGCAGCTCAGCTTCGGACGCACATGGCGGATTACCTTGAAGCAGGCCCGCACATACTCCAGCATCTCGGCGGTATCTTGCCCGAGTTCACGCAGACTGCCGCCGCAATCGGGGCAAGCATCATGATCCGGCCTATGCGTGTGGACCTCACGCGGAAGGTGCTCGGGGAGCGGGCGGCGGAAGGGCTTCGCAACAACAGGCTGTTCAAAGGAGGCTGTGTGCTTCTCTTCGATGGCGTTGGCGGCCTGGAGTTCTTCAAGCTGGAGTTCGAGCTGTTCGATCTGCCGGAGCACCTTCTCGCTCTTCGTCCCGAAAAGCATGCGTTGCAGCTTGTCTACCAGCAGTTCGAGCCGTTCGATCTCGCTGGTGCGTGAGGTCAAGGTCGCGGTGTAGCTCTTATGCTGAGCGATCAGCAGTGCCTTCGCGGCTTCGAGATCAAGCGAGTCGAGATCGGGAAGCGGGGCCGTCAGCATGTGCGAAGTATGGCATAAACGGTCGTCTATTAAAAGCAGAAAAGCCGCGCGGGCAAAGGAGTAAGACTCACACCTGCAACACCGGCTGAGTCGTTCGGATGGGTGCTCGCCAGTCGATCCCTTCCAGCAGCATCGAGAGCTGAGCGCGGCTGAGTGAGACGGTTCCACTGCTTGCCTGCGGCCAGACAAATCGCCCTCGTTCAAGTCGCTTCGACAAAAGGCATAGGCCGTCACCATCAAACCAGAGCACCTTCAGCATGTCGCCTCGTCTTCCGCGAAAGACAAAGACGTGACCCGAGAGCGGCTGCCGTTCGAGCACCGTCTGGACCTGGGCGCTGAGTCCGTGGAAGCCCCGCCGCATGTCCGTCACGCCTGCCGCAAGCCAGATCCGTGTGCCCGCAGGAATCTCGATCAAGAGCGCAGACTCTCAAGCACCGCACGAGCGACAGCAGGATCAACGCTGCCTTCGAGGCTGACCCGTACCCCGTTCGGCAATTCGATATGAACCGCGCCAGCCGAATCGGAGGTGACGGACTTACCCCCAGCAGGCTTCGCGTCATCGCACACAGTCACCGGGAGCAACGTCAGCCCGCTCGCTGGCGCCCCTCCGAGATGACCCGAGCGATACAACCGCCGCCACATAAATACCTGGTTCGCGTTGATCCCATGCTTCCGCGCCACGCGAGCCACCGAAGAGCCTGCCTCCAACGTCTCTTCCACAATCAGACGCCGCTCCTCAGCACTGCGACGGCGACGTGGGGACAACACCATCCCACCACTCACTTCAGAGTCAACCATCCAAACATCGTCAAACGAAATACCTTCGATGTACACCCGGCCAACACCACACGCTTACGTCAAATCCGCCACGGTGAACCCGACTGTCACGGTCAACGGGACTACCCTGAGCAGCCCGATAGATACGGCGAAAGGGAGTACGGTTGCTACGTTCATCTTTGCGAATATCCCAGCGGGCAATACGCCTGTTGTCGTCCAGACAACCGATTCAGGGGTATCGCGTCTCGTGGTCGCAGAGTTTACCAATGTTGGATCGTCTCCTATGGACGGCCACACGATTGGAACCTGCGACACTGGATGCGTCTATGGCTCGTCGATCAGTACGCCAACCATGACGGTCGGTGCGAACGACCTGGTATGGGTATTCTGTGGCAACGACTACGCGGGAGAAGGGGCAAGCATGGGGACGTTCCCTGCCAACGATTACACCGTCATTGACACGACCAACCTGGGCGGCGACTTCGCCGCTGGCTACAGAGTGCAGACAACGGCGGGCAGCACGGTTGCGCAGTGCAAGGTGGCAGCAGGATTCGTAGCCGCCATCGCACTCAAGGGACTGTGACCCAGGTATAGAACCGAACAAAGGCCCAGGGTCTTCACGACCTGGGCCTGGTGTCTGTTTGGAGGGAACGATGGATGATTGAAGCGGTTCGAGCTTCGCTCGAATGATCCCACATCTAGCGATGAAACTGCCAGATATGGGGCACCCGATTTTGCGGCACAAGTCAGATGCGGGCCACCCAGTCCTGTATCCCGCGCTCGGATCGCCCTGCTTGTTCATATCGACATCGAACGCTTGGAAGTCCTTCCCGGAACCTTGCCCCTGCACCCACACAGACGAGCTGCCGTTCTGAACTTGGCCGCAACCTGAGTGATCCGAAGTCTGGCAAGCGAGGTAGAAGTCGAGGCCGCTGTCGTCGGTCAGCCCTAGCGGGTTGTTCCGCACATACGAATACAGATTGATGCTCTGCGGGTCCATCAAACGCTGGGCGCTGATGAACACCGGATCAGGCGATAAGAACCTTCCCATTGAGGAGCCGTAGTATCTGGCCCCGAAGTAGTCGTTGCCTGATTCCGTGTCGCGTTCTTTGCCGGGCGAAGTGGTGCGCACAGGAATACATTATGTAACGTGACAGCGAAAGGGCAGGCCGGGCTTGTTGCTCAGTGTACGTGCGTGGCAGATTGCGTTCTCTAGCGCCGTCCTCGAAATGTCGTCAATATTGGGAGAGAACGTCACGTCATACTTTGGATTTCGGGAGAACGTCTGATCTAAGCCTTTAGTAACGACCTTGGCCTTAACTGTTTTTTTCGATTTTCCCGAAAAGATAAGGAACCCGCTAATGCCGTCGTAGCACAAATGAGGAGCGCAACCCTCTATCATCAGATCGTAATCATAGTCCTTCACGTTTATGACGACGCTTTTGGGCCCCGAATTTGAGAACTCAAGACTGTCAGCAGAGACCGCCGAATCCCATGTCGTTGTGGCTTTATGATCTGAAACACTGATTACCTCCGCCCGCCAACCAGCATTTCGTGGTTTGCTGCCGACCACGACGAGATCAAATCTGCCAAGCGGATTGTCTGTCATTCCAATCGTACGAATGTTGTCTACCGAGCCAAAATCTTTCTCGACAATATTCGCGACCAAGTGCATATCCGTGGCCGGTAGCGGCGCTTGGCAAAGTGCTTGAGACAAGCATGCAACGCACGAAAACAGTCCAAGTCTACTAGCGAGATTAATGGTCATATCTCTCCGCGTTATCGATGTAGTGAGAAAGCTTTTCTTTGAAGCGATCATTAGGCGCAACGTAATCCCAAAAATTGTCATTCCTGAGAGCCGTGCGCACGTTGCCGATTCCTACTCTCCATACACCAATCGCGATGTCGATACCTCTCGGATCTGTCCGGTTAGAGTAAAGATCAGCGTAGTGCCCGAGATAATCGGCAACACCCGTCGAAACTTTCATCATGCTGCCGGCCGTCAAGCTCAATAAATCTGACGTTGTCATGTCGAGCTTGAACATTTTATTCATCTGATTCATCTGACCGTTTTCCACTCCATAGAGCCCCTTAGCTGCGCCGTCGGGGTCCATATTCGCTCCGAGTGTGGATTCATTTTGCGCAATTCCAACCAATACGTTCGGATCGATGTTTGCGCTCCCCGCCGATTTCTCGACTGCTGTTGTGAAGTCCTTCTGCTGTTGACCCGTCAGCGCAGAATTTGCAATGGCATTTTTTGAGCCATCGGTCAGAATTCCGTGTTGTGAATCCCAGGCATTTTCATTCTGGCAAGCGAGTGATCCCGGTGCCTTATTGCACCAATAATGCCCATCAAGGTCCCTGCGTGAGAGCGGGTTATTTTCCACATACGCATAGAGATTCAGGCTCTGCGGATATCCCAATCTGGCGTATGGTATTGGGTCAGCCTTAGCACTCCAGTCAGGTGACATGAAGCGTCCCATGCTTGAACCGTAGTACCTGGCCCCGAAGTAATCGAGCCCTGATTCTGTATCACGTTCTTTGCCGGTGAACTTGAAGTGGTTGGACGTTGGCAGCGAGGTCAACTCCATGCCATAGGGGGAGTAGGTTCCCTTCCAGACCGGCCATCCTCCCAGGGCAAGCTCCATCTGAGCTGTGCCCAGGTGGTCGCCTGCGTAGAACGTCGTCGCGTAGTTGATGCCTGAGTCCGTGGGGACGGTCGAGGAATCGACCGTGAAGCTGGGGCTGGTCACGTTCGTGGTCTGGTACGTGTCGGCTGCAATCGCGCTTTGTCGATTGTAGAGCGGAATGACTGTGCCATCGCTGCTGGTCAGCGCCATATCCGCAAACCATACGTCCCAATCGCCAAGGTTGGAGTAGTTCCAGGTGCCAAGTCGAAACGTCTGCACGGTGCAGCCGGCGAACACAGTCAAATCCATCGTCCGCTGCTGCCAGACGTTGGAGGCGCTGCCCTGGGTAATCACTTGACCGGTGGTATCCACGTTGTTGCGATGATAGTTGCTGCCGCAGACCCAGAAGAATATGTCCTGAATTCCACCCGCAACATTGCTCTGGTATTGCCGCCAGCTCAGCCTGTCGCCTGCCTTGACGGTGTATCCATCTAGTTGATGAAGCAGCCAACTCGACTCCGACCCATAAGCCGTACTCGTTGCCGTACCATGGGCGTGCATCGCCATGTCGTTCTCTTCCACCCTGGCGATTCTACTGCCATTGGCGTAGATATAGTTCGTCCACGCGCCATTCTGGTTTACCTCGGCAACGATATTGCCGCCAAAGTTCACGTACCCGGTGGAGCTTCCGTCCGCTCCCTTCTTCTCCATCCTGCTTCCGTCAGGCAGATAGCTGTAGGTCTCAAACGGTGTAGAGCTGCTGTGTGATCCCTGCCTCACATGCGGTCTGCACAGGTTCTCGCCTTCGGCCATGTTGCCGTTACCGAGGTTGAAAAATCCTCAATTGTGGCGATGGTCAAGGGCTATTCAGGATCGCGGGAGGTTGAAACATTGCTAGTTCATGACGAAGGCAAACAGCTTGTCGCCTGCGCCAACAAGCAGGTACTGGTGGCCATCCAACTCATAAGTGATGGGGCCGTTTGACATGCCTGTACTCAGGTTGACGTGCCATAGCGGTTTGCCGGTGGTCGCATCGAGCGCGACAAGATTGTTGTTCGGGTCGCCTGCAAACAGAAGGTTTCCGGCGGTGCTGAGCAGTCCGCCTTTATTGCCTGGTGTCTCCCACTTGTGGCTCCACTTGATCTTGCCGGTGCGATAGTCGATGGCTTGCAGCATTGCCTGAGACCAGTGACCGTTCTGCTGGCCCCCCCAGCCTTCAGGCTTGTTGCTGTCGTCATAGATGTAGAACATCGAATACGAGTGTGTGGCGTTGACGTAGAACAGTCCCGTTGCCGGACTGAACGTCGGCGGTTCCCAGTTCACTCCGCCTGAGGCATCTGGCGTGACCAGCACACCGGGAATCTGCGGCTCCTTGGCGGGGTTGGGAATCGGTTGTCCTTTGGCATCCAGTCCCTTGGTCCAGTTTGTCTTCACAAACTCGGAGCTGACATAGTTCTTCCCGGTCTCGCGATCCAGCACAAAGAACCAGCCGTTGCGGCTTGCCTGTGCCAGCAATTTGCGCGGTTTGCCGTCGATTTCGCCGTCGAACAGAACCGGTGTCTGCACTGCATCCCAGTCGTGGGTGTCGTGCGGCGATGGCTGAAAGTACCATGCCATCTTTCCAGTATCGGCATGGAGAGCCACGATGGACTCCGTGTAGAGATTGGCGCCCTCGCGTCCGCTGGCGGCAAGCACCGGCTGCGGATTGCCCGTGCCGATGTAGAGAAGATTCAGCTCCGGATCGTAGGTGGGTGAGATCCATGTCATGCCGCCGCCGTGCGCCATGGCATCGGCATTGGGCCACGTCTCAGAACCCGGCTCGCCCGGCTTGGGCACAACCGACCAGCGCCACTGCAGCGCGCCCGTCTGCGGATCATGGGCCTCGAGAAATCCAGGGCGGTCCAGATCGTCGCCGCTGACGCCGGTGATGACGTGGTTTTTCACCACCAGGGGGGCCACCGAGGCGTAGTACATCTGGTCCAGGTCGCAGATGGGCGTACTCCAAAGCTTCTTGCCATCGGCAATGTTCAAAGCGACCAGGTTGCAGTCCGGCGTCTCAAAGTACAAAGAATTGCCGGAGATGCCGGCGCCGCGAGTTCCAAGGTGAATGCCTCCCTTGGAGGTCCACTCGTAGTGCCACAATGTACGGCTTGTGCGCGCGTCGATCGCCCACGTGTGGTCCGGTACAGTGATGTAGATGACGCCGTTCGCAACGATCGGCGTCCCCGCAAGGCGCCGGACGACACCTTCGCCCACATTCGGTAGCTGGTATAGCCACGCAAGGCTGAGCGACTTCACGTTCTTGTCGTTGACCTGAGTGAGCGTGCTGAAGCGCCGGCCCGAGTAATCTCCGTTGTAGGTTGGCCAGGAATCCGGTGCCGGATGGACCAGCGCGGCTGGATCGAGGCCAGCGCCTGTCTGCTGTTCCTGGCCCGCGACATGCATGGAAACAAAAGTGGACAGGACAAGAACGAGGGCCGCATGAAGCTTCATTGCAGGGTCTCCAGATACGACACGACGTCGTGAATGTCCTTGTCGGTGTATGTTTTGAGAAGCGCCTCATGGCCGGCATAAGGATTGTGCTTCTCTACCTTGAGGCCGGGGCTGCGCCTGAAGCTGAAATATCGGCCTGCCGCATCTCGCAAAGAGACATTGAAGTCGTCGATATTCGATGGTTCTCCAGTCACCGTAGTTCCAGAGGGCGTTGTGACGGTAACGGTCGCCACACCGTGTTGGCGCGAGGCCGAACCCTGCTTGGTGATCGCGCGGTTCTCTGGGAACACGACCTTCTGCTGAAGTGCAGGTGGATCGTACTTGCTGGCAATGTGGGCCAGGTCGCCGGTTGCGGAGTGGCACTTCGTGCACCCGCCTGCGCCTTCAAAGTAAACCTTGCCAGCCTTGGCGTCGCCTACCAGGATATTCAACGGGTGATTGTAAGGGCCCGAGCGAAGCGTGTCCCTGATCTGCTGATGCAGAAAGTGAGACAAGTTCACCACCTGCTCTTTGGTCAGATCCACCGGCTTCGCCTTGGGATGTCCCTGCGCAAGATAGGGCCCAATCGTGCTGCCGTAACGATCGTGCAGCACCAGCACCGACCGCACCAGGTCGGCGCCACGGCCGCCACCGCGCGCGTGTGTTCCGTGGCAGGTAATGCACTGCGCAATATAGACCGTCCTGCCGAGCGCAGCGGCGTCTTCATCGACAACTTGCTTGTCGCTGGGGCCAACTTGGTCCATCAAGCTGGGCCTGCGCGGAGCCTTCGCTTGCTTCGTCGCCGCTGTATCCGCGTTGCCATTGGGAGGGAACGTCAACGCGAGATAGCCTACGATCTGGTCGAACTCGTCATCGGTAATCTTCGCTCCGCGTCCGATCATGTCCGAAACGGTAGTGCCCCACTGTTCCCGGGTCATCCTGCGCCCGGTAAACATCTGCACGGCGTGGCAGGTTGAGCAGGAGCGCTGAACCGTTTCACGGTGCGCACCTTGAGGGAGCGCGGAGCCGGGGGCTTGCCCAAAAGCAACCACCGGCGCCAGGCTGGCCATCAGCAGCAGACAGAGGCTGGTCAATCGCATAGTCGAAATAATAGCAAGCATAAGCAAACCAAAAGATTCTGAGTTTGGGCCGCATATGGAGTGCAGCGTAAAGATTGTCCGCTAGGCCTTGGAAGGCATCTCGCCGGACAGGATCAGAGCGAAGCGGCGGCGCATATCCTTCAGGTAATCGGCGTCGCCGGAACTGAGTTCAAGCGTCGCCGTTCCCCGATAGCCAATCTCTTCGAGCGCCGCGTGGACGGCAGTCCAGTCGATGTCGCCATCTCCAGGCGACACCCAGCGGGCCACGGTGTTGCCGCTGGCCTTGTCGCGCCGGAACGAAAAGTCCTTGATGTGCAGCTTCACAATGCGCTTGCCCAACGTGCGAATCCAGTCCTGCGGATAGCCGTAGAGGACGACGTTGCCCACATCGAAGTAGGCGCGTATATGCGGCGAGTTGTATTCGTCGATGTAGCGTGCAAACTCTATAGGACTGAGCAGAAACTTGTTCCAGACCTCTTCCAGCGCGAGCGTTACGTTCAACTCCTCGGCCAGCGGGACCAGCTTGCGAACGTTTGTCTGTGAGCGCGTGTACGCATCCTTATACGACGTCTGCGGATTCACCACGCCCGGCACCAGTAGTACCGTCGAGGCCCCCCAGAGGTGGGCATTTCGAATGGAGGTACGCGCGCCTTCAAGGCCCTTCTCCACGACCGCCGGGTCCGCTGAGGAGAACGGATACTTCCAGTGGTCCATGTTCATGACGGAGTGAATCGGTAGTCCGACCTTCTCCGAGGCTGTCTTCATTGCCTCTGCATCGGCCTGGCCCGGTGTCGTAGGGCACTCTATCTGCTCATAGCCCGAATCTTTGGCAAGCTGAAAGCGCTGCAGGATCGACAGGCTCTCGGGCAGCATGTTGTACTCAACCGCCATACGGATCGGCAACCGGGTATTGGCCCTTGAAGGTACGGAGGACATCACCGCCATTGCGGCGGCAGTCTGCAGAAAGCTTCGGCGATTCATCATGGGCAGCTACTCAAGCATTCTTTTTGGAGTGTTCTACCGGGCAAAGATATCATTAGCATGACAAATAATAAAAATAATATAATAAAAATAGTTGACTACGAAGCAAAACGTAATCATACTCCCTCTACACGTCACAAAAGGTCGTTTTCTCCAGAGAGGTCACGCCGCTATGTTCTGTCTCAACACTCCCCCCCGTCTTTGCGACATCTCCGGGCCATCCGGCAGATGGTCGGGATTCCAACTCATTTTGGTGGTTCTCCTGCTGTTGGGGTTTACCGCTTCAGGAAGGGCCCAGGCGGTGAATGCCACGCTGCGCGGCACGGTTACGGACGCAACCGGGAGCGTCGTCGCCAAGGCCCAGGTGGAACTCTACGAGCCTGTCACCGGGCAGAAGATCCGCGAGGTCGTCTCCACGGACACGGGTGACTTCGAGCTCAACGAGCTGAAGCCCGGCACCTATGAGCTTCGTTGCAGCAGCGCGGGCTTCAAGCAGTTCGTGGCGAAGAACATCATCCTCGACAGCGGCCAGGTTCGCCGCGTGAATCCGTCGCTGGC
>JAFDVV010000092.1 GCA_018268775.1 Acidobacteriota bacterium | reverse complement strand
ATCGGCGAACGCGCCGGCAACGCCGCACTCGAAGAGATCGCCGCCGCGCTGATGGTCCGCCACGACAGGTTCCCTTACACTCACCACATCAAGCTGGAGAAGCTCTTCCCCACCAGCCAGATGCTGGCCGAGTGCATCAGCTTCGGCGCCGCGCCAAACAAGGCCGTCGTCGGCGCCAACGCCTTTGCGCACGAGTCCGGCATTCACCAGCACGGCATGTTGGCCAACCCGTTGACCTACGAGATCATGACTCCGGCCTCGGTCGGCGCGGGCAATACGAATCTTGTGCTGGGCAAGCACTCCGGCCGCCGCGCGCTGGCCGACCGCCTGGAAAAGCTTGGACACACGCTGACACGCGACCAGCTCGACGAGGTCTATCACCGCTTCACCGAGCTGGCCGACCGCAAGAAGTCCATCTACGACCAGGACATCCTGGGTCTGCTGAAGCCTGAAAAAGCTCCCGCAGCGGTAACAATTTAGTCGAACGGCCAAACACGGCAGCCGGGCAACAGACCCGCCAACCTCTTTTGAAGGATGAGCACAATGCGCCTCAAAATTGCAGTTCTCGCCGGAGACGGCATCGGTCCCGAAGTCACTCGCGAAGCCACAAACATCCTGCGCGCCGTCGCCGAACTCGGCGGGCACGACTTCTCCTTCGTCGAAGGGCTGATCGGCGGTGTCGCCATCACAGCATCGGGAACGCCGTTGCCCACCGCGACACTTGACGCCGCGCTCGAGTCCGACGCCGTTCTTCTTGGTGCCGTCGGCGACAACAAGTTCAATTCGCTGACACCCGACAAGCGCCCCGAGGCCGGGCTGCTCCAGATTCGCCAGGCGCTCGGCGGCTTCGCCAACCTGCGTCCTTCGGTTGCGTACTCCGCTCTTTCGGCGAGTTCACCGCTGCGTCCCGAGGTCACGAAGGACGTCGATATTCTCTTCGTGCGCGAGCTGCTCGGCGGACTCTACTTCGGTTCGCCGCGCTGGTGGAACAAGGAGACGAACGAGGCCATCAACACCATGCGCTACACCCGCGACGAGGTTGTTCGCGTTGCGCGCGTTGCCTTCGAGCTTGCATCGAAGCGGCGCAAGAAAGTCACCTCCGTCGACAAGGCCAACGTGCTTGAAGTCTCGCAGCTCTGGCGCGCCACGGTCGCCGAGGTCGCGAAGGACTACCCGGAGGTCACGCTCGAACACCAGCTCGTCGATTCGATGGCGATGCACATCATGAATATCCCCAGGAACTTCGACGTTGTGCTGACGGAAAACCTCTTCGGCGACATCCTCTCCGACGAGGCAGGCGTTATCACCGGCTCGCTCGGCATGTTGCCCTCTGCGACCATCGGCGGCGCGGTCAATCTCTACGAGCCGGTGCACGGCTCCGCACCTGACATCGCGGGAACAGGCAAGGCCAATCCGCTCGGCGCGATTCTTACCGCCGCGATGGTGCTGCGTCACTCCGCCGGTCTTGAGCAGGACGCCCGCGCGGTCGAGCAGGCCGTACAAAAAGTGCTCGACGCGGGTTATCGCTCCGCAGATATCGCACGCGGCGGCGAAAACGTACAGCTCGTCTCTACACAGGAGATGGGCAAGCGAGTGCACCAGGCGTTGACCGAGTCCATCGACCGCCGTCAGGCGATGCACGCGGTGTAGCGCAGATGATGAACTGGCGAGTGAAGTTGGCCCTGATGAACATTGCCGTAGCGGCAGCTCTTTATTACCGCTGGCACCTCGGCGCTTCGCCCGTCGCTTTGGCAATCGCAGCGGTGGTCATGTTCGTACTGGTGAACGTGCTCGTCCTGCTTACGAGAAAGAAGTCAGCAGCAAAATAATGCGCCGTCTCCTCCAACTCGCCGCCGTTTCCCTGCTGACGATGCCGGTAGCTGGGGCTTGCGGGCAGGCCCCGTGGCACCGCGAGAAGCCACAGGTCGAAGACCTGTCATGGATGTGGCAATACACGCAACCTGCGCCGAATGGACGAGAGTCTGCCCTGGTGAGCGATGCGCGGTTTTCTCTTCTGCTGGAGCAGAAGCTTCGCGCGCCACAGACGTTCTGGGACGGTGGCAGGCCACCGCTTGCTGAAGTCGCAAAAAAATACTTTGGTGTCGTCTTCGACCGGGTTGTGGCAGACAAAGACCGCTATCTGACGATCTACGGCTGCGTGCCGCATCTCTGCCCGAACCAGGGCATGTTGTGGGTGGATGTGCATGGCCCGCACCCATTGCTGGTCTTTGCCGCTACCGATTGGACCACGCAGGGGAGAGAGAGCGCAGACCCCAACGCCAGCTTCAACCTGTGGGTATTTTCGAGCGCTCCGATCGATGCTGCAAGAATCCCGAGGTCGCTGATACGAAGCATCGCGAACTGGAACACGACTCAACCGCAACGTATCGAATCGGCCGTTTTGGTCGACCCCGACGGAACTCCGCACATTGTTCCGCCGACATCGTTGGGAGCTACACCCGCAGGCAAAACCGGCACATCACCTGAGAAAGCACACTCATGAGCAAAGCACCCCAATCAGCACCGAAGACATTATTCGAAAAAGTCTGGCAGCAACATGTAGTCGCTGAACCCGAAGGCGAGCCGACGATCCTGTACATCGACCTCCACCTTGTCCACGAGGTCACGTCGCCGCAGGCGTTTGAAGGTCTGCGTATGGCGGGCCGCAAGCTGCGCCGTTCCGACCGGCACATCGCAACCGTCGACCACAACGTTCCGACGACGAGCGCCTACGACCGCCTCCACATCGTCGACCAGATCTCCGCGACACAGGTCAACACGCTGCGCAAAAACTGCGCCGACTTTGGCGTCGAGTTCTTCGACGTGCAGGACGCCTCGCAGGGCATTGTGCACATGATCGGGCCCGAACTTGGCGCGACCAAGCCCGGCATGACCATCGTCTGCGGCGACTCGCATACTTCGACGCATGGCGCATTCGGCGCGCTGGCCTTCGGCATCGGCACCAGCGAGGTCGAGCACGTGATGGCCACGCAGACGCTGCCGCAGTCGAAGCCGAAGACCTTCCGCATCACCGTCGACGGTGAGCTTCCCTTTGGTGTTACGGCCAAAGACATCATCCTCGACATCATCGGCAAGATCGGCACCGACGGCGCTACCGGTCATGTGATCGAGTACGCAGGTTCCGCCATTTGCGCGCTCTCGATGGAAGGCCGCATGACGATCTGCAACATGAGCATCGAGGCGGGTGCGCGCGCCGGCATGATCGCTCCCGACGAGACAACCTTCGCCTACCTTAACGGTCGCCGCTTCTCGCCCACCGGCGCAGCGTGGAACGAGGCCGTCGCGCACTGGAAGGCGCTGCCCACCGACGAAGGCGCTGTCTTCGATCGCGAACTGCACATCGACGCCGCAACGCTTGCGCCCGCCGTCACCTGGGGGACATCGCCCGGTATGACGACGACCATCGACGCGAAGGTTCCCACGCTCGAGGATGCCAGGTCCGAGGCCGACCGCAAGAGCTTCGCGCGCGCCTACGAGTACATGGACCTCAAGCCCGGCACGCCAATGGAGGAGATCAAGATTGACACCGTCTTCCTCGGCTCCTGCACCAATGGACGCATCGAAGACCTGCGCGCCGCTGCGGCCGTCATCAAGGGACACCACATTGCGACAAAGATTCGCGCGATGGTCGTACCCGGATCGCAAGCCGTCAAACATCAAGCCGAAAAAGAAGGCCTCGACACCATCTTCAAGTCCGCGGGCTTCGAGTGGCGCGAGCCCGGCTGCTCCATGTGCCTCGGCATGAACCCCGATATTCTTCAGCCCGGCGAGCGTTGCGCCTCCACCTCGAACCGCAACTTCGAAGGCCGCCAGGGACGCGGAGGCCGCACACATCTCGTCTCACCCGAGATGGCCGCAGCCGCAGCCATCACCGGCCACTTCACCGACATTCGCAAATGGAAGCAGGCGGAAGGAGCCAAGCGCTAATGGAACCGATCAACATCCTCACCTCCACCGCCGTGCCGCTGCCGCTGCCCAACATCGACACCGACCAGATCATCCCGAAGCAGTTCCTCAAGCGCATCGAGCGCACCGGCTACGGCGACTTCCTCTTCTTCGACTGGCGCTACGACCTCGACACACCCGACCACGTCGAAGAGCGCAAGGACTTCGTGCTCAACAAGCCGGAGTACAAAAGCGCTGAGATCCTTATCGCCGAGAAGAACTTCGGCTGCGGCAGCTCCCGCGAGCACGCCGCCTGGGCGCTGCAACAGTACGGCTTCCGCGCCGTCATCGCGCCGACCTTCGCCGACATCTTCTTCTCGAACGCAGGCAAGAACGGCATGATCCTCTGCCGCCTCTCCGAAGACGAGGTGAAGACGCTGCTCGAACGCTCCACCGCGAACCCCGAGCACAAGATCACCATCAATCTCGAAGCGCAGACCGTCACCGATGAGCAGGGCTTCAACGCGAAGTTCGAGATCGATCCCTTCCGCAAGTACTGCCTGCTGAACGGACTCGATGACATCGGCCTGACGCTGCGCCACGTTAAGTCGTTGGACAAGTTTGAAGACAAGCACAACAAGGAATTCTGGTCGGCACCGAAGACTGCAACTGCTTAACGCAGATCTACACCGATGAACACCGATCTGGAATCGGCTTCATCCGTGCAAATTGGCGTTAGGTCTTTCACAGAAAAGAGAGCATAGTGAGCAACGAACTTAGCCCGGCAAAGAAGTACTCCAAAGTCCTCACCGAAGGCCCGTCCCGCGCCGCTGCGCGCAGCTACCTGCGCGGCGTCGGCTTCAGCAAAGAAGACCTGCACAAGCCCATCATC
>JAFDVV010000091.1 GCA_018268775.1 Acidobacteriota bacterium | reverse complement strand
TGGACGATGAATCCCGTCCAGAACTTCTACCTCGGAACCTATGCGGCGTGCTCCACACTGAGCCCGTATCCCGCCGCGCTGACCACTGTCCGCTACGCCGAGAAGACTGCTCCCGGACGAAAGCCTGAACCGCTCTTGCCGGAGGATGCGGTCAAGAGTTCCGACCCAAAACAACGGTTCGCATTAAGCCCCAAGGCCATTGCGGAGGGCTGGCGCGGGATTACCATCCTGCCACCCGGCAAAGTTCGCGCAGCGGAGCTGAAGGCATATCTCCAGGACACTATTTATGACGGTGACAGTGCCTGGCTGATCTTCCTGCGGCCTGTCCTCTACCTGACGGCAACAGTGCTTTTCCTGTATACCCTGTGGCTGTTGTTCGGCCATAAAGTTCGCATCAGCCGGAAGCATGAGCAGCGCCACGGACGCCGCACGAAAGGCCCGGAACTGGTGTCCGCCTTCAACGTCTTCCGTCGCTCCGGTGAAGACGGAATCCGGTTCCGGACGGAGCGGGACGGCGTGCTCGGTAAGGTGATTCCGGGACCAAGCTTTTCCATTCCGAAGCGCTTGGAATCGAGTCATATTCTGCTGATGGGTGACACCGGCTCGGGTAAGTCTTCAGCCATCCGGCAGATTCTCCGTCAGGTCCAGGACAGGGGTGAGACGGCCATCATCTATGACCCGGCGATGGACTTTCTGGGTGAATTCTACGATCCGAAAAGGGGCGACTTGACCCTGAACCCGCTCGATCAGCGCTGTCCGTACTGGGGCCTTGGAGACGAGATTGACCGACCGGAAACAGCTACCACCATTGCCGCCGCGATGTTGCCGGAGAAGGAGTACGAAAAAGCGTTCTTCACTGATGCGCCGCGCCGTGTGCTGGCTCATCTGCTGAGGAACAAGCCACAGCCCAGAGACATCCTGCGGATGATGGCCGACCCCTCATACATTGAGGCGGCGGTCAAAGGAACTCCACTTGCGGCTCTGCTCGATCCCGGTGCTCCCGCGCAGCGTGCGGGAGTCCTCTCCAGCCTCAACATGGTCGCCGATAGCCTGGAGTTGCTGCCCGAGTGGGAGCATACGCGCAAGACGTTTGCGACTGCCGAGTGGTATACCGAGCGCAAGCGCTGGGTCTTTCTGACATCCTCCGCCGCCTATCGCGAGAAGGTGTTGCCGCTGCACTCTGTATGGCTCGATTTATTCATCCTGCGCATGATGGGTTACTGCGAAGACCCTGCGGTAAAGCCGGTCTGGTTTGTGCTTGATGAGTTGGCTAGTCTGAACAAACTGCCTCAGCTTCATACCGCCGTGACCGAGAATCGCAAGTACGGAAATCCCGTCGTCATGGGGATTCAGGGGCGGAGCCAGATGGAAAAGCGCTACGGCCAGGACGCGGAAGCGATGCTTTCGCAGCCTGCCACGAAAATTTTCCTTAAGACCTCCGAGGCACGCGCTGCCAAGTGGATTTCCGAAAGTATCGGTGAGATCGAGGTCGAGCGGCTGAAGGAATCACGCAGCATGGGACTGCTTCGCTCAAAGAAGAGTTTTGCGATGGAGATCGCCACCAAACCACTCATCATGGCTTCCGAGATCGCCGGGCTTGCTCCGCTTACCGGGTTCATCAAGCTTGAGAATCATGTCGTACCCGTAAGGTTCCGGCCAGCCAAGAAGAATAGCAGTCAGCCGGAGTTTGTCGAGCGAGCAATGGAAAAGCCACGACCACGTAACGTTGAGGTTGTGAAGACCGCGCCGCCCGCCAAGGCTCCTGAGACCAAGAAGCTTGTTCAGGGCATTTTGCCTTTGGATGAAAAGCCAGTGGTGAAGCGTGAAGGGTTCAGTTGGGATGAGAGCAAGGGCATCGAATGACGCAAGCGGCGTTTATCGGGACGAACTTATGGAAAGGCTTCAGCCCCCAAACTTTCCCTTTCGAGACGGTCACAGCGATGACATAATCGCTCAATCAGTGTTTCACCTTCATCTACCACCTTGCAGGATCACGCTGGAATTCCTCCCTTGCGCACTCGCCGGTTTTTCGAACGCGACGGTTTCATAGCAGCTCTCGGGGCTATCGCATTCCTGTTTGTAGCTGCCTTTTCACACTGGCCATACTCTTTCTACGTTCTATTGCGAGTGACCATCTGCGCTATAGGCCTATATCTCGCTCACTGTTCTTTCGTTGCAGAACGAAAGTTGTGGGTGTGGGTATTTGGAGCGGTGGCCCTGCTATTCAATCCGATAATTCCGATGCGGATGCACCGTTCTGATTGGAGCAACATAAACCTCATCGCTGCATTGGTCTTTGTGAGTTGGATTGTCGTATCTCTTCTACAGAAGAACGAAGGGGCCTAGCGTCGCCTAGAGAATCGAGGACTTGCCTTGCTAAGCAAACTTAAATCAGGTGGCACAGCGCTTCTAGGCTTTGTGTTCATTGTGGCCTTGCTCGCTGTAGTTGGACTGTTGATTGAGGGTGCTGGATGGATCACGGCAAAGATTTACCCCTGGATTCAGCTCTTCGCCGTCCTTGCTGTCGCCGTGTTGTTCTTGGTCCTTTTACCTCTCTCAGCATTCAAGAAGACCCGGACATTCGCCGCAACCTCGACCATGTACGTCTCTCTTTTTCTCGGGCTGAGACTTTGGATGGACGGCCTGCTTACAACTCTCGCCTTTTGGGGTGTTGGCGGCGTCGTTGTAGGCTTGTTCTTGGCAGGTGTCGGGGTTGTGCCGGTGGGAATGCTGGCTGCGCTCTTCCATGCAGAGTGGGCGCGGCTATTCGATTTGATTATCTTTACGGCGCTCACCTTTGGCGCTCGCTACTTCGCGTTTTGGTTAGCCGCAAAGATTGATCGAGACGCGGAGCTTGAGGCCCAAAGGCAGATCCTGATAGACGTTCCGTACACCTTGGATCAAGAAGTCTGAACCGCCTAACCGGGCGGGGAAATGTATCGAGACTTTCTCTTTTGAGACATCTGGCTAGTGCGAAGTTTGATGCTCTACTCGATCCGGAACCCTCGGTTAGTAACGACAAGTAAGGATATGTAGAGTTTCCAGGCATAAAATCTCTCTATGCTGACGCTGTCCAAACCGTTGTCAGCGGGTCAGGTACGTACGTACCATGAGCGGGAGTTTGCGTCGGAGCGGCAGAACTATTGGAGCCGGGACCAGCAAGGCTATAGCGAGTGGCAGGGGCAACTTGCGAAAGAGTGGGGTCTGTCCGGTGCTGTAGGCGACAAGCACTTTGCGCGGCTGACCGAAGGTCAGCATCCGTTCACGCAAGCGCAGATGGTGCAGCATCAGGTTGCACGCACCTATGAAGGCAAGGACGGCAAAGAAGTCACGAGCATGGAGCATCGGGCAGGATGGGATGCGACATTCTCTGCGCCGAAGTCGGTTTCGCTGACGGCCTTGGTTGGGGGTGATGAGCGGGTGCGGCTGGCGCACCGTGAGAGTGTTCGCGTGGCACTAGACGAGTTGCAGCACTACGCGCAAGCCCGCATCGGGAATGTCCACGCGCCCGAGACGACCGGCAAGTTTGCGGTAGCAACCTTCGAGCACGATACCGCGCGTCCAGTCGAAGGCTATGCTGCTCCTCAGTTGCACACGCACTCCGTAATCTTCAATGTCACCGAACGCGACAATGGACAGACACGTTCGTTGCAACCGCGCGAGCTGTATGCTTCGCAACATTTTGCCACTGCCATCTACAGGGCCGAGTTGGCCACACGGTTGCAGCAGTTGGGCTATGAGATTGAGCGCGGCAAGTACGGCCAGCCGGAGATCAAAGGCTACACGCGCGAGTATCTGGAAGCATCAAGCCTTCGCCGGGAGCAGATCAAAGACCATCTTCGGGAACAGGGTTTGGATGGTGCCGGAGCCGCCCAGATTGCAGCGCGCTCCACTCGTGACAAGAAAGAGTTGCTATCGCCTGAAGAAGTACAACGGCAGCACCGCGAATTGGCAGCGACATTCGGGCATCAGGCGGACCATGTTGTAGCAGCGGCGCGGGAGCGTAGCCAGCGACATCAGCAGGAACGAAGCCCAGAGATAGCTGCGCGGCAGGCCGTCACCTACGCGCGTGACCATCTGTTTGAGAAGTCTGCCGTGCAGGATCGCCGTGCTTTATACGACATCGCTTTGCAACGCGGCATGGGAGAAGTCACGTACAGTCAGGTGCGACAGGAGGTGAATCGACGCTTTGAGTCGGGTGAGTTCCGGCAGGCTCCGTCCTCTGTGCGTGGCCCACAGATCACCACTGCTGAAATGGTCCGCACGGAACGCGAGATCGTCGGCATCCTCGAAAATGGCAATCAGCGCGGGTATCACCATCCCATGCTGCTCGAAGGGAGGGAGCGCTTCGATACTGTGGAGCGGCACCCTGAGCTAAACGCCTCGCAACGGCAAGCGGTGGAGCAGCTCTTCGCTTCGCGGGAGAAAATCGTCGGCATGGACGGTGTGGCCGGAGCTGGTAAGACAACGACACTGGCTGTAGTTCGTGAAGGTGCGGAGCGAGAGGGTTACACAGTACAAGGCTTTGCGCCGACCTCTCGCGCGGCGCAGAAGCTTGGCGAAGCCGGAATCGAAACATCCACGCTTCAGATGCATCTTGCCCGAGGCCAGAAGCCGGATACCGGCGAGAGGCGTTTGTACGTTCTGGATGAGTCTTCTCTCGCATCCACCAAGCAGATGCACGAGTTCCTAACACGCTTGCACCCGAATGACCGCGTGTTGCTGGTGGGCGACAAGCGACAGCATGAGGCGGTAGAAGCGGGTAGACCGTTTGCGCAATTGCAGCAGGCAGGCATGAAGACGGTTTCGCTCGACCAGATCGTGAGACAGAAAGACCCGGAGCTGAGGCAGGTAGTCGAACAACTTGCTCAGGGTGATGTGGTCGGAGCGATTCAACGGTTAGATCAACAGGGTCGTATCCACGAGTTCAAAGGCCGGGAAGAGCGGATCGAAGCCATTGCGAAGGAGTATGCCAGGAGCCGTGAAAACACCTTGGTGGTCTCTCCCGACAATCGTTCGCGCATGGAGATCAATCAGGTCATCCATGCCGAGTTGCAGGTGCGCGGAGTGGTGAGCCACGACGAGCACACCGTGCGAACGCTTGTGCCGCGACAGGAGCTTACCGGCGCGGCCCGCACCTGGGCGGAAAACTATGAAGTCGGTGATGTTGTTCGCTACAGCCGTGCGTCGAAAGAAACCGGCATCGGCAAAGGCGAGTATGCCCGCGTGACCGATGTGGACGCGCGGAGTAACCGTGTGACTGTGGAGACCAAGGACGGAATCGAACGAAGCTACGATCCGCGTCGTCAATCGGGCGTCTCTGTCTATCGAGAAGAAGAGCGTGCCTTTTCCGTGGGAGACCGCGTACAGTTCACCGTTCCCGTAAATGAGTTGAAGATCGCCAACCGTGAGCTGGCGACGGTCGAGCGCATCGAGGATGTCCGGATGAGTCTGCGCATGGACGATGGACGGAATGTCCAGATCGATCCTGCGAAGCATCCTCACTTCGATCATGGATACGCGGTGACGAGCCATTCCAGTCAAGGGCAGACCGCAGACCGTGTATTGGTGCATGTCGATACCGAGCTTGCCGCCAAAGACCTGCTCAACAACCGCATGGCCTACGTGGCGATCTCGCGTGGTGCAGAGGATGCGCAGCTCTTCACCAATGACCTTGGCAAGCTGGGGCAAGCACTCGGACGCGATGTCTCGCAGCAGAGCGCGCATACGCCGCAGATCGGCATGGAGAAAGCCACTTCTGCACCAGAGCCGAAGATCGAGATGCAGATCGAACACGGCTACGGATACAGCATCGGCAGATAGCTATTCCTCACAAATCTGGAGACGAACGAGCAGCCATCCATGTGCAGCAGGGAGGGGCTAACGCCCCTCGCCTGTCTCCAGCCACGTTCCGCGTCTTCCGCCACCCTCCCCAGCGGCCTGTGTCCTGCCGCAACGCGACCCTGTGAATCTTGTGCGCTGAGGCGCACTTTACAAGGAAACCAAGCCTTCCCTAGCGGCGCTCTGCCCCCCGCGCTCTGCAAGGCCATTCGCCCCTTCGGGGTTTTGGCTCCCCCGCAAGCGGTCCCCCCAAAAAGCTTCGCTCGAAGACCTTTCCGTTTGCTACCCCCGCCTTCGCCAGGAGGCGTTCGGCATGTACATGCCGCGTGACCACGCGGACGTGCAAAAGCAAATGCCGACAAGGAGCAAACACCATGAACAGCACCAACACCATAGCCGCCATCGACAGCAAGAAGCCCAACACCAAACAGGAACTCATCGCCGCCAACATCAAGCTCCTCATTGAGCAGTTGGAGGCCGGACACTCCGACGCTCTCACCAACTACCTCACCGCCATGAGCCGCTTCCATAACTACAGCTTCGGAAACGTGTTGGAGATTGCTCGGCAGATGCCCACCGCAACGAGAGTAGCCGGGTTCTGGACGTGGAAGAACTTAGGCCGCAATGTGAAGGCTGGACAGAAAGGCATTCGCATCCTTGCTCCCATCGTCGGCGTCCGCCGCAAGAAAGACGAGGAAGCACAGAAGGACATCACCAAGCAAAACGAACGTGTCTTGCTCGGATTCCGCAACGCCTATGTCTTCGATATTTCGCAGACCGACGGCGTAGACCTGCCCGAGATGCGCGAAGTCTCCGGCGATCCCGGCGAGAACTTGGAACGGCTGGCCGCGTTTGTACAAGGCAAAGGCATTCAGCTCGTCTACAACCCGAACATTGCGCCTGCGCTTGGCATGAGCTACGGCGGGCGCATCGCCATATTGCCCGGACAGTCCAAGGCCGAAACCTTCGCCACGCTTGTCCATGAAACGGCGCACGAACTTCTGCATAAGGCAGAACGCCGCACGGCAACCACGAAGACGGTACGTGAAACCGAGGCCGAGGCCGTCGCATTTGTTGTCGGTAAAGCCGTTGGGCTGGTGACAGGTTCCGCGTCTGCCGATTACATCCACCTGTATCACGGCAACGCATCCTTGCTGGCCGAGAGCTTGGAGGTTATTCAGCAGACCGCCGCCGACATCCTTGCTGCCTTGGAGCCGCCCGTCGCGGATGAGGAAGACGAACCCGCCACCGAAGCAGAGCTTGCGGAGGTGGCGGCATGAAGACCGTTCTGGAGCTTATCAGGAAGGCCGGGGGATGGCATCCTGGCCTTTACCTCAAGATAACCAACGAACCATACATGGAGCTTGTCATCGAGGCGATGGATGAGTCCGGCCCTTGCGGACTTCCGGCTGTCTCCGTTGCCCACTACACCGAACAGAACGGCGACCTGATGCGCGATCCGGAGATGTGCTTCGAGCTTGGCTTTGCGGGAGGTGCACATCTGAATCCGTTCTATTGGAGAAATGACCGCGTAGGCATCGAGCAATGGAGCCGCTTTATTCATGACGGCAATTACTGCTTCCACCCTCAACTGCACGAACAGCACGAAAGATTCGCCAAGCTGTGGGACAAGAACCTTGCCGAGCAGAGGTTCGTGGAGGCTTTCACGGATAAGCGCATTCTTGGTTAGGTCGCTCTCTCTTAGGGGCGGCGAATCTGCCGCCCGCTTTTACGCTGCCCAAAAACGCGCGGGAAGAACCCTTGCAGGTTTCTCCCCGCCCCCTCATCCGCTGGACTCCGGCCCCTCGCTCGCCGGCTGCGCGCCCGGACTCAAGTTCCTCCTCCGGGACCTGCCCCTTTACTATTCGGCGCACCGCAAGCGAAAGCTGCCCGTTTCAACCTCCGTGGCCGGTATCCTAAGAACTGTCATTTGAGACGAAAAATACACGAATCGTCTGCACAACTTCTACACAGCCAAAATCGCGCATTTTAGGCGGTGCAGAATCAAAAACTTCTAAAAGTTTTCTCACCCGCTCAGAATGACGGTTCATGACTGTCTACTGCACAGCGTTGACGAGATCGTGCAGTGGATCGAGCACGGTGAAGCGCACGAGCGACTGCGGCTTGCGAGCGGCCTCAATCTCAGCGAGCTTTGACTGCTTCCATCCCGCAGGGGCTTTCTTGCCGCCGAGGTATTCGAGGGCCTGCTGGCCGGCCTTGCCCAGTTGCGCAAGCTGCTGCGCGCGAGGGCGCGCTGTTGCAAGCAGAGGTGAGTGGTCCATCTGCGCCTCGACGGCCGGTGCGGCGGCGATCCAGCTCGCAAAGATGCGGCCAAGCTGTGCGCGCGCGTCGCTATTTGCTTTGGGCGACTTGATCAACTCGGTGACGAGCGCTGCGACCTGGCGGCGCGAAGCCGGATCGGG
>JAFDVV010000090.1 GCA_018268775.1 Acidobacteriota bacterium | reverse complement strand
ATCTGCGCCCAGTGCGAGGCCATGTTGGCAGACGTCATCGACGGTGCCCTCTCGCCCGACGAACAGGCCGTCTTCGACCGCCACCTGATCGCCTGCGCCGACTGCTCCCGCATGTACATCGACGCGCGGCGCGGCGCCGAGTGGCTGATGCGTCTCAAGACCCCCCAGCCGGAGCCTGCCGCCAACCTGCTGGAGCGAATTCTCGCCAGCACCGGTCCGGCTGCAAGCGCCGGAACCACCTCCGCCTCGCCCCAGGCCAATCCGCTGTTCGGACAGCCCATGCTTGCCCCGGCGGCGGCCTCGCCCGCCGCCTACACGACGGGTAACGTGCTTCCCTTCCGCCAGCGCGTCGCCAACGCCTTCCGGCTCCAGGCCGTCCGCCACACCTTCATGCAGCCACGGCTGGCCATGACGGCGGCGATGGCCTTTTTCTCGATCGCGCTTACGCTGAACCTTACTGGCGTGCATGTGACGCAGCTTCGCCTAAGCGACCTGAAGCCTTCGAGCCTGAAGCGCAGCTTCTACGACACCAACGCGCGCGTCATGCGCTCCGTGGACAACCTTCGCGTTGTCTATGAGCTTGAGTCGCGCGTGCAGGACCTGCGGGGCGACGATTCCAGCAACAGCGCCGCTCCCGCGCCTTCTCCAGGCAAGAACGCCCCTTCGAACGATCAGAAGCAGGACGACCAGAACCAGAACGACCAGAAGTCTCCTGCCCAGCAAAAACAGAGCGCACCACGTCCTCGCTCAGGATCCAGCCGCAGCGTACTGCCGCAGCAGAAGCTGCAATACACGGCATCGGCATCGCGCAACGAACAGTCCGGCCTTTCCCCCCAGCCGGCCCGTCGTCTTGAACAGGTCTCATTTGTTTCTACTCCCAACGTCTTCAGGCACCAGCAAGGGGGCCAGGCATGAACTGCGCCAATCATCCAGAGCGGGAACGCACCGCCTTCTGCCAGAACTGCGGCAAACCACTCTGCCAGGAGTGCACCCGCGTCGTGGGCACAGCCATCTACTGCGAGCCCTGCCTCGCAGCAAAGCTCTCGGGAATACCCACAGGCGCAGCTTCACAACCCCCAACCGGCGCGTATCCTGACCCCGGCGCAAATTACGCAGCGGGTGGCGCGATCCCCCCGCTACCCCCAAGCGGTGCGCCCAACCCCGGGCTTGCCGCGCTGCTCGGCTTCATCCCCGGCGTCGGCGCCATGTACAACGGCCAGTTCGCCAAGGGTGTCGCCCACCTTATCGTCTTCGCCGTCCTCGTCTCGCTGGCCGACAATCACGGCATCTTCGGGCTCTTCATCGCGGGATGGGTCTTCTACCAGGTCTTCGAGGCCTACCAGACCGCGGCCGCGCGGCGCGACGGTACTCCGTTGCCCAACCCCTTCGGCCTGAACGACCTCGGCGAACGCCTCGGTTTCGGCAAGTCATGGGCGACAGGAGGCACAACAACCGCCTCTGCGCCACCTCCCGCCGATCCCTATGTCGCCCCGGCCAATCCCTACACTCCACCCGCTGCCGTTCCGTTCGCCCCGGTTGTCCCGCAGCAACAACCGTGGGAGACGCCGTGGCAGAGCTACACCCCGCCAACGGCCAACCCTTACATGAACCCTCCGGCCTTCGATCCCAACGCGTACCCCGCGCCTCGAAACCGCTTCCCCGTGGGGGCCATCTGGCTCATCGGCCTGGGTATGCTCTTTCTCGTCGGCAACTCCGGAATCTTCCGTGGCTTTCCGATGCACGTTGTCTTCCCGCTCTTCCTCATCCTGTTGGGCGTCTGGATCTTCTACAACAAGATGACCGCCACGGGAGCGACGCTGGCCGACGACGGCTCCGCGTTCTACCGCCTGCGCCTCTTCAGCGCTCTGCGCGGCTCGATCTGGGTCATCCTCGTCGGAGTGATGTTCTTCCTCGCCGACTTCCATATCCTCTCCTTTGGAAGAAGCTGGCCGCTGTTTATCATCGTTGCCGGCTTGCTGGTTCTCGCGGAGAAGACCGTCTACAGCTCGGTTGCGACTCCGGCGTATCCTCCTGTGCCTCCTTACCAGGCTCCCCCGGCCGCTTCCACGACCTCCGCCGCTCCTACGGCCGCAACCGAGGAGCCGCCGAACCAGAACAACCAGGAAGGGCGCTAGACAGCCATGGCCACCCAACCGCCACCGTATCCTCCCGGTCAGTATCCACCGCCGCCGCAGGGCGACTGGCGCTATCAGCGTCGCGTCATGCGTGAACAGGCGCGTCTGCAGCGCGACTACTACCGCGCCCAGCAGCAGGCCTACCGCGCGCAGATGCGCGGCAGCCGCCGCACCTCAATCATCGGCCCGCTACTGATGATCGCCGTCGGCGTCGTCTTTCTGCTGATACAGACCGGCCACATCTCTTCGGCCTTCTTCTGGATATGGTACTCGCGCTGGTGGCCGCTGCTGCTGGTCGTCGTCGGTGTCGTCATGCTGCTCGAATGGGGATGGGACAACTACTTCCACGCCGACGAGCCCGGCTTCCGCCGCCGCACGCTCGGCGGAGGCGTCTTCGCCCTGCTGCTGATCTTCGGCGTCACCGGCATCGTCTTCAGCGGCGTCCACGACGGATCGTGGGCACGCAGGTGGCACATCGATCCCGACAACATGGACCAGTTCCTCGGCGACAAGCACGAGAGCGACCAGACCCTTGCGCAGGCCTTTCCTGCGAACGGCTCGCTTACCGTCGACAATCCGCGCGGCGACGTCTCCGTCTCGGGCACCAGCGACGACGGCCAGATTCACATCGAAGTCCACAAGCAGGTCTATACGCGATCGGACTCCGAGGCCGACTCCCGCGCGCAACAGCTTGCGCCAAAGATCGACACCGACGGCGATACCGTAAAGGTCTCGCTACCCTCCATCGAAGGCAGCCGCGCGGACATCTCCATCACGGTTCCCGCAGCCGCGCCTTCGACCGTATTCTCCAACCGCGGGGATGTGCGCGTCGCCTCCATCAAGGCGCCGGTCAACGTCACCTCGAACCACGGCGACATCACTATCACCGGCATCACCGGCCCCGTCACGGCCCGCATCAACAACGGCGACTCGTCCTTCTCCGCGCACTCGGTCACAGGCCCGGTCTCCATCCAGGGCCGTGCACGCGATCTCAGCTTCTCGGAGATCGCAGGCACCGCGACCATGGACGGCGAGTTCTTCGGGACGACACACCTTCAGCACATCACGGGCAATATCCGTTTCCACACCAGCCGCACCGACCTCCGCTTCGGACGGCTCGATGGCGAGGTTGAGATCAGCCCCAACGCCGACCTCTCCGTCGACCAGGCCATCGGCCCGCTGACCCTGGCCACGCGCAACCGCAACATCACGCTCGACCGCGTGGCAGGCGACGTCTCCGTCACCAACCGCAACGGCTCGGTCGATGTCACCAGCGCGCCGCCGCTGGGCAACGTCACCATCGAAAACCGCAATGGCACGGTGGGCCTGACGCTGCCGGAACATTCCGGCTTCGTCGTTCAGGCCGAGACAACCAACGGCGACCTGGAGAACGACTTCGACCTCTCCCAGACTGGCAGCGACGACTCCAACCATAAGTCTTACTCCGGCACGGTCGGCAAGGGCGGCCCTCTGGTCCGCATCACCACCAGCCAGGGCGACATCAACCTGAAGAAGGCCTCGATCGTACCGCTGCCTCCCGTGCCGCCGCTACCGCCACCGCCGAAGTTCTCTCTTCATAGCGGCGGCGACTCCGTCGACATCGGCAACGACGGAGTCAACATCCGCTCCACCGACGGTTCGGCGGTCATCATCGACAAGAACGGCCTGCGCATCAACGCCAATCCCGACGGCTCAACCGTCTACATCAACCGGGGTACTACGCTCACGACCAGGCCCGATGGCGCGGTTGTCTACACCGGGGCCGACGGCACACGCTACACCACGAACCCCGACCAATCGAAGGTCTACATCGGCCGGGACGGAACGCACATCACCATCAACGCCGACGGCTCGAAGTACGCCACCAGCCCCAGCGGCCACTCGCTCACCGACGCCGAGATCAGGGCACGTCTCGCCCAGGCCGATGCGCTCGTCAAAAAGGCCATCGCCGAACGGACCGCCGCCGAAAAACGGTAGGACACAGATTAGATGCAATGAAGCCGGAGGTTTCATCTCCGGCTTCATTATTTGCCGAGACCCATTCACAACCGGACTCAGTTCAACGATAAACGTCAGTGCTCGACGTAGTATCGTGGACGATGCAGGCCGAGGACGGTCATGAAGGTTCAACGCAGGGAGCTTTTGAAATCATTGGGTGCAGCGGCTTTCGCCACGTCAGCCCTCCCTGCTGCCACAGCGAAAGCAAAATCCTTCTCATCCCCAAAGGCCGGGCGTCCCAATGTCCTCGTCTTTCTCACCGACGATCACGGCCAGTGGCTTCAGCAGGCGTATGGAAACTCCGAGGTGCATACGCCCAACATGAGCCGCATCGCGCGCAGCGGCGTGCGCATGACGAACGCCTTTACGACGTGCCCGGTCTGCTCGCCCGCACGCGCAAGTTTTTTTACCGGGCGCATGCCCTCGCAACACGGCGTCCACGACTGGATCGAGGAGACGACGCAGGCCTACGCCTATCCCTGGCTCAAGGGCCAGACGCTCATCTCTGAGTTGCTGCGCGGCGCGGGATACCACACTGGCCTGGTCGGCAAGTGGCACTGCGGCCAGGAGCGCGAGCCGCATCCCGGCTTCGACCTCTGGTACAGCTACTGGATCAACCAGTATCCGCACGCGGGCAAGCAGCAGTTCTCCGACAATGGCAAACAGGTCGTTGCGGAGGGCTTTCAGTCGCCGCTACTCACCGACCAGGCGCTGCGCTTCCTGCGCTCGCACTACGCCGAGACGTCGACGCAGGCCAAGCCATTCTTTCTCTTCGTCGGCTACACCGATACGCATTCGCCGCACACCGAGATGCCCGACGATATCGTCGCGAAGTACAAGGAAGCGACCTTCCGGGACATTCCGCACGAGAGCTTCAACACCGTTCACGGCAAGGCCGCCATTCCCATCTCGCCCGATCCCGCCGTCGAACGCGCGAAGCACGCGCAGTACTACGCGGCGGCCTCCGCCATCGACCGTGAAGTGGGCCGCATCCTCGACGAACTGGAGTCGCGCAACCAGCTCGACGACACGCTCGTCGTCTACACCGGCGACCACGGCCTCAACGCCGGCCACCACGGCTTCTGGGAGAAGGGCAACGCCACCATCCCGCAAAACTTTATCGAGGAGTCCATCCGCATCCCCTGCGCCATCGCGTGGCCCAGCGGAGGCGTGCCGCGTGACCTCTCCTCCGATCTCGTGGTCAATCACTGCGACCTCTTCGCTACGCTGCTCGAAGCCGCCAATGCAACGCCCGACACAGAGGCCGCGCGCAAGATCAACTCGCCGGGCCGCTCATATCTCGCGCACCTTCGCGGCACCACGACGCCGCAGCGCGACGACACCGTCTTCTGCGAGTACGGCAACGCGCGCATGGTGCGCAGCGAAGGTTACAAGCTCATCCTGCGCTACCCGTTTCGCGGCGTCAGCTTCCCAAACGAGTTCTACGACCTGAAGGCCGACCCGCGTGAGACGGAGAACCTCTACTCCGAACTGCAACACGCCGGTCGCATCGAGCAGATGACCACGGAACTCAACAAGTTCTTCGCCACCTACCGCGTGGCCGAGAACGACGCCACGGACCTCGACCGCCAGCCGCTGGCCACGCCCGCAAGTCCGTGGTTGCAGGCGTTGAAACAACAATAAGACTCAAAAAAGTCCCCAGCCCCCATCGTTCGCAGTCTCATCGAATAGCGCCGGAGGGTACGATCCCGCTGCCCGTCTGTGCGATCATTTCGCTACGCCTTGTTTGAGGTGCCAACCATGTCCTACAGCGCCTTCCGCACCTTCCTGTCTATCTCCGCCGCTGCGCTATGCACGCTTCACCAGCCATGGCTGTCAGCACAGGACATCGACCGCACTGTGCTCCCCATTCCACCGGCTCCCTTTCGCGGCACCGTCGGCACGACGTATGCGACCTCCACACCTTCGCCCGCATCGCCTGTCGAAGCACCCGCGGGAGCGCCCAACGTTCTGCTCGTCCTGATTGACGACGCGGGCTTCGCGCAGTCCGGCACCTTCGGCGGACTCATCCCCACGCCAACACTCGACCGCCTCGCACAAAACGGCCTTCGTTACACGCGCTTCCACGTCAACGCCATGTGCTCGCCTACGCGGGCATCGCTGCTGACGGGGCGCAACCACCACAACGTCGGCATGGGCACCATCACCAACTGGAGCACCGACTATCCCGGATACAACGCGGCCATCCCAAAGAGCGCCGCGCTCGTCTCCGAGGTGCTGCGCGACAACGGATACTCGACCGCCGCCATCGGCAAGTGGCACCTCATCCCCGAGCGTGAGAACACACTCAGCGGCCCCTTCGACCACTGGCCCACGCACCAGGGTTTCAACTACTACTACGGCTTCCTGAACGGCGAGACCAGCCAGTGGTTCCCCGAGCTCACGCTGGGCACGCAGCCCGTCGAGATGGTCGCGCCGCCCGGCCGCAAGGACGACTACACCCTCAACGAAGATCTCGCCGACCACGCCATCGAGTGGATCAGGTCGCAGAAGTCGCTCGCACCCAGCAAGCCCTTCTTCCTCTACCTCGCGACCGGAGCCACGCACACTCCGCTACAGGCGCCGAAGGCGTGGATCGACAGGTTCAAGGGCCAGTTCGACATGGGATGGGACCGCTATCGCGAACTCGCCCTCGAACGACAGAAAAAACTCGGCATCGTCCCGCCCGACACGAAGCTGACGCCGCGGCCCGCCTCTATCCCCGCGTGGGACTCGCTCTCCTCCGATCAGAAAAAAGTCGCAGCGCGGCTGATGGAGGTCTTCGCCGGATTCATGGCCCAGACCGACCACGAGATCGGCCGCGTGATCGATGCCATCTCGGCGACCGGTCAGCTCGACAACACGCTGATCGTCTACATCGCCGGCGACAACGGCGCCAGCCTTGAAGGCGGACTCAACGGCGCCGTCAACGCGATGAGCGAGATCAACGGCCTGCCTGAAGAGACCTCCTCGATGCTCGCAAAGCTCGACCTGCTTGGCGGGCCGCGCACGACGCCGCACTATCCCGTGGGCTGGGCGTGGGCTGGCGACGCGCCGTTCCAGTGGGGCAAGCGCATCGGCTCGCACCTTGGCGCAACGCGCGATCCACTCGTCGTCTCATGGCCCAGCCGCATCAAAACCGTTGGCGAAGTCCGCACGCAGTTTGAAGACGTGACCGACATCGCGCCGACCATCCTCGAAGTCGCGAAGGTCCCACAGCCTGTCTCCGTCGACGGAGTAAGACAGCAGCCGATGGACGGCATCAGCATGACGTCGACCTTCGACTCCGCCACCGCGCCCGGCAAGCGAACGACGCAGTACTTCGAGATGATGGGCAACCGCGCCATCTACAACGACGGATGGATCGCCGCCGCACGCAGCGGCCTGCTTCCGTGGATATACTCCACCGCGCCCGAGAGCATGATGCAGCAGCCCTGGGAGCTGTACAACATCGGCGACGACTACTCCGAGGCCGACGACCTCGCAGTGAAGTTGCCCGCAAAGCTGCACCAGATGCAGGCGCTCTTCGACACCGAAGCGAAGAAGAACCACGTCTACCCTCTCGACCCACGCATCGCGGGCAGGCAGGAGCGCGTGAGAGGCAAGCACTTCACCTACTACGCGAAGACGGGGCATCTCTACCTCTCGATGACGCCGCAGTACGAGAACCACTCGCACGCCATCACCGCTTACGTCGACATTCCCGCCGGTGGGGCGGACGGCGTCCTGCTGGCCGACGGCGCAGAGGGCGGTGGCTTCTCGCTCTTCATCAAGAACGGCCGCCCCACCTACACCTACAACTTCTTCCAGCGCACGATCACGACCATCGCGGCGCACGACCCGCTTCCTCCCGGCCCGGCGAAGATTCGTATGCAGTTCGACTACGACGGCGGAGGCGTGGGCAAGGGCGCGCTCGCGTCGCTCTACGTCAACGACAAGCTCGTCGACAAGGCCCGCATCGAGCACACTGTTCCGCTCGCCTTCTCCTTCGAGGACACCTTCGACGTCGGCGAAGACAGCGCCTCACCCGTCGGCAACTACGAGAGCCCGTTCCCATTCACAGGTATCATCCGTCACGTCGACTTCGACATTCTCGATTGATGTCCACTCAGAGTTGTTGTGAACCTACAAGAGAAAGATTGCGCGTTGACATAGCCGTCATTCTGAGCGTAGCGAAGAATCTCAGTATTTTTTTTGCGCTGCGCGAGATGAACTACAGGGATTCTTCGCCTTCGGCCCAGAATGACGGCAAAGGAGCTGGGTGCCTATTCATGCCGGGTGCCCCATATCTGGCGGTCGTACGCCAGATGTGGGTTCATTCGAGCAAAGCTCGAACCGCTTTTCGCTCTCCACCGCATCGGCAAAAGACAGACCGCCGTTGCCATATTGTGCGATGATCATGCGATTAGCGGATTTTCATCCCAAGGAGCCAACGTGCGACGTCGTTCCTTTATCGCTACGCTTCCATTCGCCGCGGCCGGAGCCGCGTCCATAGCTAAATCCGTCGAAGCTCAAAACGCCAATCCGAGTACAGCCTCGCCGCCACTACCAAAGTTCCAGCCCGCGGGCGAAGGACGCTTCACGCGCCCTGACGTGCACGCGGGCGACCGGCCCTCGGGGGCATCGTTCGCTTCGCGCTCGGCAGCCATGGGATGCAGCGGAGCCGCAGGGACCGCGCATCCTCTCGCGACTTTGACCGCCATCGAGATCCTCAAACGCGGAGGCTCCGCCGCCGACGCCGCCATCGCCGCCAACGCCTGCCTCGGCTTCCTCGAGCCCGTCAGCTCCGGCGTAGGCGGAGACTGCTACGTGCTCGCGTGGGACCCGAGGCAGTCGAAGGTCGTCGCGCTGGCCGGATCGGGCCGCTCGCCGAAGTCGCTCTCGCTCGAGACCGCGCGCGCGCGCGCGAAGAACGGCGCGCTGCCCGCGCTCGGCGCCGTCACCGTCTCCACCCCGGGAGCAGTCGATGCGTGGTGGAACCTGCACCAGCGCTACGGCAAATTGAAGTGGGCCGAGCTCTTCGAGCCCGCGATTCATCTCGCCACATCGGGCGTGCCCGTGCCACAGATCATCGGCTTCTACATCAAGCGCAACATGGCCGCCTTCGCGCGGCCCGGTGCGGGCATTGAAGAGACCGCAAACGCCTTCCACACCTGGGCGCCCAACGGTAAACCCGTCGGCGAAGGCGACGTCTTCCGCAACCCCGATCTCGCGCGCACCTACAAGCTCATCGCCGAAGGCGGGCGCGACGCCTTCTACGACGGCCCCATCGCCGACACCATCGACAAGTACTTCAAGCGCATCGGCGGCTGGCTCTCCAAAGAAGATTTGCGCGAACAACACGCGGAGTGGCTTGATCCGCTCTCAACCACCTACCGCGGCGTCGAGGTCTTCGCCATGCCCGCCAACACGCAGGGCCTCGCAACCTTGCAGATGCTCAACATCATCGAGAATTTCGACCTGCGCGAGATGGGCTTCCAGTCCGCCACCTCGCTGCACACGCAGATCGAGGCCAAGCGGCTCGCCTACGAAGACCGCGCGCGCTACTACGCCGACCCGCACTTCGCGAAGATTCCCATCGACTGGCTCAAGTCGAAGGAGTACGCCAAGGAGCGCGCGAAGCTCATCAAGCCCGACGCAATCCTAACGCCCGTCTATCCCGGCCAGGCCCCCGCGCACGGCGACACAACCTACTTCACCGTCGCCGACTCCGACGGCCTGATGATCTCGCAGATACAGTCGAACTTCCGCGGCATGGGCTCGGGCCTCGTCGCCGATGGCCTCGGCTTCATGTTCCAGGATCGCGGCCAGCTCTTCTCGCTCAACGACGGCCACCCCAACATCTACGCGCCCGGCAAGCGCCCCTTCCAGACCATCATCCCCGGCTTCGCCTGCAAGGACGGCAAGCCGTGGATGTCGTTCGGCGTGATGGGCGGCGACATGCAGCCGCAAGGCCAGTCGCAGATCGTCATCAACCGCGTCGACTTCGGCCTCGACATACAGGCCGCGGGCGACAGCCCACGCTGGCACCACGAAGGCTCATCGCAGTCGATGGGCGAAGACCCTGCGGGCCTCGGCCCGAAGGGAGTTCTGAAGCTCGAACACGGCGTCCCCGCCGCCACACAAAAGGCGCTCGCCGACATAGGCTGGCCCATGGGCGCAAGCGACGGAGGCTTCGGCCGCTACGAGTGCATCGAACACCGTATGAGCGGAAGCGACCGCTTCTACTCCGCCGCCAGCGAGATGCGCTGCGACGCCATCGCACTGGCTTATTGAGTGACGTCACACAAATTGGGTTCCCCATCTTCGTCGCGTAGCGACTAAGGTGGGCATTGCGTGCAAGCGCGACCGTCTTTGCTTCAAGTACAGACTTCGAATCGCGCATTCGCGCGATTGACCCACCTTAGCGACGATGGAGCCGTCGCGAAGATGGGGCACCCGATTGTCGATTTTGATCAGGGAAGTGAGTTCGCGCAGATTTAGCGGTTTTCATTTGCTGATACAGTTCGTTGCGCAGTTGGGAGACGTTCAAGTAGCGCGGCAGTTGTTACCGGGCCGTCATTCTGAGCGTAGCGAAGAATCTCAGCAGTTTGCCGATGCCAGCAAAGCTACAGGGATTCTTCGCCTACGGCTCAGAATGACGGGGCTTAGACTTTGGCGGGCTTGCCGATTTCTTCAGCCGCTTTCACTGCATACATTGAACTCTTGTGCGAGGGCCGAGCAGACGTGATACATTTGCTACGCTTCCGGCCCTGCCTCACAATCTGCTTCACGCGAAGAGGTTTGACGTGCCCAGAGATCTTGCCACCCCACTCCCCCAGCCAGTCTTCAACGAAGGCAACATCACACCCGACCCGACACGCTTCAAGGTCAGCCATCCGTCGGACACGCAGCAGTACAAGGCGATCCAGAACCTGCTAAAGAAGGACACCGTCGGCTTCGAGACCTCGCGCATGGCTCCGGACGCGTTGTTCACGTTGCAAGATGCCTATGGCCCGCACGGCCCGGAGATCATCTCCCGCATCAAGGCGGCAAAGCAGCTTGTCTTTCACGCGGCGGGAGACACAGGCGCTTCGAACGAAGGCAAGTACGGCAACGAACGAAGTGTAGCCGACCAGGTGACGCAGGACTGCCGCACTGCCGACGCGGCCAGCCGCGCCATGTTCTTCTTCCACCTGGGCGACGTCGTCTACGACTTCGGCGAGGCAAAGTACTACTACGACCAGTTCTACGATCCGTACCGCAACTACCCTGGGCCGATCTTTGCCATACCCGGCAACCACGACTCGTTCGTGATTCCGAATACGCCTGTGGGGAGCGCGCCGTTGGATACCTTCGTGCGGAACTTCTGCGCCACGACACCGACGATCACGCCCGAAGCTGCGTCGCTGCATCGCACGGCGATGACGCAGCCGGGGGTGTACTTTACGCTCGATGCGCCGTTCGTCCGCATCATCGGCCTCTTCAGCAATGCGCTCGAAGATCCCGGCGTTATATCGAGCGAGAAGGGAAGATGGCCGGGCGTTCCCGACGTGCAACTGGACTTTCTTGCGGCGCAACTGGCACGCATCAAGAAAGAAAAGTACGCGGGCGCGGTGTTACTTGCGATGCACCACCCTCCCTTCAGCTATGCGCCTCCGCCGAAGACGCCGGGGACGGGCGGCAACCACAGCGGCAGCCCCAACATGCTGGCGCAGATCGACACCCTCTGCTCGCAGGCGGGAGTCTACCCACACGCGGTCCTCTCCGGCCACGCGCACAACTATCAGCGCTACTCGCGTATTTTTACCTTTGGCGGGAAAGACATCGAGGTGCCTTTCATCGTCTGCGGCGACGCGGGGCACAACGTGAACACCATGGTAAAGGCCCGCCGTGGAGCACCGCCGCAGGAACCGAACTTCGACACGGACGTTACCTATATGGAGTCCAAGACCGCCGCTGTCAAAGCCAAACAACTCATTCTGAAGCACTACGACGACACAAACTACGGCTACCTGCGGATTACAGTCGACCAATCCAGTCTCGGTATCGGTTTCCACCAGGTGGGCCAGTCCGTACCGCAGTCGCGGGTGGACATGGTAACAGTCGACCTGAAGTCGCACCAGGTTGTCGGCAACTGATTTCCAGCGCCCGCTACCAAAATGTGACGTGCCGTTACAACCCAATGGGCCGTACACCCGCTCCTAGATGGAGAATCTCGCGGCGTTGTACGATTTCCCTTTCTTCCCAACCTCGATACGTATATATCAATGCAACAGTAGAAGATTCCGGTCCCTCTCCCAATGCAGAGCAGCAACGATGCCGTTTTCTTTAAACACGGCAGCGCCGACGGGTAGATGCTATGGATTTTCCTTTGAACGACGAGGAGAAGGGCAAGCCGCTGGAGGAACTCCGCCTCCTGGGGCTCGCCGTCGACGCGACGAATCGCGGGGTCCTCATCCTCGATGAAGACCGGCGCATCATCTACACGAACCGCGCCTTCACCGATCTTTTCGGTTACGCGCGCGACGAGGTTGCGGGCAAACGTCCTTCCGAATTTCTTCCCGGCACCAATACCGATGCCACCACATTCGAACGGCTGCGGCGCGGCGCCTGGGACAACCAAGTCGTCCACGGAGACACGCTGCTCTACAGCAAATCGGGACGCGAGATATGGGTCTCCGCCAGCGTCAGCCCAATCAAGGACAACGACGGCGCGGTGACAAACCTCGTCATCGTTCTCGTCGATATCACCGAGACCAAGCAGATTCAGAACCTGCAACGCATCGTTCTTGAGGCGGTTGCCAGCGGCCTTCCTCTTCGCGGTGTCGCCGACCTGATCTGCCGCCAGGTTGAAACCATCTCGCCCGAGGTCTACTCGTCGATGCTGCTGGTCGATGACGAAGGGCGGCTTCATCCACTCGCCGGCCCTCGCTTGCCTAAAGAGTACTCGGCCTCGCTCGACGGTCTGCGTATCGGCGCGAACGTCGGTTCCTGCGGTACTGCCGCATATCTTGCCAAGACGGTCGTCGTTACCGACATCGACACCGACCCGCTCTGGGAGAACCACAAATCTGCCGTACTGCCACTGGGCTTTCAGGCCTGCTGGTCGTCGCCCATCAAGATGCGCGACAGCCGCGTCGCCGGGACGTTCGCCTTCTATTACAAGGAAAAGCGCGGCCCCAGCGCCCTGCACATGGAATTGGTCTCGGCCTGCCTTCACCTCAGCATGCTGGCGATCGAGACCGACGACGCCCGCCATAAGATCGCCCAGCTCTCGCACTTCGACAGCCTCACGGGCCTGCCGAATCGCCAGTCGCTCTACGACAAGGCCGCGGACCTTCTCCCCGTCGAACAAGGCAAGGAGACGGCCTTCTTTGCGCTCGACCTCGACCGCTTCAAGGACATCAACGATACGCTGGGACACTCCATCGGCGATCGCATTCTTATTGAAGCGGCGTATCGCTTACAGAAGCTCACGCATCCGCGCAGCATCGTGAGCAGGACTGAAGGCGATGTCTTCATGATCGTGGTTCCCGACTGCAACGTCTCGCGCGCTTCGGCACTGGCCGACCACATCCTGGAAGAACTTCGTGCGCCGATCAACGTCTCGGGCCTTTCGCTCTCCACTTCGGCGAGCATCGGTATCAGCATTGCGCAGGAACAGATGGCACCGGAGATCTTCGCTGAGCAGGCCGTCTCGGCGATGCAACAGGCGAAGTTGGCGGGCCGCGCCTGCTACTACTTCTACAACCCTGAACAGAACCAGATTGCAAAGGACCGCCTCATCCTGGGCAATGCCCTGCGCTCGGCGTTCGGCACCGAATCGATCAACCTCGTGTATCAGCCGAAGGTGCGGCTCAAGAACCTGGAGCTTGTCGGAGTCGAGGCGCTGAGCCGCTGGAACGATGCGTTGTTGGGAGAGATTGCGCCCGGCAAGTTCATTCCGCTTGCAGAGGAGATCGGCCAGATCGAGGCCATCGGTTACTGGAGCCTTCGCGAAGCCTGCCGTCAGATGGCCCTATGGCGCGGGGAAGGAGTCGCCGTTCCGAACGTCTCGGTCAACCTGTCTCCGCTGCATTTTCTCAATCGCAGCCTGACTGCTTTCATCGAAGGTGTCCTCGCGGAGTTCCAGTTGTCTGCAAGCTGCTTGACGATCGAGATCACGGAAGGCGTGATGGTAGGCCAAAATCAAGAGAGTCTTGCCACGGCGATGGCGCTGCACGATATCGGCGTGGCGCTCTCGATCGACGACTTCGGGACTGGCTTCTCGAGCCTCTCGCGACTGGCAAAACTTCCGGTCAAAGAACTGAAGCTCGACGACAGCTTCGTCCGGAATATTGAGGAAGATCCGAACGCGCAGGCCGTAGCCACCGCCGTCATCTCCATCGGCCACAGCCTAGGAATCACCATCGTGTCGGAGGGCGTCGAAACCGAAAAGCAGGCTGGACTATTGGAACGGCTAGGATGTGAAGTCGCCCAAGGCTTCCTGTTTGGCAAACCAATGCGCGCGCATGAACTTGAGGCCTATCTCATGCATAGAGAGACAAGGCTATCGAGAGATGCGGATTAAGCGCAGGCGTGAACTCTGCTGCGAATCAACGGATTCGTCGTAAGCGTGGCGACTTGGCCGTAT
>JAFDVV010000008.1:58459-157244 GCA_018268775.1 Acidobacteriota bacterium | reverse complement strand
CATGGCCTCGCACTGGGCGCAGATGGCCGAAGCGGCATCTCCGAAAGGCTGCTGTGCGTTCCCGAATTTGTTGTGCTGATTAATCTCCGCCACCTCAACCACCTCTCTTTCTATCACGCCCGTTTTCTACCGCTTTCGGACTTTCTACATCTGTTTTTCTATACGTTGTAACAATCTTGCAAGTTCCCCGCGGCCGCGGCTGATACGGCTCTTTACCGTGCCCTCGGGAATGCGCAGCACCTGCGCGATCTCTTTGTAATCCATATCTTCAAGGTCACGAAGAATAACAGCCTCGCGCAACTCGGGCGAAAGCTGCTTGAGCGCATCCTGGATGCGGCCCTTCAACTCGAGGGACGCAACATGCTTCTCCTGAGACTCACGCGGATCGGCGAGCCGGTCGGCCATGGTGGGGCCGTCCTCCTCGCCGTCGAAGCTCGCGTCGAGCGAGTCCGACGCGCGGTCGAGCCGGGTGCGGCGGAAGTGATCGACCAGCAGATTGCGCGCCAGCGTGGTGATCCAGGTCTGAAAGCTGCCCTTCTGGAGATCGAAACTCGCGAGGTTCTTGTAGAGCTTGAGGAAGACGTCCTGGGTCAGGTCTTCGGCGTCGGTTGAGGAGCCGGTGAAGCGGTAGCAGATGGCGTAGATGCGCCGGTGCTGGGAGACGACAAGCTGCTGCCACGCCTGCCCGTCGCCGGCGATGCACTGGCGGACGAGCTTGGCGAGTGCTTCCTGTGCGGCTTCCTGTTCGGGCGTGCGCTCCAACGTTGCCTCAAATGACTTCGACGGTTGTTCGAGTGTACCGCGTGGAGAGGCTGTTAAAGGCATGTGCGAAACGGGGTTATCCGGAGTGGAACGAATAACCTGCACCTGTTGTGACGGCCTGCGGGCGCGCTTTGGCCGGATGCCGTGGCCGGGGGCCGGAATCGCCATGTGAAGAACGCCCATGCGTGCTGTATACGCATCGGCGGCGGGTGCGGTTCACTGGAGTGTAAGTGGTTGAAAAAATGAGTAGATAGCAGTTGCAAGCTGCAAAGGCGCAAGTTGCAAGGTGCGGAGCTCATCTGCACCACCACTCTGTCATCCTGAGCGTAAGTGCGCAGCACGAAGTCGAAGAACCTGCGTTTCCTTTCCCAGAGAATGCGTATCAGGAAGGCAAACCGCAGATCCTTCGACTCCGTTTGCCGTAAAAACGCCGGCAAACTCCGCTCAGGATGACACTTTTTTCTATCTATTGGCCCTAAGTCACTTGCGCGTGTCGTCCATCATTGCCGGTGCAGTAATCACTCCGCAGGCGATGCGGTTTCCGGCGTTGCCGGTGGGGTCGGTCTTCATATCGTCGGCCTTCTCGTGGACCATGAAGGAGGTTCCGCCGTTGGCAAGGATGGAGTTCGGGGCCGTGGGGCTGAGCGAGATGTAGTCGACGGTAAAGGTGGCCGATCCGGTGCCGTCGCCAGCAACGGTGACGTTCTTCGGCAGGTCGCCGTCGTGGTGGCCCATGGGGTTCTCAAGGCCGTGCTGCTTGCTGGTCGGGTTGAAGTGACCGCCGGCGGACTTGAAGTCGGGCGCGTCGCAGAGGGGCTTCTGGTGGATGTGGACGGCGTGTTCGCCCATGGGCAGGTTCTTGAGGTTCACCTTGATGACGACCTTGTCGCCTTTGGAGGTGAACGCGGCGGTGCCCGCATCCTTGCCCTCGGAGGTCTTGAGGTGGACGACGAGTGGTTTGGTCTTGGCGGCGAGGGCGGGCATGGCTACGAGGCTGATCGCAAGGGCTGCTGCGGAAAGGCGCATGGTGCTTCTTCTCCTGAAAAGAGTTCGCTGATGGTTGAGATGCCGGAATTGACGCAAAGAAAGAATAACCGAGTAAAGCAGAGATGGTTTAATGAGTGCGGTCAACGGAGTGGGTCAGTTTGCTTGTTGAGCCGTCATTCTGAGCCGCAGGCGAAGAATCTCAGTATTTGTTCTGTGCCAGACCTTGAACTACAGGGATTCTTCGCCTGCGGCTCAGGATGACAGTTTGGGTATAGTGGCCGGAGATTTTCGAGATGACCCAACGACCTGGCTACCGGGAGGCGGAATGAAGGCGTTTCTATTCAGTTTGATAGCGGTGATGGCAGCTTCGACTGCGTGGGGAGAGACAACAAAGCAATGCGAAGATATGGCTGGTGTAAAGCTCGATCACGCAGTAGTGCAGCGGGCGGCGGTCGCTTCGCGGGCAGAACTGGCGGAGATGAAGCTGCGCGGGGCGGAGACGCTACCTGCCTTCTGCCGCGTGCAGATCGTGGACAGGCCTTCAACAGACTCGGACGTTAAAACAGAGGTCTGGCTTCCTCTTGAGGGGTGGAACGGCCGACTGCGCGCGCAGGGCAACGGTGGATTTGCCGGAGACATCTCCTTTGGCGGGTTGGCGGAGACGGTGCGGCAGGGCTACGCGGCGGTAGGCACCGACACCGGGCATGTGGGAGGCAAGGGCGACTTTGCGCTGGGGCATCCGGAGAAGGTGAAGGACTTCGGCTGGCGAGCGGTGCACGACATGACGGTGCAGGCGAAGGAAGTGATCAAGGCGTTCTACGGCAAGGCGCAGGAGAAGGCGTACTTCACGAGCTGTTCGGACGGTGGCCGCGAGGCGTTGATGGAGGCGCAGCGGTTTCCGGCCGACTATGACGGGATTCTGGCTGGCGCTCCGGCGTACAACTGGACGGGATTGCTGTCTGGCGCGGCCGAAAGCAGGCACTGGATCGAGACGCAGGCTGGGAGCGCCCTGCCCGCAGAGAAGATCCCGGCTCTCGCGGCAGCGGTGAGGGCAGCGTGCGATGCGAAGGACGGCGTGAAGGACGGCATTCTGAACGATCCGCGTACCTGCGGCTTCGACCCGGCGACGATGGCCTGCAAGGCGGGAGATGCGAAGGACTCGACGGCCTGCCTGACGCCGCCGCAGGTGGAGACGGTGAAGCGGCTCTATCGCGGAACGGTGGACGATGCGGGCAAGGTGGTGTTCCCGGGGCTGATGCCAGGGGCGGAAGAGGGACAGAACGGCTGGACGCGGTGGATCACGGGTGACGACAAGGATGCGGCCATGGCGTTTTACTCGAAGGGCTACTTCTCCAACTTCATCTTCGACGACCCGGCGTGGACGGCGAAGGGGTTCGACTTCGATCGCGACTACAAACTGGCGCTCGCAAAGACGGCGGTCGCCCTGGACTCGACGGACGCGAACCTGACGCCGTTTGTCTCTCGAGGCGGAAAGCTGATTCTTTATCACGGCTGGAATGACCCGGGGATTCCGGCGCTGATGACGGTGGACTATTACAACGCGGCAGTAGAGAAGATCGGCAAGGGAGCGGCGGACGAGAGTGTGCGTCTGTACATGGTGCCGGGGATGCAGCACTGCGCGGAAGGCCCGGGTGCCACCGAGTTCGGCCAGGGGATGGGGAAGCGCGGCGACCGTGAGCACGATGTGTTTACCGCGCTCGAGACGTGGGTTGAGAAAGGCAGTGCTCCAGAGGTGCTGACGGCGGAAAAGACCGAAGGCAAGGGCGCGGAGAAGAAGGTCGTGATGGAGCGGCCGCTGTGTCCTTACCCGCAGGTGGCGAAGTACGACGGCAAGGGTGATACGGCCAAGGCGGCAAGTTTCGCGTGCGCGGGGAAGTAGGGAATCAAAGACTATTTGTCTTCATATGGCCCTAAGAATCGTTCGCCATTGAAATGAATCAAGTGCGTCGGGGCATCGGCGACCCATACCTCTGTCTCCCATGAAATGTCGTTCAGATACTTCAACATGGCATGACGATCGAGGAATGCGGTGACGAAGACCAGACCCGCTGTGCAATCCTTGAATAGCTTCTTGAGTTCACCGCGCCGTTTTGGATTAACCGGCCCATGACTGGTTACAGCTTCAATGAGTACAAGCCAGTTCTTTTTCTCCACATAAACCACCACATCGGGCATCTTGCCGTGTGCTTCGATTGCCACTCCCAGTGTCTTTAACAAGCGTTCGTCAAAGTAAGCCCATTTTTCATCGGTGTCCCCAACGTAAATAAGCTTCCCGCCGTTGGTAAAGATTGCGCAGAAGTCTTCGATGATCTTCTCGATGAGAATGTTTTGTCCGCCCGGCGAGAGTGTGATGGTTTTACCTTCGGCAACCCGAATCGGTATTCGATTCATCTCGCGCTCGCGGGCATATCTTGTCTTCAAAGTTTCAACAGAAGCAAGGTATGTTTCCAGACCCTTTCGGTATGTTGACGTTCCGAAGGATTTGAGGAGGTCAAGAAGGCCGGACTCAATTCGGTAAACCGTCTTTCCGCTATTGGTCGCGCGCTCCGGATCGTCGGGATTGATGGAGACCATTCCTGCATCCAGGAATTGGTGGATGGTTTGGCGGCGTACGGTCTCGCGTGAGTTTGGCGCATAGATCTTGCCGTAATGCTCTTTGAAGTACTCCATCATCGGAGTAATACCGATGAGCACGTCTGCTGCTTTTGACCATGGTGTGTCGGGCTTAATGCCAACTAGAGAAAGAAGGGTCAGCGCGGAACGCTCGTTCTGCTGCTCGCGTGGCATGCCAAGGTCTTTCAAGATTTCAAGAGCTTCGGCGATCTTCTTTTTGGCCTTCAAAGGCTTGAGTTTTGTCTTTGCCAAACCGAATATCTCCTGTTGTACATAGTCGTCTATTGCCTGTTGATCTGGAAACTCGTCGCCGATCCTGTTGCCCAGCGTTTGGAGCTGCTGGGTCGTTGGATATCGAAAACTGCGCAGATCGGCAGCATTTACTTGTGTATGTCCGTTGAACTGACGGAAATACATGTCGACAAGGGTTGAGTTGAGGAAAGCGGCCAACCCTTTGGCAAGGTTGAAAGGGATGCCTTTTCCATCTCGATGGAAATAATTGAGATGGTTTTCGAAGCCGACCTGATAGGCGTCGATCCGCGCGGCGTCGTAAACAGCGGCAACAATCCGCTTTTGTTCCTCTTTTGCAGAGAACCGCTTCACAAGCGTGTATATTCCGCCGGGGATGAGTAACGCCTCGGTGGCGGGCAGTAATTTAATCGCCTGTGGCTTTTTCCCAGGTTCCTTTGGCCATCTGACATATCCATTTTCGAAATGCCGGGGGTAGATCAGTGGAACGGTGTCCGCGCCCGGTTCCATATCCAAAAATGACGTGGCTCGAAAATCGACTACGCGTCCAGTTGATACCTCTAAATCCAAGTCACTCAGCGTTGTCTCCAGCGAAGACATATGCTCGGCGACTGAAGCTCCGATCTCGTCGGAGACGATATGGATGAAATAATCCGGATCGCCTTTGCGAACGAGGCTTTCGTAGGGGACTTGCCGCACGGTGATGTGTTCGTCTTCAGGTCCGGAGTTTGAAGATATAGTTACGTTTGACCGGGATGCGCCTTTGACTCCATGGAAGATGACATTCTCTTGAAGGACTTCGTCGTCCTTAAAAGCCACTTGGCGGGATTCAAAGACGTGAATCTGTCTAAGTGCGAGAGTCTCCAGTAGAAGCTGGCGGAACGGCTTAAAGTAAGGGCCGTTGCAGAAGCTACGTGGCGTAATGGCAACGAGTTCTCCGCCCGGTGACAGGAGTTTGAGGACTACTGATAAGAATCCTGTGTACAGATTCGACGTTTCGACCCCGATCTCGCGTAACGCGCGCCGCGGCTCTGAGTCGCTACCGATCTTTTTGTATGGCGGGTTGAGGATAGCGCAATTGAACTGCCGTACTTCGCCGAACATCTCCTGACGAAGCCGCCGAACGCCATCGTCGATAAAGTCCGTCTCAAGGAGATCGGATTCAAACTCTATCGCCGCTCGTTCACATGTAACTTGGCACTGGTTCAGGGTGTCCTGCAGATACTCGCTGAGGACGGGATCGACTTCGTAGGCCGTTGATCGAATGGAGCGTGGTTTCTGCCGGCGGCTGCAAATCTCGCTTACGAATGCCGCAGTCAGAGAGCCGACACCGGCCCCGGCATCCAGAACCGTCAGATTTGGTTCTTTAGCGTTAAACATGGATGCCATCAGCCGGGCTGTGGCAGGAGAAGTCATGAACTGGCCGAGGTTGGAACGGCGCTCAGGTGAGAGCTTCCGGTTTGCGTCCAACCGGAAAAAATCGACGCTCTGCACCAAGCCAGCTACGTTCATTTGATCACCAGTCCATATCTATCTTATGGTTCAGCATATCGAAGACGAAAGTGCCCTTCTCAGCCGATGGTAGGCAGCTCGAGCTGCTCGCTCTCGTGTTCGTCGATGAAGGGTTGGAAGTGGGTGCGGCAGCGGGCTTCGTAGAGGCCGGCGGCGCCTACGACGACGAGCTCCTGGCTGGCTCCGAGCCGCTGGGTGTGGATGGCGGGTGCGCCGCAGGTCATGCAGACGGCCGAGAGTTTCGTGACCTCGTCGGCGAGTGCCATCAGGTTGGGCACGGGACCGAAGGGCTCGTTCGCAAAGGTGGTGTCGAGGCCGGCGAGGATGACGCGCTTGCCGAGGTGGACAAGCTCGAGCGCCAGCGGGATGACGTCGTTATCGAAGAACTGCACCTCGTCGAGGCCGATGACGTCGACCTCGTCGATCTTGCCGTTGGCAAAGAGGTCCTCGCGCAGGCGGTCGCTGTTGGGGGTGACGACGGAGGCGTCGTGCGTCTGCGAGCTGTGGCTGGCGATGGCGGTGCGGTGGTAGCGCAGGTCGATGTCGGGCTTGTAGCAGGCGACTCGCTGGCGGGCGATGCGGGCGCGCTTGAGGCGGCGGATGAGCTCCTCGGACTTGCCGGAGAACATGGGGCCGGTGATGATCTCGATTCTGCCGATCTCGATGCGGCCTGAGTTGGGTTGCTGCATGGTGCCGACGCGCCTCTCGCCTGGGATGTGGCTATCGTAAACGGGGAGACGCAGTGGATAACGCGGGACGAATCTTCGTTGGGCGTTTTGCCGTTGGCTTTGAGCGCTTCGCGAGGATGGGGCATACGGAGAATTGTGGCGGTGCGGGGAAATGCAGGGATTCCCCGCTTCGCTCGGAATGACACTCTCTTGATGTCGATGCATCATGTCATGCAACAAAGGCATGACCCGCCACCGGTTGGATGTCTTGACATTGCTGCGGGACAACGTTAGCGTTTACGGATTCCAAAGAATAAATAAAGCATGATCGATTTCAGGCTTCACCTGTTGCCGTGAGAAGGGCTTTTAAGTCGTCTGGTTTTACTGAACGCCTTTGAGTTCAGGGATGCCGGTATTGTGAGTGATTTAACCGAACCGACGGTTTTATGGAGACTGCGATGCTGTCAAGAAAACTATTGACGTTATGCGTGACGATTCTGGCGGTCTGTTCGGTCGCCATGGGGCAGGGGACCACCAGCCGTATCTCGGGTGTTGTTACGGACACGTCGGGGGCTGTAGTGGCCAACGCTACGGTGACGGCGATCAACGAGGGCACTGCCGCCGTGTTTACGACGAAGACCTCGACGGCGGGAACGTACGCCTTCGACCTGCTGCAGGTGGGCCGGTACACGATCAAGGCCGAGGGGCAGGGGTTCAAGCAGTATGTCTCGACGGGGAACGTGCTGGCGATCGGCGTGCCGACGAGCGTGAATCCGAGGCTGGAGATCGGCGGCAGCACGGAGACGGTGACGGTCGAGGGTGGCTACGACGTGGTGCAGACGGAGTCTTCGGGCAACTTCGGCGGCATGATCGACTCAGTGACGATGACGCAGTTGCCGATCGTGGGAACGCGCGGGCGCAACCCTCTTGGCCTGGTGCAGTACATGCCTGGTGTGGTGGTGAACGGCGGCAACGCAACGGGCGGCGGCATCAGCGTGAACGGCTCGCGCGATCGCGCGTGGAACTACGTGATGGACGGTATCGACGCGAACGAGAGCTCGTCGGGCGGATCGAACACCTCGCCGCCGCACCAGAACCCGGACATGCTTTCGGAGTTTCGCGTAATAACCTCGGCCCCGACGGCGGAGTTTGGCCGCAATTCGGGCGCGCAGGTAATCATGGTGACGAAGTCGGGCACCAACCAGTGGCACGGCAATCTGTTCTGGTTCTATCAGTCGCCGTTTCTGCGGGCGAACTCACCGCAGAACAAAGCAGCGGGGCTCGGGCGTTCGCAGTTTGTGCAGAACATGCCTGGCGGATCGCTGGGCGGACCGATCTTGAAGGACAAGGCGTTCTTCTTCGTCAACGTGGAGTTGTTGCACGCGCTGAGCACGTCGCTGGTGACGCGCTCGGTCTATACGCAGGCCGCGCGGCAGGGACTGTTCCGTTACGCATCGAGCGGGCGCAACCAGCCGACGGGTGTTGCTGCGGCATCGGTGGATGCGAGCGGCAATCCGATTGTGGCTTACAACACCTACAACATGGTGACAAACGATCCCTTCGGCAAGGGGCTTGACCCGGCGACGCAGAAGTTTCTGGCGCTGGCCCCGCTGCCGAACAACTTTGCCAGCGGCGACGGCCTGAACTATGCGGGCTACTCGTTCGTCGCTCCCGCAACGGACAAGCAGGTGGACGTAACCTTCAAGATCGACTACAAGTTCAACGACAAAAACACGGTGTACTTCCGCTGGGTTTCGGGACATCAGAACACGTTTGCCGATGCGACGAACTCCGGTTTGCAGACCTTTCCGGGGCTTCCGGCGGTGGTCAACACGTATCGCCTGCCGCGGAACTTTGCCTTCAACTACCGCTGGAGTCCGACGGCAAAGTTGACCAACGAGTTTGTCGTGGGTATGAACCGGTTTGGCTACCGGTTCGAGAACCCGGCGATCGCCTCCAGCCGCGCGACGCCGTTTAACCCGAACCTGGTAACGGCCCCGCTGAACTCCTACCTGGGCAACAACCGCTATCTGACGACCTTTCAGTTGGTGGACAATCTGACCTATGTCAAAGGAGCGCACATTATTAAAGGAGGCATCAACTTCCGTTATGGGCGCGAGATCGACCAGCGCGGTTCCATTGGAGGATTGAATGCGGTGCCGCAGGTGACGTTCTCGACGAGCGCCAACCCGGTGAACACGGCGCAGTACAAGACGCCTTCGACGGGCATCAATACGAGCAACGACCAGCCCAATCTGTATAGCGCGATCAACGACCTGCTGGGCCGTGTGGGATCGTTGCAGGCCGGATACGTGGCGCAGCCCGACCTGACGGCCTTCAAGCCCGCGGGGACGATCAACAACATGGACCACCGCTGGCCGGAGTACGACTTCTACCTGCAGGACACCTGGCACGCGCTGCCGAACCTGGTGCTTGACTTCGGTATGCGCGTGGATGCGCGCCTGGCCCCCGACCTGCACAGCTTTCCGGGGCTGACTCCGAACCAGCCAATGACGTATGGCACTCCGCTGACGAGCACGTTGCAGTTTGTGCACAAGCCGTTCATGGGCAGCCGCTGGACGAACTTCGGGCCGTCGGTGGGCTTTGCGTGGGACCCGTTCAAGGACGGCAAGACGTCGATTCGCGGCAACTTCCGCATCGCGTATGACCGCATCAACTCGTTCTCGTTCTCGTCTTCGGTGTTCCAGGGAATGCCGGGGCTGACCTATCAGATCACGAACTCGACGGCGGGGCAGGACAGCTTCAGCGGAACGCCGGCGATGGGCTTGCGCGCATCGAGCTGGGCGCCTCCCACGCCGACGGCGACGCCGCAGGCGTTGACGACCCCGCCGGCGTACAGCGCCAACTCGCTTACGGTGGCCGACCCGAACATGAAGACCCCCACGGTTTCGATGTGGGGTCTGAGCATCCAGCGCGAGCTGATGAAGAACACGGTGTTTACGGTGACTTACATTGGCAACCACGGAACGCACCTGTATGGCGGCTACGACTCGAACCAGTCGGAGATCAACTCCAACGGGTTCCTGGCGGCGTTCAAGCAGGTGCAGGCCGGGCAGGACAGCCCGCTGATGACGCAGATCATCTCGTCGGACACGCGGCGGACGACAGGGCAGACAGGGACGCAGTTTATTCAGAAGAACTATGCGTCGAACCTGGCGCTGAACAACGTCGCAGGGCTGGCGAACTCGCTGGCGACGCGGTTGCAGAGTGCTTCGACGGCCAATCCGAACGGCGTGCCGCTGGTGGTTTCGTCGGGGCTTCCGGCGAACTTCTTCAAGCCGTATTCGCAGTATCTGGGCGGTTTCTTCGTCTTGCAGACGCGGGACTACTCGAACTACAACGGCTTGCAGTTGCAGTTGGAGAAGCGCTTCTCGCAGGGCTTCCTGGTGACGGCGAACTACACGTACTCGAAGACGCTGGACACGCGCTCGTTCGACCCGACGTTTACGACGGTGGCGACGGGCAGCTCGCAGTCGGCCGCGGGCACGCCGTTCGACTATCACCAGCCGCGGCTGAACTATGCGGCGGCGGACTTCGACAACACGCATGTGCTGACGGGCTACTACGTGCTCGACCTGCCGTTCGGACGCGGTCGCCGGTTTGGCGCGCAGTGGAACCGTGCGCTGGACTGGGCCATCGGCGGATGGCAGGTCTCGGGCGACGGCTCATATCAATCGGGCAGGCCGCTGACGATCTACGCGGGGTCGAACACGTACTCGGGCAGCGTGCAGACGCCGGCCTCGTGCGTCGGCTCCTGCAATGGCCACATGGGCAAGATCCATACGGAGACGACGGGAAGCTCGACGCAGACGTTCTATCTGACTGCAGCGCAGCGGGCGCAGTTTGTGACGCCGGCGGCGGGCGAGTTCTCGAACATTGGCAGGAACTGGCTGAGGCAGAACGCCATCTGGAACACGGATGCGAACCTGTCGAAGTCGTTCCGCACATGGAAGGAGCAGTCGCTGCAACTGCGGTTTGAGGTGCAGAACCTGCTGAATAACGTGACCTACGACACGACCGGATCGCAGGTGATTACGTCGAGCGTGTTCATGCGGCTGAACCCTGGGACGGATGGCGTGATCAACAGCTCCCCGCGCCGGGCGCAGTTGGCGGCGAAGTACGTGTTCTAAAGACAGGCGGAAAAATGGAGCGCGGCCCGATGGTCGCGCTCCATTTTTCTTTGAGGCGGTTTGAGCCTCGCTCGGATGGCCCCACATCTGGCGATGAGACTGCCAGATATGGGGCACCCAATCCTTGTGGCCACGCCTTAAAGCACTCAGTATTGGCTGAAGAAGCTGTCCTCGCTAAACAGTTGCCTGTACTCGAAGTACATGCTCGCTCTCCAGACCAGGATCATGCCGAAGGCGAGGATGAAGAAGAGGCCGGCGGTCTGTTCGACGGAGATGATCTTTCCGATGTAGTCGCGGGCGAAGTAGCGGATGGCGGCCAGGAAGAGCACGACTCCGAAGAATATCTTCGAGCGGCGCATCATGACGATGCCGTTTTCAAGGATCAGCCTGGAGGTGCGAATGAGCGGGACGGACAGCATGCATGCCCCGACGAGGAACGCCTCAAAGGCCCACGTCCAGTGGACGCGGAACCTGTGAACGAGAAACATGCAGAAGCCGGTGGACATGCCCAGTGGAGGCATCACGATGGTCTTCAGCGTAACGGGCCTGCGGCCTTCGCGCAGACGCCACACCATAACACCGACGAGACCGAAGAGAGCGACGACAGCGGAGGATCCTAAGGAAAGCGGCATCGGCTTCTATCTTACCGCTTATCAACCGATGCGTTCGACTGTGACGGCGGTGCCGTAGGCGAGGACCTCGGTGACTCCGTTCATGAGCTCGTTGGCGTCGTAGCGGAAGGCGATGACGGCGTTGGCCCCTAGCTGGGAGGCGTGGAGGGCCATCATGGCGAAGGAGTCCTGGCGGGTCTTCTCGCAGAGCTGGGTGAAGATGGTGATGTCGCCGCCGAGCATGGTCTGAAGGCCCGCGCCGAGGGTTCCGAAGATGTTGCGGGAGCGCACAACGATGCCGCGCACGATGCCGTGATTGCGGACGATGCGGTAGCCGGGAAGCTCAAGTGCGGAGGTAATGAAGGCGGGATCGATGGTGAGGTGGGGCGGTGGGTAGGTCGAGGTGGACATGCGCCGTGCGCTCCTTTGCTTAAGTCAGGTAGAGGATACCCTGACTCCAGCATCATGGTTTACGCGAAAGCGAGCGGACTAGTTCCGTGACCGCGCCGGAGTCGATGGTGCGGGCGGCGAGGGCGGCCCCGGTGGGGATGTCTGGCGCGAAGTCGGCAACGACGAGCACGGCGGCGGCGTTGAGCAGGACGATGTCGCGGCGGGGGCCGGGCTCTCCGGCGAAGATGGCGGTCAGGATGGCGGCGTTGGTCTGGGCGTCGCCTCCGATGAGGGTGTCCATGGGGGCGCGGGCGAGTCCGGCGTCCTCGGGGGTGAGGGTGGAGAGGGTGACGATGCCGTTGTGGACCTCGGCGACGGAGGTTGGGCCGGAGATGGAGATCTCGTCGATGCCGCGGGTTGTACCGTCGGCGTCGATGGCGGTGCCGTGGACGACGAAGGCGTGGCGGGTGCCGAGCAGCGCCATGGCTTCGGCGACGAGCGGGACGGCGTGGGCGGCGTAGACCCCCATGACCTGCGCGGATGCTCCCGCCGGGTTGGTGAGCGGGCCGAGGAGGTTGAAGACGGTGCGGACGCTGAGGGCCTTGCGCACGGGCATGACGGCCTTCATCGCCGGATGCAGTGATGGCGCGTGGAGGAAGGCGAAGCGGTGGGCGCGGAGTGCGGTGGCGGCTTCCTCAGGAAACAGGCCAACGGGGATGCCGAGGGCTTCAAGTACGTCGGCTGAGCCGGTCTGGGAGGTGATGGCGCGGTTGCCGTGCTTGGCGACCGTGGCCCCGGCGGCGGCGGCGACGAGGGCGGCTGCCGTGGAGATGTTGAAGGTGCGGGAGCCATCGCCGCCCGTGCCGCAGGTGTCGACGAGCTGCTGGCGCTCATCGGCTTCGAGGGGAACCGCCGTGACGGCGGAGCGCATGACGTCGACGAAGCCGGCGAGCTCGGCCGGGGTCTCGCCGCGCGCGGCAAGGGCGCCGGCGAGGGCTGCGATCTCGATATCGGAGAGCGCGCCGGCGAGTATCTGATGAAGCAACTCGCGGGACTGCTCCCGCGTGAGCGTGGAGCGTCCTTCGATAACGTGCTTGAGATAGGGTTGAAGGGGCATCCAGTTCTAAGGGTACAGGATAGCTACGAGTCAAGTGCTGAAGCCTGTTCCAATTTGGGATGAGACGATATTAAAAATAGTTTTCACTTGTGGGCATTTTTTGCGAAACCGATACGTTGGATATGGGTTGAACCGTATATCGGGGTCAATATTGAGCATGAAGGGCCGTGTATTTCTAGCAACTTTGGTTTATGTGGGGCTTGCCAATGTGCCTGTATGGCTTGCCAGCCGGTTGCTGGGCTTTTCTTTAAGCGGCCTTTTCAATATCGAGTACATCGCGATTGGGATCGTCTCACTGTTTGCGAACCGGGTTGTAACCGTCTGCCTGCTGCTGGCGGTAACGGCGATCGATCTGACCTACGATATCGGCAGGACCTACATGTTTCGCCCCGCGGAGCTGCTGGAAAGCGCTTCGAGTGCGCTGGTGTATGCCGGTTCGCATGTTGGAAGTATTGCGGCGGTGATTTTGGCCATGGCCGCCGTCTGCATACTGGCCGTAATTGTGGGTAGGGTGCGTATCGAGAGGCGCGAGCGTGTCTACACGATAAGCGCGCTAACCGCGGTAGCCTGTCTCGGAGTTGCTGTTGATTGCGGCCGGATGAAAGTGACCTCTCTAAACTCCGATTTCGAGCAGGGAGGTTCGCGGATAGTCCGAAACAGCCTTCACAGGATATTACTTGATGAGATCAGGCTACGGCATGCGCAAATAGGTACCAGTGAGCAAGGCACTGCCATAGTAGGGGCATCGAAGAGATTGATCGGACACACGGCAATGGATTCCGTTGGCGGTGAACGTCCGAATATTGTTCTTGTCGTTGTTGAGTCGTGGGGGAAACCGTGGTCTGAAGATGTGGACAAGGCGTTGATAGCGCCCTACATGACGCCCGGCCTGGAGCAGGCCTATACGGTGACCACCGGTACGGTTTCGTTTAGTGGTCCGACGGTATCTGCGGAGATGCGGGAGCTGTGCGGAAGCACGCTTGGGCTATCTGTCCTGTCGGCCCCAGCCTCCACCTTGAAGGGATGCCTGCCTGATCGGGTCGAAAGAATGGGTTATCACACGATAGCCATCCATGGGTTCGCTGGCACGATGTTTGAACGAATCTCCTGGTACAAGAAGCTTCATTTTGATGAGACCTGGTTTCAGGATCAGTTGTTGAAAGAGGGGCTTCCCACGTGTCCGGGCCCACTTGCCGGTATCTGCGATGCAGCCATTCCCGGTTGGATAGACAGGCGGTTGCAGCATGCAGAAGGTCCCCAGTTTGTCTATTGGCTCACGTTAAACTCACATCTTCCGGTGCCGGTCAATAACTTGGTGAAGGATCCTCCGGCGTGTTCTTCGGAGGCGTTTGCGGATGATGGCATTTGTGCGTGGTATCGCCTGGTTTTCAATGTCCACCGATCAGTTGCTGAACTCGCAATGAAGGAAACAGCAAAGCCCACGATTTTTGTAGTAGTGGGAGACCATGCCCCGCCGTTTACGTCGATGCAGAGGAGAAACCTGTTTTCGTACGATATGGTGCCTTATGTGGTGCTGTCGCCGAAGGACATGAAGCGTCAGCAGCCTGCAAATTCGATTGCCACGGCCAAGCCAAACGGACGCGGATCTGCGCGGGTGCCCGTGGAGGAAAACAGCGCCCTCATGCAGACGCACGGGCGTGGCGATTGATGCAGTATCCGCCTGAATGAAAAGACGCCGTCGTTGATGGATGGTCTATGGCGTCACGTCTATGCGACTGGGCTAAGGCAGCGGGTTCTGTGGGATGGGGGAGACAAACTCTGTCTTCGGAGCGCGATAACCGCACTGTTGTTCGCGTTTCGCATTGCGGGCGGTTGTGTGGGTTCGCTACACTTTTTTGCGCGGGCGAGTTTCCACCAGAGCGAGTCGTTAGGCGCGCCGGAGTTCAAAGAAGACATCTATGAAAATTCACGAGTATCAGGCTAAAGAGATCCTGAGGAAATACAGTGTGCCGGTTCCGAGCGGCGAGATGGTGCAGACGCTGGAAGAGGCGGACCGGGCGGCGAAGGACCTCTTCGACAAGGGCAACGCCGTCGTTGTGGTGAAGGCGCAGATTCATGCCGGAGGCCGCGGCAAGGGCGGCGGCGTGAAGGTGGTCAAGTCGCTGGCGGATGCGTCGACGGCGTCGAAGGCGATCCTTGGCATGCAACTGGTGACGCACCAGACGGGGCCGCAGGGGCAGAAGGTCCAGCGGCTGCTGATCGAGGAAGGCTCGGCGATCGACCGCGAGCTTTACCTCGGCATTGTGCTGGATCGTGCGGCGGCGCGGCTGGTGTTCATGGCGTCGCAGGCGGGCGGCATGGAGATTGAGGAGGTCGCTCATGCGACTCCCGAGAAGATTTACAAGGAGTACATCGACCCCGCGGTCGGGATGCAGCCTTACCAGGCGCGCAAGCTGGCGTTCAAGCTGGGGCTGAAGCCGACGCAGGTGAACGATGCGGTGAAGTTTATGCTTGGCTTGTACAAGGCGTTCGTCGAGACCGACTCGACGCTGATGGAGATCAACCCCTTCATCACGACGAAGGACGACAAGCTGCTGGCGCTGGACTGCAAGATCAACTTCGACGACAACGCGATGTTCCGCCACAAGGACCTGAAGGAACTGCGCGACCTGAGTGAGGAAGACCCGCTTGAGGTGGAGGCGTCGAAGTTTGCGCTGAACTACATCAAGCTCGACGGCTCGATCGCCTGCATGGTGAACGGTGCCGGCCTTGCGATGGCGACCATGGACATCATCGAGTACGCCGGCGGCAAGGCCGCGAACTTCCTCGATGTGGGCGGCGGCGCGAACCAGGAGCAGATTGAGAATGCGTTCGGGATCCTGCTGAGCGACCCGAATGTGAAGGCGATCTTCATCAATATCTTCGGCGGCATTCTGCGCGTGGATGTGCTGGCGACTGCGGTTGTGGCTGCGGCGAAGAAGCTGAATGTGACGCTGCCGATCATTCTGCGGCTTGAAGGCACGAACGTTGAAGAGGGCAGGAAGATACTGAAAGAGTCCGGCTTGAAGTTTGAAGTAGGCGCGACGATGAAAGAAGCCGCTGATCTGGCAGTGGCGGCGGCGAAGGGCTGAGTACATACCCCAGGGGCTAAAGCCCCTTGTGTTTGCAGTGTGGAGAGACCCGAGGCTGAAGCCTCGGGCTACCTAGAAGCGAGCTGGCTTAGAAGCGAGTGGGTTGAGGAGATCGTAATGGCGGTTTTAGTTGATAAGAATACGCGGCTGATTGTGCAGGGCATTACTGGCCGTGAGGGCACTTTTCATGCGAAGGCCTGCCAGGAGTACGGCACCAAGGTTGTTGGCGGTGTGACGCCAGGTAAGGGTGGCACGACGCATGAGGGATGGCCTGTGTTCAACACCGTTGAAGAGGCGGTGAAGGAGACGGGTGCGAATACTTCGGTGATCTTTGTGCCGCCACCGTTTGCGGCCGATGGCATTCTTGAGGCGACGGCTGCTGGCCTGCCGCTGGTCATCTGCATCACCGAGGGCATTCCGGTGCTGGACATGGTGAAGGCGTGGGAGATTGTTCGGCAATCAAAGACCCGTTTGATTGGGCCGAACTGCCCGGGCGTGATCTCGCCGGGTAAGGCGAAGGTTGGCATTATGCCGGGCCGCATTCATAAGGAAGGCTCGGTTGGCATTGTGTCGAAGTCGGGCACGCTGACGTACGAGGCGGTCTATCAGTTGACGCAGCGCGGCATCGGGCAGTCGACGGCGATCGGCATCGGCGGCGACCCGATCATCGGCACGACGCACATCGATGCGCTGAAGCTGCTGAACGAGGACCCGGAGACCGAGGCGATCATCATGATCGGCGAGATCGGCGGCACGGCGGAAGAGGCTGCCGCTGCGTACATCAAGGCCAATGTGAAGAAGCCGGTGGTTGGGTTTATTGCGGGGCAGACGGCGCCTCCCGGACGCAGGATGGGTCATGCGGGCGCGATCATCTCGGGCGGCGAGGGTACGGCGGCCAGCAAGATGGCTGCAATGACTGCGGCCGGGATCACTGTGGTGAAGTCGCCGGCTGAGATCGGCGATGCCATGGCGAAGGTGCTGGGTAAGGCTTAGTCTTCGTTAATTTTTAGTGACAGGAAGGGCACGGCTTCGGCCGTGCTCTTTTGTTTGCGGGATTGGAGAAGCAGATTTCTTCGCTGCGCTACGGAATGACAAAGAAAGAGTTGCGGAAAAGGAAAATTAGTCAGCGTTGCTGGCGGCGGTAGAAGAAGCCTGCGGCGAGGAAGACCATGGCGACGAGGAAGGCCAGTTGGGCGTGTTGCATGGAGCGGTAATGGAGGCTGATGAGTCCGTCCACGACCCAGGCGGCGAATCCGGCGAACCAAATCCATGCGAGGTTGCGCATGGGAGCTATGATGCTCCCGGATGGAGGCGCGCAGCTATGACACGAGTGAGTCATGCCCCTTGATTTCTGCGAGCCCACATCTGGCGATGAAGCTGCCAGATATGGGGCACCCGGCACCCGGCCAGGTGTGACGCGGTTCGTGGGCGTTACGGGTGGTGAATTACACTGGTAGAACAGATTTTTCGCGAAAAAACGCAAGGGAGAACTACGTTGTCACAGCGCACATTCAGCATTATCAAGCCAGACGCGGTCAAGAAGGGCCACGCGGGCGCCATCCTGGCCGAGATTGAGAAGGCCGGATTCAAGATTGTTTCGATCAAGAAGGTTTCGATCTCGAAGGCCCAGGCCGAGGGTTTTTACCATGTTCATGCGGCGCGTCCGTTCTTCGGCGAGCTGACGGAGTTTATGTCGAGCGGGCCGATCTTCCCGATGGTTCTGGAGAAGGACAACGCCATCGCCGACCTGCGCAAGCTGATGGGCGCAACCAACCCGGCGCAGGCCGAAGAGGGAACGATCCGGAAGAAGTTTGCGGCGTCGATCGGCGAGAACGCGATCCATGGCTCGGATGCCGAGGAGACCGCGGCGTTCGAGATTGGGTACTTCTTTGCCGGTTATGAGCTGAAGTAGTTTTTGGTTGAATTGAAGCGAAGAGGCGGGAGCTTTTGCTCTCGCCTCTTCGTTTTGCCGAGAAGCCCACATCTGGCGATGAAACCGCCTGATATGGGGCACCCGGCACCCGGCTGCGTCGTTATTTTGTAAACAGTTTCAGGTCGATGGAGTCGCCCATGTTCTTGTAGCCTGCATCGCTGGGGTGGAGGTGGTCGCCCCCGTCGGAGAGCAGGGAGAAGACGGCGGGGTTGTTCATGTCGCGGGTGGCCTTGTCGAAGTCGACGAAGCCGTCGAGGAGGTTGGAGGTGCGGATCCATTGGTTGATGGTCTGGCGCGCGGCCTCGCCTGCGGGGGAGGCGTATCCGGCCCCGACGTAGGGTGTGAGCGTGGCCCCGTAGACCTTGATGCCGTGCGTGTGGGCGCGGGTCGCGAGTTGGCTGAGGCCCTGGATGAGGTCGTCGGCAGAGACGACGTCGTTCGGTTTGGCGGGGCTGAAGGCGTGGCCGATGTCGTTGATGCTTTCGAGGATGATGAGGTACTTGACTCCGGCCTGGGCGAGGACGTCGCGGTCGAAGCGAGCGAGAGCGCTGGGGCCTGCCTTGTCGTGGAGGATGCGGTTGCCGCCAATGCCCTGGTTGAGGACGCCTAGGTTGCGGGTTTTCTTGCCGGCCTGAAGACGCTGGGCGAGGATATCGGGCCAGCGGTGGTTGGCGTCTTTGGTACTGTGCGAGCCTTCGGTGATGGAGTCGCCGAAGGCGACGATGGAGGCGGCGTCTCCGCTGACCATGACGTCGATGCCTTTGAGGAAGGGCCAGTTGGTGATCTCGGTGGGAGTATCGAACGACTTTGCGTTGGAGACGCTGCCGGGGGCAGTGTAGCTGGTGGCATAGGCGTTGCTATGCTCGGAGACCTGCTGCATGGGCTGGGTGGGGACGGTGAAGCTGACGGCGACGTCGGAGAGTGGCGCGAGCTTGAGCGCGGCAGGGTCGGAGACGGCGAGTGCGCCCGGGGGGATGACGATGGAGGTCTTCCCGCCGAAGGTAAGCGGGCGGGCGGTGGCGGTGTCGATCTCGCTGCCCTTGGTGCGCAGGGCGACGGAAGCGGAGTTGATGGTGAGAGGGTCGAGACCGAACTCGTTGGTGAAGATGACGCGGGAGGCGCTGCCGCCGATGGAGGTGTGCACAATCTCGCGGTAGGTAGTGTCGGCGGCACCGTACTTGTCGTCGTGATTGGGGAGGGCCAGGGGCGAGGCGGCCCAGGTGCCAACCCAGTGGTCGGGCGGTGCGGCGACGGCGGGGAGCGAGAGCAGGAGGGGCAGTACGGACACAGCAAGGCGTGCAGCGAGTTTCATGTGCTTCCTTTCAAGGGAAAAGTTTGACGATTCATAGTAGCGCGGATTGAGAGAGGGGAAAGGCGGTTCGAGCTTCGCTCGAATGATCCCACATCTGGCGATGAAACTGCCAGATATGGGGCACCCGGCACCCGGCTCCTCGGTCTTGCGGGATTGGGAGCGCGGTGCTTGCCACTATTGTGGGGTTCTTCGGAAAACGGCAGGTCATTTAGGCTATCAGCAGGAATTCAGGCATTCTCGACACACGGCGGAGGGCCCGTCCAATTTACGTGTGTCCTGCCGATCGCCAGGAAGAGGCATATGATATCGGTCGCCATTGTCGGTTCGGGCCCCTATGCGCTGTCGCTTGCAGCACATCTCAATGCTCTGGATGTGGACTACCGCATCTTTGGCCCTGTGATGGAGGCGTGGGACAAGCACATGCCTCCGGGAATGTTTCTGAAGTCGGACGGTTTTGCCTCGGACCTTTATGCGCCGGGCGACGGATACCGGCTTGAAGAGTACTGCCGCGAAAACGATATTCCTTACGCGCCCGTTGGACCTCCGGTAAAGCGCACGACCTTTGTGGACTACGGCAAGGAGTTTCAGCGCCGCTTTGTGCCGGGCCTTGAGGAGACGATGATCGTGCGCGTCAGCCAGATTCCTGGCGGCTATGAGTTGGAAACGGCCGAAGGCGACGTGGTGCAGGCGAAGCAGGTTGTGCTGGCAGTCGGCATCAGCCACTTTCCGTACCTGCCCAGGGTGATGGAAGGGCTGTCGCGCGAGGCGGTGAGCCACACGTTTCACCACGGCCCTTTTGACGCCTTCCGTGGCAAGCATGTGCTGGTGATTGGGGCAGGCGCTTCGGCGGTGAATGCGGCGGTGGCCTTGAATGAGGCAGGCGCGCATACAGAGTTGATGGCACGCGCCGCGAAGATCAGCTTCCATGACCGTTCGCCGGACTATCGTCCGCTGATGGATCGCATCACTAATCCGCGCTCGGTGATTGGCCTGGGTTGGCGTTCAAAGATTGCGGTGGAGCTGCCTTTGCTGTTTCACAAGATGCCGCGTAAGCTGCGCCACAAGGTAGTGGCCAAGCACCTTGGGCCCGCGCCGGGATGGTTTTCGCGCGATGGCTTTGTGGGGCATGTGAAGCCCTATATGAGCTGCCATCTGGAAGAGGTGGCCGAGGCCGGGTCGAAGGTTAGGGTGCGTTATCGCGATGGGGATGACATGGCGCAGGAGATGCTGGTCGACCATGTGATGGGTGGCACCGGCTTCAAGCCCTATCTCAAGGCGCTGAGGTTCATCGACCCAGCGCTGGCGTCGAAGATCAAGACGGCAGAAGAGACGCCGGTGCTCGACTCGAGCTTTATGACCTCGGTCGATGGCCTCTACATGACCGGGCTTGCATCGGCGAACAACTTTGGTCCTATGTGCCGCTTCGCCTGCGGAGCGAAGTTTACGGCGCGGCGGTTGTCTCGCAGGCTGGCCAGGAATACTTGAAAATCGGACGAGGGCAGAAGTAAGAGGGTTCGAGCTTCGCTCGAATGTCCCACCCATGCCGCGATAAGGCCGCGTCATGAATGGGGCACCCGGCTGTTGACCAGCAACTCTGACTCATTGAGTGACATGCATTACGCCGCGAATTATAGTGGCTTGGTTGAGCGGCGTCCTCGGACGCGAACATTGGGTTGTGCAGGAGTGAAGCGTGACGATGAGATGGTTAGCGGTTATGCTGCTTAGCATGACGATGGCGGCAGAAGCACACGGGCAGGTTGCGAAGGCGGCGTTTGGAAAGATGCCGGATGGCACTGCGGTTGACGTTTACACGCTGAAGAGCGATGCGGTCGAGGCGAAGATTACGAACTATGGCGCTCGCATCGTTTCGATCAGGACGGCGGACAAGAGCGGCAAGGTTGCGGACGTCGTGCTGGGGTACGACACGCTGGCTGCGTATCTGGCCGAGAGTAAGACTTACTTCGGCGCGGTGGTGGGACGGTACGGGAACCGCATTGGCAACGGTAAGTTTACGCTGGACGGGAAGACGTATCAGTTGCCGCTGAACAACAATGGCAACTCGCTGCATGGCGGCGACGTTGGGTTCGACCAGCATGTGTGGACGGCGAAGGAGGTTGCCGGCGGCGTGGAGATGACGCTGGTGTCGAAGGACGGCGACCAGGGGTATCCGGGGACGCTGACGGCGCATGTGCGGTACACGCTGCACCACAATGCGCTGCGGATCGACTACAGCATGTCGACGGACAAAGACACGGTGGTGAACCTGACGAATCACAGCTACTTCAACCTGGGCGGCGTGGGGAGCGGCACGATTCTGCATGACGAGATCATGATCGCCGCGGACAAGTACACGCCAACGAACAGCGGGCTGATTCCGACGGGAGAGCTTGCTCCGGTTGAGGGGACGTCGATGGACTTTCGCAAGGCGACGGCGATCGGCAAGCGGATCAACGACAACTTCGAGCAGTTGAAGATGGCTGGCGGATACGACCAGAACTGGGTGCTGCGCGGGGCGAATGGAGAGATCAAGACGGCAGCGCGGGTGCATGATCCTGTGAGTGGGCGCGTGATGACGGTGACGACGACGGAGCCGGGCGTGCAGTTCTACACCGGCAACTTTCTGGACGGCAGCTTCAAGGGGCCGGGCGGCGTGGTGTATGCGAAGAACACGGGCCTGTGCCTTGAGACGCAGCATTATCCGGATTCGCCGAACCATCCGAATTTTCCGTCGGCGGAGTTGAAGCCGGGGCAGACGAGGCATTCGATGACGACGTTTACGTTTTCGGTGGAGAAGTAGGGGGGCGAGAAGGAGTGGTATGGCCTTGGAACCGCAGATCCTTCGACTGAGTCTTTGCTGCGCAAAGACTTCGCTCAGGATGACACCTTGATGGGCGGGCGGGGGCGGAATGCGGGGATTCCTCGACGACGGCCTTCGGCCTCCGCTCGGAATGACACATCGGTGGGGATGTAGCTTGCAGTGGCGCATAAAGGAGCGCTGATGAACAAGGTTGTAGCGTCGGCGGATGTGGCGGTTGCGGACATTGCGGCGGGTTCTACGATCATGCTGGGCGGCTTTGGGCTTTGCGGCATTCCGGAGAACCTGATTGCGGCACTGGTGCGGCGCGGCATCAAGGGGCTGCATACGATCTCGAACAACATGGGCGTGGACGGCTTCGGCATGGGGCTGATGCTGGAGGCCGGAATGATTGCCTCGCACATTGGCAGCTATGTGGGCGAGAACCGTCTGCTGGAGAAGCGCGTGCTTGCCGGTGAGCTCGACCTGACGCTGGTGCCGCAGGGGACGCTGGCGGAGAGGATTCGCGCGGGTGGCGCGGGGATTCCGGCGTTCTATACGCCAACTGGGCTGGGAACGATCGTCGCAGAGGGCAAGGAGACGCGGACGATCGGCCACCGCACCTATGTTCTGGAGACGGCGCTGCATGCGGACGTTGCGCTGGTGAAGGCGTGGAAGGGCGACAGGCTGGGGAACCTGGTGTACCGGCGGACAGCGCGGAACTTCAACCCGTCGATGGCGACGGCGGCAAAGGTGACGATCGCCGAGGTGGAAGAGCTAGTGGAGCCGGGTGAGCTGGACCCGGACCAGGTGGTGACTCCGGGGATCTTTGTGACGCGAGTTGTTGTGGGCGAGAAGTACTTGAAGCCGGTGGAGTCGAAGTTTATTGCGGCGAGGATGGCGAAGGGGAGTGCCTGAGGGTTGGTGGCGTTGCGGGAGAAATGCGGGGATTCCTCGACTCCCCATTCGACTCGCTACGCTCGCTCAGGGTCGCTCGGAATGACACTTCTTTAGGAGCAAAGAAAAGATGCAGGCCAAGGAACTGATTGCTCGGAGAATTGCTCGTGAGGTGAAGGATGGGTTCTACGTGAACCTGGGTATTGGTCTGCCTACGATGATCGCGTCGTATCTTCCGGCGGGTGTTGATGTCGTGTTTCAGTCGGAGAATGGGATGCTGGGGGTGGGGCCTCCACCGGATGAGGCGACGACTGATCCTGATCTGGTGAATGCGGGAAAGCAGCCGGTGACGGAGTTGCCTGGGTGCTCGTACTTTGGGAGCGATGAGTCGTTTGCGATGATTCGCGGCGGACACATGGACATGAGTGTTCTCGGAGCGATGCAGGTGGATGAGAAGGGCGATCTTGCGAACTGGATGATTCCGGGCAAGATGGTGAAAGGCATGGGCGGCGCGATGGACCTGGTGGCTGGAGCGCGGCGTGTGATCGTCGCCATGGAGCATCAGACGAAGGATGGCGAGCCGAAGATTCTGAAGCAGTGCACGCTGCCGCTAACGGGAATGCGGGTGGTACACGATATCGTGACGGAACTTGGGTGGATCAGCGTGACGAAGGACGGCCTGGTGCTGGTAGAGATTGTCGAAGGGCTCGATCCGGCTGAGGTGCAGCGCAGGACCGAGGCGAAGCTGATCGTTTCGCCGCAACTGCGGACGATGGCTGTCGCGTAAGAAGTGGTTCGAGCTTCGCTCGAATGCCCACTCATGCGATAAGACTGCATGAATGGGGCACCCGAAGCTGGCATCAAAGGAGCAGATGACTTCTTCCGATGAGATGACGAATGTCGCATATGCTCCGCTGGTGCTGATCGTGATGTTGAACTGGAACAGCGTGGAGGAGACGCGGACTGCGCTGGATTCGGTATTGCGAATGAGCTATCCGAACTTTCGTGTGTTGATCGTGGACAACGGGTCGAAGGACGGCTCAAACGTTGCATTGCGTGAGCTTGCGGGTGACAGGGTTGAGCTGCTGGAGTCGCCGACGAACACGGGCTATACGGGCGGCTGCAATTTTGGCTTGCGGCGCGCGCTGGAGATTGGCGCGGAGTATGCGTGGCTGCTGAACAACGATGCGGTGACTGGGCCGAATACGCTGTCGTCGCTGGTGGCGCTGGCGGAGAGCGACGAGAAGATTGGTCTGGTGACGCCGCGGATTGCGGCTCTCGATGAAGACAGGTTGACGTTTGCGGGAGGGGTGGTCTCGCCGAAGCGGCGGCTCTACAACGAGACGAATGACCCAGCGGTTGCGGCGCAGTGGGAGAAGGAGTTTCCCGATGCGGGTTTGGTGATTGGCACGGCGATGCTGGTACGGGCGGAGGTCATTCGACGGATCGGCGTTCTGGATACGGCGTTCTTCGCATACTTCGAGGACATCGATTACTCGGCGAGGAGCACGAGGGCGGGATTTCGCAATGTGGTGGATGAGAAGGCGTTGGTGCGGCACTTTGAAAAGAACCGCAATACGAGGCCGTTGGAGATCAAGCCGCACTACTGGTATTACATGGCCCGCAACGAGAGCAGGTTCTGGCGAAAGCACCTGGGGCTTCCTGGAGGGTGGAAGCTGATGTGGCATAGCTGCAACGGATTTCTACGGCATCGCAACCGGCTGCGAGAGAAGCCCGAGAGCCAGAGGGCGATTCTAGCGGGGTTATGGCATGGGTGGTTGAATCGGGGCGGAGAGTACGATCCTGCGGCACGGATGCCAGCACTGGTTGCGGCTTTGGTGGAGTGGTACAGCCAGCGTGAGGCTTTGCAGCCTCGCTGAGAACGGTTCGCGCTTCGCACGAATGACCCACCCATGCCGCGATAAGGCCGCGTCATGAATGGGGCACCCGGCGAATGCCCATTTTTGGCCGCCTTCGGCGTCGAAGATGGGGAACCCGATGTGTTGCCAATATACTGGTTCGCCGGTTTGACGATGGTTGAAGCGTTGCCCTAAGATTTTTTCGGCCCGCGGAGCGGTGCTGTAATGTAACACGGGTTTCTTCGAAGCGGCACCTCTGTTGAATCTTTCAAAACATGCAGTTCGACGTTGGGTGGGAAGCCCGGCTCGATTCGCTGTTTCCCAGGAGTTCTGGCGTTGACATGGCAGCAGACGTATCTTCTCTTTGGCTTTGGGCGGAACGTTTCGTTTCTGCTTGCCGCGTTACCCATTTTTACGATGCTTCTGCTGCTGGGAGTATTGCGCAAACCCTCGTGGCTGGCAGGGCTGTGCGGACTTGCGGTTACGTTTGTGCTGGCCACGCTTGGCTACCACATGCCGGTTGCGACGGCGCTTAGCGCAACGGCTTATGGCGCGGCGTTCGGCCTGTTTCCGATCTGCTGGATCATCTTCTGGGCGATCACGCTGTTTCGTGTGACGGTCGAGACAGGGCAGTTCGAGATCATCAAGGACTCGATCGGACGCCTGACGCCGGACCCGAGATTGCAGGCGCTGCTGATCGCATTTACATTTGGCGGGTTTCTGGAGGGAGCTTCGGGGTTCGGAACGCCGGTGGCGATTGCCGCGTCGATGCTGATCGGGCTTGGATTTTCGCCGTTCAGCGCCTCGGCGCTGTGCCTGCTGGCGAATACTGCTCCAGTGGCATTTGGGTCGATCGGTATTCCGGTGGTGACACTGGCGGGAACGACGGGGCTGCCGCTCGATCAGGTCAGTCGCGCAGTAGCGGCGATTTGTTCTCCGCTGGCTGTGATCGTTCCGCTCTATCTGGTGCTGGCGGTTGGCGGAGCGGGAGCGCTGACAGGGGTGGTTGTACCTGCGCTGCTTGGCGGCGCGGTCTTTGGAGGGATGCAGTATGTTGTGGCGGCATACTTCGGGCCGGCGCTTACGGACATACTGGCGGCGATTGCGACGATGTGCGTGTTGATCGTCTACATCCGGGCGACCGCTTCGGATGCTCCGTGGCATCCGGAACATGCTTCGATGCTTCGCCGGTTTGCGCGCATGGGCGAGGACGAAGAGAGCGCGGTGCCCGCAACAGAAGAGCGCGTGATTCCCGACTACCCTTTGCGTGAGGTCCTCCATGCGTGGATGCCGTATGGGCTGCTGGTCGTTTGTGTGCTGCTGTGGGGATGGGCCCCGCTGCAACGACTGTTGAACAGTGCGACGGTCGTCGTCAAATGGCCGCTTCTGCATGATGTCGTGCAGCGGATGCCGCCGATCGTCGCGGGCGAGACGCCTTACCATGCGTTGTTCAATCTGAACTGGCTGTCGGCTTCAGGGACGGCGTGCATGGTTGCGACGCTGCTGTCGGTGATGGCGCTGCGCATGAGCGTGAGGGAGTTTGGGAGGGTGTTGGCTGCGGTGGCGCGGCAGCTCAGCCTGCCGATTCTTACGATCACGTCGGTGTTGGGAATTGCGTTTTTGATGAACTACAGCGGTGCGACGGCGACGCTGGGGCTTGCGTTTTCGGCCACGGGTGTAATGTTCCCGTTCTTCAGCGTGTTGCTGGGCTGGGTCGGCGTGTTTCTTACGGGGTCGGACACCTCGTCGAACGCGCTGTTTGGCAACTTGCAGGTAGTGACGGCGAACAGTCTTGGCTTCTCGCCAGTGCTGATGGCGGCGGCGAACTCTTCAGGCGGAGTGATGGGCAAGATGATCAGCCTGCAGACGATCGCGGTGGCGGCGGCCGCTACGGGGCTCACCGCAGGCCAGCAGGTGAAGTTGTTCCGGTTCACACTGCGGCACAGCATTCTGCTTATCATGGTTACAGGCGGGGTCGCGTTGTTGTATGCGTACGTCTTCCATTTTTAGGGTTCATTTTAGACGGCTTCTTGCTGGCAAAGGGGAAATTGATGGCGAATCTGGGATTTCTTGGTCTGGGGATTATGGGCGGCCCGATGGCGAAACACCTGATCGATGCGGGCCACTCTGTGGCGTTGTGGTCGCACAACGCGGAGAAGGCGACGCGGCTTGCGGTGCAAGGCGGGACAGCCTGCAAGACTCCGGCGGACGTCGCCGCAGCGAGCGATTGCATCTTTTTGTGTGTAGGCGATACAGCGATGTCGCGCGAGGTGATCCTCGGACAGGACGGACTGATCGCAAGGGCGAAGCCGGGGACGATCATCGTGGATTGCAGCACGGTCTCTCCGTCGGAGAGCCGCCGCATTGGCGCGGAGCTGGCGAAGAATGGCGTCGAGTTTCTGGATGCACCATGCACGGGGTCGAAGGCCGGGGCGGAGAACGGTCAGCTTACGTTCATGGTCGGCGGCAAGAAGGAGATATTCGAGAAGGTAAAGCCGTATTTCGAGCTGATGGGCAAGCTGCTCTACTACTGCGGCGGCGCGGGTATGGGGTTGCACGCGAAGCTTTCGCAGAACATGATTCTCGGCAGCCTGCTGCAGGCGTTCAACGAGAGTCTTGTGCTTTCGACCAAGGCTGGCGTGGATCCGGAGCTGATGCTGGACATACTGAACAACAGCGCGGCGCGGTCGGGCTTTATCTCGGCGAAGGCACCGATGGTGTTCAAGCGCGACTTTTCGACGAACTTCTCGGTGAAGTGGATGGAGAAGGACATGCGGCTGATGCTGGAGTCGGCGGCAGAGCTGGACATTCCTGCACCGGTGACCTCAGTGGCGCAACAGATGCTTCGCGCTGCGATTGCGAAGGGATACGGCGAGGACGATATCTGCGGCTCGATCCGTGTTCTCGAGGACTTGACGGGCACTGAGGTAAAGGCGGCGGGCAAGCCGTCGGCGTGATGGACTTTGCTTGTCGCAGTCTGATTCAATGTTCACATCGGGATTCGATATGCGGATGACATATTTAAAATCGAGAGTGCTTCGGGTCGGGTTGTGTGTGCCGATTGTGTGCTTTTGCGTGTGCGGAACGATTTTAGGGCAGGATTCTCGCAAACCGGCAAGCGACCAGTCTACGGCGCAAGCTGCGCCTTCGGCGGCGGTGAAGGCTCCGATGACGGAGGCGGAGAAGCGCAAGGCAGACTTGCAGGCCGACACAGAGAAGCTTTACAAGCTGACGCAGGAATTGAAGGCAGAGGTGGACAAGAGCAACAAGGACACGCTGTCGGTCTCGGTTGTAAAGAAGGCGCAGGAGATTGAGCGTCTGGCCAAGAGCATCAAAGAGCGTTCGAAGACCCAGTAACGCGCACGCATCCGATCGACGATCGGTTTACATCTTACGGACACATAGGCCTATGCACTGGATTTCTTTCATGGAAGTTTCAGCGTGACGGCGGATCGCGCACAAGGTGGCTGGCCCCCTGTTGTCGTCGCCAGCGTATTTCAGACTGGCTTGAACCTGATGCGCGATCTGCTGCGCCGGGGAGTTCATGTGGTGGGCGTCGATTGCGATGCTTCGCACGAGGGGTTCCGGTCGTCTTACGGGAAGTCGTATCTCTGCCCGAACCCCGACACACATCCCGACGAGTGGGTGATGTTCATGATTGACCTTGCGCGACGGCTTGGCGGCAGACCGGTCATCATCCCTGCCGCGGACATCTTTGTCTCTGCGCTTGGCCGTCACGTCGAAGAGATGGAGAAGTGCTACATTTTTTCGCGTGATGCGATCGCGGTGCAGGCAGCGCTGGCAACCAAGGAGCAGCAATATGCACTGGCGGCAAAGCATGGGCTGCAGATTCCCCGCACGGCATATGTACAGTCGGGCGAAGATCTGGAGCGGTTTGCCGCAGATGCCCGTTTTCCTTGCCTTGTGAAACCACGCCATCAGCGGGAGTGGGATGCTCTGCCGGAGGGAAACAGACTTAGAGGCTTGAAGCTGTTTGCTGAGGATGATGCGGCATCTCTTCTGGCGGATTATGCGCTAGTGGAGCCGTACCGGCCGGAGGCGGTGGCGCAGGAGATTATCGCTGGCGGCGATGACGCGAAGTTCTGCTACCTCTCCGTTTATGGCGCGGGCAGCCGGCGCATCGGCCACTGTGTTGTGCATGAGCTGCGCGCACATCCAATTTTGTTTGGCTCCGGCTCGATGGTGGAGCCTGTTATCGATGACGAGATTGCATCGGTCTGTGACACGTTTCTGCGTGGAATCAATTATGCCGGTATCTGCGAGATTGAGGTGAAGCGCGATACGCGCGATGGCGTGGTGCGTTTGATTGAGGTCAACCCTCGCTACAGCGTCACCGCCGATGCCGCGATCTATGCGGGTGTGGATATTGGATGGCTGCACTATCTCGATTTGATCGGACAACCGGTCGACCCAGTGGAAGCCACGAAATTCGATCTTCGTCATGTCGTCTTGCGGCGCGATATTCCAGTACTGCCGCGTTATGTGGCGCGCGGCATTCTTACGTGGAAGGAGATATTTAGAACTTACAACGGTAAGCTCGCATACTTCGACTTCGACCTTCACGATATGCGCCCAACTGCGCAAACCTTGAAGGGTTGTGCCCGCGCCGCCGCCGGTGCGGTACTGCGAATGGTTGGTATTCTGCCGCAGTTGGATTAGAACCGGTCTCGTATGTTGGATACGGTTTGCGATTGTCCTGGAACCCGCTTCGCTGGCGGGCCCGCAGCAGCCAAATATATATTCCGGTTGTTAGTGAGACCGTTATCCAGCAGCCCGTATTCGCAATTAGGCATCAAATCGTTTGAACCATGTTGATACCGGTAGCCAATTTGAAGAGGGGCCGAAGGCATGTCTAAGAGAGCGTTGGCCTCAAACGTTCTTGAGAAGCTTGGGGTCCTGCGGGCGCTCGAGTATTTCCGGTCGAAGCCGGGAATCCTCATCATTACACATCATCGCATCGGCAACGCAGAGGCATCGCGCTTCGATCGGGCCGTCTTCAGCGCCTCCGCGGATGCGCTCGATGAGCAGATTCGCTACTTCAAGCGGCATCTCAACATAGTCGGCGGTGAAGAGCTTGCGGCACTGGTTTCGGGAAGGCAGAAGCTCACGCGGATGCACGTGGCGATTACCTTCGACGATGGCTACCTTGAGGACTACCGCACCTCGTTCGACATTCTGAAATCGAATGGATGCAGCGGAAGTTTTTTTCTTGTACCGGAGTATGTGGGAACGGCGACGGTCCCATGGTGGGACGAGATCGCCTATCTGGTGCGCAACACGAGCAAGCCCCGCGTTGTGTTTGAGTACCCCGCCCCACTGACAGTTGAGATCGCGGGAGATCGCGAAGATGCGATTCGCACGGTGCTAAATCTCTATAAGCGGAACGACAATCATGACGGTGAAGCTCTGCTGCGCGAGCTTCGTGAACAGGTGGAATGCGAGCTGCCGCCCGTTGAGCGACGCTTTGTGAGCTGGGAAGAGGCGCGCGAGATGAAGGCTGCGGGGATGACGATCGGCTCGCATACGCAGACGCATCGCATTCTTGGCCAGCTTACCGCCGAAGAACAGCGGTGGGAGATGCAGCAGTCGAAGAGGGTTATCGAAGAAAACATCGGCGACAGCGTCGACAGCATCGCCTATCCCGTGGGTATTCGCGGCGCATTCGATGAGATGACGGAGCGGATTGCGGCGGAGCTGGGTTACAGTACAGGATTTTCGTTTTATGGCGGCGTCAATACCCTCGAATGTCTGCGGCCGACGAATCTTCTCCGCATTGCCACAAACCCCGATCCGCTGTTATTTCGGGCGGAGACGATGTTTCTATCGCGGGCCGGGTGGTTGCCTTATTAGTGCACAATGAAGTGATATGTCCGCGACACTTCGTAAGACAGCTCTCGACATTTTTTCTGAGGCGATGAACGCCTGTTCGGTCGGCAACGCTTTTGCATTGAAGATCGGGATGCCTGATCGCAATACGCTCGAACTCAGCGGCCAAGGGCGTGTGGACCTGTCACAGGTGAAGCGCATCGTGATTGTGGCGATGGGCAAAGGCGCGGCAACCATGCTGGATGCGTTTCTGAAGCAGAAGGAGATGATCGAAGGTCGCGAGGTCGCAGGCATTCTGGTTGCTCCGAAGCCTCTCGACAACCGGCCCGAGACGATTTCGTACTATGCAGGGGGGCATCCGCTGCCCAACGATCAATCTGCGGCGGCGGCGCGAGCGGTGCTGGAACTGCTGGCGCGCGAGTCGAACGGACCATCGGCAGATGAGACGTTCTGTTTCTTCCTGATCAGTGGTGGAGCATCGGCCATGGTAGAGCTTCCGCTGGATGCCGCGATAGCGCTCGAAGATACGGTCCAGTTCCATCGCGCGCTGGTGCACAGTGGGGCGTCGATTGCGGAGATCAACTGCGTCCGCAAACATTTTTCGGCGGTGAAGGGGGGCAGACTTTCCCTTGCCGCCGGTGCGTTGCGAACTCTCACGGTGGTCGTATCGGACGTCCCAGAGGCGCAGCTCGATGCGCTGGCTTCTGGGCCGACATTGCCGGACTCGTCGACGGTCGAGGAGTGCAGGGCGGTTCTTGAGAGGTACGGGCTACTGGGCCAGTTTACTGAGCCGGTGCGGAGGTATTTTGAGTCGGGCGCGATGAAGGAGTCGCCCAAGCCCGGTGAGATTGAGGCCCGGGTCTATTCGTTGCTGTCGTCGGAAGATATTGCGCGGGCGGCACGTCAGAGTGCCGAGCGGCGAGGGTTCCAGACGTTCGTGGACAACACCTGCGACGACTGGGACTTTGGCGCGGCCGCCGATTATCTGCTGGAGCGGCTGGATGCGCTCCGAAAGCAGCATGGTCGCGTCTGCCTGATCTCGGCAGGGGAGGTGACGGTGCGCGTTCCTGCCGAAAAGAAGGCAGGTGTGGGGGGACGCAATCTTCACTTTGCCTTGTACAGCGCGCTGCAGATAGAAGCGTTGGAGGATGTGGCTGTTCTTTCGGCAGGCTCGGATGGGGTGGACGGGAACAGTCCAGCCGCGGGTGCCGTTGTGGACGGCACGATGCTGGCGGGGCGGCACGAGGAAGCGACGAAGGTATTGGGCGACTTCAATTCGTTTGAATTACTACATGAAGCGGGCGCAACGATCGTTACAGGTCCGACGGGAAACAACCTGCGCGATCTCAGAATATTTTTAGCAGGGGAGTAACGATAACAAGACCTGCGCCTGAAAGTGCCTACAGCCAGTTGAAATGAGAAAATCCGGCAAAGGGGCTTGTCAGCGGTGGCCTTTTTGTAATAATTTGCAGGGCAGAAATAAAAAGCGTTTTTATGGTGCGTATGTTGAGACAGGCGTTCTTCTGCAAGCGGCTGGCGCTGAAGGTACTGTTGCCTTCGGCCTGTGTTTTGACTCTCGTGGGTGTTGCGTATGGGCAGAACCAGGGCCCGGCCAGGCCGAAGTCTACAGTAGGGAGCCAGGGGCCTCTGCCAGTGCACGAAGCATTTTCGGCGGCGGCGATCGAGGCCGGCGGTTCGCTGTTTCAGCAGCACTGCGCGTTTTGCCATGGCCGCGATGCGGGCGGCGGCGAGAGCGGGCCCGACCTGACGCGGTCGAAGCTGGTCTTCGACGACAAGAACGGCGAGGCCATTGGGGCCATCATTCGGAACGGACGGCTGGAGAAGGGGATGCCGAAGTTCAGCCTTGGAGACGCCGAGGTGATGAACCTGGTGGCGTTCGTTCACTCGCAGCAGGACAAGGCACTGTCGCAGAGCGGCAACCGGAAGGGCGTCGATACGTCGGATCTGCAGACGGGTAATGTCGAGAAGGGCAGGGAATACTTCAATGGCGCCGGGACCTGTGTGAAGTGCCACTCGGCGACGGGCGACCTGGCGGGCGTTGCGACGCGTTACGAGGGGCTGAAGCTGGAGCAGCAGATGCTGTATCCGCGCAACGTAAAAGCGAAGGTTCGTGTCACGGAGCGCAATGGAAGGACGAGCGCGGGAACGCTGGCGTTTCAGGACGAGTTTACGATTGCGTTGATCGACGGCAACGGCGTGTATCGCTCGTGGAGCAAGCGCGACGTGACCTACAAGGTGGACGCACCGGTGAAGGCGCATGTTGAGTTGTTCGACAAGTACACCGACGCCGACATCCACAATCTGATGGCTTATATCCAGACTCTTCGTTAGCAGAAGCACTGCCTTGAAAGGCCCGGGATCGCTATGAACCTGTTTTACCGTTCGATGATTCGTTTTGGAGTTGTTGCAGGCGCTTTGGCATCGGCCCCGGTGCTAGTGGCGCAAGGAGTGAGTTCGGACACGTTGCTGCATCCGCCGAAGGACAGTTGGCCGATCTATCACGGAGACTACTCGGGGAAGCGGCATAGTGCGCTGACGCAGATCACTCCGCAGAACGTGAAGAACCTGACACTCGCATGGGCGTTTCAGACCAACCAGGTGGCGCAGCTCAAGTCGGCGCCGCTGCTGGTGGACGGCATTCTGTACTTCACGGTGCCAGACAACATATGGGCGGTGGATGCGCGTTCGGGGAGGCTGGTGTGGCACCATTCCTCGCCTACGACCAAAGGTCTTCATATTGGCCATCGCGGTGTGGCTGTATACAAGGACAAACTCTATTACACGACGACAGATGCGCATCTTCAATGCCTGGATGCGCGCGACGGCAAGGTGAAGTGGGATGTAGAGATTGCCGATGCGAACAAGGGGCAGTGGGCGACGATGTCTCCGCTGATTGTGGGCAATCATGTGATGGTGGGGGCTTCGGGAGACTTCGACAACCTGCAAGGGTTTATACGGTCGGTCGATCCGGAGACGGGCGCGACGCAGTGGCAGTGGGATGCGACTCCGCCGGTGGGAACGCCGAAGACGACGACGGGCGGCAATGCGTGGGTGACAGGCACGTACGATCCCGAGTTGAATTTGGTGTATTGGGGTACGGGAAATCCGACGCCGGTGCTGAATGGCAAGGTACGGCCGGGAGACAATCTGTATACGTGCAGCATCGTTGCGTTGAACCCGGAGACGGGCAAGCTGGTGTGGGCGTTTCAGCCTTCGCCGCACGACACGCACGACTGGGACGCAGTAGAGATTCCGGTGCTGGTGGACGGCGACTTTCACGGCAAGCCGCACAACATGCTGATGCAGGCATCGCGGAATGGGTACTTCTTTGTGCTTGACCGCACGAACGGCAAGAGCCTGCTGACGACACCGTTTGGGCCGGTGAACTGGACGCTCGGCGTGGACAAGGACGGAAGGCCGATACCGAATCCTGATAAAGAGCCTGCTCCCGATGGCCGCCTGATTGCGCCGGATGAGGGCGGGATGACGAACTATCGCTCACCGAGCTTCGATCCGAAGACGGGTCTGTTTATTGTGAGCGCAGCGCCGAGCTACAGCCTGTACTTTGCGAAGCCCGCGGATGGAACGTATGGATGGGCGGGCGCGGACTATGGGTTGTGGAAGAAGGGCGTCCTCGAGGCGATCGACTATCAGACGGGAAAGATTCGCTGGTCGCATGAGCTGGGCGAAGGCTCGCCGGGGTCGGGTGTTCTAACGACGGCTTCGGGGCTGGTGTTTACGGGCGACGTTGCGGGGAACTTTCTGGCGCTGGATACGGCGGATGGGAGGACGCTGTGGCACGCCTACTCGGGTTCGGGCATCAACGGCGGACCTGAGACCTATGAGCTTGACGGCAGGCAGTATGTGCTGATGACGAGTGGCAGCGTGCTGTTTGCGTGGAGCCTGCCGGAGGCAGAGCATGCAGGGCCGGCGCGAGCGGCGAAGTAGTGAAGCAGTGCTATAAGACCACCGGTCTGGAGTGAACGATGCAGAAGAGTCTTCGCAGGTTATTGCTGTCGGGCGCGGTACTTATGGCAACGCTTCCCGCGATGGCGGCGCAGCGCATCCATGTGATGATTCTGGACGGCGAGAGCGCGGCGTCGTATCACAACTGGAAGGCCGTGACGCCGATCCTGAAGAAGGAGCTGGACGAGACGGGGCTCTTCGATGTGGATGTGGTGACGGCCCCGGCTGCGGGCGAGGACTTCAGTTCGTTCAAACCAGAGTGGAAGAAGTACCAGGCGGTCGTCTTCAACTACGACGCGCCCGCAGACCGCTGGCCGGCGGAGCTGAAGGAGTCGTTTGAGCAATATATGAAGAACGGCGGCGGCATGGTGACTGTCCACGCGGCCGACAATGCGTTCAATGGGTGGACGGCGTTCAACGAGATGATCGGCGTGGGAGGATGGCGTGGCCGTAACGAGAGCTCAGGGCCGCACTGGTACTACAAGGACGGCAAGCTGGTCTCCGACCCGGGCCCCGGCAAAGCTGGATCGCATGGCATGCGGATCCCGTACAAGGTCGCGTTGCAGAATACGGATCATCCGATTGTGAAGGGTCTGCCGAAGACGTGGATGCATCAGGGCGATGAGTTGTATGCGAACCTGCGCGGGCCGGGGAAGAATATGACGGTGCTGGCGACGGCGTACTCGGACCCGGCGAACCATGGGACGGGATTCGATGAGCCGCAGTTGATGGTGCTGAGCTACGGCAAGGGGAGGATATTTCACTCGACCTTCGGCCACGATGGAGACGCACTGAGTTCAGTCGACGGTGTGGTCACGTTTCAGCGGGGCGTGGAGTGGGCGGCGACGGGAAAGGTGACGCAGCGCGTGCCTGCGGATTTTCCAACTGCGAACAGCGTCAGCTATCGCGCGGACCTTGCGGCGATGGATCCCAACGCGTCGAAGGGGCAGAATCCTTTGGACTTTCCTTTGCCTGCGCCTCGTGTGCGGGGAGCGGCTGCTGCTGGTGCGGCGCCTCAGCGATAGGATTGGTCTCTGATGCATGATGTGTTTGAATGGCGGCCTTGCAAGAAGTTGATGCAGGAAGAAGAGGACAGGCAACAACAAAGGCGAAATGCGGGGATTCCTCGACTCCGCTGCGCTTCGCTCGGAATGACACCTATTTGAGCTGCGATTGGAACACATCTTTGTGGGCGGGCGACGAGAAAGGTTCTGACGACTGCGAAGCGAGGTTTTATCATTCAATGCAACAGGAAAAGCCGTAGAAGGAGTCGAGAGAGCGATGAAGACAATTAAGGGGCCGGGAATCTTTCTGGCACAGTTTGCCGGCGATGCGGCTCCGTTCAACAGCCTGGATATGATCGCCGCGTGGGCGGCGGAGCGTGGTTATAAGGGTGTGCAGATTCCTACGTGGGATGCGAGGCTCTTCGATCTGAAGCTTGCGGCGGAAAGCAAGACGTATTGCGATGAGCTGCGGGGAGCTCTCGCGAAGCATGGTCTTGAGGTCACGGAGCTTTCAACGCACTTGCAGGGGCAGTTGGTGGCTGTTCACCCTGCTTACGATTCGCTGTTCGACAGCTTCGCTCCGGCGAGCGTTCACGGCAATCCTTCGGCGAGACAGGCATGGGCGACGGCTCAGCTTCAGTTTGCGGCGCGGGCGTCGAAGAACCTTGGTCTGAAGGCGCACGCTACGTTTTCGGGCGCGCTGGCGTGGCCCTATCTCTATCCCTGGCCTCAGCGTCCCAACGGCCTGGTGGAGGCCGCATTCAAAGAGCTTGCAGCGCGATGGAAGCCGATCCTCGACGTCTTCGATGAGAACGGCGTCGACGCCTGCTTTGAGGTGCATCCGGGTGAGGACATTCACGATGGCGCGTCGTTTGAGATGTTTCTCGATCGACTGAAGGAGCATCCGCGCTGCAACCTGCTGTACGATCCGAGTCACTTCGTCCTGCAGCAGTTGGATTATCTTGCGTACATCGACCTGTACCACTCGCGCATCAAGATGTTTCATGTGAAGGATGCGGAGTTCAATCCGACGGGCCGGCAGGGCGTCTATGGCGGATTTCAGTCGTGGGTGAACCGCGCTGGACGGTTTCGTTCGCTGGGCGACGGGCAGGTGGACTTCGGGGGGATCTTCTCGAAGCTGACGCAGTATGGATACGAAGGCTGGGCGGTGATGGAGTGGGAGTGCTGCATCAAGAGCTCGGAGCAGGGAGCGGAAGAAGGCGCACCGTTTATCGCGTCGCACATTATTCGCGCGGCGGAGCGGGCGTTCGATGACTTCGCCGGAGCGGGCACCGACCAGGATGCGATCCAGCGCTTGCTTGGTATCAAGCGCTGAGGACATCGTTGGAGAAGGGAAAACCGCAGGTCCTTCGACTGCGCCTCTCGCGATGAAGCGGCGAGAGGCTTCGCTCAGGATGACACCTTGTTATCAGGAAGCTCCCTTCTTGTTTGCAGGCAGTGATTAACGCTATTCGGCCAACAGTGATTACCATCGATTGAGGTCGGCATCTATGTCGAGCTGGCTTGAGGAGAGAGCGAATGAGTGAAGCAGTGAAGCTGAATCGGCGTCTGCGGCTGGGCATGGTGGGCGGCGGGCCGGGAGCATTTATCGGCGCGGTACATCGTGTGGCAGCGCGACTGGACGACAGGTACGAGCTTGTGGCGGCGGCGCTCTCGTCAGACCCGGCGAAGTCGATGAAGGCTGCGGCGGAGCTGTTCATTCCGCGCTCGTATGGCAGCTACGCGGAGATGGCGAAGGCGGAGGCTACGCGCGAGGACGGCATCGACGCGGTTGCGATCGTTACGCCGAACCATCTGCACTATCCGATCGCGAAGGCGTTTCTGGAAGCGGGAATCCATGTCATCTGCGACAAGCCGATGACGACCACGGTTGCCGATGCGGTGGAGCTTGAGTCGATCGTCAAGCGGACCGGGCTGGTATTTGGGCTGACGCATACCTACACGGGCTATCCGATGATCCGGCAGATGCGAGAGATGGTGCTTGGCGGCGAGCTTGGGCAGATCCGGATGATTCAGTCGGAGTATGCGCAGGACTGGCTGGCGACTCCTCTGGAAGCGACTGGAGCGAAGCAGGCCGACTGGAGGACCGACCCGGCCAGAAGCGGACCGGGGGGCTGCCTGGGAGACATCGGCACGCACGCGTTTCACCTTGCTTGCTACACCACGGGATTAAGTTGCGAGGCGCTGGCGGCGGAGGTAACGACGTTTGTTCCCGGGCGCCGCGTCGACGACAACGTGCAGGTGATGCTACGGTTCGAAGGCGGTGCGAAGGCCGGCCTGTGGGCGTCGCAGATTGCCGTGGGCGAAGAGAACAACCTTACGCTGCGCATCTATGGCGAGAAGGGAAGTCTCGCGTGGGGGCAGGAGAACCCGAACTACCTCACCTACACGCGGTTGAAGGAGCAGCCCCGCATGATCACACGCGGCGGACCTGGCGTTGGAGCGGCAGCGGCGCGTGCAACGCGAATTCCGTCGGGGCATCCGGAGGGTTACTTCGAGGCATTCGCGCAACTCTACACCGATCTTGCCGATCAGATATCGGCGCACATTCAGAAGCAGGATGCTCCCGCGAATATCGTTCCCGGCGTTACGGATGGCGTGGAAGGGATGCGCTTTATCGACGCCGTTCTGCGTTCGTCGCGAAATGGATCGGCCTGGACTTCGTTGCGGCGTTGATGGTGCGGTGTGGAAGAGTCCGCTGTTTGTCTGTAACTCAAAGGGAAGCTGCGGTAAAGAAGCAGGTTTCTCCACTCCGCATCTCACGATGAAGCTGTGAGATGCTCCGGTCGAAATGACAATCCTCTAGTAGGTGGTGCGTACGCGTAGTAGGCGGTGCGTACGCGGGGTGCTCAACTTCTTCGATAGCAATAAAAAAAGTGCGGACCCACTTCGGGTCCGCACTTTTCAAGTTTTGTTAGAAGTGGAGCCGGAGGACGAACTCCATGGTGCGCGGATCGGTCGTGGCTGTCACCTGGCCGAAGGCGTTCTTGAATGCTCCGGTCGAGTCGAAGTTCGGCTGGTAGCTTCCGTCGGACTGCTGGGAGCCGAGTCCGCCGCCGATGGAGAATGGCGACAGGTGGTTCGGCGCGTTGAACATCTCGGCGCGGAACTCCATTCCGAGTTGTTCGTGGAGCGTGATGTTCTTCTGCAACGCTACGTCCCAGTTGTTGAAGAGCGGTCCCTTGATGGCGTCGTAGCCCAGATTGCCGTAGGTGCCGGGTGCGGGTGCCTGGAAGGCGGCGTAGTTCAGATACTGCTTGCCGTTGCCGGTGTGAGCATAGGGATTGCCCACCAGGTTCGGACGTTGGGCGACACTGGACGTCGCGACCAGGTTGCCTGCGACCGATAGGCCAGAGGGTTGCGTTACGTTGATCGGGATGCCGCTCGAGATGCGGGTGATGCCGGAGAGCTGCCAACCGCCCGCGGCCTGTTTGTACCACTCGCGCTCGTGCTGCCAGAAGGGAATGGGATAGACGTAGCTGGCGACGAAGATCTTCGGCTGGGTGTAGTTTGACGGGCCATATTCGGCGGCGAGGTTGGTGCTGTCCTGTGGCTGGTAGTCGAAGGTGGAACCCATGGTCAACGATTTGGCCCAGGTGTAGGAGACAGTGGCGAGGCCGCCGTTGCTGAAGCGGGTTTGCAAGCGCGCCTGCAGCGAGTTGTAGTTGGCATGGGCTCCGTTGGTGTACTGGTAGATTTCGCCGTAGCCGCGGTAAGGACGGAAGGCGTTGCGCTGCTTTGCCGCCGCTGGATTTGCCTGCTCGGTGCCTGCCGCGCCCTGGTTGAGGTTCTTGCGGTAGGTCAGGTTGGTGGAACGCGAGCCGACGTAGTTCACTTCGACCGAGGTGTTGTTGAAGAGCTTGTGTTGTACGCCGAAGCTGTAGTTGTGGATACGCGGCGGCGCAAGGTTCATCGCGGCCGAGTTGCCGATGTTGGTTGGTGTTGCGGCGGTACCGATGCTGCCCAGGTTGTCTACGTTACCTGCGCTGGCGAGTGAAGCAACGGCGACAAACGGCAACTGCGAAGCCGCGCCGTAGATGTAGTTGCCTTCGACGCGCTCGTAGGACATGCCGTAGCCGCCGTGGAGCACAGTCTCCTGCCTGCCGGTCAGGTCATAGGCGAATCCTGCGCGTGGAGCGAAGGTGTTGTAGACGGTCGGGACGATACCGGAAGGCAGGTTATGGAAGAGTGTCTGTACCTGCGGATTGTTGTAAACGGATGGCGCGACGACCTGCTTCGCCTTGTCGGAGAAGCCGGTCCCGGGCAGCACGAGGCCGTTGAATGGGGACGGGTTTGAAGTGATGGTCCCGTTCGTCAGACTGATGGTTGCGGCTTGCGATTGATCGAACCGCGTGGGATCGAAGAAGGCCGTGTTGTTCGGCCAGCTTGCGATCGGCGGCATGTACTGCCAGCGCAGGCCGAGGTTCACGGTCAGCCGGCGGCTCATGGTCCAGTCGTCCTGTACGTAGGTTTCAAACTGAGAGAAGCGTGCCTGGATCTGCGGAATGTTGCTGCCTTCGGTGTAGTTTGCGAAGTTGCCCTGGACGAGTGCCGCGAGGTTGGAGAAGTTGAATTGTCCGTTCAAAGCAGGTGGCGCGGTCTGGTTCTTGCGGGCTCGCCAGAAGTACGCTCCTACCTTGAGAGAGTGATTGCCGATGATGCGGGACAAATCATCCTTCATGGCATAGATGCGCTGATAGTTGTCGAACGATCTGGGGGTGACGCTGGGATTGCCCAGGCCGGAGACGGTGATCTGCGGGATGCGGCTCGATGCGTTGTAGAGAGTGGCGTAGGTCAGGCCGTAGTCGGAGCGGTTGATCGCTTTGCTGCCAAACTGAGGGTTCGCCCGGATGTTTCCGCCCTCGTTGATGATGTTGCCGGAGAAGGAGCCGGTCGCGATGTTCACCGTCTTGGAGTTGAAGGTGTGCGTCCAGGACAGACCGCTGGTGAGGCCGGGGAGCACGCGGTCGAAGATGATGTAGTTGGTTGGGGCGCCGACGTTGAGCGTGTTGTCGTGTACGAAGTGACCGCTGATCTGGTTCTTCTCGTTCATGTTGTAGTCGATCTTGACGAGATACTCCGACTGGTTGTTGTTTCCAAGGCTCAGATAGCGGAAGTTACCGCTGGGGTCCTGCAACAGGGTTGCGGCCAGAGCGCGGCCAGTCGCGGTTGAGCCACCGGCTGCGATGGCGGCTGCGATGTCTGCCGGTTTCGCGACCGTCACGTTGGTCACGGTCGACGTGCGCAGACGCTTGAACTCCTGCGCTGCGAAGAAGAAGAGCTTGTCGCGGTTCCGGTTGAAGACGCCGGGGATCCAGACGGGGCCGCCGATGGTGTAGCCGAAGTCGTTATAGCGCAGCGGCGCCTTGACCGGCGACTGGCTGTAAGAGCTGATGGCACGGAAGGGGTAGGCTTGGATGGCGTCGTTGCGGATGTACTCGTAGGCGCTGCCGTGGAAGCTGCGTCCGCCGCTCTTGATGGCGACGGAGACGGTGGCACCGGAGGTGCCGCCGTAGCTGGCGTCGTAGCTGGAGGCGACGTTGCGGAACTGCTGCAGGGAGTCCGGCGAGATGTTGACGAAGTTGTTGCCGCCGCCGCCGTTGTCTTTATTGTCGACACCATCGATGAAGTAGTTTGCCGAGTCGGTGCGGATGCCGTTGACCGACTGCGCGCTTCCGCTGACGCCGTACGTGCCGAAGAGGGCGAAGCCGCTGGCGACCGTTTGCGAGACGCCGGGTTGCAGCGTGATGAGCTGAATGTAGTTGCGGCCGTTCAACTGGATCTGTGTGGCTTCCTGGCTGGTGATGACCCCGCCGATCTCGGCGCTTGTGGTCTGAATGGCGACCACGCCGGCCTGCACCTCCACGGACTCGGTGGCCTGGCCGACGGAGAGCTGTACGGGGACTTCGGGCTTGCCGCCGACGTCGACGTGAACTCCAGCAAGAACGAACTTCTTAAACCCGTCCATGGTTGTGGTGACGGTGTAAACGCCTACCGGCAGGTTGAGCACCGTGTAGTTGCCATCGTTATTGGACTTCACGCTCCAGTTGATGCCGGTGGCCTCGTTGGTCACGACGATGTTCGCCTGCGGCACGGCCGCGCCTGTAGCGTCGGTGACGGTACCTGTAATCCGCTGGCTGTTCACTGCCTGAGCGAGTATCAGACATGTAGATGAAAGCAAAAAAAGAAGAGCTAGAACTGCACGCCGCATACGACCTCCCTGAATTTAGAAATCTTCAATCGGACCGCGCCTGCCGGGTTCCGTCCCAGGGGGACCACCGGCAAAGGTACGGCCAAACATTTTATGTATTTAATGCGCGACGTGAAATATATGAACGATGAGGCAGGGCTGTCAACAGGAAAAGTCATTCCATGCCCCAATCTTCCATTGGTATTTGAGGACTCTTGCGGGGAAAGTGTCTCGGATAGGTCAGAGGCGATGGTTATAGGCTATCTATCGGAACAAGAGCGTTCTAAACGCGCTGCAGAAGCCTATTTGAGCAGTCCCGTATTGCCATCGACATGGGACTGCCTGAGAAGGGGAAATTCCAACAAGTAAAAGATAAGTTCGATAGAGCAAAATATATGAAGAATGCAAATTCAGGATGCGATGGTGCCACGGCATTCGCCGAACCCTATCCTGGGCAATCCGGAGCTTTGCGCATACGCGCGGAAGACGACCTGGTCGCCGTCCTCGAGAAAAGTACGAGCTTCGCCTGTAGGCAAGGTGATGGGGGACGGGTTGCTTTTCATCTCGAGCATGCAGCCTTCGGAGCCGGTTTCGGGGCCTGAGATGGTGCCAGTTCCGATGAGGTCGCCGGGGCGGAGATTGCAGCCGTTACAGGTGTGATGGGCGAGCAGTTGGGGGACAGTCCAGTAGAGATCGCGCATGTTGGCACGACTCATGCGGACTGGCTCATGGCCAGTTTGGCGCATCTCGGAGGAGCTAAGGTAGACCTCAAGTGTGATGTCCATGCCATGACAGGCAGTCGACGGCGGCGACAGATACGGAAGAGGTGCAGGGTCCTGGTCAGGGCGCGCAGGAGCTGCAGCCCGGTAAGGGGCAAGCGCTTCGAGGGTAACGATCCAAGGGGAGATCGTTGTAGCGAAGTTCTTTGCCAGAAAGGGGCCGAGCGGCTGGTACTCCCACGATTGGATGTCGCGCGCAGACCAGTCGTTGAGCAGGCAGAGGCCGAAGACGTGTTGTTCTGCTTCAGCGATGGGGATACTGTGGCCAAGCAGGTTGCCGGGGCCGACGAAGATGCCGACCTCCAACTCGTAGTCGAGCGCGTGTGTCGGCCCGAAGATGGGCGATGCCGCCTGGTTCGACTTGATCTGCCCGGATGGGCGGCGGATGCTTTCTCCGCTTACAACGATGGAAGAAGAGCGGCCGTGGTAGCCGATAGGAAGGTGCTTGTAGTTGGGCAGCAGAGGGCTTTCAGGGCGGAAGAGCTGGCCAATCCGTGTGGCGTGATGGATGGACGCGTAGAAGTCGGTGTAGTCGCCGATATGCGCAGGAAGTTGCATGACCGCTTCGCGCATGGGGACGAGGTTGGGCTCGATGCTGCTTTGTTCCGGGGAATCATCGGCGAGGAGAGCGGTGACTCGATGGCGCAGCGAAGTCCAGGCAGCGGGGCCGAGAGACATGAGCGGGTTGAGGCGATCGGCGCGGCAGGCGTCGCGTGCCTCTACGGTAAGCGAGGAGAAGAGACCGCTTTCGGCGCAGGCGTGGAGATCGAGGATGAGGTCGCCGATGGCGATGCCGATGTGCGTCTCGTCGCGATGCCGGAAGACGCCGTACGGGAGGTTCTGAAGCGGGAAGTCGCAGGAGGCGTCGTTGGCGGACGCGATCCAGCTTTGCGTGGCTGTTTTCATTTGCCCTTTGGCCCCGGGTTGAAGTGCCGCTTGAGTTCCTGCCAGCACTCGTAGTACTCGTGTTGCAGGATACTGGTGTTCATGGCGAACTCGGTCGGTCTTACGACGAGTTGGGTCTCGAACATGAAGGCGAGCGTGTTGTCGAGGTACTGCGGCTTCAGATCGGCGGCGGTGGCGTGTTCGAAGGATTCCGCATCGGGGCCATGCCCTGCCATGCAGTTGTGCAGACTTGCTCCGCCGGGTAGGAAGCCTTCGGCTTTGGCGTCATAGGCGCCGCGAACGAGGCCCATGAACTCGTTCATCAGGTTGCGATGGAACCACGGCGGGCGGAAGGTATGCTCGGCGACCATCCAGCGCGGTGGAAAGATGGCGAAGTCGCAGTTTGCCGTGCCGGGGATGGTGGACGGCGAACTGAGGACGGTGTAGATCGAGGGGTCGGGATGGTCGAAGGAGACGGTGTTGATGCAGTTGAAGAGTGCGAGGTCGTATTTATACGGGGCGTAGTTGCCGTGCCACGCGACGACGTCGAGCGGAGAGTGGTCGATGGAGGCCGACCAGAGATGCCCCAGGAATTTAGCGGTGATGTGGAAGTCTCCCTCGCGGTCGTCATAGGCCGCGGTGGGGGTTTTGAAGTCGCGCGGGTTGGCGAGTCCGTTTGCGCCGATGGCTCCCAACTCAGGCAGACGGAAGGGCTGGCCGTAGTTTTCGCAGATGTAGCCGCGTGCCTTCGCGTCCAATAACCCCACGCGGAACTTGAGACCGCGGGGGATGAGGCAGATCTCGCCGGGAGCGGCTTCGAGCAGACCCAGCTCTGTGTGCAGGCGAAGCGAACCAAGTTGGGGAACGATCAGCAACTCGCCATCGGCGTTGTAGAAGAAGCGGTCGTTCATCGAGGCGTTGGCACCGTAGAGGTGAATGGCAACGCCGGTCTGCATGGCGGGATCGCCGTTGCCGCCGAGCGTGACGATGCCGTCGACGAAGTCCGTCGGCTGATCCGGAAGAGGGAGCGGGTTCCAGCGCAGTTGGTTCGGCGTGGTGACGATGGAGGTGAAAGGGCCGCTGCGGATGAGGCGGGCAGGAGTCTCCTGGTATGGGTGGTGCGTCACCGAAGGGCGGATGCGGTAGGTCCATGTGCGTCGATTGGCGGCTCGCGGCGCGGTAAATGCCGTTCCGCTGAACTGCTCGGTGTACAGGCCAAGCGGATGCTTTTGCGGCGCGTTCTGGCCAGCGGGCAGGGCCCCTGGAACGGCTTCGGTGGCGAACTCGTTGCCGAAGCCGGACTGATACCTGATCTCAACGGGCATGAATCTCCTTTTCTACAGACGGCCGCTTGCGGCGCGGCGCTCCGCTTCGTGCATGGAGTCGTAGATCTGATTGAAGCTACTCACGACAAAGAGCAGCTTATGAAGCTCATCCACTTTAACCGGAGTGTTGAGTACTTCGTCGAGGTCGAAATCCCGTGTGGCGCAATGGCCGTCCACGACGTTGCGGCACTCGCTGTGCGAGCTGATGAGCCCGCTGCCGTAGACCTTGATGGCCCCGTTCTGGCGGATGAGCCCGAACTCGACGGTGTACCAGAAGATGCGCCCTAGTTTTTCGAGAATGGCGGGGTCGGAGATGGAGGCGCAGACTCGGCCATAGTGCTCCAGAAAATTGGCGAAGACCGGGTGCGCGTGCATGGGCACATGGCCGAAGACGTCGTGAAAGATGTCCGGCTCGGGCGTGTATTCGAGCGAGTCGCGGCTGCGCAGCCATGTGGTGGTTGGGAAGCGGCGGGCGCCGAGCATCTCGAAGAAGGCCGGGGCCGGAAGAAAGCCGCTTACGGGCGTTGAACTCCAACCCGTTCTAGGAGCGAGCCGCGCGCTGATCGAGGCCAGGTTCGGCAGCCGGTCGCGTTGCAGGCCGATGATCTCGAAGCCATCGAGGTATTCCTGCGCGGCATGCTTCTGAAGCTCGGGAAGGACACGGCCTACAAGCTCGGCCCAGGTGCCGTGCTGCTCCTCGGTATAGGCCGCGTAGTTCTGCTGGATGATGTAGGGCGCGGCGGCAGAGAGTGTTTCGGTGGCCATGCTTCGTCTCCAGAACTACATGTTGCCGCGCGCCTGTTGTTCGCGTTCGATGGCCTCGAAGAGCGCCTTGAAGTTGCCTTTGCCGAAGCTGCGGCTCCCCTTGCGCTGGATGATCTCGAAGAACAGCGTTGGGCGGTCTTCGACGGGGCGGGTGAAGATTTGCAGCATGTAGCCTTCGTCGTCGCGGTCGACGAGGATACCGAGCTTCTCCAGTTCTTCGATGGGCTCATCGATCGGACCGATGCGTCTTTGCAACTCGGTGTAGTAGGTGTGCGGGACGCGGAGGAACTCGATGCCCTGTTCGTGGAGCCGGTTGACGGTGTGGAGGATGTCCTTTGTGGCCAGCGCGATGTGCTGCACGCCGGGGCCGGCGTAAAAGTCGAGGTACTCCTCGATCTGCGATTTGCGTTTGCCTTCTGCCGGTTCGTTGATCGGGAACTTGACGTACCCATTGCCGTTGGACATGACCTTTGACATGAGTGCGGAGTACTCGGTGGAGATGTCCTTGTCGTCGAAGTGCTGATACAGGGAGAAGCCCATGACATTGGAGTAGAACTTCACCCACTCATCCATCTCGTGCCAGCCCACATTGCCGACCATGTGGTCGATGTGAAGCAGGCCGGTGGGGCGGGCGATGGTGTCGTGAGGGGTGCCGCGAAAGCCGGGCAGAAAGGGGCCGTTGTAGGAGCCGCGTTCGACGAAGGTATGGATGGTGTCGCCGTAGGTGCGGATGCTCGCGAGGACGGCGTGACCGTGCTCGTCGGAGAAGACCTCGGGATCCATGACGCTGACGGCCCCTCGGCTGACGGTCGCTTGCCATGCGGCGCGTGCATCGTCGACCCAGAGTGCGATGGCGCGCACGGCGTCGCCGTGACGGTCGATATGTTCGGCAATGGGGTTTCCGCTGCGCAAAGGAGTGGTGAGGACGAATCGTATCTTGCCCTGCTGCACGACATACGAGGCGCGATCACGTTGGCCAGTCTCCGGGCCGGAGTAGGCGACGAGCGACATGCCGAAGGCGGCACGGTAGAAGTACGCAGCCTGACGGGCGTTACCGACGTAAAACTCGACGTGGTCGGTCCCCTTCAAAGGGAGAAAGTCGGCGATGGGGTCCGCGCTTGCCGGTACGGGGTGGTGCACGGTACTCATGAAAGGCCCTCGTTCGCCGGAGCGGCGAAAGCCACTCCGACGCCACGAAGCAGGATAGGCTACCTGCGCGAAAGAGGGAATGGGAGAACCGAAGAAAATGGTCGAGTCTGGGATGGGTGCTTCCGTCCCAGACTATCTATTGATCTATCAATATCTTGCGGAAGCACTATCAATCCGCAAGGGGGCGCGGCCAGTCGGGGGCATATTCGAGTGCAGGGCGTACTGGCCCGGTGTGATGCCGAAGATGCGTTTGAACTGCCGGGTCAGGTGGCTCTGGTCGACGAAGCCCGTCCGGACAGCGACCTCGACCGGAGGTATGCCGGTACGCAGGAGAGCGGCTGCGCGTTCGATGCGTAGCTGCGTGATGTACGCGTGTGGGGTGAGCCCGACGCTCGCCCTGAATGTCCTCAGAAAGTGCGAGGCGCTGAAGGGGGAGAGCTCTGCAAGCTCTTTCAGACTGGGGCTTCGGGCGTAGTTCGCTTCAAGATATTGGCGCGCGAGATCGATGCCGGCATTGTCGAACCCGAGCTTCGCACGAGGGGCATGCATGGTGGAATGCCGCTCGATTAGATGAGAAAAGATCGAGAGGAGTTGAGACTCAAAGTGAAGTTTGTCTCCGGGATACTCCAATTCGAGGTGCAGTCTCAGGAGGTTGGAGGCGAGCAGGTTGTCCTGAATAAAGGGTTGGTGAAACCGTAAGTCGCGTACGGAGGTACTTTGCGTGAGCGACTCGAAGAGTTTTTCTTCGAGATAGAACATGCGAAAGCTCCATCCGCTTGTGCCAGCAGGGGCGGGGGCGTGCGTTTCGCCAGGATTGAGCAGAATAATCGTTCCGGCGTCCAGCACATGGTTCCGTCCACGGAGATAGGAACTCATGGAGCCGGCGACGACAACTCCTATTGCCGGGATTCGATGGAAGTGCCGTGCAAACTGGTAGTTACGATATGCTCCCTGAAAGATTTCCACGCCTTCGAGGCCGGTGTTGCGCCATATTCTGGCAACGTCGCCCCGCGAAAGCGGCCGGTCACTATGGTCGCGCAGTATCTCCGACTCGGTGGCTCTCAGAATATGAGGGGTACTGGGGCCTGGAGAAGAGTCTCCGGCGTCGCTGTTCGCGCCATTCATTCTTTGACAGAATATCAACTCTTTCCACACGGAAGAGCGATTTTGTACAAGACCGTGAAACGCATGTCAGACCACAATCTAATGTGTGAGCAGATTGCGTTTACGTTCGCTGTTTTTTCTTTTTTTATCAATAACATCCTTGCCTGTGTTGGCGCAGCGAGCGCCTGCTTCTCCCAATACGCCATGGGTGCCGACACGCGAGCTTTTTGGCGGGAAGCCGGCACCTCTTTATCGGCATGAAGCTGAGCTTCCAGAGGACCGACCCTACACGCTTGGGGAGCTCATCGACATTGCCGAGGCGAACAATCCATCGACCCACGCGGCGTGGGAGAGAGCGCGCGTTGCCGCTGCGTCTGTAGGGATCGCCAAAAGCGAACTTTACCCGACGGTGATCGCGGCAGCGGCGGGACGCGCCTTTCTCAGTCCACCGCTGTTGTACAAGACCTTCGTGTTGCAAGACATTGGAGCATTTGAGACGGCGCTCAAGCTCGACTACACCCTGGTGGATTTCGGAGCGCGGCGCGATGAGATTACAGCGGCCAAGGCCCGGTTGCTTGCTTCAAACCTGACCTTCAACAACGAACACCTTGTGCTGATACAGCAGGTGTCGGCGGCGTACTACAACCTGCTGAATGCGACGGGCCTGCGAGAGGCCGCCGAGGTAAATCTGCGCGATGCGCGGGCGGTGGAAGATGCCGTTCGCGATCGCAAGGCAAATGGGCTGGCAACGCTACCGGATGTTCTGGAGGCGCGCGCCGCGACAGCGAAGGCAGACTACGAGCTGCAAAGCACGCGAGGAGCGGAGCAGACGGCCTTTGGCGATCTTGCGACCGTACTGACCGCTACGCCTACGAAGCCGTTCAAGGTGCAGGGTCTCAAAGACCTGCAGATACCCGAGGCGCTGGATCAGAGCGTGGATGAGGCGATCGAGACTGCCTACAAGACTCGCCCCGACCTGCTTGCCGACATTGAGCGTGTGCGCGTAGCCGATGCCGAGGTGAAGTATGCTCGCTCGGCGTACTTCCCCAAGCTGGAGTTCGATGGCTCCAAGGGATGGTTGCGCGCCTGGGGCCAGCAGGAGAAGTTCAACGGGACCTACGGCAAGACCTACACCTACGATGCGCGGCTGGGGTTGACCTGGACGGTCTTCGACGGATTCAAGCGCGAGAGCCGTCTGGCGAAAGCAAAGGCCGAGCGAGCGGCGGCAGAGGAAGAGGTCAGAGAGAAGGAAGACAAGATCGCCGACCATGTGTGGGGAGACTATGCGAATGCAGTGACCGCCCTCCATGAGCGGCAGGCGGCCACGTCGTTGCTGAATGCGTCTGGCGAGTCCTACTCCGCTGCCGTCGAATCTTACAAGGACGGAGTGAGAAACATACTGGATGTGCTGTCGGCGGAGCGCGACCTCGCCCATGCGCGGGCGACCGACGTAACGGCGCGCACACAGGTGTTGCAGAGCTTCATGAACCTCGCATTCAGGACCGGCGACCTGCTTGTACAGCATCCGAAAGGCAATCATCCATAGCCATGCAAAAGAACATGACACGACAAATACATCTTGCGAATTGGAAGTATGCGTATGCAGGGGGAGTCTCGGTTGCCATTGCAGGGCTGAGCGGATGTGCGCTCTCTCCGTCGATCAACGTGATGGGGTCTTACTTTCCTGCATGGATTGTGTGCTGCCTTATCGGCATTGGCGTGACGGCGCTGGCGCACTATCTGTTTGCGCGGTGGAAGCTCTTCGATGAGCTTTGGCCACTGCCGATTCTTTATCCATGCCTGGTTTGTTTTGTGAGCTGCCTGCTTTGGCTCACGTTGTTTCGATAGTGAGGTCTCTGCTTGAACGACGATAGAAAAATACGGAAATACACTTTGCGAGGAAATCTGATCAGCGGCTTTATCGTGCTGGGTGCGCTGTTGACCGGCGTGCTGGTGGTCTACACGGTAGCAAGCTATCCGCGTACCGACGACGCCGAAGTTGTTGCCAACCTGATTGGAATGGCCCCGCTTGTCGCCGGACCGGTGGTTGAGCTTCCCGTTCACGATAACGATTTCGTGAAGAAGGGAAGTCTTCTTTACAAGATCGACGACCGGCCTTACTTGTATGCGTTGCAGGACGCGCTGGCTGCGCAGGAGCGGCTCGAGGGTGACATTGAGAATGAGACGCGGCGTATCTCCGCTGAGCGGAGCAGGGTTGACGTTGCCAGCGCCGGCAGGCAGAGCGCGGTGGCGAATGAGACCCGCGCGGACGACGAGATCAAGGTGAGCGAGGCCGCAATCGCGCAGGCCGATGCGTCGCTGACGCAGGCAAAGGCCGATGCGGACTATGCCGTGGGCAATCTGCACCGTATTGAGCCGCTGCTGGCGAAGGAGTTCGTGACCCCCGACGATGTGCATCGCGCAAAGTCGCTGGCCGAGGCGAAGACGGCGGCGGTGGCGCAGGCGCAGTCGAACCTTGCACTGGCCAAGGCCAAACTGCTTTCGGCCACGGCACAGAAGCAGCAGGCCGTTGCGCAACTGAGCCAGACCGAGGCGCAGGTGAGAGAGTCTGCGCAGGGAGTTCTTGTGCTGGCTCCGTTGATTGCGCAGAGGGAGAGCAGGGCGGCAGCGGTTCGTCTCGCACGCTACAACTACGAGCAGTGCAGCGTGGTCGCACCCTTCGACGCCCGCGTGACCAACCTGACGATCTCGGAGGGCGAGTACGCCAAGGTGGGGCAGCAGTTATTTACGCTGATCGATACGCGCACATGGTGGGTGTTGGCAAACTTCCGTGAGACCCAGATACACAATCTTCGGGCTGGCACCAACGCAGATATTTATCTCATGGCGAATCCAAACAAGCGGTTGAGCGGGACGGTGGAGAGCGTGGGATTCGGCGTCACACCCGATCCCGATGTTGTGGGGAAGTTGTCGCAGGGGCTGCCGGACGTTCAGCGGACATTGAACTGGGTTCGTCTGGCGTCGCGGTATCCGGTGAGGATCAGAATCGACGATCCGCCGGCCGGTGGCCTGAGAGTGGGCGAAGTTGCGATTGTTGGAATGCGGCGGCATAGCTGATGGGCGACACGTTGAGTGCCGGGACCGCGGAGGTGGCCGATCTTGACACCGAGAGATACAGGCCCGGTTCGTTATGGTCGTTGCTCCAGGCCGAGCTGAGCCCGTACCCGGGCCGCGGGCTGTTGACATTTCGCATTGTGCTTTCGTGCACGCTCGTGATGCTTTGGATCATAGTTTTCAGAGTCCCCGGGGCGGCACTGGGCGCGTATTATCCGATGCTCGTCTCCCGCGACAGCCTTCGTTCCACGCGGCGCTCGGCGTTCTGGATTGCGTCGGCGGTCATTCTGGGGACGATTGCAACTGTACTGGGAGCGATGCTGTTTCTCGGCTCTCCCTTGTTGCATCTGGCGTGGGTTTGCGTCACTCTTTGCGGCGTCTTCTACCTCGTGAGCGCGCTCAGGGTCTACGAGGCCGCACTGGCGCTGGGCCTGTTTCTCACAACCGCAATCACGATCTGGGACCAGCGCATCTCAGCCGATTTGCGGTTGCGGCAGACGCTGTTTACGTTGCTTGCCATTCTGATTGGATGTGCCGTGGCGGTGGCGATCGAGTACCTGTTCTCCCGGACGCATCCCCCGGATGCCGTGGTCGGTGGAATTGAGTTGCGGTTGGACCTGGTTGTAAAGGTACTCAACGAGCGCGCGGGCGAAGCATTGGACCGCAGAAAGCTGATTCATGAGACTCGGCGCTTTTCGCGAAGGGGCACCGGCGCATTGCGTGAGCTGATTGCGCAGTCGGGCTACAGCTTTGAGGAGCAGCAGCGGCTTTCCACGGCGGTCGGTCTGGTGGGCCGGTTGATTGAACTTTCCTCGACGTTGATCGAAGCCCGTCATACGGCTTCCGATGAGGATCGCGAGCGTTGCACGGCGATCGCGCGGAATGTCCTCCTGATCCGAGAGAGCCTTTCGCATGGAGAGATTACAGAGTGGATCGATATCGACGACGAGCATGAGGCGGTCATGCCGATCCTTATCGAGATGGAACGGACGGTCGACTTGCTTGCGGAGAGTCTGTCGCAGCCGATGCGCGAGGGCAGAGAAAAAAGAGACAAATCTCATCGATCGCCCATGCAATGGAAGATATTTGCGGCGGATTCGCTTCGCGACAGCCGGCACATCAAGTTCGCAATTCGGGGCGGCGCCAGTGCAATAGCCTGCTACATGTTTTACATGAGCGTCGGCTGGGTTGGTCTCAGCGCATCGATCGCAACCTGCGTTCTCACGGCATTGCCCGTAACGGGAGCATCGAGGCACAAGCAACTGCTGCGCTTTGCGGGTGTGGTGGTCGGGGCGTGTGTCATAGGATTTACCGCACAGGCGGTCATTCTGCCCCAGATCGATTCCATCTTCAGCTACACATTGCTCTTTGCGGCAATCGTCTTTTTTGGCGCATGGATCGCCACCTCCGGTCCACGCATTGCCTACTGCGGCGCCCAGATTGTTCTTGCCTATGAGCTGGTGAACCTGAACCGCTTCTCTATCAATCCATCGCTGGTGCCTGCGCGCGATACGGTGCTGGGGATCGTCCTGGCCATTGTGGCGATGTGGCTGATCTTCGACCATCTCTGGGCGACGACCTCTCTGGAGTCGCTGAGGTCCGTTCTGGTGAAGACAATTCGCGAGATTGCGGAGTTGGAGAGCGTTCTAGTGAAGAAGGGCACAGCCGGAGACGCGCTGCTGGAGGCGCGCACTCATGAGATTGCAGGACGTTTCGAGAGACTCCGCACCCTGGTCGATGTGTCGGCATTCGAGGCATTTCCAAAGGCAGTGCCCGACGAGGAGCTTGTGCAGCGCACGAAGGACTACCTGCCGCAGTTGCGAAGCATTCTTCTGATCAAGACCGGGTTGATGCAGCATCGCGCCGTCTCGGGAAGCTACTGCGAGAGCGATACCGCGCTCCGAATACAGAAGCGCTGCTTCGTTCTGTTGACGGACGCCGCCAACCAAATTGAACAGGACTCGGCAGGTGTGAGGTTGGCCGATTCGCCGGACGACCGTGAGATACAGGCCAGAATCCGTGCGGAGATTGCACTCGCTCGCGGTGGCGAATTGAATTGCAACCAGACGGAGTTGCGACTCTATTCCTCGCTCTTCGATGTCGTGCGGCACCTGTCGGCGACGACCTGACTGTAAAATCTCCAGCGGGACACATTCCGATAAAAGCAGGACTGTCTGCTGGAAAGAGCTTCATGACAATCGATCGGCGTAGTTTCATTGGACTCACTGCGGCAGCGGCCACCCAGGTGCGGCCAACTCTCGGGCTTGGCGAGATGGCAACTTCGAGCGGCGGCAGGCGTCCCAACTTTCTCTTTCTGATTGCGGACGACCTGATGTTTCGAACGATCGGCTCGATCAACAACCCTGAGGTGCATACTCCGAACATCGACAAACTTGTGCGATCGGGCTGCCACTTTACGCATTGCTTCCACCAGGGTTCTTGGACGGGAGCCATCTGCGTTGCCAGCAGGACGATGTTGAATACGGGATTGACGGCGTTCCATGCCAACCGTGCTGACTCCGCGAACCAGGCGGGGAGTGTTCCAGCGTGGGGGCAGACGCTGCGCGCGGCAGGTTACGACACCTACATCACTGGAAAGTGGCACCTCGACGCGGTGATGCTGCAACGGTCGTTTTCGGAGATGGGGCCCGTTGCGCCGGGCTTTTTGCCCTCGACGCCGGACATGTACAACCGGCCCGCCGCAGGGAACCACTGGGACCCGGCGAACCGGTCGCTGGTTGGTCACTGGCTCAAGAAGAAGCTGTGGCTCAACAGTAAAGACGATGCCATTCAGCACTCCAGCGAACTCTACGCGGATGCAGCCGTGGAGTATCTCAGCCGAACTGTGCCAAAACGGCAGATGCCTTTCTTTATGTATGTGGGATTCAACGCGCCACACGATCCACGACAGGCACCGCAAGAGTATCTGGATATGTATCCGTCAGAGAAAATCGCCATTCCTCCGAACTTTCTTCCGGAGCATCCCTTCGACCAGGGGGACCACAAGACGCGCGATGAACTGCTGGCTCCCTTTCCACGCACGGAGCAGGATGTGCGGGTGCACCGGCGCGAGTACTACGCCATCATCACGCATATGGACGCGCAGATCGGCCGCATCCTAGGCGCATTGCAGGCTTCCGGCAAAGCGGAGAATACCTATGTGATTCTTACCGCGGACCATGGGCTCGCGGTTGGCGAGCATGGCCTGATGGGAAAGCAGAACCAGTACGAATGCTCCATGCGCATGCCGCTGATCGTCGCGGGACCTGGCATCGAGGCGGGCAAGCGCGTGGACGAGATGGTGTATCAACACTCGATGTATGCGACGACGTGCGATCTGGCGGGTGTGACGGTTCCACCCCATGTTGAGTTCCCTTCGCTGGCCCCCATGTTGCGTTCCGCCAATCCGAAGCCGGTGAACGATGCAATGTTCGGTTGGCTCAATATATTGCAGCGCTCGATAAGGACGAAGCGGCACAAGCTGATCTTCTATGCGCATTTGAACCGCTATCAAGTCTTCGATCTTGAGAACGATCCCTGGGAGATGCACGACTTGGTCGACGACCCGCGGTACGCGGAGGTCAAAGCGGACCTTATCGCAAAGTTGAAACAGAAGCAGCGGGAGTTGGACGACCCGATGGACATCGACCATCCGAAGGCCGTTCCAGCGGGAAATGCTTACTGATTCGCATAAAATGGCAGTTCGCTCAATTTGGGTTGCCAGGAACATTGGAGCAACACGAGAGTCTTCTTGACTGGACAGTGGTACTCTCTGCGCTCTTCTGGGGCGTCGCTGGACTTATGGTCTTCATGATCGGAGATGGGGTCGAGTCGGGATATCTGTCACCCTACCCGATGTGTTTGCCCGCGGAAATCCATCGTTGATGACACGCACGCACCTGGGCGACGAGCGGTATCGCGAAGACCAGGCCGAGAAGGAAACAACGAAGGTTCATTCCAGATGAGAGGAGACATTGCATTTATATTGCGGTGGACATTGCCGATCATTCCAGGTTCAATCGCTTGAGCACGAAGGTGTCCTGGGATCGCGCCGATCGTTGGTTGGCCGGTCAGACAGCCACACGGCGGCTGCTTTATGTGAGGCCCACGCACGGCCAAGGTAGTTCAGACACAAAACCGCCTCCTCCTCACTGCCCGTTGAATACATCTCAGGGAGACGCTTCGGCAGAGCCCTCTGTTCGGTCAGGTAGAGTTCAACGTGACGGTTCGCTTTGAGTGCTCGTTTCAGTGAGGCATTTGCGCCGTCCCTGTCGTTGGACAGGAACCGCTCCAGCACACGTGCCCAGGCAAAGTTGGCCGAAGCGTCTCCCTTGTATTTCTTCAATAGACGGCCTGCACCTTCCAGATCGTCGGTTTCAAGATACAGACCCAGCAAGGGGTCGCGAACACCCTGGTTGTCGTTTGGGTTCAGTTTCAGCATCATTTCGTAGGTTTTGATGGCACCCAGGCGATCGCCATGGCTGTGCAGCATACCACCGAGGCGTTCCAGTGCCCGCATGTAAGGTCTTGTTTCCAGAAGCATCCAGAAATGACCTTTGTTTTCGCGGATGAACTTGTCGCCCAGCGAACGTTCGCCGGCAGCCACCGCATTTTGCAGGCCTTCGATCTTCTCCAGTGGAGTACGGGTGTCCAGATCGGTCAGTAGCACCAGCGCATCCACGCAGTCGGCGTCGAGCTTCAGTGCGCGCTTGGCCAACTTTCGGGCCTGTGCCACCGTTCGGGCCTCCATGGCATCGAAGGCTATCTGCTGGGCCTCGTCCTTGGCATCGGCTTGTGCGTTGCTCAACTGGCCATATGCCGAGGGGCCGCTCAACGAAGCCATCAGCGCATGGAGATCGTTCGGTGTAACGGCCGATTCATTCTCGATCAATTGTGTGAACTGTCGCATGATGTCTTCTATGCCCGAACCTGCTTTGCGTGGGGCGCTCTTTTTTTTCCGTCGTCTTGCTGGCTGGCCTTTTCGACATCTTCTACCTCACTTCTAGTCTAGGTACGAGAACTGGACAATTTCTCACGCTCGATATGACACTTCAAAAAGTGATGGACCATGGGGGAAGGAACCGGCTGCCTGCCGGCCTCACAACGCGTCATTGCGCTCTACTCTTCAACACGGTGGCCTTCCCGGCTGAAGAAGCCGAGCTGACGCCGGTAACAGCGTTGTTTTTCGAGGTCGAAAGCGATGCAGGAGTCAAACGGCTTTGAGTAGACGTGAAGGCTCACGCAGCCGGTGTTACCGGCGTTCTCGATCTGGTGGATGGTCTGGAGCTTGTCGACGGTGACGATGCCTGTGCCCTCGGAGCAGGCGATGGTGCGCACCTTGTCGATCTGGAGTTCGGTGGCCCCGCCGATGCAGTCGATGTTGACGACGTTCTGGTGCTCGGGAGTGTTGCAGCGGGTGTGGTGATACTCGTGGGTGAGGACTTCGCCCTGCGAGATGGTCATCCAGCCAAGCTGACCGTTGTGAGTGTGGATGGCGGTCTTCTGTCCCGGGGACCAGCAGATGGCCATGACCTCGAAGAGTTCGTCGCGATAGATGAGGTTGCGGGTGTAGAAGCTGTCGCGCCACCAGACGTAATCGTGGAGGGCTTCGGGCCGCAACGTGGTGGCGGCCATGTAGTCGGCGATCTTGGTTTTGGTGATGAGTCCCCGCTCCAACTCACGTAGTCCGGCGATGAAGTCCGCTACGCTGGTCCGAAGCGGGTGGGTACAGTTTGCGATCTCGGGGGCGGACATGGTGAACGTGCTCCTTTTTCTGAGCTTAAGTTCATTATCTCGCGGTTGCGGATTATTTGGCGATGGCGCGAGAGAAAAGCAGGTTCCTTCGCTGCGCTGCGGAATGACAACTTTTTACGGGCGGAATTGTTGCGGGGGCGCAAAAAGAACGCTCTGACTGCAGTTCGATCCGGTTTGAGGAATCCGGTGGGGTAAACTAGAACAACACGCGCATTTTCATACTTTTTCACTCCCCGACATCGATCCGCGCGCAGACAGGACATTCAAACGCAGTGAGCCAGCAGATTCGCAACATCGCCATCATCGCCCACGTCGACCACGGCAAGACCACGCTCGTCGACGCCATGCTCCGCCAGTCGGGTACCTTTCGCTCGAACGAGGCAGTCGCCGAACGAGTCATGGACTCGAACGACCTTGAAAGAGAGCGTGGGATCACGATTCTGGCCAAGAATACGGCGATCCACTACAAGGGGTCGAAGATCAACATCGTCGATACGCCCGGTCACGCGGACTTTGGCGGCGAGGTGGAGCGCGCGCTGAAGATGGTGGACGGCGTGGTGTTGCTGGTCGACGCTTCGGAAGGTCCGCTGCCGCAGACCCGTTACGTGCTGGGCAAGGCGCTCGAAGCGAAGCTGACGCCGATTCTGGTGATCAACAAGATCGACCGCCCCGACGCTCGTCCGCAGGAGGTTGTGAACGAGGTCTATGACCTGTTTATCGACCTGGATGCCGATGAAAACGTTCTCGACTTTCCGATCATCTACACCAACGGCAAGCAGGGCACGGCGACGATGGATCTGGCGAAGCCGGGCACAGACCTGATGCCGCTCTTCGACTTGATTCTCGAGACGATCCCGGTCGCTCCGGGTTCGCCAGACGGCGATTTGCAGGTGCTTGTCACCAACCTCGATTACTCGGACTATCTGGGACGCCTGGCGATCGGCCGCGTCTTCAACGGCACGCTGCGCAACGGGCAGGAGGTCAATGTCTCTCGCGCCGACGGTTCGCTGGCCCCGGTCAAGATCACCAAGCTCTTCACCTACGAGGGCCTGAAGCGTGTCGACACCGACACGACGGATGTGGGCGACATCGTTGCGATCGCGGGCATCGAGAACATCACCATCGGCGACAGCTTTTGCGCGATCGAAGACCCCAAGCCGCTGCCGCGCATCAAGATCGACGATCCGACGATTGCGATGGTCTTCTCGGTCAACAATGGACCGTTTGCGGGCAAAGAGGGCAAGCAGGTCACGAGCCGCAACATCAAGGAGCGCCTGGAGCGCGAACTGCTGGTCAATGTCTCGATCAAGGTTGAGGACACGGGCTCCCCGGACAGCTTCAAGGTGATGGGACGCGGTGAGCTGCAGCTCTCGGTGCTGATCGAGAACATGCGCCGCGAAGGCTTTGAGCTGATGGTCTCGCGTCCGACGATCGTAACCAAGCGCATCGACGATGCTCTGATGGAGCCCTCGGAGATTCTGTCGGTCGACGTGCCGGAAGAGTTCTCAGGTGCGGTGATCATGAAGCTCGGCCCGCGCAAGGGCGAGATGACCAAGATGAGCAATCACGGTTCGGGCCGCGTGCGCATGGAGTTCAAGGTTCCGTCGCGCGGTCTGATCGGTCTGCGCAACGAGATGCTGACCGAGACCCGCGGCACGATCATCATGAACTCGATTGCCGGCGATTACATTCCCTACACCGGCGAGATTCCGCAGCGTCCGTCGGGCGCGCTGATCTCGGACCGCCAGGGAACGACGACGACGTATGCACTGTCGGGTCTTGAGGACCGCGGCATCCTGTTCGTTCCGGATGGCATTGAGGTGTATGAGGGCATGATCGTCGGCGAGCACTCGCGCGATAACGACCTGGACGTAAACTGCGTGCGCGAGAAGAAGCTGACGAACATGCGCGCTTCAGGCTCGGACGATGCTCTGCGCCTGACGCCGTACAAGCAGATGACGCTGGAGCAGACGATCGAGTTTGTCGCGGATGACGAGCTGGTGGAGGTGACTCCGAAGTCGCTGCGCATGCGTAAGAAGGTGCTGCAGGCGAACCGGCGCCCGCGTAAGGGACAGCCGGAGTAGCCCCGAGCTCCGACAAAGGGGGAAAACGCTCCCGAATGGGAGCGTTTTCGTCTCTCTGGCACTTTTCAAGAACCGCGTTGTTGTATTTAGGAGGGTTGCACTTGCAGGGTGTCCGCCAGCCGGAACCGCACAATTGACTCCGACGGAATGTCGATATCGCGATTGCCGGTCAGGCCTGCGGCTGCTGTTCCCGCCCCAGCGCCCGCGAGGCCGCCGATCAGCAGGCCGGTGCCGCCTGTTGCCAATCCGCCGATCAGCATGCCAAGGCCGCTTCCTCCGCCGATGAAGGCCGCCGAGCGCTTGCCCTTGCCCTTCTTGCTGCGCGTAAGGCTGCTGGTCTCGAGCGGATAGCGGGTGCCGTTGAGCGTCATCGAGGTGAGCCGCAGTTGCAGAATGGATGCGCCTTTGAAGTGGCCACGCTTGTGGGACGCGGCGACGACTCCGCCGACCGGGGTGCCCTTGGGGACGATGACGCGGCCGTTGTCGCCGACGACGGGCTCAGCGATCTCGCCGTCGAAGCGGTCGCCTGCCTGACTGGTCTTCACGCTGATGTGTTGATTGATGCGAATTGCCAGTGTTGTGCCTGCGGGGATCTTTACATCGGCCGGTACGATCACTGGATTGCCACCGGGCACAGGTGCAGCAGCAGGAGTTTCGGGCCGCCCGTTGACCATCACCGTAGCCTGCGATGAGGTTGGTTGAGCTGCCTGTCCACCGGCGACTGCGGGGGCGTTGGCAGGGGTAGCGGATGCGGGTGTTACGGTGGTTGTTACCGTCTGTCCGTTCTGTCCCGGTGCTGGCGGCTGGACGGTTGTGGTGACGGTGTTGCCGCTCTTGTCGACGGAGACGACCTGTTGGGCTTGTCCTGTGGCGGCTGCCTGTTTCTTTGCATCGTCAATCGCCTGGTCCTGCTTTGACTTGCAGCCTGCAAAGATTGCCAACGCCAGCATCATCGCTGCCGCGGGCTTCCAAATCGGGGAGGTTGTCATGGTGTTTTCGGGCCTCATTTCGTTCAGAGTTCTGTTTTGTTTGTACCGAACAGATCGGCAGTCAGCTTTGGTTGGGACTGGATGCCTGGTCTCTGTTTTGCTTCGTATAGTTTAGATGCCTGCGGAAGACCCCTTACTGTCTGTTTGCGCAGCGGGTTTAGGATGGTTGCATGACTACAGCAGCTACGAAGCGTCCGCAACTTGCACATCTTACAGAGCAGTTGAACGATCTGAAGAATCGTGGCACGTACTTTAAGCTCCGGATTCTGGAAGATGAGCAGGGGCCTGTTTGTACCTATGACGGGAAGAAGGTCATCAATCTTGCGTCGAACAACTATCTTGGCCTGTGCGACCACCCCAAGCTCCGCGAGGCCGCAATTGCGGCGACGGAGAAGTACGGCGTGGGATCGGGTGCCGTGCGCACGATTGCGGGAACGATGCGTATCCACATGGAACTGGAGGAGAAGATCGCCGCCTTCAAGGGAGTGGAGGCCTGCGTCGTCTTTCAGTCCGGTTTTACGGCGAATGCCGGGACGGTGTCGAGCATTCTCGGCAAGGAAGACTACATCCTCTCCGACGAGTTAAACCACGCCAGCATCATCGACGGCGCGCGGCTGTCGCGGGCGAAGATCAAGGTCTTCCGACACAAGGACGTCGCGCACTGCGAGGAGCTGTTGAAGGAGATCCAGAACGAGCCGGGACGCAAACTGGTCATCACCGATGGTGTCTTTTCGATGGACGGAGACATCGGCCCGGTCGACAAGCTGTGCGACGTTGCGGACAAGTACGGCGCAATCATGATGGTCGACGACGCCCACGCCTCTGGCGTTCTGGGACGCAATGGCCGAGGTTCGGTAGACCACTTCCACTGCACGCAGCGCGTCGACGTGCAGGTCGGAACTCTGTCGAAGGCCATCGGTGCGTTGGGCGGGTACGTGTGCGGAAGCCGCGACCTGATCGACTACCTCTATCATCGAGCGCGGCCGTTTCTGTTCTCAACGTCGCATCCGCCATCGGTGGCTGCGACGTGCATTGCGGCGTTCGATCTGCTGGAGAGCGAGCCGGAGCGTATCGAACGGCTGTGGTCGAATACGAAGTACTTCAAGGAACAGCTAACCCGTGCCGGGTTCGATGTTGGAGGAAGGTCCACACCTGCCAGCGAGACGCCGATTACGCCGATCATCGTTGGCGATGGGCGCAAGACGATGGAGTTCTCCCGTGCGCTCTTCGATGCCGGTGTGATGGCCACTGGCATTGCTTTCCCCACCGTCCCCGAGGGCAAAGCGCGCATCCGGACCATCATGACCAGCGAACATACCCGCGAGCAGATCGACCGTGCGCTTGAAACGCTGGTTGCGACCGCGAAGAAGATAGGGCTGCTTGGGTAATCATCTTCAGATCCCTGCATTAAATCTTGCGTCGTACCGAGTCTATCTGGCCAGAATCGCGTCTTATCTATCTATGCCTTCTTTTGTGCGGCGAATCTTGAGCATGGTCGCTTTGTGCGCGATTGCTCTATGTGTTATCCGGGGATCTTCAGCGTCGCTGGGCGCACAGCAGATGATTGCGAAGGCCTCGGTTCCGGAGCTGCCGGACTCGCCGGATGTTGTTTTGCAACAACAATCTTCGTCGTCTTCTTCTGAATTGCAGCCTGCGTCGGTGCCGCACCCTGTGACACCCGCCGAAACGCCGCAGCCCAAAGACCCTCCTCAGCAGACCAGGCGCATTCTCGGTATCATGCCGAACTTCAGTGCGGTGACGGCGGACACGAAGCTGGATCCGCAGACCCCGAAAGAGAAGTTTGTCATGGCGGCGAAGAACAGCTTCGACTACTCGTCGTTTGTGATTGCGGCGATCCAGTCTGGCATCAACATGGCTTCAGACTCATACCCCGAGTTTCATCAAGGTGCTGCGGGTTACGGGCGCTACTACTATCACACGCTGCTCGACACCGCCGATGAGAACTTTATGGTGGCGGGCCTGTGGCCGGTTGTCTTCCGTCAGGACAACCGCTTTTATACGCTCGGACATGGCGGCTTCAAGAGACGTGCGCTCTATGCGGCGAGCCGCGTGCTGATTACGCGCAACGATGACGGCAACCGCAGATTCAACGCGTCGGAGATCGTCGGCGCAGGAGCAGCCTCGGGGCTTTCGACGGTCTACTATCCGGAGGAGTATCGGACGTGGACCAAGGTGGGTCAGAAATGGCTTACGGGCGTGGTCATCGATTCGGCCAACTTCACCTTCAAAGAGTTCTGGCCCGATATCAACCACAAGATATTTCATACGAAATGAGCGTATGAAGCGCGAAAGTCCGGGCAATAGCGTAGAACGCTGTGTCATCCTGAGCGGAGGGTTCGCGCTTTTTGCGAACCCGTAGTCGAAGGACCTGTTTTTCCCGTACCGGGCAAGTTGTTCGACAGGGGTGGAAGAGTGCGAACCGCAGATCCTTCGACTACGCGCTCTCAGCGCTTCGCTCAGGATGGCACTTTAATAAATGGCCACTGTCGCTCACGACGACAAATTTCAGATAGCTTGGCGGTTCTAAAAGGGCTCAAGCTGAAACATCCTGGGCTAGAAACGTAGCTTTGCAGCTACCTGCGCCACGCGAGGGTCTGCGGTGGTTGCGGTGATCGAGCCGAAGTTCGCGGCGCCAACCGTTGCATTGGGCTGGGCGAAGGCGGGCGTGTTTGTCACGTTGAAGACCTCGCCGCGAAGCTCGAGCGCCATTCGCTCGGTGATGTGCGTATTCTTCGCGAGGCCAAGATCGAGGTCGCGGTAGGCAGGTCCGCGCGCGGGATCGCGCGAGGCGTTGCCCAGTTTGAATTGCGGCGTGATTGAGAACGCGTTGGTGTTGATGAAGCGCGCCACCGTTCTCTGATTGGCTGGAATATTTGCGCTGCCGCTGATTGTTGGCCGCTGCGTGCCGAATCCTGCGAAGGCGTTGAAGTTAGTCGTTTGTGTGATGGCGAATGGCATGCCGCTTTGTAACGTCACGATGCCGTTCACGGTCCACCCCCCGAGAAGTCCGGAGAGAATGCCCGACTGCGCGATGCGGTGGCCCAGGCCCATGGGGATCGCATAGACGACTGAGCCGGCCGTGATGTTCGGCATGTCGCCGAGCGATACATCGCGCTCGAGCGATGGGTTGAAGCTGTCGGCGACGGGGAAGTTCGCCACGGGGCCGGTCAGGATCGAAGAGTCGAAGACGGAGGAGGCGTCGTCCATGAGCTTCGAATGTGTGTAGCTGAGCAGCGCGGTAAGGCCATAGCTGGTGCGCTTTTCGACTTTGATCTCGGCGGCGTTGTAGTTCGTTCTACCGGTATTTTTTCGGAACGACGAGACGGTGAGAAACCGTGGGTAAGGCTTCTGCAATTGCGCGACGGAGATGGTCTTTCCGCCGATCGAAGACGATACGGGAATCTGTCCGTAATAGGGATTGGCCGTAGTCGCCGTGAGCGCTGCGCCTTGCGCGAGCTGCGCCACAGTGAGCTGGTTGAGGTTCGTGTCGGGGATGCCGACGCGCGTGATGACGGACCCGGTGTATGCCAGCTCGATGGAGAGGTCGCGCGCGAGCTCGCGTTGGACCGTGAGGTTCCATTGCTGCACGTAGCCGGAGCCGAGCTTGCGGTCGACGGTGAAGACTCCCTGGCCAAGCCCGGCGTCGGCAGTCAAAGGTATCGGCGCAACCGACGGGCCTTTCGAGAGGACGAACGCAGGATGGATGCTGTCGAGCGAGGACTGCTGCACTGTCTGGAGGAAGGGGAACTGCGGCGTTGTGAAGGGCGTTGTGATGCCGGTCTGTTCGATGAAGATGATGCCGTAGCTTAAGCGCGCGACGGTCTTTGGCGTGACCATATAGCTGAAGCCCAGACGTGGGCCGATGTTTCCATAGTGAAGTTCGCGCGCCGAGCGTGAGAACCCATCCTGGCCGAGATACTGGTACTGCTGTGTGGCGAGGTTAAAGACGGCCCCTTGGTTACGCGCTTCGGTCGAGGGAAAGTTCAGTGTCCAGCGCAGGCCGGCGTTGACGGTAAGCCGCGGCGTTGCCTTCCAGTCGTCCTGGAGAAAGAATTCGGCGATGTGCGCGCGGGGGCGGATGGTGCTGCTCTGAAGGTCGATGGAGAAAGTGTTTACCTGGCCAAGCAGAAAACTAGCGAGCGAGTTGCCGCTGCCGGTGACGCCGCCCTGATTGGTAAACAGCGTGGAGAAGCCGAAGTTCCCTGTTGGGTTTGGCGGCTGAACGGCGTCGAGGCGCTCCCAGCGCAGGTCGATGCCTGCTTTAAGTGCATGCCTGCCCTGTACGCGGGTGATCATGTCGAAGATCTGCGTCACGCTTGTCGAAAAGTTGGAGAAGGCGCTGGACGAGGCTCCAAGCTGCATCATGCCTGCGATGGCAAACACCGGTAGAGCGTTGTTGAACGCGGCGTTGGTTGGGATGCCCGGAATGCCAAGCGTCGCAGAGGCTGTTCCTGCCAGCAGCGCTCCGCTGCGGCCCAGTGCGCGGCGAGTGTAGCCGAATCGCGCTTCGTTGACGGTGCGCGGATTGAAGCTGTGCGTCTCGTTCGCAACGTATTGCTGGCCGAGCGTGCGCGAGAGCCCGATGACGTTTCCCGTCGAGAGGATGGTGCCGGTAATGGTGCCGCTTCCATCGGGCAGAGGCGTTACAGGTTGCTCGACATCGTGAAAGTAGGTGTAGCGGGCAAAGCCATGGTCGTTCGCCGTGATCTGCGCATCGAGCCGCACGTCGAACTGGTTCTGATGGTCCACGTCGTTGCCAACGCGGACGTAGTTGTTTGCTGCCGCGCTGCCGGTCGGAACGGGATAGCGTGAGAGCAGTGCAAGCGCGGCGGCGTCGACGCGGTTGAGCGGGATGGTGTTGTTGGCGAACTGCGTGCGGGTGAAGGTCGAGCCGGTCTGCACTGTGGTTGCGGGGTCATAGATCGCGGTCGTGCCGAAGTTGAAGCCTGTGGTAGGGTTGCCACTCGCGTCGGGATTGCCGCGTTGCGCGCGTGTGGGCACGGTGCTGGTGCGCACGACACCCACGGCCTGGTTGGTGCCCTGATAGTCGGTGAAGAAGAACAGGCGCCGCGCGAGCAGAGGTCCGCCGAGCGCGCCTCCGTACTGGTTGCGGCGAAAGATGGGCTTGGCCGACGCAGCCGGTGTGAAGTAGTTGCGCGCATTCATCGCTTCGTTGCGCAGAAATTCGTAGACCACGCCGTGAAAGTTGCCGGTTCCGGCCTTCGTCGCAACGTTGACGACGCCGCCGTTGAAGCGGCCGAACTCCGCTGAAATACCGCTGGACATAATGGCGAACTCGTCGATGTCGTCGATGATGGGGAAGAAGGCGACCTGGCCTGGCTCCGGTTGCAGCGAGGCGACGCCGTCGTACAGATACTCGTTTGTGCGCGGACGGCCGCCGTTGATGCGGGGCAGCAGCGTTCCCGGTGGAAGAGAGACGCCGGGGACGAGCGTTGTGAGCGAGATCATGTTGCGGCCATTCAGGGCCAGGGCAGTGATCATCTCGCGCCCGATGACAGTGGTCTGCGCTCCCGATTCGGTCGCCAGCAATGAAGCGTCGGCAGTGACATTGATGGTTTGATCGGCACTGCCGGGTTGCAGTGCGATGTCGACGCGCTGCCGTTCACCTGTCTTTACGGTGACGCCGGCGCGTTCCAGTGCAGCAAATCCCTGTGCCGCCACGCGCAGGGTGTAGATTCCGGGCCGCAGCGAAGCGACTGCATAATCGCCAGCCGCTGTCGTCTCCGTTGTGATGGCGACGCCAATGGCCGACTGCGATTGGATCGTGATCTTTGCGCCGCCCACACCCGCTCCGCTGGGATCGGTCACGGTTCCTGTAAGGTCGCCGCTGCCGCTCTGCGCGTGAAGCATCGGGACTGTGAGACAGATGGATGCCGCCCAACCGAACAGGAGTCTTTGAAATGTCTGCATATATCGAAAATACACGATTTTTGATTGGCGAAATTATGTGTATCAAAATGCCGCGGTAAACTACGGGTGCTCCAGGCAGAGCATGAGAGGTGCTTCATTCCTACATCCGATTCGCTACTGAAACCGCGCGAGGCTGCTGCAGAACTTGGGTTGAGCTATCCGACGATCAAGCAGTGGATACTGACGGGCAAGCTGGAGAGCGTCAAAACCCCGGGCGGCCACCATCTCATTCCACGCGCGGCGTTGGCGCCGTTGTTGAAGGCCGCGCCGAAACGGAAAGAGTCGCGCGAGCGCTTCAGAAATGTCAGCGGACGCAATCAGCTTGTCGGCAGGATCGTTGAGGTGAAGGTGAACGGTCTGCTGGCGAAGGTCGTGCTCTCGATCGGCGACCAGCGCATTACGTCCATCATTACAGCTGACGCCGTGCGCGAGATGCAGCTACGTAAAGGGCAGACGGCGGCGGCGCTGATGAAGGCGACCGAGGTGATGATCTGCCGCGTGTAGGTTTACAGATGGTTCCCTTCATGTGTGGTGCGGCACGTGTGTCGCGCCTTCAGCGCTTTGTTCGTTTGCTGCCATTTACCTAGGCCTTCGGCCTAGGCTGGTATATTTCGGGCCGTTGGCCCTTTGGAGTTGCCGCTCCATGCGTTCGGGGAAACAGTCATAAAAGGAGTCTCTTCGTCGTACAAAGAGATTCCCTCAGGGGCAAAAGCCCCAATGATTCTGCGGCGGTTACGGCACGGCTGAAGCCATGCCCTTAAGCAAAGCCGAGTTTTTCAACACCCTCTGAAGCCACGCCCTTTCAAAATACGGCTTAATCAGAGTTTCGTTAGTTGCCGCGGTAGACGATGCGACCTTCGCAGATGGTGGCTTTTACGCGCCCCCGCATCTCCGCGCCGTCGAAGGGCGTGTTGCGCGACCTCGACCGCGTCGTCTTCGCGTCGTACGTCCATGTTGCGCCTGCGTCGAAGATGACGATGTCGGCGAAGTGTCCCTTGGCGAGCGATCCTCTGCCTGCGAGCGAAACGATCTGCGCGGGGGCGGCGCTCATCAGCGAGACGATGCGCGAGAGCGACAAGCCCTGCCCGCGATGCAGCACGCGCAGCGCGAGGCCGAGAGCGGTCTCAAGCCCGGTGATGCCGTTCGGCGCGCGCTCGAACTCCTGCTCCTTCTCGTGCGCGGCGTGGGGCGCATGGTCGGTTGCGATGCAGTCGGCGGTGCCGTCGACCAGCGCCGCGACCATCGCCGCGCGGTCGGACTCCACGCGCAGCGGCGGGTTCATCTTGGCATGGGTGTCGTAGTCTCCGATGGCTTCGTCGGTAAGGGTGAAGTGGTGCGGCGCGACCTCGCAGGTGACGTGCAGACCTTCACGTTTGGCGGCGCGAATGGCCTCCATCGCGCGGGCGGTTGAGACGTGCTGGACGTGCAGGTGCGGGCGCAGCCCTTCCTTGCTCTCGATGTCGCGGAGCAGTCTGATGTCGCGCTCGACGATGCTGCTCTCGGCCTCGACGGGCATTCCGCGAAGCCCCAGGCGGAATGCAACGGCGCCGGCGTTCATGCTGCATCCGCCGGTCAGGCGAGTGTCTTCGGCGTGTTGCGAAACGGGCACCTCGGCGCGCGCAGCGGCGACGAGCGCGGCCAGCATAACGTGGTCTTCAAGCACCGGCTTGCCGTCGTCCGTAAAGCCCACTGCGCCTGCCTTGCGCAGGGCATCGAAGTCGGTAAGCTCCACCCCCATGCTGCCGATGGTGGCTGCCGGCATGGCGAACAGCTTCACCGCGGGATTGCGTGTGGCGTCGAGCATCCACTCCAGCTTTGCCGCAGTGTCGTTGACGGGAACGGTGTTGGGCATGGCGACGACGGTCGTAAAGCCGCCTGCCGCTGCCGCTGCTGTGCCTGTCGCGATGGTCTCTTTGTAGGTCTGTCCCGGTTCGCGCAGGTGGACGTGGACGTCGATGAGCCCGGGAGCGACGATCAGGCCAGCGGCGTCGATGGTCTCGGCGGCTTCGACTCCGCGAAGGGTTCCAGGCGATTCAACAGCGGCGACACGGCCGTTACGCAGCAAAAGATCGCGTGGAGCGTCGATGCCGTTGGCTGGGTCGACCAGCCGCCCATTCAGAATAAGTATGTCACTCATACGGTTACACTCTTGCCGAGCGCGCGCACCAGCAGAGCCGAGCGCACCGCGAGACCGTGCGCCACCTGCTCCTCGATGGCGGAGTTTGGGCCGTCGGCGACGTCGCCCGCAATCTCAAGCCCGCGAATCATGGGTCCCGGGTGCATCACGAGTGCTTTGGGCGCACACGCGGCCTGCCGCTCAGCGTTCAGTTGATAACGGTCGATGTAATCGGCGAGGTCGAGTTCGAGTCCAGCGAGACGCTCCTTTTGGATGCGCAGCATCATGGCAACCTGGGCGCGCTTCAGGGCGCGGTCGAAGTCGCGCTCGATCTCTACGCCTGGGCCAAGGCCAAGTGCTTCCTTCGGGAGGAGCTTCTCGGGGCCGCAGAGGATGACGCGCGCGCCAAGCCGTGGCAGCAGCAGCGCATTGGAGCGGGCGACGCGGCTGTGCAGGATGTCGCCGGTGATCACGACGGTCACGCCCTGAAGCGAGGCTGCGGATACCGAGGTTGCACTCGACTCGCCGTGCAGGCGGGTGAGGATCGTTCGCAGGTCAAGCAGCGCCTGCGAAGGGTGCTCGTGCATGCCGTCGCCCGCGTTGAGAACCGGAAGGCCGGTCTCCCGCGCGAGAACAAAGGGTGCGCCGGAAGCGGGGTGACGCAGGATGATACACTCCGCGCCAAGCGCGCGCAGCGTGAGGCCGGTGTCTTTCAGGCTCTCGCCCTTTTCGATGGAGGAAGACTTGTCGCTGACCAGGGTTGTTGTTGCGCCCAGCGACTTCGCTGCCAACTCGAACGAAGTGCGTGTCCTGGTGCTCGACTCGTAGAAGAGCAGGGCAACGCGGCGTCCTGCAAGGATCGCCGAGCGTTCTGCCGGGTGCATCGTTTGGAGCCGGGCAGTCAGACCTAGTATGGCGGAGACATCTTCGACGGATAGATCGCGAATGCTGAGCAGGGAGCCGGTGGCGTATCGTGCGCTCTGGGTTCGTGCTGTCTCGGTCATGGAGTTTCAGTCCACCCGCTCGACCAGCAGCACCTGCTCCTGACCATCCACCTCGTTGAGCTTGACCTCGATGATCTCGCGGCTCGAAGTAGGAATCGTCCGGCCGACGAAGGTCGCTTCGATGGGCAGTTCGCGGTGTCCACGGTCGATCAGCACAAGGAGTTGCACGCTTCTGGGGCGGCCGTGGTCGAACAGCGCGTCGAGCGCGGCGCGGATGGTCCTGCCCGTGTAGAGCACGTCGTCCATCAGGATGATGTCGCGTCCGGTGACGTCGAAGCCGATGGCTCCTGGCGTCACGGTGGGGCGCGGGCCGGCGGTGGAGAGATCGTCGCGGTAGAAGCTGATGTCCAGCACGCCCGTCTCGACGGGGTGCTTTTCAATGTTGGCGATCATCTCGCCGATCCGTTGCGCCAGTGGAACACCGCGCCGTTTGATGCCGACCAGGCCGAGGTTTTCGCCGCCGTTGTTCTTCTCGACGACCTCGTGCGCCAGGCGCACCAGTGTTCTTTCGATCTCCGAGGCCGACATCAGCCGGCCCTTCTCGCGAATCTGAGGCGTGTTTGCGGTTTGCTGGCTCATAAACGGTTTCGCTTGATGATATCAGCCGCCATAGTATTTACGTCTGTGGGGCAATGGTTCTGTTCGATCTTCGTTCGACTCATTGCCGCCGGGTCCTGAGCATTCCGCTGAGCGCGCCTCCGATGGTTGAAGCGAGCATGATGAAGCCAGCCATCATGGCAAAACCGCCGAGCATGAGTCCTGCGCGGAACTCCGGCGACTTGATGTGGCGCATGACCTCGGCGGGCTGCGGATTGGCGGCGATGGCCTTCTCGATCTGCGCGTGCAGGTCTGCGTCGAAGCCCCCCATGGAGTGCAAGGCAAAGCGCGCCACCAGCCCAACGGCAGCCATGGAGAGCGCGATGGAGGCGATAAGGCCCAGTCCAGCCACAACGCCGATCCGTGCACCAACGCTGGCGTCCATCCATGCCTGCGGCCTGCGTCTCTGGTAGAGCCCCAGCGCGATTGCGGCACCGCATAGTATCCAGAGCCAGTTGATGGCGATCAGGGCCGGCACGCGGGAGGAGATGACGCTCAGGAGGGCACCTACCAGGGCGACCGCCCCGGCGCAAAGAATCGCGGTCTTCCAGTCCACCTTGCGGGGCCGGGGTGGAGGAAGTATGCCTGTCGATCCCGTGGCGTCGCTTGGCCCGGCGACTGTATGGTCGGGCAGATAGAGCTGCGGCGCCCCGCAGTGCGGGCAGAACGTCGAGCCGCCGTCGCCGGCGACAAGCGTACCTCCGCATCGGTGGCAATACTCATGCATAGCTAAAAGCTATCCCAGCGTAAACCTGCGGGCAAGCGCATGGGCTTTACTGCCGCGCATCGGGACCGTTGCTTCCGCCGGAAAGACCAATGGGAAGATCGAGGGCAACGAGGCCGAACTTTGTGCCGGAGTTCTCAGGTTCGATGGCGACGATGTGTTGATGCTGCTTCGACCCGGCCTTCAACTCGACCTTGCCCGGGGTGGACGAGGATGTGTCGGTCTCGACGTGCTTCTTGTCGTTGTCCGAGCAGGTGAGGCCCTCCTCGGTGTGGGTGGGGTTTCCGACCGGCTGGTCGTGGCTGCACTGGATCACCGAGCCATATTGCTTCAGGGCGTTGCGGTAAAACGAGTTCACCTGTTCCGGGGTGTCGGGGGTCCTATAGCTTGCGGCTTTGACCCGAAGTTGGAACTTGCCAAAGCTGAGGTTGACGTCGGCGGAGGAGGTATCGTTGTCTTTCTTTTTGACCAGTTCAGCGCCGGGGTAGACCGGGAGGCCGATACCTTCAACTCCGGCGGCATCGTTGGTCTTCACCTTGACTCCACCGAATGGCGTGGCAACGCTCACGTCCTTGTTGTCGCCGTTCTTGTGCGTATCGACGCGACATCCGACGATCGCCGTAGCGGCCAAGACTGTGGCAAGTGCCACAATGGTCTGCTTCGTACCCATGTCTCTCTACCTTTCTATCCCGGAGAACATTACGCTTTCTCGGGTCCGGGAGTTCCTTCTTCGTTACTTTCGTTTGCGATGTGCCTGTCATTTCACCACAATCGCGGCCACCGGTGTAGGGAAATGAGCGCTCTTGCCGTTGAGAGCGGTAACTCTCGCGGCAAAGTATTTTCAATGGGATACTGCATTGCTTGCCCGCCTGGTTGCTCTATACTGACGGCAGGGTCCAGTCAGCCCCTTCTGGAGCTTTTGGCATGGCGCAGCACCAGCCAATTCGCAAAAACACCCAGCCACCAGGCGCGTCGGAGATTCCGGACAAGCTCTACTTCCGCATCGGCGAAGTCGCCCGTCTGTGCGACGTGCCCGCCTACGTGCTTCGCTTCTGGGAGAACGAGTTTCCCCAGTTGAAGCCGCACAAGGGCGGCACGGGCCAACGGCTCTACCGGCGTCGCGATGTTGAGGCCGTGCTGCATATCAAATCGCTGCTCTACGACGAGGGATACACCATCCCCGGCGCGCGCCAGGTGATCAAAATCGAGCACCGCTCGAAGACCACTTCGCAGCTTCCGCTTGGCATGGAGTCCCATTCGCCCTCGGCCAGTGTGCCTCAGCTTAAGCGTCTGCAGAAGGATCTTCGCGATCTGCTTGCGCACCTCTCCAATCCACCGGTGCGCACGGTGCAGAGTATTCGTCCACCCCGCGCGGCATCTTCGCGCACGAGCGCGGCCAGCCGCAGACCGGCGACGGACAAGCTCTTCGATATGCCGCCTGGACCCGCTTCGCCTCGCGGGTAGACCGATGCCTCCACCCCCAAAAAGCCGCAGCAGCCGCGAACCTGGGAGACAGGAGCCGCTGCTTCCTCCTCGTGTAGCTGTTCCAATCCGATGCCGGTTTTGTCCGGGAGAGTCGTTTCGCCGATCGCGGCTTCGTCACGACGATCTCTGGCAGGTTCTGTTTCTGCGCTATCCCGTCCGGTGTCTGCGCTGCGCACAGCGTCAGCTTGCCAGCTTCACGGTTGCCGCGCTTTCACTCTCATCGAGCAGCAGTCAAGGCCGACGGAGACGGAGCGGCGCATCGGAGAAGAACTGGTCGGAGCCGGCGGAGAGGATGGTTCTCGATCCGGGCGAACGCTTGCCATCGCCTCCGGGTGAGTGAAAGCGGCGAATCTGTTGTGCTATCCCGTCACCGTCTGCTCCGCCGATAGAATGGCGTTATCGACGTGAACGCAGGCGAAGAGTCCATCCCGAAGCAGAGTCCACGCAACCCGCTCGCCTTCCTGCGCCCTTCCGCATCGCACAGCGCCTTTTCCGCGACCATCCTGCTGATGCTTTCGACGCTACTCTCGGGCGTTCTTGGCCTGGTGCGCACCAAGTACATCAACTACATCTTCGGCGCCGGCCCTGAGACGGACGCCTACAACGCCGCCTTTCAGCTTCCCGACATGGTGGCCTATTTTCTTGTGGGCAGCGTGGCGTCGATCTCGCTGGTCACGATCCTGAACCGCTATCGCGCGCAGGGCGATGAGGAGGGTGGCGACCGGGCGCTCTCGATCGTGCTCAACGCCATGATCGTCGTTCTTGGCGCGGGCATCCTTCTGGCGGAGATATTCGCGCCGCTCTATACGCGGATCGCCTTTCGCGGCTTTGGCCCCCGCGAGGCCGCGCTCTGCACATCGCTCACGCGCATCCTTCTTCCCGCGCAGATCTTCTTCTTCATCGGTGGAGTGGTTGGCTCGCGTCTTCTGGTCAGAAAGATATTCATCTACCAGGCCATCACGCCGCTCATCTATAACCTCGGCATCATCCTTGGTGCAGTTTTTCTGCACCAGCGCTTCGGTATTTACTCTCTGGCAATCGGTGTCCTCGCTGGAGTCATTCTTGGGCCTGCGGTCCTGACTGGCTTTGGCGCGTTGCGTGACGGTCTGCGCTACTACCCCATCCTCAACATCCGCCATCCGGCCTTTCTGGAATGGCTCAGGCTTACCTTTCCGCTGATGATCGGCGTCTCGCTGGTGACGGCGGATAAGTGGATACTCAGTTACTTCGCTTCGAACGACACCGGTGGAATCACGCGGCTGATGGTGGCCAAGACGTTGTTTATCGCGCCGATGGGAATCCTCGGTCAGGCAGCGGGTGCTGCGTCGCTACCGTTCTTCTCGTCGCTGTTCAGTCAGAACCGGCAGGAAGAGTTTGCGGGCGCTGTCAACCGGGCGGTCTCGCGAGTGATTGCGGCTTCGCTTCTGCTGGGTGCGTGGATGATCGCGCTGGCCGCGCCGATCGTCGACCTCTTCCGAGGAGGCTCGTTTACGCCGCAGGACGCCCACGATACGGCGATCTACTTCACGGTCTTCGCGCTGTCGATTGCGTTCTGGTCTGCGCAGGGAATCTATGCGCGCGCATTTTATGCCGCCGAAAATACGGTAACTCCTGCGACGGCAGGATGGATCATCACGCTGCTTTCCATCCCGGTTTACAGTCTGCTATTTCGCAACCATGGGTTGATTGGGCTCACGATAGCGTCCGACATCGGCATCGCAGTCCAAACCTTGACGCTGGCTTTTCTGTTACATCGCAGGCGTCGGGTTCCGCTCTCGGGGCTGGAGGTGGGCGAGTTTGGCCGGACGCTTCTTGCCGCGTGTTTTGCCCTCGGTGGAGCGTGGGCTACAGTGCGTTACGTTCATTTGCCGCATAGCCATATCGCTGACTTCATTGTGATCGCGCTGGGCACGGTTGCGTGGGCGGCGGCCTCGGCGCTTGTACTCGGTCTTACCGGCTCGCAACTGCTGCGGCAGCTTCGTGCGCGTTTGTAGGGAACCAATTATCTCGCCAGCAATGCGCTGGATTCCTTCGGCTTCCGTCCCAGCAGAGGCAGTTCCATGAAGCGCCATGAGAGTGCTGCATAGATCAGCGTTATGACAGCGGCTGCCCCTGCGATGGCCCATTGGTTGTGGAAGGCCTTTTCCGCCAGATACAGGGCCGTGACGTGGATAAGGTAGACCGTGTAGCTGATGCGGCCAAGGTAGACCACGGGTCTGAGCGTCAGCACGCCAACCCAGCGGCCGCTCAGCGCCCAGAGCATGATTCCAGTACATGCGATCAGGCTCGCCTCATAGATTGCCATGTTGGCAAGGGGCGTATTGTCGTTCGTCGTCGCGTGGTATCGACTCGATAGGAATAAAAGAATCCCCACGGCAACGGGCACGAGCGCGAGGCCATACTGGCCGTACCGTTCGATGGTGCGGCGATGGTGAATCCACGCCAACGCCAGCAGCGCGCCGACGAGCAGCAGATCCATGCGAAATGGAGTCAGGCTGTAGATGGGCCAGTGCGTCGCGAACAGCGGTGTACATACCCAGCGCATGATTGGCACAAGCACAACAAGCGCGGCAGCGGACCAGCCGAGTGAGGCTTCGCTCAACAGATACACCGCGAAAGGCCACGCGAGGTAGAACTGCTCTTCGACGGCCAGCGACCAGAGCACCTCCAGTGTCTGCGGTCTTGGCAGAGATAGCGCGCGGATGACGTTCATCAACATCACGTACAGGTAGGCATATTTCATCCATGCCGTACCCAGAAGGACCGTTGTGACGACAAGCAGCAAAAGATAGGGAGGAAGGATGCGCCGCGCGCGCCGTTTGTAGAACTCTGCAAAGTACTGCCCGATGGGCTGCGTCTTATGTTCGAGAAGAATTCCTGTAATCAGGAAGCCGGACAGGATGAAGAAGAGGTCGACCCCCATCCACAGCAACCTGATCTTGAATGCGTGATGGAGGAAGACGGCGGTGATCGCAAGCGCGCGTACGCCGTCCAGTTGCAGGATTCGCCCTTGTCGCCCGGTGTTCAATTCCGCATTCGCGCTCCGAGCCTACCGTAACACGGCGCATCGGCGCGGGGCGTTTACTTTGCGTCTTCGTACTCTTCGTGCCACGCCGTCTGGATGGCTTCGAGTATCCCCTCGTTCGACTTTGCGGGGTCGCCGACGAAGCCGGGAAGCTCCGTCACGTAGCGATGCAGGTCGGTGAACCGCACCGTGTAGGGGTCGATCTCCGGATACTTCTCCTGCAATTGAATTCCGATCTCTTCCGAGTCCGTCCAGTTGATTTCGCGTGGCATCGTCGTCTCTCCCGATCTCTATTGAGCACTCGTTATAAGTGTCATCCTGAGCGAAGTCTTTGCATCGCAAAGACGCAGTCGAAGGACCTGCGGTCAGTCTTGCTTCGCCGCCCCGGGCTTGCCTTCCTGCACGTAGTTGCGGTTCCACTTGGGAATCTCGACGACGTAGGTCCCTGGCTTCTCGATCACAGCCTGGCAGCCCAGCCGCGAGTTCAACTGTACGTCGGCGGCGGTCTCCATGCGGTCCAGCTCCTTGTCCTCGGGCTCGCTGATGCCTTTGGCGCCTTCCTTCACATGCAGGTGACACGTTGTACAGGCGCACACGCCGCCGCAGGCGTGGTCGAGAAAGATCTCGTAGTTCTCGGCCACATCGAGAAACGACATCGGCTCGCCGTGACCGTCATAGGGCAGGGTATCGAACTTGAACTCTACCGTCCGGCCTTCCGGGAGAAACGTCACCCGCACCATATCTTCGCCCGCGGGCTTCGATAGATCGACCACTTCATTCTTATTCACTTCGCTCATAGCCCTGTCTTTCCATCAATCCTCGGTTGATTTGCCCGGAGTCTCTTCGATGTCCGCCTTTGCAAACGGATGTGGCGCCGAAGGTCCTTCTCCTATGCTCTCACCTGCGGCCTGCATCGTCTTGCCGCCAAGCGCTCCGGTCACGGCTGAGTCCATCATCAGCTCGGCAAACCGCCGCGTCGACTTGTCCAGCTTTTCGATCGCAGCACGGATCGCCTTATAGTCTTTGCCTTTGACGGATGACTTTACCTCGTCTTCCGCCGCTTTGATCTGCGCAGTCTCCTCGGAGGAGAGCTTCTGCCAGGCCTCGTGCTTTTTGCCTTTTTCCACGGCGGCAAGAATCGTCTCTGCCTCGTTCTTCGCTTCGATCACCTGCCGCGCATGAATGTCTTCCTCGGCGTTGTCGAAGGACGAGAGGATCATCTCCTCGACCTGCTCGTCGGTAAGGCCGTAGGTGGGCTTCACCTCGACCTCGGCCTCTTTGCCGCTGCGCTGCTCGCGCGCACTGACGTGCAGGATGCCGTTGGCGTCGATCAGGAACTTGACCTCGATACGCGGCAGCCCGGCCACCATGGGCGGAATCCCCTTCAGGTCGAAGCGCGCCAGCGAGCGGCAGTCCTTTGCCAGTTCGCGTTCGCCCTGTACAACGTGGATCGCCACGTTGGTCTGCCCGTCAACGCCGGTCGTGAAGTGCTCTGTCGCGCTCGCGGGTATGGTCGAGTTGCGTTGGATGATCTTCGCCACCACGCCGCCCAGGGCCTCGATTCCCAGGGACAGAGGGGTTACATCGAGCAGGAGCAGGTCTTCCGTGACCTTCGATCCTCCTGCGAGAATCTGCGCCTGCACCGCCGCGCCTAGCGCGACGACCTCGTCGGGGTTCAGCTCCGTGTGCGGCTTCTTGCCTCGCGCGCTCAGCCCGAAGACGTCATCGACCAGCCGCCGCACCGCCGGTATGCGCGTCGATCCGCCAACCAGAACGACCTCGTCGACCGTTGCGGCCTCAATCCCCGCATCCTTCAGAGCTTGCTTGCATGGGGCGGCAGTCCGCGCAATGACGCCTGCAATCAACCCCTCAAACTGCGCGCGAGAGATCTCGCGCGTATATCGCTTTCCGCCTGGAAGAGTCACGTCGAGCCGCGCCGCTTCGTTCGCAGAGAGCCAGATCTTCGCTTCGATCACCGCCTTGCGGATCGCCTGCACCGCCTCGCCGTTGCCGCGAACGTCTTCGCCCAGATCGCCGGCGATGTCGTCGAGAGCGATTGCGATCAGCAGGTTGTCGATGTCGTCGCCACCCAGGTGCGTGTCGCCGCCCGTGGCGATGACCTCGAAGATGCCCTCGTGCAGCTTGAGGATCGAGATATCGAAGGTACCGCCGCCGAAGTCGTAGACGGCGATCAGGCCGTCTTTGTTTTTTTGCAAGCCGTAGGCGAGCGCCGCTGCCGTAGGCTCGTTGACGAGGCGCAGGACTTCGAGTCCGGCAATTCTTCCTGCGTCCTTCGTCGCCTGCCGCTGCGCGTCGTTGAAGTAGGCGGGCACGGTGATCACGGCTTTTTTCACGGGAGCGCCGAAGAACCTCTCGGCGTTCTTCTTCAACTGCATCAGCACGTAGGCCGAGATCTCGGGCGGAGTCAGCATCAAGCCGCCAACGCTCACCCTGAGCACCTCTCCGGGCTTCAGGTCTTCAGCCAGCTTGAAGGGAAACAGCTTCAGCTCGTCTTTCACATCTGCGAAGTCGCGGCCCATCAGGCGCTTCGCCGAGTACACGGCGCTGGCCGCGTCCTCGAGCAGCGTTGCGCGCGCGGCATTGCCCACGGCGGCACCGTCGTCGGTCCATGCAACCACCGAGGGCACCAGGCGGTCTCCGTCTTCACCGGGAATCACCGTCGGCGTCTCGCCCTGCATATACGCCACCAGGGAGTTGGTCGTCCCCAGGTCAATTCCCACTACACGCTCTTCAGCCATCAAAAATATCCTTGTTTCGCGTCTCTCTGAGACCTTTTATCCCAATCCTTCTATTGTCCTACAATCGCAGCATTGCGTTGGGCATCTGTCTGTTGGATGCCCGCCGCCCGAGACCGATGCCAATGGTTTATTTTGAGCGATCACCGAACGCCGCCGCGCTTGCCCCGTTTGTGAAGTCGTTTTGGTACTGCCGCTCTCCCCAGGCCCCTCAAGGACGCCAGGTCATCCTTCCCTCGGGACACATGCAGGTGGTCATCTCGCTCGGCGGACGGCTGACCGACTGCTCCGGCGGCCTTCATGCTCCCGCAAGTCCGCAGGACTTCGCAGTGCTCACTGGAATCTATTCGAAGTACATGGTGATCGACACGGCCGACCTCTTCCACCTCGCCGGTGTCGTCTTCCATCCGGGAGGGACTGCGCCTTTTTTCTCAGGCGGCGCGGACTTGTTTACAAACCTCGAGACCTCGCTCGAAGCCATCTGGGGAGTGGCAGCCCGCTCGCTCCGCGACCGCCTGGGGGAGGCCGCGACGCCTGCCGCAAAGCTGGAGACTCTGGAGACCTCACTTCTCGACCGGCTGGCCGTCGCGCGAAGCGGCCCAACCGATTCTCTGGTGCACTACGCGCTCGATGCTTTGCGCGAAGCACCGGCTACAGCAACAGTGGCTGAACTGTCTCGCTCGACCGGTTACAGCACGCGCTATCTGTCGCAGCGGTTCAGCGAGCACGTCGGCGTCTCGCCAAAGTTGTACTCGCGAATCCTCCGCTTCCAGCGATCGGTCCAGCAACTGCACCGCGGGGCCGACATTCCATGGGCGGAGCTTGCTCTGTCCTGCGGATACTACGACCAGTCGCACTTTGCCAACGACTTTCGGGAGTTCTCCGGCATCAGCCCGACGACCTATTCTCGGTCGACACGCCCCTGGAGCAACCACATCGCACTCGGTTAGTGTGCCCCTGACTTTGAGAACAGGTTCATCACCAACACGCCCGCGATGATGAGGGTCATGCCCAATAGAGCGGCTCGGTCCAGCACCTGGCGGTAGAGCACGACTCCCACGAGAGCAATCAATACCGTGCCGAGCCCGGACCAGATGGCGTAGGCGACCCCGACCGGGATCGTCCTGAGCGTCTGCGAGAGGCAGTAAAAAGCGGCCCCATAACCGGCAATGACGGACAAGGAGGGGAGCAGGCGCGTAAATCCCTCCGAGGCCTTCAGGGAAGAGGTGGCGAAGACCTCGCTACAGATAGCGGCGGCGAGCCAGAGATAGTTCATGGTCCATTTTCCTCCTCCTGCGGCGTCCTCCAAAGCGCTGCTTCCGATTTTTCCAAGACAACGGCCTTCCGGTCGTCCATGATGAATGGCTATGAGCGAACAAACCAACTCCACTCTTGTCCCCTGTCTCCGTTACCGCAACGCACTTGCCGCCATCGATTGGCTCGTCCGCGCCTTTGGTCTTGTAAGGCACGCGGTCTATATGGGTGAAGGCGACACGGTCGCGCATGCGGAGCTTACCTCTGGCGGAGGCATGATCATGCTGGGTTCGGCCGAGAACGCCAGCGAGTATTCGAAGCTGATGGCGATGCCGGACGAGATCCACCGGCGCAACACACAGAGCGTCTGCCTTGTGGTTCCCGATGCCGATGCCGTCTACGCAACGGCAAAGGCCGCCGGGGCGGAGATGGTGCTCGACATACGCGATATGGACTACGGCGGCCGGGGCTTTACGTGCCGCGATCCCGAGGGGCACGTGTGGAGCGTGGGATCGTATAACCCCTGGCAGTGCGTCACATAGTTGCCGACGCCTGACGAGCGGTGGAATAAGTCGCCGACTTTCATGTTACGGTCGTGTATGGAACTGAACCCGTATGCCGTCTATCTCGGTGGGCAGGATCCCATCGCTGTCATTACCGTTACCTCAGAGCGTCTGCGCTCGTTGATCGATCCGCTGTCTCTGACGCACATCGATTGCGCTCCGGCGCTGGGTAAGTGGAGCATCCGCGAGATCGTCGCGCACCTGGCCGACTGCGAGCAGGTCTTTTCCTTTCGCCTTCGCCAGGCGCTCGCCGAGGAGCATCCCGTCATTCAGCCGTTCGACCAGACGAAGTGGGGAGCGCGATACGCCGCTTACGACATCGCATCAGGGCTGGCGCTGTTTGCGGCTGCCCGAACATGGAACCTGAAGCTGCTGACGACGGTGACGGAGGACGACCGGCACCGGCCGACCACTCATCCGGAGCGGGGGACGATGCCTTTTTGGACGATTGTGGAGACGATGGCAGGGCACGACATCAACCACCTGCGTCAGGTGGAACGGATAGCGTCGGGTGCATGAACCTGAGCACGTGATCGAATATCAAATTTGTCACCCTGAGCACGTGATAGAGAGCACATGACAGAGATCAAATTTGTCATCCTGAGCGAAGCGGCGAAGCCGCGAAGTCGAAGGACCTGCTTTTTGCTCGTACCACCACAAGATCGGGTACATCTCGATCCTGAAAACTTGTTGTCATTCCGTAGCGCATACGGGATTGCAAAATCACACCCAGGCAGGATGGCCAATCTATCACCGGCTGAGCATTTGATGGGGTGCGCTACTCCAGGGCGTCGTTGACGTCGCGGACGAGGTTGCGGAGATAGCTACGTTTGTTCAGCAGGGCGACCATGGCATCGCGCGCACCTGCTTTGCCAGCTTCGTCACCGGCGTCGAAGGCCATGTCCCAGCGCGTCCACAGGCCTTCCAACTCGGCCTGAGTGGCGACCATGCGGGCGTCGAAGGTGTCCTTTGCTGTCATCAGGTCGCGGCGCAGCTCCGGTTCGTCCTCACCCATCTGTTTGGCTGCCTTCATCTCCTGAAGCTGCATGTTCAGCTCGAAGACCTCTTCGAGCAGCTCGGGGGGGACGACCTGCTTCTTCTCACCGCCGCTGGCGCGGGCGGCCTCGGTTGCGGCCTTTGATTGTTCCTCAAGGTCGACACCTTCGAGTTTGAGCAGGTACTGGGTGCGCAGGACGGGGTCTTTGAGGGTGCGGTAGGCGTCGTTGAGCAGTGATGATTGGCGGAGGGCATCTTCCTGCTCGGCTTGAGGGCGCGAGGCGAAGCGGTCGGGGTGCAGGCGGCGGCTCTGAGCGTAGAACTGTTTTTCGAGCGCGGCAGTGTCGATGTGGAGCTTTGCCGGGAGGGAGAAGACCTCGAAGTAAGTCATCGTTTTTATTGTAGAGGGGTGGGGTTGAGGGTGAAATGCAGAGGGGCTTAGGAACCAAATGGAGTTGAGATGGCGATAAAGTGCAGTGATGGCGCGGTTCAATCGTTATTTTCGATTTTCCAAGCTCAGTGAAGCCCGATTTCGCCGTCTCATGAGGTGTTTTGCTCTGGACCTGGTCACCCGCCTGCGCCAGCTCACCCAACTGCGCACCGCGCAACTGAACCAGCGCCGCCTGGTCGACGAGGACCGCGTGCAAAGCACCTTCGACGACCTGCTCGCGCTGCTCGACCTGGCCTTCCGCTCCATCAAGGGCGTCGCCGACCGCACCGTCGCGCGCATCATCGCCGAGATGCCCGAGATCGGGACCCTCCCCAACAAAACCGCCTCCAAGCTCGCCGGACTGGCTCCGCTGGCCAACGACAGCGGCGCCCACAAGGGAAAGCGCTACGTCCGCGGCGGACGCAGCGCTCTCCGCGAGATCCTCTTCTTCGTCGTCAGCGTCGCAGGACGATACGAACCCGACTTCATCGCCTTCCGCCTCCGGCTCGCCGCACAAGGCAAACCTCCCAAAGTCATCCGCATCGCACTCGCCCACAAACTACTCGTCCGCATCAATGCCAAAGCCAAAGACGTCCGAAAACTACAACGCGCTTGACAAGCAAGATAGTCGCTGAGCGGAGCGCAAAGCGCGGAGTCGAAGGACCTGCTTTTTATGGGGCGGTGAACCTCATCCCGCTAAGCGATAATCATCATCGTGCCTGAAATTCACCAAGCCTCGCGCAACATCACCCTCGCCGTCACCGGAGCCAACGGCAGCATCTATGCCGCCGAGATGCTCCGTGCGCTTGCCGCAGACAGTCGTGTCGCCCACATCAACTTCGTCGCGTCCGAGAACTCGCTGCGCGTCTTCGCGGAGGAGTTGTCGCTGAGCGGACGCAACGACCTCGCGGAGAAGCTGCTGGGCGCACCCTGCGCAAAGCTGCGCCAGCACATTGAATCCGACATTGGCGCAAACATCGCCAGCGGGAGCTATCCAACCAGCGCGATGATCGTGCTTCCCTGCTCCATGGGAACGCTCGCAGGCATCGCCAACGGCCTTGCCTCAAATCTCATTCAGCGCGCAGCCGATGTCTGTCTGAAAGAGCGGCGTCCGCTGGTTTTGTGCGTGCGTGAGACTCCCTTCAATCGCACCCACCTGCGCAACATGCAGCTTGCTGCCGAAGGAGGCGCAACTATATTTCCGGCTGTCCCCACGCTCTACAACCGTCCCCAGAGCACCACTGAGATGGCGCGCGAATTTGTGAATCGCGTGCTCGCGCACATCGACCTGCCACAGCCCGGCGCGTACCAGTGGCAGCCGGACAACGATTGAACTCTCACTTGAGGACTCATCGATAACCTGTGTCAAAAAGAGAAACCTCGTTTTGACACAGTGAGTTTCATCCTGAGCGAAAAGCGATCAGGGACTTCGTCGCCGTCAAATCGCTTGATTTCAGGGCGGCATTCGATGCAGAGCCCTTCTAAGGCGCGGCAGATTCTAGCAAATCACATTGAGAAACTGATTCTCACCCCGAAGGAGACGGACAACGGGCCGGTTTATGAAGTTTCTGGGGATATTGACCTTTTTGGAGGGGATCGGACTGCGATGAGCCTGTGGTCAAAGCTTCGATGGGTCGTAGAGCAGGGGCAAAAAGTGTGTAATGCAGGTGGTGGCCAGAGACGGGATCGAACCGCCGACGCCGGCCTTTTCAGGGCCGCGCTCTACCACTGAGCTATCTGGCCTTGGCATTCAAGCAAAACGCTTCGTCGGGGCTCGCCAAGAACGCCCGGGCGTTACGTCTGTCGCATCGGCCTTTTCAGGGAGCCTGCTGCCGGCGGGAGCCAGCAACTCAAACGCAAGACAAGTATACCCAATACCAGGCCATCTCTCCAAACGAACGGGCCGAGTTATTCTTGCTCGTGTCTCATTTATGTCTTTCTCTCGATAAAGGACGTTCGATGACTGGACTGTCGCTGCGCTCGCTCGCCGTCTTCCTCTGCCTGCCGTCCGTTGTCTTTGCCGCCCCGGCGGTAAAGGCGCGGGTTGCCGCCACGCCATCGGAGCAGCGGGCGATACGCGCGTTCGACGAGGCCCGCAAGAGTCCTCTCGATCTCACGGCGTTTTTGACGGGGATGCCCAAGGGGGGCGACCTGCACATGCACCTGAGCGGGGCGATCTATGCGGAGACCTTCATTCAGGATGCCGTCGAGGACACGCTCTGCTATAGCCCGGCGACGCGGAGTCTCTTCAAGCCGTCCGCCACGACCCGAAGCATTCCTCCGCAGCCGGTCTGTGGAGAGGGGAACCGGCGGGCAGAGGACGCGCTCAAAGACCAGAAGCTGTACGACACCATGATTGACGACTTTTCGATGCGCAGCTTCGTGCCCTCGGCCGGGGTCAGCGGGCATGACCACTTCTTCGCGACGTTTTCGCGGTACTCCGCCATTGGCCGGTCGCATCGGGGCGAGTGGCTCGACGAAGTGGCATCGCGCGCAGCCGGCCAGAACGAGCAGTACCTCGAAGTGATGGAGACGCCGGATTTTTCGGCAGCGGCAAAGCTGGGCTATTCGATCCCATGGCCGTCGGCGCCGTCTGCCAAGGACGCTACCGGCGCAAGCCATGCAGAGTTGGCGAAGCTCCGCGAGCAGCTTCTTGCCGGAGGGCTTCGCGATGTCGCTGCGGCCAATCGTCAGGAGTTTGCCGCGGCGCTGGACACACGCAACAGGATTGAGAGGTGTGGAACGGCGGATGCCGCGGCGGCCTGCGCGGTCAAGGTCCGATACATCTACCAGATACTTCGCGGCTTTCCTCCGCAGCAGGTCTTCGCGCAGACGCTACTGGGTTTCGAGGTGATTCAGGCGGAGCTCGATTCAGGACACCCCAATGTTGTGGGCATCAACTTTGTGATGCCCGAGGACGGGTATCTCTCGATGACGGAGTACCACCGGCAGATGCTGATGCTGGACTATCTGCATAGCGTCTACCCGAAGGTCCACATCTCGCTGCACGCCGGTGAGCTTGCACCGGGCCTGGTTACTCCCGATGGGCTGCGCTTTCACATTCGCGAGGCAGTTGAGCTTGGGCATGCGGAGCGGATCGGGCACGGCGTCGACGTGATGTATGAGACGCGTTCGAGGGAGCTGTTGAAGGAGATGGCCTCGCGCCACATTATGACGGAGATCAATCTCACCTCGAACGACGTCATTCTCGGCGTAACGAAGGACTGGCATCCGCTGCCGCTCTATCGCGCCGCAGGAGTTCCGGTTGCGTTGTCGACCGATGATGAGGGCGTCTCGCGTATCGACATCACGCATGAGTACACGCGTGCGGCGCTCGACTTCGGGCTCTCGTATCTCGACCTGAAGCGCATGGCGCGTACCTCCATCGAGCACAGCTTTCTGCCCGGTGTGAGCCTGTGGTTGCGGCCCGACGATTTCAGCGCGGTGAATCCAGCCTGCAAGGTGGACGCCCCTGGCGCGGAGAGTCCATCTGAAAAGTGCGCGGCATTTTTGAAGTCGAGTGAGCGCGCAACGGAGCAGTGGCAGCTCGAGCGCCGATACCGCGTATTTGAGGCAGGGGTTCAGTAATCGAGAACGGCGCGGAGGCATTACTATGTTGCCGTGCGACTCCAACTGCTTCTCTCACTCGCTCTACTTGCGCCGGCCGCTCTGGCGCAGAAGGTCACTCTGCCTCTCTGGCCTGGCGGCAACCCCGAACCATACGTGGGAGGCCCAGAGGCGGACATCACCAAACCCACCGATCGTTTTGTTGCGGACAAGCCGCTGATGCACCTGACGAACACCGGCAAGCCCACGCTGGCCTTCTATCCCGCGCCCGCAGCAAAAAATAGCGGAGCCACGGTCGTTGTCTTTCCCGGTGGTGGGTATCGTATCCTCGCATACGATCTCGAAGGTACAGAGGTGTGCACGTGGCTCAACGCGATTGGCGTCAACTGCGCGCTGGTGAAATATCGCGTTCCCTTCGAGAAGAAGTTTCCCGACAACACGGCCGACCTTGAGGACGCGCAGCAGGCCGTGCGGATCACCCGCTCGCGCGCGGTGGAGTGGAAGCTCGACCCGCACCGGATCGGTGTGCTCGGCTTCTCGGCAGGTGGCCATTTAGTTGTCGTTCTCGGCAATCACCCCGGCTACGTCCGCGCGGGCGCTCCTGCATCTGAGACAGCAATCAGTGCGCGGCCCGACTTCGTTATCGCCATCTATCCCGCGTATCTTGCGGAGACCCCTGCCCTGACCCAGTTGGCCAAGGGCATTGACCCGTCGGCCGATACTCCGCCGACCTTTCTGCTTCAGGCGGAAGACGACCCGGTGCATGTCGAGAACGTTCTGGTGTATGAGCAGGCGCTGAAGCAGCTCAAGGTCCCATCGGAGCTGCACGTCTATGCCGAAGGCGGGCATGGTTACGGCCTGCGTCCAACGGCGCTGCCGGTCACTCACTGGCCTGCGCTCGTGGAGACCTGGCTGAAGACGATCAAAGTTCTTCCGGGGAATAAGATGAAACAGGCAGCCAATTGAACGGCGCACCTTCAGGCAAAGGGCAGGAACATTTATGAAGAAAGCTCTCTCTGGTTTCGGTCAGTTCGTTCTCTTCCTTGCCGTCTTTGCGATCGGCAGCTTCCTGCATCCGTTCAATCTTCACTGGGGCCTGGTAGCTACCGCTTCGGAGACGCGGTACTTCGTCGCCGACGGCCTGCTGCTCGCGATCGGGATCTTTCTTGCGATCGTAGTGATTCAGTCGATCCGCAAACGTAGATGCGACACCCCCTGGACAGTCGCGGGCTTCCTGCTTGCCGTTGCCGTTGGCTACGCGCTGAAGTTCGGCTTCGTCACGCATGAGCTCTTCTTCTAAGGCGACCGCGATGGACCAGCCCGAGGACGATTTTTTCGCGCTGCTTCGAGAGGCGCAGCATCGGCTTGATGCCGGGTTTGCCGGACTACCGCCGGCGCCGTTGCCCGAGATGGGCAGTGAAGCCGCGAACGTTCTCGACGAGGTGGCCACGCGGCTGCACGACAACTACCCTTATGGGCATCCGCTGTATGCGGGGCAGATGTTGAAGCCGCCGCACCCTGTCGCCCGTGCCGCTTACGCGCTGGCGATGTCGGTCAATCCCAACAACCACGCGCTCGACGGCGGACGCGCCAGTTCCGCGATGGAGATGGAAGCCGTGGCGGAACTGGCAAAGATGTTCGGCCTGCCGCAGCATCTTGGCCACCTCACCTCGGGCGGTACCTTCGCCAATCTTGAGGCGCTCTGGATATCGGGACAGCTTCTTCCGGGCTGCGCAATCGCCGCGTCGGACCAGGCGCACTATACGCATAGCCGCATCAGCGGGGTCTTGCGGCTTCCATTTGTCGAGGTCGCTTCGGACCGGACAGGCCGCATGGACCTCGCCGCGCTTGAGTGTGCGCTCGAAGCCGGCGATATCGGTACGGTCGTCGTGACGCTGGGAACGACGGCAATCGGCGCGGTCGATCCGCTGCCGGAGATTCTTGCGTTGCAGAAGAAGCACGGCTTCCGCATCCACGTGGACGCGGCGTATGGAGGCTACTTTACACTCGCCGGGAACCTTGGTAGCGAAGCGCGCGCCGCCTTCGACGCCGTTGCGCAGGCGGACTCGATTGTGGTGGATCCGCACAAACACGGTCTTCAGCCCTATGGTTGCGGGGCAGTGCTCTTTCGCGACCCGGCGGTGGGCAGGTTTTATAAGCACGGCTCGCCGTATACGTACTTCACCTCGGGGGAGCTTCACCTGGGCGAGATATCGCTGGAGTGTTCGCGCGCCGGGGCCTCAGCCGTTGCGCTCTGGGCCACGCAGCGGCTTCTGCCGTACTCGCGCGATGGCGAGTTCGCGCGGGGCATCGGCAAGGGGCGGGAGGCGGCCATTGCGTTCCATCGCCGCATCGCCTCCGATCCGCGGTTCATCGCTCCGGTCGCTGCGCCGCAGTTGGATATCGTCTTTTACGCGGTGCGCAGTAAGGAGCGGACACCGGAGGCTTCGTCGGAGCTTGCAAAGCGCGTCTTCGAGTGTGCGGGGCGTCTTGACCTGCACCTTGCCCTGGCCGCTCTACCGCTACGTTTTTTTTCGCCGGAGACGTTCCCGGGGTACCCGAGCGGCAACGTGACCTGTCTGCGTTCGGTGATGATGAAGCCTGAGCACCTGACGTGGCTCGACCGGATTTGGCAGCGGCTCGACGAGGCGACCACCGCCGCGATCTCTTGAGGGGCTTAGAGCGGTGTCTCGATCGGCACTTGTGTCGCGCCTTTGGCCCTCGGTTCCGATTCCCTTACGCCTTCAGGGAAACAGCCATAGAAAAGCCCGGGAAACATCTAGAGACAAACCTTGATGGAAACAGCGCTGGATGATCGGCTGAATCGTGAGACGGCGGGTTCAGGCTATTTGCCTGCCTCTTCTTCCTCGGTCTCTTCTTCGATGGCGATGTCGCTGAACTCGGCGGAGTCGAAGATCTCGCCGCAGCTCTGGCATTCGACAAACTCGGCGTCCTCGTCGCGGGAGACGATCTTAACGATGGGGTGTTTGCAGTGGGCGGTCATGAGTGGGGAGAACAGGTCGGATTGGTATGGATTCTGCCCGCGCCCATGCCGCTTGTCAACCCCGGCGGGGAGGCAATTTCCATGCAGGGGATTGGCCGGTATCCGCTTGCAGCGCCGCCTGCGCGGACTTACACTGAATAAGGACTGAAATTGTCCGTATAGCCCCGCAGGGTATTTGCGGGGCGGAGTTTGCGACGCAGATGCTGAGGCTCACCAAAAAAGCCGACTATGGGTTGATGGCCCTGAAGTACCTGGCCGAGCAGGCGGGCGACTCCGCGCACAGCGCCAAGGACATCGCCGAGGCCTACCATATTCCGCAGCAGTTGCTGGCCAAGATACTTCAGACGCTGGCCAAGGCGGGCATCCTGGTCTCTCATGCGGGGACGAATGGCGGCTATGCGCTGGCGAGGTCTGCCAGGGATATCTCGGCCTTCGAGGTGATTCGCGCCATCGATGGGCCGCTGTTCATCACCAGTTGCATTACGATCCACGGAGCCTGCGACCTGACGAGCACCTGCACCATCAAAGAACCGTTGCGCAAGGTAAACGACAGCATCAAAGAGCTGCTGAGCGGAATTCATATTTCGGATCTGGTGGAGTCTACCGAGAGCGCGCCTTCGCGCGGTGCGACGGTGGGCGGTGGCCTGGTCACGATCGCTCTTTAGCAAAGAGATACAGCCAGCCGGCGGCTTTTGTCCGGCGCGATAAATTTTTTGAAGTCTGGAGACAAGAGCATGAGCAGCAATGGAAATGGAATGATCGTCACCGAGTCGTCGACAGCTTTGCCGAAGGGCGTGAAGCTGCCCATCTACATGGACAACCATGCGACGACGCCGCTGGATCCGCGCGTGCTCGAGGCGATGATGCCGTATCTGACGGGGATCTTCGGCAACGCGGCCAGCCGCAACCACAGCTTTGGCTGGGAGGCCGAGAAGGCCGTCGAGAAGGCACGCGAGCAGGTGGCGAAGCTGATTGGTGCGACCGCCAAAGAGGTCATCTTCACCTCCGGCGCGACGGAGTCGGACAACCTTGCCATCAAGGGCATTGCAGAGATGTACCGTGAGCGCGGCAACCACATCATTACGCAGGTCACGGAGCACAAGGCTGTGCTCGACACCTGCAAGAAGCTCGAGAAGCAAGGCTATCGCGTGACGTACCTGCCGGTGCAGGCAGACGGCCTGATCGACATGGAAGACCTGAAGCGCGCCATCGACGACCAGACCATCCTCGTCTCGATCATGTATGCGAACAACGAGATCGGCGTGGTGCAGCCCATCGCGGAGATCGGAAAGCTGTGCCATGAGAAGGGAATCATCTTCCACACGGACGCGGTGCAGGCCGTGGGCAAGATTTCTGTCGATGTGCAGAAGGACAACATCGATGTCCTTTCGATCTCGGCGCACAAGCTTTATGGGCCAAAGGGAGTCGGCGCGCTGTATGTCCGTCGCCGCAACCCGCGCGTGCAGATATCGGAGCAGATCAACGGCGGCGGCCACGAGCGCGGTATGCGTTCGGGCACGCTGAATGTCCCGGGCATCGTCGGTCTGGGCGCAGCCTGCGAGATTGCGATGAACGAGATGGAGACCGAGGGCAAGCGCGAGACGGAGCTTCGCGATTACCTGAAGGCCAAGTTGGAGAATGCGTTGGATTACGTTCATGTGAACGGCAACATGGACCACCATTTGCCGGGGAACCTGAACATGAGCTTCGTCTATGTCGAGGGCGAGAGCCTGCTGATGGGCATCAACGATATTGCGGTCTCGTCGGGTTCGGCGTGCACGTCGGCGACGTTGGAGCCGAGCTACGTGCTCAAGGCGTTGGGTCTGGGCGACGATGTGGCTCACAGCTCGATTCGTTTCGGACTTGGCCGCTTCAACACAAAGGCCGAGGTCGATTATGTCTCCGACAAGATCATCGACGTTGTCAAGAAGCTCCGCGAGCTTTCGCCGCTGTACGAGATGGTCAAGGAAGGCATCGACCTGACGAAGATCGAGTGGGCCGCCCACTAAGGTTGTAGAGGTAGAGCCGGGTTTTGTGTCGCGCCTTCAGCGCTCCGATCGTTTGGGGGCGTTCTACCCAGGCCTTCGGCCTGGGCTGGTATGTGGCGGGCCGTTGGCCCTTGGGCGTTCTACCTTGGGCTGCGCCCCAGGCCAGGGTAATACGGGCCTTTGGCTCATTTCCGCGCTGTCTGAATGGAACAACTATGAACCGTCATTCTGAGGCGTAGCCGAAGAATCTCAGCATTTTCTCCGTGCCGCATCAGAAGATGAAACTACAGGGATTCTTCGGCTACGCCTCAGAATGACGAAGCATGCGGCTGGGTGAAGTTCATACCATCCCTCTAAAATGCATAGCAAAGACAGAGGCTGGGCTGGCGCGTTTGCGTCGTCCGGCCTTCGGTTTTTGAATCGGTGTTTACTTCGCGTCGGCGGTCATCTGCCCGATGCGAAAGACGATGAACTCGGCGGGCCTCAAAGGCGCTACGCCGATCTCGCAGATCAGGCGTCCGTTGTCGAGGTCGTTCTGCGTCATGGTGGTTCGGTCGCATTTTACGAAGAAGGCCTGCTCGGGTTTCGCGCCCTGCATTGCGCCGCGCTGCCATTCGCAATGGAGAAAGTTGCCGACGCTCAGACGGACCGCCGCCCAAAGCTGCTCGTTGTTCGGCTCGAAGACGGCCCATTGCGTTCCCTGGTCGATGGAGTGCTCGAGATAGAGAAGGAAGCGGCGGACGTTGACGTACTTCCAGTCCGGATCGGAGGAGATGGTCCGCGCGCCCCAGACGAGATTTCCGCGTCCCGGGAAGGAGCGCAGGCAGTTGATGCCGAGGGTGTTCAACGCGTCCGATTCGAGGTTCGCGATCGTGCGTTCGAGGGCGATGGCCCCTGTCAGGGGCTGATTTGCCGGGGCCTTGAAGACCCCGTGCTGGCCGTCGACGCGCGCGTAGATGCCGCAGACGAAACCGGACGGCGGAACGTTGATCTGCGACTGCTTTTTCGCGCCCGCGCGTGGGTCGGCGACGGCGATCCAGGGGTAGTAAAGGGCGGCGTTGATGGAGTCGATGCTGGCGCGGAGGTCTTCGACGTCGCTCGATGAGCAGCCGGGCGGCGGGTCGAGCACAGCGAAGCGATAGGCGGCCGCTTGGTTGACGTGGTCCAGCAGGGCAGCGTGGATGGGGGCCACGGAGGAGACGCCGGTGATTGCCGCGATGGTCCCTCCGGGAGCGGCGACGACGGCCACATCGCGCAAGCTGCTGAGTGCTGCAAGCGCCCTGACGTAGTCGGCCCCGGTAGGAGGGGCGGCGTTTGTTCCGTTCGGTGATGTGACGCGCGAGACGTAGAGCTTCTGGCCGCCGTTCTCAAAGAAGGCCTTGACGGCGAGTGCAAGATAGTTGGTTGTTGTCCGGCGTGGCGGGCTGGAGAAGCCGATGTCGGAGGCGTCTCCGTAGACAGTCTGAAAATCGGAGAAGCTGGCAAGCGCGGACGAGGCCGTAGCGGCGGGGCCGGTGAGCGATGGACCGACGAAGGCTGCCGTTGCTGTCTCCGCAGCGGGGATTGTTCTGTTGGGCGGTCCGGGATCGTTGATGTACACGCCGGGGGCTTTCCCGACAGCTACAGCCTTGGCTGGAGATTGAGGGGCGATTCCGGGGGATGGTCGCGGCATGTGCAGCAGATTACTCCTGCTATTGGAGTTATGCACATCGAGCACAGGTTTGGTGCCGGGTAAAAAATAGTCCCTATGGCGCACCAAAACAGTCCGAGTTATCATCTAAAGAAGCGAGGAACCCACCATGGCATATAGCGACAAGGTCGTAGACCACTACAACAATCCCCGGAACGTCGGCACGCTGGACAAGAGCGCGACTGAGGTTGGAACTGGTCTGGTTGGCGCGCCGGAGTGCGGCGACGTGATGCGCCTGCAGATCAAGGTGAACCCCGAGACCCAGGTGATCGAAGATGCGAAGTTCAAGACCTTCGGCTGCGGCTCGGCCATTGCATCGAGCTCGCTGGCAACGGAGTGGGTGAAGGGTAAGACTGTGGCTGAAGCCATGGCAATCTCGAACACCGACATCGTCAAGGAACTGGCTCTGCCGCCGGTAAAGATTCACTGCTCGGTGCTGGCGGAGGACGCCATCCGCGCCGCGATCGGCGACTGGAAGAAGAAGAACAATGTTGCCGAGACCGAAGCGGCTGCCGTAGCCCACTAATCTCAGCGCCTCAGGCGCAAAACACAAGAGCGCCCCGGCTTCGTACACGTATGCGAGACGGGGCGTTTTACTTTGAGGACTTGATTCGATGTCGATGGTTTCCATACAGCCAACCACTCCGCAGGGCGCGAGCGCCGCGGCACCTGAGCAGCCGAAGGACCCGTTTGCGGGGATGACGCTGCTCTCGGCCGAAGGGCAGGCGCCTCGCGCCAAGGCGGCGGTCGAGATCACGAAGAATGCCCTGAAGCGCATTCGTATGGCGATGGCGAAGGAAGGTGTTTCGCCGGAGCAGGGCGGTCTGCGGCTGGGAGTGATGGGTGGCGGATGCTCGGGGCTGAGCTATTCAATCCGCTTCGACTCGCAGCCGCGCGAGCGGGACCGGGTCTTCGTCTTTGGCGAAGGTGTCGAGACTCCGGGCGATCCCACGGACGGCAAGCCTGTGCGCGTCTTCGTCGACCCCAAGAGCTTTCTCTATCTCGCAGGGATGGTACTTGATTTTGAAGAGACGCTGATGCGGCAGGGGTTCAACTTCATCAATCCAAACTCGACGAAGAGCTGCGGTTGCGGCTCCAGCTTTACGGCTTAGCTGGGTTTTGTGTCGCGCCTTCAGCGCTCTGATCGTTCAGGGCATTTTACTTGGGGCTGCGTCCCAGACTGGTATATTGGCGGGCCTTTGGCCCTTGGCTCCGTCGCTCCTACACCTTCGGGGAGAAAGCTATAGTATTCGTGCGATGCAGGATTGTGCGGACCGGAGGCTGCCAGATGAGGATGAGGTGGGGAGCGGTTTTGCTGTTGGGCGGTGGGATGGCGGTGGCGCAGAGTCCGCGTCCCGAGGCCCCTGCCAGCTTGCCGCGCGTGACGGCAGGGATTCCGGTGAACTACGACGAGGCGAAGGTGGGCACGTACACGCTGCCCGATCCGCTGGTGATGAACGACGGCAAACCGGTGAAGGATGCGAAGCAGTGGGCGGCGAAGCGGCGTCCTGAGATTGTGCGTCTGTTTGAGACGCAGCAGTTCGGTGTAGCGCCGGGGCGTCCGAAGGACGAGAGCTTCGAGGTTATCGAGAAGGGATCGCCGGCGTTCGATGGGAAGGCGATTCGCAGGCGGGTCGACATTCATCTGTCGAAGGACAAGACGGCCCCGGTGATTCATCTGGTGGAGTATCTGCCGGCGGATGCGAGGAAGGCAGTCCCTCTGCTGTTGAGTATCAGCTTTACCGAGCCGTCGATCATGATCGAAGACCCCGGCCTGCCGGTGGGTGAGATATGGGACGCGAAGACGAAGGCGAGGGTGCCCGCGACACAGGGGCGCGCGTTTGGGAAGATTCCTGTAGCTACATTCGTTGATGCAGGGTTTGGTGTTGCGACGTTTTATTACGGCGATGTCGAGCCGGACTATGCGGAGGGCTTCAAGGACAGCATTCGCAGGTTCTATCTAAAGCCGGGAGAGAGCAGTCGCGGGCCGGAGGATTGGGGATCGATCGCCGCGTGGGCCTGGGGCATGAGCCGCGTTGAGGATTACTTCGAGACGGACAGGCAGGTGGACGCGAAGCGCGTGGCGATTCATGGGATCTCGCGGTTGGGCAAGACGGTGATGTGGGCGGGAGCGCACGATCAGAGATTTGCCGCAGTGATTGCGAGCTGCTCGGGTGAGGGAGGCGCGGCGCTGAGCCATCGCGACTACGGAGAGACGATCGCGCACCTGACCGCGCCGACACGCTTTCCTTATCAGTTCGCGGAGAACTATGGGAAGTGGGCGGGCTTTCCGGACAAGGCCCCGATGGATTCGCACATGCTGATCGCGTTGATTGCGCCACGACCGCTGCTGTTGCAGACGGGGACGACGGATTTCTGGTCGGACCCGAAGGGAGAGTTCTTAGCGGCTGTGGCGGCCGAGCTGGTGTACGAGCTGCTGGGCAAGCAGGGGCTGGGTTTGGGCGTCGATGGATGGCCCGAGGCAAAGGTTCCGGTGTTGCACGATATCGGCTACTACATGCACGACGGCGGGCATGGGATGGTGCCGGGGGACTGGGAGATTTATATGGAGTTTTTGAAGATGCATCTGAAGCCTGAGCGAGCGTCGCTGAAGATTACGAACGGCATTTCTTGGCTGACTAAGGGCGTGTCAAAAGGTGCTTGAAATAAGTGACGTATTTGGCTTGAAGCGCTTCAATCAGCTTCCGATGCACGCTTCACCTGAACATCGATAGCTCGCAGTTTTCCAGTCATAGTAGAGAACAACGTGGGATCTCCCGGCTGGAGGCTGGAAGGCCAGTTCCATCGTCGAACCAAAATCAAGATCAGTAATTTCGTTCGGATCGGCCAGAGATCGCTGCGTCACACGTCCGTAAGGAAAGCGATAGGTTCCGATATTTTCCCGCTTCAATTCTCCCTGAAGCCCCTGGGCCAAAATGCCCTTGGGTACATTGTCGAACTCATAGTGGGAACACGCAGGGATTTTGGACGTTATTTTTGTCTCGTCCCTGGAGATTGAAATTTCGGAACCAACAGATGTCCGACGGCAACCGCTTGTTTCGCTAAGGATGATTAGCCTTGAGGATGTTTTGGCAAAACCGGCCAAATAATAATGTGAGGTGTAAGAGGGAATGGAGTTCAAAATGTAGATGTCGTCGACCTTTTGATGGCGGATCGTTGCGACTAGATCGCGTGCGGCCGCCTGCGTATCCGCTGCATCGGGACTCCGGTGCAAGACGATTTTCCAGGCATTACTCAGGAATGCAAGGAAGAGGATAGCGACTGAAATCCTTGCTGCGAATCGCAATGGAAGAGACGTGGTGGCGTAGGCGGAGAGAAGGACGACCACGATTTCGAGAGGGTAGACCGAGCCTCCGAAACGGGATGCCGGAGCCATCAAAACGCAAAGCCCCAATGCTCCGAAGAGCCAGACGAAAAGGGCGAGATGCTCCAGGTCGTTTACTGCGGGTTCTGCGTTTGTCGACTCACGTTGAATGCGGCGGATGAGCGCTATCAGAGAGACAACCAGAAATCCCCAGATAAAGACGTTGCCGATAACGACGATGAGATCGAACGGGAACTTGTGCTGGGCAATATCGAGCTTCAGGTTGTGCGGCTCGAAGGTGGCGAGCGGCCATACGACGATGCCAAAGAGAACCGCACGAATCAAGTGTCTGAAGCTGTTGCCCGGGAGAACGTAGACGCCTTGCATCGAGCCTTTGAAGAGAAAGCTGCGAGCCATGACCCACAGACAAGCGGGGACAAACATGATGGCACTGACTACCTTGCGCCTGGAGAGGATGAAAACGCTGATTGCCGCCGCAATTGGTGCGTAGAGCGCAGACTCCTTCGTGAGTACCGCCAGCGTTAGTAGCACCGTTGCGCCGACATATCTTTGTTTAAAGATGAGAACGAGTGCAGCAAGAGCAAAAAAGCCGCACCACACGTCGAACTGAATGGCAATTTCATAAAGCCCCTCATTGACAAAAGCGGGGTTGAGGGCACATAAGAGACCGACCAGTTGCTGGCCGCCCCTTGGCAAGCCAACGAGGCGAGCGAGCATGGTTGCTAGGACGCATACTCCTAGCTGAAGTGCAAAAAAAGTGAGAAAGAAAAAAATATAGTGATTCCCGAATGCCATCTCGCTCAATTTGACAATCGCATTCACCATTGGGCGCATGAAGTCGGTAGAAGGAACCGCCCATTCCGGGTAAACCAGAAAATAGCGAGAGAAGCCCTCGCTAAACCATAGACCGGGAGATGCAGAGCTGCCTTGTAAGACGGCGGGGGTATCGCCACTGGGAAAGTAATGAAGGTAATACGGAAACTGATAGGCCCATAGAAGCCCAAGTGCTATCAGAGACGGAAGAAGAACGTGAAAGTGAGGTACAAGGCTGTTAGGAAAACGGAGGGCAGAACCGCTCGATCTATTCATGAATAAAGGGGGAACCAGTTGCACTCGGTGTCCAGCACAGAGTCTATCAGAGCAAAAATGTTCATTAGAAAAATCTGCTTCCGATGACTGGGGGTAAATGTCAAATGGCCTGACTGTTTCGTCCCTGCGGTCAGGCCATTTGGTGACTATACGACGATAGGCTCCTGTTACTTCCTGGCGGTTTCGAAGCGCTTGTTGATTTCGTCCCAGTTGACGGTGTTCCACCATGCGGCGAGGTAGTCGGGGCGCTTGTTCTGATACTTGAGGTAGTAGGCGTGTTCCCAGACGTCGTTGCCGAGGATGGGGTAGTGGCCCTGCGAGAGCGGGTTGTCCTGGTTGGCGGTGGTGACGATCTTGAGCTTGCCGCCCTCGAAGATGAGCCAGCCCCAGCCGGAGCCGAACTGCTTGGCGGTGGTCTCGTTGAAGAGTTTCTTGAAGGACTCAAAGTCGCCGAAGTCGGCCTTGATCTGCGCTGCGATGGCTCCGTTGGGTTCGCCGCCGCCCCTGGGCTTCATGATCTGCCAGAACATGGTGTGGTTGACGTGTCCGCCGCCGTTGTTCTGCACAACCTTGCGCACGTCTTCGGGGATGGCGGCGAGGTTTTTGAGGAGATCCTCGGGGGACTTGCTGCCCAGCTCCGGGTGCTTTTCAATGGCCCCGTTGAGATTCGTGACATAGGCCTGATGGTGCTTGTCGTGGTGAAGCTTCATGGTTGCTTCGTCGATGTGGGGTTCAAGGCCAGCGTAGTCGTAGGGCAAAGGGGGAAGTTCGTAAGCCACTGTCGTCTCCTGTTTCGTCGGTGCTTGGCCGGTACCTGAAGAGGCTTCGGTTCCGGGCGTTCAATATCTTGAGATGCCTGATGAGGCCGGCGCGATGCAATGCACCGGCGCTGTGGCGGCGGAAATCCGCAACCCGGTCATGATAACGCAATCGCATATTTCGGAATAACTTCGCCTGGGTGTTGCGGTGAGTTTTGGAGTTTAATGGAGCGAATGAGCGACCTGTCTGTTAGCTACCGCTGGCTGGACGACGATGGGCCGGCGTTTGGCGCGCCCGGTCTGGAACCGCGATGGACTTCAAGCAGAAAAGATGCGGTGGGGACGGCGTATTCGGCTTCGAGCCGCGTCTGGTACACGCTGTCGCACGGGACGCTGAATGAGATCTATTACCCGACGATCGACCGTCCGCAGACGCGCGACATGGAGCTGCTGTTTACCGATGGCGAGAGCTTCTGCCATGAGGAGAAGCGCGACCTCGACTACGAGTTTGAGTATGTCGACGGAGATGCGCTGGCCGTTCGCGTGACTGCGCGCGAACGCGGCGGCCGTTACAGGGTGACGAAGGTGTTCATCTCGAACCCGCATTTTTCATCCGTGTTGATGCACGTGAAGATCGAGGGCGAGGAGCAGGTGCTGAACCGGATGAAGTGCTATGCGCTTCTGGCCCCGCACCTGAATGGCGGCGGCGCGGGAAACTCGGCGCGGAGCATCGATGTTGCGGGCAAGCGCTGTCTGCTGGCGTGGAAGGGAAGCACGTCGCTGGCGATGGGAGCGGACTGCGGATTTACGCGTTCGTCGTGCGGGTTTGTGGGATCGAGCGATGGCTATCAGGACCTGTTTGGCGATATGCGCATGAAGTGGCAGTTCGGTCAGGCGCTGGATGGAAACGTCGCCGCGATGGGCGAGATCGACGTTGCCGCGAACCCGGAGTTCACCGTGGCGATTTCGTTTGGAGATGGGCATCACGCGGCGCTGGCGGGGATGATGCAGAGTCTGGCGACCCCGTTTGCCGATCATCTGAAGCGGTTCCTGTTGCAGTGGGGAAGGGTGCAGTCTCCGGCGCGGATTATGGGGGCATCGACCGACGAGGGAGTGCTGGCGAGGATCAGTCACAATATTCTGCTTGCCCACGAGGACAAGACGTTCTCGGGAGCGTTTATCGCGTCGGCTTCGATTCCGTGGGGCGCATCGAAGGGCGACCTCGACCTGGGCGGATATCACCTGGTGTGGACGCGCGATATGGTGCAGACGGCGACCGCGCTACTGGCGTGCGATCGCGCGGACACGGCGTTGCGCGCGCTCGTATATCTGGCTTGCACACAACGGGCAGACGGCAGCTTCGCGCAGAACTTCTGGATCGACGGCACGCCGTACTGGCAGGGGATTCAGCTCGATGAGGTGGCGTTTCCGATCATTCTGGCGTGGCGGCTGTGGAAGAAGGGCACGCTGGGATCGTTCCGGGTGTTTCCGTTTGTAGAGCGCGCGGCGGCGTTTCTGGTGAAGTATGCACCGGTCACGCAGCAGGAGCGGTGGGAGGAGACAGCGGGGTATTCGCCGTCGACGCTTGCGGCGGTGATCTCGGGGCTGGTGTGCGCGGCAGATATTGCGCGGGACCATGCGGCGCTGGAGCTTGCGGAGTTTCTGGAAGGATACGCCGACTGGATCGAGGCGCATCTGGATGAGTGGACCACGACGGAGGACGGCGTTCTGCATCCCGATGTGAAGCGTCACTATGTTCGGATTGTTCCGCCTTGCCCAGGCGAGCCATTTCACGATGCGACGGTGCCGGTTGGGTCGTTTCGCATCGCGAACCGCGGGCCGGAGGAGAGGTCGGTCTTCGAGGCGCGCGAGGTGATCGATGCGGGATTTCTTGAGCTGGTGCGCTACGGGGTGAGAAGGCCGGACGACCCTCTGATCGTCGATTCACTGAAGGTGGTCGACCGCGTCTTGAGGAGGGAGACGCCGTTTGGGCCATGTTGGCGGCGCTACAACCATGATGGATACGGGCAGAAGAAGGACGGCGGACCGTATGACGGATGGGGACAAGGTCGCGCGTGGCCTCTGCTGGGTGGGGAGCGGGCGCACTATGAGCTGGCGGCAGGCGGCAGATGCGACAAGCTGACGCTGGCGCTGGAGGCGTTTGCATCGAAGGGCGGCATGTTGCCGGAGCAGATATGGGACCATGCGGACCTTCCGGAGGCAGGCATGTACTTTGGGAAGTCGGCAGGCTCGGCGCAGCCGCTGGTGTGGGCGCACTCGGAGTATCTGAAGCTGTTGCGCTCACTGACGGACGGCAAGGTCTTCGACAGGGTCTCGGTAGTGGAGAACAGATATGCGGTTCCCGCCAGTAAGCGAAGGTTCAGCAATCACCTGGAGATTTACACTGCTGGGCGGCCGGTGAAGACAATCAAGGCGGGGTATACGCTGCGCATCGTCGATACGGGGCACTTCAAAGCGGTGTATACGCTCGACGGCTGGGCGACGGTCAACGAGG
>JAFDVV010000008.1:31077-58404 GCA_018268775.1 Acidobacteriota bacterium | reverse complement strand
AAGATCGTCTTTACCCAGTGTTGGACGGATGAAAACGGGCAGGACCGGTGGCTGGGAAGAAACATCGAGGTTGCGGTTACAGCCGGATGAATCGTCAATCACCGCGATAAGCCGACGGCGGGCGTGCAAGGAGACCTTCCGCGCCTGTACACTGATATTCGAACGCCAAAATTGAAAAATAGCGAAATCGAGCGCCCGCCTACCCCTGTGCGCGCCGAGATGAAAGAAGAGGAAAAAGGAAGAAATGAGCGATCAGCAGACCGACCAGCAGAATGCGCTAGACCAGCTTTCCATCAATGCTCTCCGTTTTCTCGCCGTGGACGCGGTGGAAAAGGCAAAGTCCGGACACCCCGGCGCCCCTCTTGGCTGTGCGCCGATCGCCTACCTGCTGTACCACAAGCTGATGAAGCATGACCCCTCCGACCCGAAGTGGATCGACCGCGACCGCTTTGTGCTGTCGAACGGCCACGCCTCGGCGCTGCTTTATGGCGTGCTGCATCTGGCGGGCTATGACCTGCCGATGTCGCAGTTGGAGAGCTTCCGCCAGTGGGGTTCACATACCCCTGGGCACCCCGAGTACGGCGAGGCCCCGGGCGTTGAGGTGACGACCGGTCCGCTGGGGCAGGGCTTTGCGATGGCCGTTGGTATTGCCACGGCTGAGAAGCACATGGCCGCGGTCTACAACCGCGACGAGCACGCCATCATCGACCACTACACCTATGTGCTTTGCGGCGACGGCGACCTGATGGAAGGCATCTCGCATGAGACGGCCTCGTTGGCGGGAACGCTGAACCTGGGCAAGCTGATCGTTCTGTACGACGACAACCTGATCTCGCTGGACGGCCCGACGGAGCTGAGCTTCACCGAAGATGTGACGAAGCGCTTCCAAGGGTACCACTGGCATGTGCAGATGGTGGACGACGGCAACGATCTGGTCGCGCTTGAGGCCGCAATCAAGGCGGCGAAGGCGGAGACGACGCGTCCTTCGCTGATTCGCGTGCGCACGGTGATCGGCTATGGCAGCCCCAAGGCGGGTACGAGCAAGGTTCACGGCGAAGCGCTTGGCGCGGAGGCGGTGAAGGCAACCAAGAAGAACCTTGGCTGGCCCGAAGACAAGAGCTTCTACGTTCCCGAAGAGGCCGCGAAGAACTGGGCACAGGCAAAGGAAAACGGCAAGAAGGCCCACGCCGAGTGGCAGAAGAACTTCGATGCGTATGCGAAGGCGTATCCTGCGCCTGCGGCGGAGTTCGACCGCGTTGTGAAGGGCAAGTTGCAGGACGGATGGGAGAAGAAGATCCCGACCTTCCCGACCGACAAGGCAGTCGCCACGCGTAACGCTGGCCAGGTGGTGATGAACGCCATCGAGCCGGTTGTGCCGGAGTTGTTTGGCGGCGCGGCCGACCTGACGGCGTCGACCAAGACGATCTTCAAGGACTCGGCGAACTTCCATGTCGATGCCAAGGGCCGCAACGTATTCTTTGGCGTGCGTGAGTTTGGCATGTGCGCGATGGTGAATGGAATGGCGGCGCACGGCGGGTTGATTCCGTTCGGTTCGACGTTCTTCGTCTTCTCGGACTACGCGCGCAACGCGATCCGCCTGGCGGCGCTGATGAGCGTGCATTCGCTGTTTGTGTTTACTCACGACTCGATCGGCCTGGGCGAGGATGGCCCGACGCACCAGCCGGTGGAGCAGTTGATGTCGCTGCGGCTGATCCCGCACCTGACCGACTTCCGTCCCGCGGACGCGAACGAGACTGCTGCCTGCTGGCAGCTTGCCCTGGAGCGCAAGAGCGCGAGCTTTATGGCGCTGTCGCGGCAGGACCTGCCCGTGCTGGATGCGGCGAAGTACAAGGTGCTTGAGGGTGTCAGGAAGGGCGCTTACGCGCTCGACAACTCGGGCAAGGACATTGTTCTGATCGCAACGGGTTCTGAGGTCTCGCTGATTCTGAAGGCAGCGGAAGAGTTGAAGGCGGCGGGCATCAACGCGACGGTCGTCTCCATGCCGAGCTTCAAGATATTCGACGAGCAGGATGCGGCGTACAAGTCGAGCCTGCTGCCTGAAGGCACGCCGAAGCTGGCGGTTGAAGCGGGCGCGACGATGGGCTGGTATAAGTACGTCGGTCACAACGGCGCTGTGATCGGGATCGATCGCTTTGGTGCTTCGGCCCCGGGCCCGATTGCGATGGAGAAGCTGGGCTTCAGCGTGGCAAACGTTGTCGAGCATGCAAAGAAGCTGGTGAAGAAGTAGGGCCTTCTGAACGGCGGAAAACGCATGACACAGGACGATGCAAAACGATTGGCAGCCCGGAACGCGCTGGAGTTTGTCGAGGACGGGATGTCGCTGGGACTAGGCAGCGGCACTACCTCGGCGATCTTTATCAGGGAGCTGGGTGAGCGGGTCAAGGGCGGGCTGAAGGTGCGGGGCATCGCCACCTCGGCCGCCAGCCAGACGCTTGCAGAGTCGCTGTCGATCCCGATCACGAACTTCGACGAGACTCCGGAGCTCGATCTTGCAGTGGACGGGGCCGACGAGATCGGCCCTGGCCTCGCGTTAATCAAAGGCGGCGGCGGCGCGCTTCTTCGCGAAAAGATTGTTGAAAGTGCGGCCAAGAAATTCATCGTCATTGCCGATTCGAGCAAGCTGGTGAAACAGCTTGGCCGCTTCCCGCTGCCCGTTGAAGTGATCCAGATGGCGTTGCCAAACGTGACCCGCAAGCTGAAGGCGCTGGGATTGAATCCCACGCTGCGCCATCACGCGGATGGCTCCAGATACATCACAGACGAGAACAACTTCATTCTCGACTGCGCGGCGGGTGAGATTCCCGATCCGGCGAAGACCGCCGCGGACATCCGCGCGATTGTCGGCGTTGTGGAGCATGGGCTGTTTCTGAATATGGCGTCGTTCGCCCTGATTGCGAGCGACCAGGGTGTGACGAAGGTCGATCGATGACAGTGGCCTGCCGTTGTCCCGTTGTTGAGCGCTGCATCGAGAGACAGGCAAGGGGCGTCCTATAGATATGTCATCCTCTTCCATCAACTCGGCCGCACGTACGCGCACGTGGTTATTGCGGCTCGCCGGCAGGCTTTGGGCGACCCCGGGCCGAAGAGGTTTTGAAGGTTGGAGCTGGAGCAGATTTTCTGAAGGTCATGGATCTTCAACATTCTGAAGCGGTGCCATTCGATCGACAGGGTGGCGCGTGACAAAAAATGAACTCACACGGCAATTGCCGTACAGCAGGAAAGGAATACGAGATGGAGCTTGGACTGATTGGCCTTGGCAAGATGGGATTCAACATGGCGGAGCGTCTGAAACTGGCGGGCCACAAGGTAGTCGGCTTCGACTTCAACAAGGATGCGACGGCGAAGCTGACGGCCACGGGTTCTCTTGGTGTGGACTCGCTGGAGGACCTGGTGAAGAATCTCTCCGCGCCTCGCGCAATCTGGATCATGGTGCCTTCGGGCGACCCGGTGGACCAGACGATCGCCAAGCTGGAGGCGCTGCTGTCGCAGGGCGACACGATCATCGACGGCGGCAACTCGAACTACAAGGACACGCAGCGTCGTCATGCTGAGGTGAAGGCCAAGGGGTTTGAGTACGTCGATTGCGGAACGTCGGGCGGCGTGTGGGGACTGAAAGAGGGCTACAGCCTGATGATTGGCGGCGATATGGGGCCGGTCGACCGCTTGAAGCCGATCTTCGAGGCGCTTGCGCCCTCGCCGACGGAAGGCTGGGGACATGTTGGCCCGGCTGGCGCGGGACACTTTGTGAAGATGGTGCACAACGGTATCGAGTACGGCCTGATGCAGGCGTATGCCGAGGGCTTCTCGATCCTGAAGGCGAAGCAGGAGCTTGGGCTCGACCTGACGCAGATTGCGCATATCTGGCAGAAGGGCTCGGTTGTGCGCTCGTGGCTTCTTGACCTGACGGCCGATGCGCTGGACCAGAACCCGACGCTGGCCGGTCTTGAGGCGTGGGTTCCAGATTCCGGCGAAGGGCGCTGGACGGTGACGGAGGCGATCGACCTGAACATTTCGGCTCCGGTGATTACCGAGTCGTTGATACGGCGGTTGCGTTCGCGCGAAGAGAACAACTTTACAGATCGCATGATCTCGATCATGCGCGGAGCCTTTGGCGGCCATGCAGTCAAGAAGGTTGACTGAGAGACCTGACAGGAAAAGTTAAGAGAAGAGGGCAAATCGAAATGGCTACGACACAAGTTCAAGTTTCTCCCGACAAGAAGGATGCCGCCAAGAACAGCGAGCGCACTCCCGACCCGTGCATCGTCGTGATCTTCGGCGCATCGGGCGACCTGACGAAGCGCAAGCTGTTGCCGGCGCTCTATCACCTGGAGCAGGCGAACCTGCTGCCCAGGGACTTCGCGGTGGTTGGCGTGGCGCGGCGTCCGCTGGAGCAGAGCTTCGCCCCCGACATGAAGGAAGGCATCGTCGCAGGCGGCGGCGTGGAGGAGTCCGACCCCAGGCTCGCTCCCTTCGTAAATCGCGTGCAGTATCACGCGATGAACTTCGACGACGCAACGGGATACGACGCGCTGAAGAAGAAGCTCGCCGAGTTGGACGGCAAGTTCAACACGCAGGGCAATCGTCTCTTCTATCTGGCGACGGCGCCTGAGTACTTCTCGGACATCATCAACTACCTCGGCGAACATGGCATGGCGCAGCCCGAGGCGGGGAAGGACGGGAAGACGCCGTGGGTGCGCACCATTATCGAGAAGCCGTTCGGCCACGATCTCGATTCGGCGCGCGCGTTGAACGATGAGGTGAACAAGGTCTTTCACGAAGACCAGATCTTCCGCATCGACCACTATCTGGGCAAGGAGACGGTGCAGAACATTCTCGTCTTCCGATTCGCCAATGGCATCTTTGAGAACGTATGGAACCGCAACTATATCGACCACGTTGAGATCACGGCGGCGGAGTCGATCGGCATCGAAGGTCGCGGGCCGTTCTACGAGCAGGCTGGTGCCCTGCGCGACGTGATGCAGAACCATGTGATGGAGCTGTTGAGCTTTGTTGCGATGGAGCCGCCGGTTTCTTTCCAGGCGGATGCAGTTCGCGCGGAGAAGGTGAAGGTGTGGAAGGCCATCTCGCCGATCCACCCGGCCGACACCGTTCGCGGACAGTATGGGCCGGGCATGGTGGACGGCAAGGCCGTTCCGGGCTATCGGCAGGAAGACCGTGTGCATCCGCGCTCACAGACGGAGACCTATGCCGCAGTGCGGGTGGAGATCGAGAACTGGCGGTGGGCGGGCGTTCCGTTCTACCTGCGCGCGGGTAAGCGTCTGGCGAAGCGCGTGACGGAGATCACGATCCAGTTCAAGCAGCCGCCGATGCGTCTGTTCAAGGGCGGCGAGTGCCACGACAGCGACGCGATCAAGCCGAACCTGATCTCGATGCGCATCCAGCCGGATGAAGGCATCTCGCTGCGGTTTGGGGCGAAGCTGCCAGGGCCGAGCATGGACATTGCGCCGGTGCAGATGAACTTCAGCTACGCGGATGCGTTTGGAAAATCGTCGGCCAATGGCTACGAGCGTCTGCTGTTGGATGCGATGCTGGGCGACGGCACGCTGTTTGCGCATCGCGATGGCGTCGAGGCGACGTGGGCGCTGATGACGCCGATCCTGAAGGCATGGGCTGAGACACCTGTGAAGGACTTCCCGAACTATGCTGCCGGAACGTGGGGTCCATCGGCCGCCGATGCGCTGCTGGAGTCGGAAGGACGCAAGTGGCGTAAGCTCTGACCCAATTTGATCGTTGAATCCGGTGGAAGTGCATCAAACACAGAAGAGGAAAGATCATGCCGCGTCCGACTACAGTGACCTACCGCGTGTTTGCCAACCCGGCGGACGTTGCCCGTGCTGCCGCCGAACTATTTGCCTCGACGATTGCAAAGGCAGCGTCGGCGCGAGGTGTTGCTCGCGTTGCTATCTCGGGAGGTACGACGCCGAAGGCGATGTTTGCGCTGCTGGCCTCGGAGCCGTTTGTCGGCCAGGTGCCGTGGGACAAGCTGGACCTGTACTGGGTCGACGAGCGTTGTGTTGCGCCGGAGGATGCGGAGTCGAACTACCGCATGACACGGGAGACGCTGCTGTCGAAGGTACCGTTGCCGGCTGATCGCATTCACCGCATGGAAGGCGAGTTGGAGCCGGAGGTTGCAGCGGCGCGGTATGAGGCCGCGATCCGCAACGGCTTCAAGCTGGAGGGCGCGCAGACGCCGACGTTTGATCTTGTGCTGCTGGGCATGGGCGACGATGGCCATACAGCATCGCTGTTCCCGCATACCGAGGCGTTGAACGACATGACGCACATCGTGGTGGCGAACCATGTTCCGCAAAAGGACACATGGCGCATCACGTTGACGTGGCCGGTGATCAATCAGGGCAGGGAGGTTGCGTTTCTGATTGAGGGCGACAAGAAGGCGGAGGTGCTGCACGAGGTCTTCCAGGGGAAGTATCAGCCGGAGACCTACCCTTCGCAGATCATCCGTCCGGCGAGCGGGAAGCTGACGCTCTTGCTCGATGCGGCCGCGGCGGCTAAGCTGCCAGAACCGGCGAATGGAACCGGAACCCTGGAGTTGAAATAGATGATTCTTGCCGGTGATGTTGGCGGAACGAAGGTCCACCTTGCACTTTACGACTTTACCGGCGGTCAGCTTCATCCGCTGCGAGACCAGAAGTTTTCAGCGCACCAGTTCAGTTCGCTGGATGAGATCGTCAACAAGTTTTTAAGTGGCGATGGAAGTACTCCTCCCACGCATCGCGATGAGATTCTGGCGGCGTGCTTCGGCCTGCCGGGGCCGGTCCGCGATGGGCGGCTTAAACTGACGAATCTGCCGTGGACGCTCGATGTGCGCGACCTTTCGCGGGCGTTGTCGATTCAGCATGTCTTTCTGATCAACGACCTCGAAGCCAACGGCTACGGTATCCCGGAGCTTGCGGCGGACAAGATTTATACGCTGCACCAAGGCGACGCGGACGCCACGGGGCATCGAGGACTTGTGTCGGCGGGCACGGGCCTGGGTGAAGCGCTGCTGATCTGGGACGGCAAGAAGCATAACCCGATTCCGTCGGAGGGCGGGCACTGCGACTTCGCGGCGCGCTCCAATCGCGAGATTGCGATGCTCGAATACCTGCGCAGCAAGCTGAAAGGACGGGTGAGCTTTGAGCGGGTTGTCTCCGGGCTTGGCATTAAGAACATCTATGAGTTTCTGCGCGACGTAGAGAAGATCGACGAACCGAAGTGGTTGCGCGATCGCATGGCGGCTGAAGACCCGAATGTTGTGATTGGAGAGTGCGCAGAGGACGGATCGAGTTCGCTCTGCTTTGAGACGATGAAGAGCTTCGCTTCGGCTTACGGCGCGGAGGCAGGCAACCTGGCTTTGAAGGCGCTGGCCGTGGGCGGGATCTACCTGGGTGGAGGCATCGCGCCGAAGCGGTTGAAGACCATGCAGAATGGGTTCTTCATGCAGGCGTTTCTGGATAAAGGACGAATGTCCGCTCTGCTTCAGTCGATCCCGGTGCGCATCATTCTGGACGACTCGTGCGCTCTGCTTGGCGCTGCGGCCTACGCCGAGGCGCGAGCGGCCGAGATGTGCGGCGTGTCGGAACGCGCGGCTTCACTGACGTAGACCTTGCCGAATGTCACAAATCTCCAGCGAATATGCGGTCTTTTGCGTATGCGGTTGCTGGAAGTTGGATATTCTGGTGGGGACATGTCTTTGAAGAAGCGTAGCTCCTGCCTGCTGTTTGCTCTCGTCGCTTTCGTAGCCGCCGAACCCTCAAGTCTGCACGCTCAGCGCCTGCCCGGTGGAGTTCATCCGGAGCACTATTCCCTGACGCTGACTCCCGACCTGACGGCGGCAACGTTTGTGGGCGAAGAGACGATCGACGTTGCGCTCGACCGGCCTGCGGCGACGGTCACACTCAATGCGACGGAGATAGAATTTCTGTCGGTGAGATCCGGGGGCCAGAGCGCCGTCGTTTCGCTCGACAAGGACAAGGAGCAGGCCACGTTCACCTTTGCCAAACCATTGGCAGAAGGAAAGGCCACGCTCGCGATCAGCTATAAGGGCATTCTGAACGACAAGCTGCGCGGGTTTTATCTGTCGAGGACGAAGAAGCGGAATTACGCTGTCACTCAGTTTGAGCCGACGGATGCGCGCCGCGCGTTTCCGAGCTTCGACGAGCCCGCGCTGAAGGCGACCTATGACATTGCGCTGGTCGTCGACGCGGGAGACACGGCGATCTCGAATACGCAGATCGTCTCCGACCGGCCCGGCCCCATTGCGGGGAAACATACGATCAGGTTTGCTACGACGCCGAAGATGTCGACCTACCTCGTCGCGTTTCTTGTGGGCGACTTCAAGTGCACCACCGGAAAGGCCGATGGCGTGCCGATACGCGGATGCGCCACGCCCGACAAAGTGGACATGACGAGGTTCGCGGTGGAGAGCGCGGAGTACATTCTGCCCTACTTCAACAAGTATTTCGGGATTAAGTATCCAATGCCGAAGCTCGACATGGTCGCGCTGCCGGACTTCGAGGCCGGTGCGATGGAGAACTTCGGCTGCATCACCTATCGCGAGACCGACCTTCTGGTTGACGCGAAGACGGGAGCAGTTCCAGCGAAGAAGCGAGTTGCGACCGTTGTGGCGCATGAGATGGCGCACCAGTGGTTCGGCGATATGGTGACGATGCAGTGGTGGGACAATCTGTGGCTCAACGAGGGGTTTGCCTCGTGGATGGAGACCAAACCAGTGGCGAAGTGGAAGCCGGAGTGGAACATCCCGCAGGACGACGCGCGCGACCTGGATGCGACGCTGAACCTGGATTCGCAGCCGACGACGCGCACGATCCGCGCGCGCGCCGAGACGCCGGACGAGATCAACGAGATGTTCGACGGCATTGCATACGGCAAGGCAGGCGCAGTGCTGGGCATGGTGGAAAACTATCTTGGCGAAGAGGTCTTTCGCCAGGGCGTCCACAATTATCTTGAGGCCCATCTCTATGCCAATGCGACGGCGGAGGACTTCTGGAACGCGCAGACGGCAACTTCGCATCAGCCTGTCGATCTCATCATGCAGAGCTTCGTCACGCAGCCCGGTGTGCCCTTGCTGACGTTTTCCTCGCAGGCGACAAATGGAATCCCGCTCTCGCAGGGCCGCTTTTTCCTGTCGAAGGCAGGTGGCGGGAGCACGGCGCAGCAATGGACTCTACCGGTGTGCGTGAAGACGGCGGGCAAGCCTCTCTGCCCGGTTGTTACGCCTGGTGAGACGGCGCTTGCTCTGCCAGCGGGCACGTCGGTGCCATTCCTTTTTGCCAATGCCGGCGCGAAGGGCTACTACCGCACTGCCTATACCTCGGACCAGCTTGCAGCGATTACGGCGAGCGCTGAAACGGGTCTCTCCGCGCCTGAGCGAATTACCCTGATCGGCGACAGATGGGCGCTCATCCGTTCCGGGCAAGGGACGGTCGACCAGTTCCTCGACCTGGCTCTTGCGCTCAAGGGAGATTCAAGCAGTTCGGTTGTGGGCGCGGCGCTCGACAAGGTGAGGTCGATCTATACGCGCGTTGCAACGTCGAGCGATCGCGAGCGGCTCGCTGAGGTGCTGCGCAGAGAGTTCGCGCCGGTGTATGCTTCGCTGGGCCAACCGGCAAAGGGCGAATCGTACGATCGTCAGCAGCTACGTGCGGAGCTGATGAGCATACTCGGGACCGCAAAAGATCCCGGTGTTCTGGCCGAAGCAAAGGGGCTTGCGAACCGGGCCTATGCTCCCGGCGCAAAGAAGGACCGTGGGCTCGACCCGATACTGACGGACGAGGCCATCGCTATGACCGCGGCCAATGGCGATGCGGCCTTCTATGACAAGGTGATGGCGGCCCGCGAGGACCAAAGCGACCCGGGCGCGCAGGCGGACGCGCTTCGCACGCTGGCGCTGTTCCGCGATCCATCTTTGGTGACGCGAACGCTCGACTATGCTGTCTCGGGTCAGGTGCGCAACCAGGACAGTTGGATTCCCATGGTGATGCTGCTCAACGACCGCGACACGCGCGAGCAGACCTGGATGTATATCCAGCGGAACTGGGACAAGGTGCACGCCCAGTTCACAACAAACTCCGGTGGACGGATTGTCCACGCGGCAGGCAGCTTCTGCTCTGCGGAGAAGCGCGACGAGGTCGCGTCGTTCTTCGCAACGCACAAGGTTGACGCGGCGGAGCGCACGCTGGCCAAGGCGCTCGACAACATCGACGACTGCGTACATCTGCGCGCGGCGCAGGAGCCCAGCCTGCATCGATGGCTCGGAGCGCAGACGAAGCAGTGAGCGCGCAGACGGAAGCGATGACGGCGCGCCGGTCGAAGCTGCGGCTGTGGGCGCCTGCAATCTCGATGACACTGCTGGGGCTGCTGAGCTACGTCGATCGCAGCGTGCTTGCGATCCTGAGCCCGACGATCCTCGCCGACCTGCATCTCTCGGCGACGCAGTACGGTTACGCCATTCTGGTCTTCAGTCTCTGCTACATGCTCTCCAATCCCATATGGGGCCTTTGGATGGACCGCGCCGGACTTTGGATGACAACGCTGATTGCGGTACTGATGTGGTCGCTTGCTTCCGGAAGCCACGGACTGATGATGGGCTTCGCGGGGATGTGCCTTGCGCGCGGCGTGCTTGGCTTTGGCGAGGGCGCGACCTTCCCGGCAGGGTTGAAGACTGTTACCGAAACGCTGCCAGCGGAGAAGCGCTCTTTTGGGCTGGGCATTGCTTACAGCGGAGGCTCGCTCGGCGCGGCGATCACTCCGCTGATTATCACGCCGATCGCCATGCGCTGGGGCTGGCGCGCCGCGTTTGCGGTCACGTCGCTGTTTGGGCTTGCGTGGATATGTCTGTGGCTCGTTTTGAAGAGGAGCGGTTTGTACCCGGCACCGGCGGTGAAGTCCGGGAGCGAAGCCGTCCCGCAAGTCCAGCCGATCTCATCGCGCTGGAGCCGCGATCTTTTCGCGGCGGCAGCAATTTACGGCCTGGGAGCAGCACCGCTGGCGTTTGGCCTCTACGCCGCACCGCTGTATCTCACGCGGGTCCTTCATGTCAGCCAGGGATCGCTGGGGCATCTGTTGTGGCTGCCGCCGGCAGGGTGGGAGGCGGGGTATCTCATCTTCGGCAGGCTCGCGGACCGCCGGCGCAGGTCTGCGGCGTCGCAGGGAACACATCTCACGCGGCCGGGAATCGTCTTTGCAGCGTTGTCCGCGGCGAGCCTTCCCATTGTGTTTACGCAGGCACTTGCCAGGGCAGCGTACCCTGTAGCGAGCGTTGTGGCGCTCTTCTTCTTCGAGATGTTCATCGCTGGCGGCTTTGTCGTCTTCGCTCTCTCAGACGGCATGAGCGTGTTGCCGAAGCGCCACTCGGCGTTTCTTGCGGGCATCAGCATCTCGGCGTGGGCACTGGTTACCGGTGTTCTGATGCCCGTGATCGGCCACCTGTTCGACAATTTCCGCTATGGGACTGCGTTTTGGATAGTGGCTTGCATGCCGTTTGTGGGGACGTTGCTTTGGGGGCTTTTGCAAACCGGTGCATCGCGCGCGCCAAGTACTTGATTGCATTTGTGTTGTTGGTCGTTTCCGATGGGTTGAAAGGCACGGTTTTTCAGTGCAACTGCATGCTCTTGCGCTGTGAAACACCCCACAAAAGTGTTAACTACCTGCACTGATGGTGCGTTGACTTTGATTTCCGGTGCCCGTAACTTTCCCAAAAGAGGACACCATGAAGAAACTATTCCTGCTACTCGGCTTCACTATCTTCCTTTCGGCAGCCCTCCCACTCCATGCCCAGGGTGGAGAGATCACGACTGGGACCTGCGACAACTCCCCGGAAAACCCAACCATCATCCTTGCAGTTGTCGGTTCGGCTGGCGCCTTCCTCGCTTCGGCGCGCGCACGCATGAAGGCCCGCCGCAACGTAAGCATCACCGACGAAACGAACGGGTAGTTTTCTCCCTCCCCGTCTTGCCAGTTGTTTAAGAGATTCGCATGTCCACGATTCCGGCGACCGACCTTCGCCCACATCTATCTCCATGGGCCCGGCGGCTTTCGCCGCCTCAGACCGCGTGGCTCGCAGCGGGCCTCGCGGTACTCGGCCTATGCAGCCTCCGGTCGACGGTAGCGTTCCTGTGGGCGATCTGGACCACGGACGCGCTCAAGTCGATCGGCATGCTCGTTCCCGTAGTCAGCTTTGTGCTGATCATGAGGGCGTGGCGGGCGCTTGAATGGGAGATGGAAGGAAGCTGGTGGGGGCTGGCAATTCTGGCGGCCACTATCGGAGCCGTTCATCTTCGCGACCAGGCGATTCTGATCTTCGTGCTCTCGCCTCAGTGGAACATCTACCTTCCTCCGCATTCGCTTGTCGCCTTCGGTTACGCTGCGGGCGTCGTGCTGTTGTTTGGGGGGACACGACTTTTTCGGGCCGCGCTTTTCCCGATTGCATTGATGTGGTTCGTCAATCCGGTCCCGCACATCTTCAACGTCTTTGTCGACCTCCCGCTGCAGCGCGTCTCCGCGCATGTGGCGCGCGCCTTTGCCATGGCTCTGGGCCAGCCGCTTTCGCCAGACCAGATGCGTCTGATGTTTACGCCGAGCTATGGCATGTTTATCGCGCCGGGCTGCAATGGCATTCGTGGCGCGGTAACGATGGGCTTCGTAGCGCTGATTGCCGGCCATTATTACCGGTTTCGCTGGAAGGCGCATGCCGCCGTGGTTGCGGGCGCGGTGTTGCTCGGTTACGTCTTCAACTTCGCGAGGCTGTGCCTCCTCGTCGTTTACTACATCGTCGGTCTTCATATTCCGCGCCTGCAAAACAGGGCGAAGCTGGCGGACTACATCATCGGCGCGTGCCTTTTTCTGCTGGCCACTCAGATTCTGTTCTTCGCTATCCAGCGGTTGGGCAGCAAAGCCAAACAGCCGGCACAGCAGCCTGCCAAAGCAGTTGCTGCATCGACTAACTCTCCACTCTTCCTGCGCCTTCGTCTGGCAGTGATGGCGCTGATCGCGTTCTTCGGATGCTACGGCACGGCGCGCGCGGTGATCCACGATATAGCGACCGACCCTTCGCAGACACGCGTGAGCGCCTCGTCGTTGGGAGTGTTTCCGGAACACATCGGTACGTATACCCTGGTGCGGAGCTGGAATGAGAACCTCGTAACCGGTCCGCTGCTGTTTCATTGGGCGGAGTATGCTCCTGCCGGCGAGGGCACGCACATCTCGATCGGCGTGTCACCGGTGCTAGGCTCGCACGACACACTGATCTGCCACTCGGCGCGCGGCGAAGACCCTCTATGGCGCAATCAACTCAACGTCTCCATGGCGAATAAGCAAGCCGTTAGCTTCAGTGCATCTCTGTACAATAACGGGTCCATTCAGTATCTCGAGGCGACGACGATTTGCAGTGGCTCTCACTGCGGCGAGTATTCGAGCGACCGTCGCAGCTTTGGGCTGGTGTACAGCAAGCCCGATCCGCAGGCGTTGCTGACGCAAGACCCGCAACGCCCTATTCCAATTCTGCTAAAGGCCGAGACACTCGATACACGAATGCTGCCAGAGGACGCTCAAAAGCAGTTGAGCGCTGATATGAAAGACTTTCTGGGCCAGACCGATCTCAATGCGCTTGTCGGGCCTTACAGACGCTAGTTGCAACCTGTATCATTGAAGTACCTCTCCAGATGAAGTCCAGACCTAGCGCACTAGCCCTTTTTGTCCCTGCCGTCATGAGCGGCGTCTTGTGCCTCAGCGGTTGTGGCGCAGGCGTGATCTCAGACCCGCCTGTAACGCAGCCGCCGACGACCACGGTGTCGGTGCTTGTTTCGGGAAAGGTGCTGGCTGGGACACAGCCTGTTGCAGGGGCCTCCGTGCAGATTTATTCGGCGGGAGCGTCTGGAAACGGCTCGGGGGCAAGCGCCCTGCTCGCAACGCCAGTCACGACAGACTCAACTGGAGCATTCGCAATTACCTCTGGCCTCACCTGCTCCTCCTCTTCGCCGATGGTCTATCTGGTCGCTCGCGGAGGAAAGGTTGGCTCGGGTGCGACGAACGATGCCATCGCGCTAGCAGCCGCCGTGGGAGACTGCACGAAGCTTTCGACAACGACAACGACGGCCTTTACCGTGAACGAGGTTACGACCGTAGCGTTTACCTGGGCGCTGTCGCAGTTCCTTTCGACAGGCGGCAACGTGGGAGCGAGTTCCACAAACGCGCTGGGTCTGGCAAACGCATTTGCGACTGCGGCGAACCTGGCCGATGCGTCGCAAGGAAAGACGCCCGGCGCGACTTTTCCTGCAACGGGCAAGTCGCCTGCGACGAAGATCAATACGCTGGCCAATCTCCTGAATAGCTGTGCGGCGACCGCCGGAGGTTCGAGCGCATGCAGTGCCTTGTTTGGCGGCCTGACGGGCAGTTCGCCTGTTCCGTCGAACACTCTGGATGCGGCGTTCTGGCTGGCGCGCAATCCTGGCGTCAATGTTTCGGCGCTGTATACCCTGTCGACGTCGAGCACTGCATTTGCTCCGTCGCTCACGGTCGCTCCTTACGATTGGACCATTGCAATCAATTTCACCGGCGGCAGCATGAACTCGCCGACGGGGATCGGTGTCGATAGCCAGGGCAACATATGGGTCGCGAGCTACTGGGGAGTGGCCTCGAAGTTCACGCCAACAGGATCGCCGATATTTGCTGCGGGAATCACCGGTGGCGGACTGCAATCTTCGTTTGGTCTGGCCATCGACGCGCAGAACAATGTCTGGATACCGAACGGCGACAGTGCCTCGGGAGTGAACGGAAAACTCGGTTCCGTAACTGTACTGAATTCGAGCGGGCAGGCGATCTCCGGGACAAACGGCTATATCTCCGGTGGGCTGAACTTCCCGGTGGCCGTTGCCATCGATCCGAATGGCACGGCGTCCGTGCTCAACTTCCGCAACTCCCGCGTCACGCAATTGTCCAGCGCGGGCGCACCGCTTTCCGGCGCAACGGGCTATGGCGCCCAGTCGATGGCGTTCATCGTCTCGATCGCGATCGATTCCAATCACAACTCCTGGATCGGCAACCAGAATGACGGGACGGTGACACGTCTTTCAGCCGATGGAAGCCAGTCGCTTGGTATTGCCTGCTGCAACGGGCCGCAGGGACTGGCGATCGACCAGCGCGGCTATATATGGGCGTCAAACTATTACGGCGATAGCGTCAGTCAGATCTCCAGCACGGGCACGGTTGTATCGGCCGGTTATACGGGTGGAGGCCTCAAGGGACCTCAGGGGATCGCCGTCGATGGAGCGGGTTCGGTTTGGGTGGCAAGCCGCGCAAACGTCGCTGGCATTGGATACCCTGCGCTCACGCAGTTTGCCGGCTCCGCGACAACATCTCCCGGAAAAGTTCTGTCACCGGCTTCGGGCTGGCTGCTCGATGGCGGGATGCTGCAACCCTATTCGATTGCGATCGATGCCAGCGGCAACGTGTGGGTGACGAACTTCACCAACGACGCGAAGTATGCCAACAGCAACTCGATCGTCGAGCTGGTGGGAATGGCTGCACCGGTGAAGACGCCCGTGATCGGGCCGCCACAGGCCCCGTAACCTACATGATGCGAAACCGCTCGCGCATCAGCCGCTGAAAGCGTGGCCGCCAGATCAAGTCGTAGGCCAGTTCTTTGCCCGGGAACATTGCCAGGGCCGCTCTGCGTGAATCGGCGATCATCTGCGAGGCTTCGTCGATGCTGAGTGTCGTGTCCTGAGCGATGGCCTGCATGACCAGGTTCATCATCATCTGCATGCGGCGAATCAGTTTTCGCTCTTCTGCAACCTCTTCAGCAGTTGCTGCAAGGGCGGCGCTTCCGTTCCGGTCGGTATCCTGCTGTTGCTCCATGGATGCTCAGCCTCCGTGATTCCACACTACTCCTGTTGCTGAATCGGGCACTGGGTCTCTCATTCAGGATGAACCCGCATGTGTACGTGGTCATTGCGTGCCGAGCACCTCGTGAATCGCGCCATCGCGATCGAGCAGAAATGTCGTCAATCCAAACTCATCGGTGCGAAAGAGCCTTGTTCCACCTGAGGCTACGCGTTGGATGACCTCTTCGCGCGGATGACCGAAGGTATTTCCTTTGCCCACGGAGACGATTGCGTCTTTGGGTGCAAGCGCGGCAAAGAACGCCGGGGTTGTCGACGATCTGCTGCCGTGATGTCCGATCTTGAGCAGCGTTACAGGGGCGAGTCCGCGTGCCAATATCGTCTGCTCGCTCTGTGCTTCGGCATCGCCTTCAAGAAGCACTGAGGCAATGCCGTACTCGATGCGGAGAACGAGGGAGTCGTTGTTTGAAGGTTGAGCTGAGTTCACATAGCTCGGCTCAGGCGCAAGCACTTTGATCTGTGTGCCTGCCCACTGTGAGCTGTCGCCCGCTCGAAGATGTCGAACCTTCACCCCAAGTTCCGCCGCCTGGGCAATCAGCACTCGATACGCATCGGAGCCGGGGTCGGTGGAAACCCATAGCTCGCGCGGGCGAAAGTTCCTCATTACGGCAGCCATGCCGCCCATGTGATCGCTGTGCGCGTGGCTCAGTACCAACACATCGAGCCTTCGGATATTGCGAGACCAGAGGTACGGTGAAACGACTTCCTCGCCGATGTCGAAATTGTTTGCGGTAGCCGCCGCTTCGTTGAGGCCGCCAACCGGGCCTCCTGCATCGACCAGCATGGCGCGGCCTTCGGGACTTACGACCAGCAATGAGTCGCCTTGTCCTACATCGATGGCCGTGATCTCGAGTTTGCCCTGACGTACGTTTGCTGGCTGTGGCCACAGCGCAGCCAAAGTTCCAAGAGGCAGTGCAAGCAAAGCGATCGATGCCCATCGCTTCGAGCGGCGGACGGCCCAGATGCAGAACGCCCATGCTGCAATTGCCAGCATGGCGGCCCACAGCGCTGGACCGGGAACTCTAAGATCGGCGGCCTGAACGTGACTGACACGTGCGATGATCCGGCCGATACCGTGTAACAACATTGCAGTCGCGGCTGCGGGTAGCATAGCCAGCCACGGTGAAATCAGCGACGCGGTGAATGCAATCACGGCCAGTGGGGCGAGCAGGCCGATGATGGGTATCGTCAGCATGTTCGCAGGCAGAGCGAAGATCGTCGCTCGATGAAAATAGAGCGCCACGGGCAGGGCCATTACCATCTCCGCGACGAGACCGATCAGTGCCAACTCTGCGATCCACAGAACGGCACGGAGAAAAAGTGCGGGCAGGTTGTGTGTCCATTTACCGAAGACACCGGAGAGTTCTTCGCCCCATAGGCGCAACATCACACGGAGTTGTGCAATCTTTGGAGGCAGCACGGGGTCCTGCCATAGTTCATGGAGGCGCCTTGTTGCGCGTGCCCACGGCATAAAGCTGTGCTCACCCAGTGGAATCGCAATTCCAGCGATTGCGAAGATAGCAAGGAAAGTCATCTGAAAGCTCGCCTCGAACAGGCTTGCCGGTGCCCAAACCAGTTCGGCAAGCGCCGCCGCTCCCAGGGCATTCAACACGCTGCGTTCGCGCGAGAGAAGCCGGGCAATCAGGAAGACAGTTGTCATGAACAAGGCCCGCTGCACCGGCGCTCCAAAGCCCGTGAGCAGGGCATAGGCAGTCATCAAGGGTAGAGTGATGGCTGTTGCGAGCCACTCTCGTATCCGCAACCCGCGGAGCATCCAGAGAATGATGCCGGCCAGAAGCGCCACGTGCATTCCCGAGACGACGAAGAGATGAAAGGAGCCCGTCCGCTCGAAGCCGAGTCGCAGAGCATGATTCAAGCGGGCCCGGTCGCCGAAGAGCATCGCGTTCAACATCCCTGCATCCTGCTCTGTGAGTGCAAGCAACGGTGGAAGGCGTCGATTGTTCTTCGATCGCACATACGCAAGTATGCGGCTCGACGCCCAGCTCTGTGTCGCGAATACCCGGCACTGTAGCTCTGCGTGGTCGCTTGCAGCCACGCGAACCTTTGCGGCGCGAGCTGTGGCATGAGCGCCAATGCCTTGTGTCAGCAGGTAGTCGGCATATTGCCAAGCGCCGGGATCGCGATAGCGCTGCGGCTCCTTGATCCGCAAAGGCATCTCGACGACGTCGCCGCAATGCAAGGACGGCAGCGGATTGTCATGCGCAACGATAGTGGTCCGGACGCCGCCTTTCATCGGGACCATCGAAGAGGTGTCGGGTGTCACCTCTTCGATGGCGTCTACTGCGATGTCAACTGAGACAGCGCCTGATGCTTCAGGCTCGCGCTCGATCCACCAGGCAGGATCGTTGTCGCGATCGCTCTCGGTTCTTCTGACAGGCAGTTCGCGGACGCGGACAATGTGGCCGCGAACAGTGCGGCTCAGACCGTCCGCATACTGTAGCAGATCGTGTTGTGTGGCCGGGACTGGCCTGAGCTGCCAACACCATGCTCCGGCTGTTATCCATAGTGCCGCTACAGGGAGGGTCGCTACCCGCAGCGAAAGACGCAGAGCAATCGTTGCAATGAAGAAAAACGCAAAAACGGCAACGATGAGCAGCGGAGTCGCGATCCAGTGACGCGCCATTGCGATGCCTGTCGCAAACCAGCACGCGCCAGCGAGCAATGGCATTCTGCGAAATCGCAGCCGCTCTACCGTAGTGGCCCAATACTGCTCTGCGTGGCCCTTCAGAACTTCACTCCTGTATTACCCTGCGTGTTTCTCTGATCTCAGAACCGCCACGGTTTCCTGGTGGAATGTCTGGGGAAACATGTCCACCATGTGTAGCTCGTGCAGCGTGTAGCCGGAGTCTACCATCTGTTTCAAATCTCTTCCCAACGTTGCGGGGTCGCACGAGACGTAGACGATCTCGCGGGGCTTCACTCGCAGGAGCAGACTGCAAACCTCTTGCCCGATACCTGCACGCGGCGGATCGAGCACGACCAGTTCAGGACGGTCTCGTTCTAGAACGGCCTGCCGCAAAAAATCCAGGGTAGTTGCTTCCACTGCTCTTTTTTCGGGGCCGCGAAAGCTGCGCATCAGATCGGTTGCCGCAGCTTCCACGGCTACGACTTCAGTAAAGTTCTTCGCCAGGATCTGCGAGAACAGCCCAACGCCTGCATACAGATCCCATGCGAGCGTTCCCTTTCTGTTTGCCGTCACCAGTTCTACAAAGCTATCGAGAATGGTGCGGTTCACCTGAAAGAAGCCGCCACGCGAAATCCAGTAGTTCGCATGGCCGACTGGATAGCTCAGCCCATCTGCGCCACAATGCGCTCGCGGTTTAAGCCGATAGGCCTTTCGACCGCGCCCGCTGCTCTCGATCAATGCGACGCCGGCGCCTGTCAGTTCGGGAAGCACCAAATGCAGAGACTCGCAAAAGCGATTGAAGTCGGCTGCCGGTTCTTTGCGCAAGAACAAAGTCAACTGCAGCTTGCTTTGTTCGCGATCGGTGAAGATCTCTACTTCATCCGCCATTCGCATCCAGGGCGAGACGTCTTCAAGCGAGAGCAACGCCTCCACCGTGCGCCAAAGTATGGGCGACGCAATTGGGCACATGCGTATCGGTAAAAACTCCGAAGACGCGCGGCGCAGATAGCCAGCATGCAGCTTGCCGTCGATCTCCGCCACGCGCAGTCTTATGCGGTTTCTGTACTCCCACGGCTCGCCGGTAAGCGGCTGGATGCGCGGCAGCGATGTCACACCGGCGCGTTCGAGCGTCTCCTTCAGAACACTGCGTTTGATCTCTACCTGAGCTGAATAACTTGCGTGTTGGTACTGGCAGCCTCCGCAAGCGCCAAAGTGAGCACATTTTGGCGCGACGCGGTCTGTCGATGGCACGTGAACAGCCTTAAGTGACGCCTCGGCGAACCCACCTTTCTCGCTATCGAGACTGGCTTCGACGGTCTCTCCGGGCAGCGTGAATGGCACAAAGACGGCTTTGCCCTCCGCTGAATGTGCCAACCCGTTGCCGCCATATACGATCTTCTGAATTTGTAACTGCATCGGGTACGGGCTATCCCAGCCTCATGTAGAAAAGGCTCAGTCGTGGCAGGCTGTGCGCTTCCAGCAGCCGTTTTTGCAGGAACTGCTGCTGCACCTGTTTGATCTGCACCGCCTGCATCTTTCCGCGATAAGGGGCCAATTCACGGGCCGCCTGTTCGCGCAGTTGGGTCAACTGTTCTTCGCTGCTCGCGGCAAGAAGTCCAGCGAAGAGCTTTTCCTCGAGAACAGTCAGCGTTCGGTCCATCTCTTCGAGCTGCGGTAAAGGCCCGACCCGCACCCCGGTAGCCAGTGCGCGGAGTCGGGTGGCGATCTCGCGGGCGATGGCGTCCGCAGGTGCCTGCAGCTCCGCTGTTTCGACGACTGCGGCATTTTCTTCAAGGTAGTTTGCAATTCGTTCAGCCTCAAACCCGCTTTCAGGCTTTGGCGAGACATCGGTGGGGGATGCGCCAATTGCGGCCTCCATCGCCTGCTCGGTAGACTCCATGACGCTTTGCGCGCACCAGGCGAGGCCGTTGACCTTGCGCGTTCTCCCGCTCGTCCGCCTCAGCTTTTCGTCGTGTTTGTCGAAGGCATTGTCGATGCCCCGAAGCACGGCTTCAAGCGGTATGCCGCTCTCGCGCCATGTTTCAATCAACGCCCAGTCGAGCGTGGAGAGCATAAGCAGCGATCCACGCCGCTGCTGAAAGCGTTCCTCGATCTCGGTGAAGTAATTGAAGTAGTTCCGCATGGCCGCAGGGGAGTTATGTGCGCTTTCTGTTTTTGTCCAGACTGCGCTCGTAGATAATGCGCAGGCCGTTCAGTGTCAGCATCTCGTCGACGACTGCGATGTACTTCGACCCACCAGCGATGAGCTTTGCAAGGCCACCGGTGGCGACCGTCTTTGTCTCGGGGCCAAGCTCCGCAATCATGCGCTCTAAAATGCCGTCGACGAGCCCAATGTAGCCGTAGTAAAGCCCGATCTGCAGGTTGTCGACTGTGTTGGTGCCGACAACCTTCGCGGGCTTTTTGATGTCGATGCGCGGCAGCCTTGCTGCGCGTGAAAACAATGCTCCCGCCGAGATCCCAAGCCCCGGCGCGATGGCGCCGCCGAGAAACCCACCCTTCTTCGAGACCACATCGAAGGTGGTTGCCGTTCCCATGTCGACGACGATCGTTGGACCGCCGAACTGCTCGAATGCGGCAACGCAGTTGACGATGCGGTCCGCACCAACCTCGCAGGGGTTGTCGGTGAGCACCGGAAGTCCCGTCTTCACGCCGGGCTCGATGAACAAAGGCTTTACGTGGAAGTAGACTTCGCATGCCCTGCGCATCATCGAATCGAGTGGCGGCACAACGGACGAGATGGCCACGCCGGTTACGATCTCGGTCTTCAAGCCGCGCAGTTGAAACATCTGCTGCAGCAGCATGCCAAACTCATCGACCGTCTGTTCCGTGGGTGTTGTGATCCGCCAGTTGGCGACGACCTCAGCCTTGCCGCCGTCCGCGCCAAGCTGAAACAGTCCAATGACAGCATTGGTATTGCCTACATCGAGTGCCAGTAGCATCGTCGCTCTCCCGCCTCGTTATTGCTCGTTCACTTCGCGCACGCCGCCTGAAAGCACCGTGCGTTGGATACCATCGTCGCCCTCGACCTTGAGGAAACCCTGCGCGTCGAGACCGGCGGTTACGCCAGTATATCCGCCTTGCTCGTCCACCCTCACGCGCTTTCCGCGTACCCATGTCGAGGCTTCAGCGAAGCGCTCGGCGAGGCTTCGCGCGTTGTTGTTCCCGTGCCTGTCACGGACAAGCAGGGTCATCTCCCGCTCAAGGTGTTGCAGCAACGCGACCAGCAGTCGTTCGCGCGAGACTATCTCTCCAGTCTCGATACGCAGCGATGTTGCAACGTCAGCCAGTTCTTCGGAAAAAGCGGCATGATTCAGATTGACGCCCACGCCGATGACCGCATAGCGCAGCATCGCAGGGGAGCCGTCCTGTTCTGGGGTCATCGCCGTCTCCACCAGGATTCCGCCGCACTTCTTCGATCCGATGAGCAGGTCGTTGGGCCAGCGGATGTCGACGTTTGCTCCCGTCACCTCAGCGATTGCGGCCTTTGCCGCAAGACCCGTGGCCAGCGAGATGCGCAGCGCCTCGTTTGGAGGAAGAGGGGGTCTGACGAGCGCGCTGGCATACAGGCCGTCTCCAACGGCGGAGTGCCAGTTGTGGCTGCCACGCCCGCGGCCAGCGGTCTGCTCGTCCGCCACCCATACTGCTTCGCGCGCTCCCGCCTGTGCCGCTTCGAGCGCCAGCGTGTTGGTGGAGGTGACAGAATCGAAGTGATGCACGCGTCCGGCAAACCGGGTGTCCACAATCTTCTGACGTACTGCGTTTACGTCGAAGGACATCGTGCCGTCAGTAGACATCTGCTGTGATGCGCATGCTGAGATCGACAGCAATGGCCGAATGCGTCAGCGCGCCCACCGAGATGAAGTCGACGCCTGTGAGCGCATACTTGCGCACCGTCTTCAGATTCATGTTGCCGGAGGCCTCGATTGGTACTCCGGGCAGCGCCTTGCGAATCTGCTTGACGGCCTTTTTTACCTGTGCCGGTGTCATGTTATCCAGCAGGATAGACTCCGCGCCACCGGAGATCGCTTGTTCAAGCTCAGTTTGAGTACGTACCTCCACCTGCACGATCTGGCCTGTCTTGCGGCCTTTCAGTGCTTTTTCAAGCACAAGGGGCAGGCCTCCGCCTAGCGAGATGTGATTGTTCTTGATCAGGATCCCGTCCTGCAAATCGAGCCTGTGGTTGGTACCTCCGCCGCAGCATACGGCGTATTTGTCGAGTACGCGCAGTCCGGGGATCGTCTTGCGTGTGTCCAGCACCTTCGTCTTTGTCTTTGCTACGGCGGTAACGAACTGGTTGGTGAGAGTTGCGATGCCGCACATGCGCTGCATCAGATTCAGAATGACGCGCTCTGTCGAAAGCAGCGCGGCGGCGTTATGACGAATGACCGCGAGCGGTTGTCCGGCGCGCACTTTTACGCCGTCAAATATCTCGGGATGGCTGACGACCTCGAACCGGCCCACGGGCTGGCTGTTCATCTTGGCGAAGATATCCAGAAACACAGGGATACACCCGAGGCCTGAGACGACGCACGGCTGCTTGGCGATGATCGTCCCGGAGGCGCGCAGCTTCGGCTCGATGGTCAGCGAGGTGGTCACGTCATTGGCGGCTTTGTCCTCTGCGAGCGCAGCTTCGAGGATCGTTCGTATTCGTTTGCTCTTCCAATCCATGCACTCAATCCTAAACCTGCCCGGGCGTATCTCGCTGACGATCAATCACAAAGCCTGGTCGCTTCAATGTTCTTCCGGAACGGGGCTATAATCCTCGCCTCATAAGGAGGTTCAACATGCCAATCGACCGCAATTCAATCGCCGATAACAAGGAGATGGCTCACCGCTTCGTGGACGAGTGCTGGAACCTTGGCAAGATGGACTCGCTGCGCGAGATGGTCGCAACCGACTGTCGAATCCACGACCCCGTCTTTCCTTCGCTTACCTCCGGCGCGGGCAATCTTGCGCGGCATATTTCCATGTGCCGGAACGGCTTTCCCGACCTGAACTTCACGATCGATGACACCATTGCGGAGCGCGATGAGGTCGTGATCCACTGGACCGCTCGCGGAATGCATTGTGGAGTCTTCCTCGGCATGCAGCCGACCAATCGCAGCGCCACCGTCTCCGGGACCAGCATCTACCGTATCGACGACTGCATGATCGTCGAGATGTGGGCAGACTGGAACCTGATGACGCTGATGAACCAGTTGGGGGCCGCCGTTCCGCAAAAGGTCGAAGCGAAGGTCTGACTGCATCCGCAGCAAGTTGCGTGGCCCTGCTCTCTGCGACTACGCAGAGGGCAGAGCGTTCAATGCGGCCTTCGCTTTCTCATAGAGCATCGCCGTCTCGGCCGACTGCTTTCGCAGTCCTTCGACGATGTGCGCCGGGGCCTTCGCCATGAAAGCCTCGTTGCCAAGCTGCTTTTCGGCAGCGGCAAGACCTTTTTCCAGCTTGGCCAGATCTTTCGTCAGTCGCTCGCGCTCTGCCGCAACGTCGATCTGCCGTTCGTAGACGACGGCCACGTCGAAGTTCGCAGTTGCGCGCGCGTTGCCGCCTGAAAGGGCCTCATTGGAAAATTCAAGGCCAGAGACGCGGGCCATCTTTGCCAGCATGTCGCGGTTCGCGTCGGCCAGGGCAAGGATGCGGTTCTCCGCGTGCAGCTTGATTGGCGCAGCTTCCTTTTCGGGGACGCCCAGTTCCTTGCGCAGCGCGCGCACGGTCGTGATCAGTTCCTGTAGCGTTGTCATCGCGGCAACCGATGAAGGATCGGCGGCGAAATCGCCTGCCTGCGGATAGCGCGTCAGCGCAATCGACTTTGCCGGAGCATTGCCTTCGTACAGGGCATGCCAAAGCTCTTCCGTGAGGAAGGGCATGAACGGACTCAGCAGCCTGAGTGCGGCTTCAAACGAGGCCACAAGCGAGGCGAGGGTAAGTGCCGTTATCGCGTTCTTTTCCGTCCCTTCGCCAAACTCCAGCCGCAGCTTGACCAACTCGAGATACCAGTCGCAGAACTCGCCCCAGAAGAATTGGTATACCGCCGCCGCCGCTTCATCGAAGCGATAGTCGGCGAGGGCCTTGTCAACCTCCGCAGAGACAGCGCTCAACCGGCCAAAGATCCATCGCGTCTCAAGTGGGGTCTCTGCGGGAAGCTCAGGCACAGTCCCGCTGGCGAGCATAGAGACCTTGTAACCCGCCTCTTTCGCGCGGTCGATCTGCATGAAGAGGAACCGGGCAGCGTTCCATATCTTGTTAGCGAAGGCGCGATAGCCCTCGGTGCGCGACTCGCTGAAGGCGATGTCGGTGCCGGGTGAGGCCATGCTGGCGAGTGTGAAGCGCACGGCGTCGGTGCCGTACTTCGTCACAACCTCGATGGGGTCGATCACGTTGCCCTTGGTCTTCGACATCTTCTGCCGGTCGGCATCGCGCACGAGTGCGTGTATGTAGACCTCGCGGAACGGCACGGCGTCCTTCAGCGAGCGCGGCCGGAATCCGCCAGCACCGTCGGGCATGGGGACATCGAGCATGAAGTGGCAGCCGAGCATCACCATCCTCGCCACCCAGAAGAAGAGGATGTCGAAGCCGGTCACCAGAAGCTCGGTCGGATAGAATGCAGCCAGGTCCGGTGTCAGACCGTTCGACCCCTCAGCACCAGGCCAGCCGAAGGCGGTGAAGGGAAGCAGGCCGCTCGAGAACCATGTGTCGAGAACGTCGGTCTCCTGCGTGAGATCGCTCGATCCGCACTTTCCGCAAGCCGCTGGTGTATCGCGAGCGACGGTGATCTCCGCGCACTTGGCGCAGTGCCATGCGGGAATCCGGTGTCCCCACCAGAGCTGGCGCGAGATGCACCAGTCGTGGATGTTCTTCATCCACTCCTCGTAGGTCTTGCGGTACTGGTCGGGCGTAAATCGGATATAGCCCTTGTCGACGGCTTCGATGGCCTTGTCGGCGAGCGGCTGAATCTTGATAAACCACTGCTGCGAGAGGCGCGGCTCGATCACAACGCCAGTGCGCTGACTCAGACCGATCGAAAGCGTATGGTCTTTCACGTCTACCAGCAAATCCTGCGCGCGCAGGTCTCCGACGATCTTTTCGCGAGCGGCGTATCGCTCCATGCCGTCGTAGTGCGAGCCCGGCAGTGCAACGTGTGCCGTCTCGTCGAGGATCGACAGGTTCGGAAGGCCGTGGCGCTGGCCGATGGCGAAGTCGTTGGGGTCGTGCGCGGGCGTCACCTTGACTGCGCCGGTGCCGAACTCGGGCTTTGCCCAATCGTCGGCGAGGATGGGAATCTCGCGCTCAGGGCCGCCGTTGACGCCGCTCAGCGGCAGCTTCACCAGCTTGCCAACGAGAGCCTTGTAGCGGTCATCCTCGGGATTGACGGCAACGGCCACGTCGCCGAGCATCGTCTCAGGCCGCGTGGTGGCAACTACGATGGATCCCGTGCCGTCGGCCAGCGGATAGCGAACGTGATAGATCTTGCCGAGACGCTCTTCGTGCTCGACTTCAAGATCGGAGACAGCCGTCTGAATCGCGGGGTCCCAGTTGACGATGTACGCACCGCGATAGATCAGCCCCTGCTCCCAGAGGCGGACGAAGCATTCCTTGACCGCGACGCTCAACCGGTCGTCCATGGTGAAGTACTCGCGGCTCCAGTCGACGCTTGCGCCCAGGCGACGCATCTGGTCGAGGATCGCGCCGCCGTAGACGCCCTTCCACTCCCACACACGGTCGATGAAGGCATCTCTCCCGAGCTCGCGTCGGTTCCTTCCCTCGGCGGCGAGCTGACGCTCCACCATCATCTGCGTGGCGATGCCGGCATGGTCGGTGCCGGGAACCCAGACCGCCGTCTCGCCGCGCATCCTGTGCCAGCGCGTCAGGATGTCCATCTCCGTCTGGTTCAGCATGTGGCCCATGTGCAGACGGCCCGTCACGTTGGGCGGAGGCAGCAGCATAGTGAACTTCTTCGACGCATCGCTCGTACCTTCAGGTGTCGCAACGTCGAACAGGCGTTCGCGGACCCAGTACTCGGCCCAGCGTTCTTCAATAACGGACGGATCGTATGCCTTTGGCAGCTCGTAACTCATGTCCTTTAAGCGTAGCATTTTGAGCGGGTAAGTCTTTGTCCTGCGCCTTTGCGTAGAGCCTGTTAGGTATAGATTGCCGATTGCAGCTCGTCATCACTCAACCACGAGGTCTCAATGCCCGGAAGATCAGGAAAATCGCTGCGCTCCATCCTCTCCATTGTCCTGCTGCCCGCGCTCGTCGCATTGCCGGCCATGGCCAAGGGCTCCCACGGCAACGATCGCGCCAGTTTCGGCAATTCGATCGAGGTCCCTGAAGGCGAATCGGTGGGCGACATCGCGTGCGCGTTCTGCTCGGTGCGTGTCAGGGGAGAGGTAACGGGCGACGTCGCCGTCTTTATGGGATCCGTCGATGTCGAGCCGGGGCACTCGATCGCAGGAGATACAGCCATTGCGGCAGGCGATCTCCACCTCGGTGAGGGCTCAGCCGTCAACGGCGATGTCGCCATCGTTGGGGGAGATGCGAAGCTTGCGGAAGGCGCGGTCATCCATGGCTCGCGCGCCGTTCTTCCGCCTCCACTGGGGACGTTGATTCTTCTTTCGCCGCTGCTGATTCTAGCGGGAATCGTGTGGTTGATCGTCTACCTGGTTCGGCGCGCCCGTTACCGCTTTCCTGCCTATCCGGGCG
>JAFDVV010000008.1:0-31026 GCA_018268775.1 Acidobacteriota bacterium | reverse complement strand
GAGCTGTGCTGGCAAAAGCAATGCGCATCTTCGGTCTTGTGCTTCTCGCCTCCCTGCCAGCGGTTCGCGCACAGGCGCAGGGTGGTTCGCGAACCTATTTCAACCAGGACATCTTCATCGCCCAGGGACAACAGGTGCATAACGCAACCTGCATCTTCTGCTCCGTGCAGGTTGAAGGCGACCTCACCGGGCGCGTATTCGTTCTCTTCGGGAACCTCAATGTCGTTGGACGCGTGGATGGCCGGGCGACGGTCATCGGTGGCAACGCCGTCGTCGACTCGCAGGCGCGGATCGGCGGCAATGCTCTGGTGGTCGGCGGCAACGCCGTCTATGAGACCGACGAGTCCATCTCGGGCAGTGCCTGGGTCATCGGCGGGCATCTCTCGCCCGTAGGCGGTGTGCGCCCCCATACATCGCATCGCGCCTCGTTCAGCCCGGTTCTCTTTTCCGGGATGGCTGTCGCGGCCTTTCTTCTTCTGTCGCTGCTGTTCATCCCACGCCGTCGATCTGAAGCAGCTTGATTCAGGTGCAAAGACGAGAAAGCCCCGGGTTGGGCTCCGGGGCCTTTCTCATTGCTGACGGATCACTTTTAGAAGGGGTTGATCTTCCCAAGACCCTTCTTCTTCTTGTGCTTGCTTGAGGACTCTTCGTCCTTATCGTACGTCGGCTTCGGTGCCTTCTTGCCATTTGCAGTGACCGCAGGCTGGCCCGGGGCCTGGGCGCCGGGAACCACGGAGTTGATGGCATCCGGGGCCGCAGAGGGCTTTTCAATCGGCGGAGCGGCGACCGTGTTCACCGGCCCAACCGGCTTCAGGCCTCCCGTCGGGTCGGCTGCCGGAGTTTTGCTCGCGCCCGGCGTGAGGATCTCGACGCCCATCGTGTTGGAGCCACCGGTTGCCGGGGCTGCCGTCGTGGTTGAACTCGGCACGTTCGTCATTACAGCACTGCTGGAGCCTCCACCTGCCCCTGCGCTGGGGATGTCCTGCAATGCCAACGGGGCGGCGGGGGAGGCAGGTTGGGCCGGTGCGGAAGGTTGCGCGGCAGCGGCTGTGGCCGGATCAGCACCCTCAGCAGGCTGCGTACCGGTCGCTGCGGCAGCGCCGGGGTTCACGGCATGCTGGTAGTCCTGAATGATCTGCTTGGTAATCGCCGGTGCCAGAGTAGGCTTGGGGTCGGTCATCGAAGGATCGCCCGAGTGTGCTGCCATCACAACGTCAGGACGACGAAGGATCATCAGCATGGCGCGGCTTTGCAGGCTGTACTGTCCGCGGCTGTTCTCAAGGGCGGCACTGGCCGCTGCCTGCTCAGGCGTCGGCGTCGGAATCGGAAGGTTCATCGCCGCCAGACGGTCGCGGGCGTCCTCAACGTGAGGCGAGGCGGAGTGCTCGAGCGCCACCTTGCGGTATGCATCTGCTGCGCGCCCTTCGTAGATGCTCACCAGCCGGCCTTTTGCATCTTCATTGAGCTGCTTCTGTGCGCGGACGATGCGTGCCTCGGCCTCGTAGGCATCGCCCAGCGCCACCAGCGTATCGTCCATGTGGCTGTACTGCGGGTACGTGTCGGCCACTGTCTGATAGCGGGCGATCGTGGCTGGCCAGTTCTCGCGCGAAGCGTAGTAGGAGGCGATGTCGGCCTCGCGCGTGGCCAGGACCTCCTGCACCTCGCGCAGGCGCTGCCTGGCCTGCGGCACCAGCGTGGAGTCCGGGAACTGCTGCAACATCAAGCGGTACTCCTCCTGTGCGTGCAGGGCCTTGGAGTAGTCGCGGTCGGGCTTGTCCATCTGCCGGAAGTAGATGTCGCCCACGCGCATCTGGGCCTCGGCGGCCTCGGGGGCATTGGGGAAGAAGGTGATGAAGTCCTTGTACTCCTGCTCGGCCTGCGTCAGCGCGGCCGTGCCGCCCTCGCGATACCAACTGTCCGCGATCGCCAGCTTTGCCTTCATCTGGTACTGCGAATCGGGATAGGTATTCAGCAGCGTCTGAAGGTCAAGACGGGCAACGTCGAAGTGACCCTTCTTCGTTGCGATAAGGGCTTTATCGTAGAGCTGACGATCCGGCAGCTTGGCGTCTGCGGCGGCGACGGCATCGGTCTTCTTCTCCGCGGCCAGACGCTTCTTAGTGTCCTTCGACTGGACGACCTTCTCCTCTTTCTTCTCTTCCCGCTTGCTCTTTTTAGACGGCGAGGCCGACAGCGTGACCGACTGCTGCGGCTGACCGTTGGCGTCGGTTGTCGTCTGGGTTGATCCAGTCACCTGGGCCAAGGCGCTCGACGTTAGAACAAGCGCGGCCACGGCCACGCCGGCCACGACGCCAGCCCTGAGGCTCGGAAAGAAAGAAGAACGACGATTCATCGGCAAAATCCTCACACCCGCCTCGCACCCCGTGGGCGCTCAGGCTCGCTTCTATTTTAGTCTTTCCCGGCTGCCTTGTCCGGGGCTGCGGCGCGGGCCAATTTCAACAGCCGCTTGGCGTTCTGCTCGGTCTTGCCCTTGCCGAAGACGGCCGATCCAGCCACCAGCATCTCGGCTCCTGCTTCGACGACCGAGGCCACCGTATCGTGAGCGATGCCGCCATCCACCTCGATGCGGAAGTTCAGCCCCATCTCCTTGCGCAGGGCGGCAAGATAGGCGATCTTTTCGGCTGCCAGGGGCAGAAACCGTTGCCCGCCGAAGCCGGGATTCACGCTCATCACCAGCACATAGTGAACCATCGGAAGGACTTCGATCAGTGTGTCCACGGGCGTCGCGGGATTGATGACCACGCCGGGAAGCATTCCGTGGTCGGAGATCAGTTGCAGCGTCCGGTGCAGGTGGCGGCAGACCTCCTGGTGAACGCTCAGCAGGTCTGCACCGGCCTCGGCAAAAGCCGGGATGAACTCGTCTGGGTTCTCCACCATCAGATGGCAGTCCAGCGGCAGGTTCGTCACTGGACGCAGGGCCTGCACCATGGGCGGCCCGAAGGTGATGTTCGGCACAAAGTGGCCGTCCATCACGTCGACGTGAACGATCGTTCCGCCGCCGCGCTCGGCCGCTTTGACCTCGTCGGCGAGGTGGGCGAAGTCCGAGGCCAATATGGAAAATGCCAGTTCGATCAAGATAACGCTCCTTGTCCGAGTCTATCAGCCGAACGCGGGCAGAAGCGCGGGATCAATCGGCGTCGTTACTCTGTCTGGGAACAACGGGGACGACCCGTTCGACATCCGGACGTCCCTCGTGCAACACGCGGGTCTTCGCAGCTTTTTTGGCAGCCTCGCGCTGCACATCAGGCAGAAGCTTTGGATCACCCAGCACCGTTCGCGCGGCTCCGCGCAGGATACGGCGTATGGGCAACGAGCCATCCGCATTCGGAAAAAATACTTCGCCGATGCGTTGCTTTTCGGGCCGGTAGTACCAGCGCCGCAACAGCGAGAGATGGTCGCTAAGCAGGGCAACGTCACTGGAAGGTTTTGCCTGTGTCTCCAGCCTGCCGAGAACTTCTCGTGCGCGGTCCTCCGGTGAATTGCTCGCGTCGCTGGCTGCTCCCTCCAGAGGCACCGCCTGAAGCATCAGCGGCTGCGCGAAGAGCGAGCTGCCGACGCTGGTCTGCTCTTTGACGGCGCGGACGCCGAGTGTTGACAGCCGCTCGGGCCCGACGATGCAGCCCGCTTCAAGCAGGAAGACTGCTGCATCGGCTGAGTCGTCTTCCACGGAAGCCCGCTGTACGATCACGGCGCGCAGTTGTGGAAGTGGCCGCACGAGCTCGTCGGCAAGCTGCGCGGCGGCCTTTACCTTCTGATACTGCTCGTGCAACTGGGCCGCCCGCTCGAACTCCATCTCCTCCGACGCGCGCTCGCGCTCGGCCGCGATGCGCGCGAGCATACTCTCGCCGTGTGTCTCGAAGAAGGCCTTCACCGCAGCGGCCTCTTCTGCATATTGCTGCGGTGTGCAGGCCTGCTTGCACGGCTCGATGCACTTCTTCATCTCGCCGTAGACGCAGCCCGGGTGCTCTGGATAAGGATGCAGGTCTTCGTGGCAGCGGCGGAGTTTGAAGAGGTCGAGCACAGCGTCGCAGTAGCGTTCGGTAGCGGCGCGCGAAGGAAACGGCCCATACATCTCAGCCAGACCGCGTTTTGAAAGCCGGTTGGTCGCATAGACGCGAGGGAACTCGTTCTCCATCGTCATACGCAGCACGGTCGGCGTGTGCAGCCGCAGCCTTCTGCGCGCTTCTGCGTAACCGAAGATGCCTGCCGCAGCATGATAGAGCGTCAGCGTCGACTCAAACTCTGAGCCAGTGACCGTGTACTCGATGCGGGCAACGCGCTCGCGCAGGTTCAGGCGCTTCGACTGCGACTCCGGCGGAGCGAGCAGCCGCTTCATGCGGCGGCGAAGGTCGGCGGCGCGCGTCAGGTACGGTTCAGAATTGGCTTGCTCTCCGTAGAGAGCGAAGACGCCGGACAGCGTTGGGACAGAGCGCAGAGTTTCGTCGGCGTTCTCGGGTGAGAATGCGATGCTCTTCGCGAAGCTGAAGCTTGCTGCCACGTTGTGATTGTAGCCGCGCCTCAGGCGCCCGCGATGGTCATGCCTTCAACGCGGATGGTCGGTGCGGCGGCGGCGCTGCGGAAGACCAGGTCGTTGCCGATGGCGACGATGTTGCGATACATGTCCTTCAGGTTTCCGGCGATGGTGATCTCTTCCACCGGGTAGGCGAGTTCGCCGTTCTCTATCCAGATACCGGCGGCCCCTTGCGAGTAGTCGCCGGTGACGAGGTTCACGCCGAAGCCCATCGTCTCGGTGACGTAGAGGCCGTTCTTCACATCGCCGATCAACTGTTCGGGCGCGCAATCGCCGGGTTCGAGGTAGAAGTTGTGCGCGCCGATGCCGGGGTTCCCCGCAAGGCCGCGCGAGGCGCTGCCCGTGGAGCGCATGTTGAGCTTGCGCGCCGTGTAGCTGTTGTTGACGTAGGTTTGCAGAACGCCTTTTTCGACCAGGACGGTGCGGCGCGTCGGCAGACCCTCGCCGTCGAAGGGCGCGGTGCCGAAGCCGCCGATGCCATCGAGCATCATGGTGCCGTCGTCGATGATGGTGATGTTTTCACCCGCGACCTGCTTGCCGAGCATGTCGTCGAAGAAGGTGGCGTGGCGGTAGATGGCGTCGCCGTTGGCGGCGTCGAAGATGTTGCCGACGATGCCGCGCGCGATCTCGGGCGAAAAGACGACCGAGGCCTTCTGCGTGGCGACACGGCGGGCACCGAGGCGGCGCAGCGTGCGCTCGGCGGCGATGCGGCCGATCTCTTCCGGCGATTCGAGCTTCGACGTCGTGCGCGAGCTTGAGTACCAGTAGTTGCGCTGCATGCCGCCCTGGGCGTCGATGGCGATGGGCGAGACGGAGAAGCCGCAGTAGGAGCGGCGGTACTCGCCGGTGAAGCCGCGTGAGTTGGTGAGCACTTTGTACGAGGTGCCGGTGTCGAAGTCGGCCCCGGAGGAGTTCTGAATGCGCGTGTCGAAGGCCATCGCGGCGGCTTCGGCGCGACGCGCGATCTCGATGCGCTCGGCGGGAGGCTGCAGGTTGACGTCGTCGAAGTAGAGCTTGAGGTCGCCCTGAAGCTGGCCGAACTCCTCGCGCTCGGGCAGTCCGGCGAAGGAGTCTTCGCTGGTGATCTTTGCCAGCGTCATGGCTCCGTCGACGATGCTCTCTTCGGAGAAGTCGGAGGTCGAGGTGTTCGCGGTCTTCTGGCCGAGAAAGACACGCAGACCGATGGCGCGCGAGCCGGACTCCTTGAGCGTCTCGACCTGGCCGAGACGGACGCGGACCTCAAACTCATCGCCCTCGGCAACGACGGCTTCGGCATCGGTGGCCCCGGCTTTGAGGGCGCGGGCGAGAACGTCGGAGGCTAGCTGGCGGAGGTCCGTCTTCTTTTCGGTCTCGAATGTCATGTCTGGATTAAGGATAGTCGGTGGACCTACCCCGCGTGGAACGCCTAAACGATAAGAGTCGCTGGGTGCACTGCCTCGATGCTGGAGAAACGGGCGAAGTCGGACGCATTGAAAGTGAGAATGCTGGGCACGTTGTGAGCGAGCATCGCGGCGGCGAGTTTGGCATCGTGAACCTGGACGCCACGGATGTTGTGTACTTCAAGCAAATGACGCCAGTGACTGTAGACATTCGAGTCATCTGGCAATAGCGTCATGCTCATTTCTATTCGGGACAGGGCTTCCGCAGCCTCCGCTGGCGACAAGCCATGGCCATTGCGCTCCACTGGACGAGTCGCCACATTCCAGAACTCGGCTGCATTTTGCAGCGTGTAGAACATAGAGCTACTGCGCGACTGGAGAATGCGAATCGACTGTTGCGCGAAAATGTGCGCGGGCTCTTTGGCTGCGGTCAGGCGCAGCAAAACGTTCGTATCTATCAGAAATCTTGGGGGCACCTAGTCGTGGTCCTGATAGAAGCTCTCACGTGTGTACGCGCTATCGGAGAGGGCCGGAATTCTGTCGGAGTGGCGCGACATTTCTGTCAGGAACCGTTCGACTTCTTCGTGAGAGAGATGTTTTTCTGCCGTAAGCGCGGCGGAGGCGATGAGATGGCTGGCGTAAGCGTCGGGCTGGAGACCATGCGCGCGCGCGGCGTCGGCAAAGCGCGCTTCGATCTCAGGGGTGAGTTCTATCTGAATCATCAGGCGGCCTCCTTTCTTAGTTGATGGTATCAAAAGAGGATCGCGCTTCGCGCGATTGTTCCCACATCTGGCGATAAAGCCGCCAGATATGGGGTACCCGAGCACCGAGCCTCTCATGAACGGGCGAGGCACCCAGTTGTGGCCAATAGTGTTTGATAGACTTTCCGCTGTGCTGACTCGGAACAAATTGAAAGCTTTGATCATAATCTACTTGCTGGGAGCGGTTGCCCTTAGCATAAGGGTTCCGGTCGTACAGACGGACGTGTTCGATCAGGTTGCCGGATGCCCTGATTCTGGTATTCCAGGTTTCCAATGGGATGACTGCCGAGCCAAAGCAGTTGGGAATTCGGTGCCTCCAAATGCATGGACGAGAGCATGGATTTGGGAACGCGGCCTTCAATATGACGGAAGCCAAGTGCGTGTGCGATGGAAGATCGTGGCGTTAGAAAATTTTGCACTTCTGATGGGAGTAGTGATCGCTCTATTCAAGCGCCAAAAGTTGGATCCCTTCTTTGATTGGCTTGAGCGAAGCCTTTGGCTATTCCCTTTGGCGGCCTATGCGATTGCAGCAACACTACGACTCATATATGTCCCCTGTTTGTATGTGGTGAGTCGTGCATATGGCTGGCGCCCTGAAAGGGCCAGCTCCATCACGCTTCCACTTTGGCAAATTGATGCACAGCAAGTCCGCTACGGCCTCGTTCTATTCGAGGAGTTAGTTTTGTTGCTTTTGGTCATTTCAGTGTACGCAATGATGTTTGTATTCAATCCGAGTCTCCGCACCCGAATATTCCAGCGCACGCGATCTCTCTGATCTCTACTGCCCCGTCCCACCCACCGTCATCTTATCCAGCTTAATTGTTGGCATGCCTACGCCTACGGGGACGGACTGGCCGGATTTGCCGCAGGTTCCTATGCCTTCGTCTAGCGCGAGGTCGTTGCCTACCATGGAGACGTACTTAAGGGCTTCGGGGCCGTTGCCGACGAGGGTGGCTCCTTTGACGGGGCGGGTGACCTTGCCGTCTTCGATGAGATAGGCCTCGCTGGCGGAGAAGACGAACTTGCCGTTGGTGATGTCCACCTGGCCTCCGCCGAAGTTGACGGCGTAGAGGCCGCGCTTGACGGACTTGATGATGTCCTCGGGCATATCCTGACCATTCAACATATAGGTGTTGGTCATGCGCGGCATGGGGATGTGGTGGTAGCTCTCGCGGCGGCCGGAGCCGGTGTTGGGGGTTCCCATCAGCCGTGAGGAGAGCTTGTCGGACAAATATCCTTTCAGGATGCCGTTTTCGATGAGGACGGTCTCCTGCGTGGGGTTGCCCTCGTCGTCGACGTTGATGGAGCCGCGGCGGTTGGGCATGCGGCCGTTGTCGACGACGGTGACTTTGCTCGACGCCACTTGCTGTCCGATGAGACCGGCGAAGGCGGAGGTCTTCTTGCGGTTGAAGTCGGCCTCGAGGCCGTGGCCTACGGCTTCGTGAAGTAAGACGCCGGGCCAGCCGGGGCCGAGGACGACCTCCATCTCACCGGCGGGAGCCTCGGCTGCACCAAGCTGGAGGATGGCGGAGCGAGCGGCTTCGTGGGCGAAGTGCTCAGGGCTCTTGTCGCCTTCAAAGAAGTCCATGGTGATGCGGCCGCCGCCGCCGCTGGTGCCCTTGGCGGTGTTGGTGGCATCTTTGGCGATCACAAAAACATTCAGCCGCGCGAGGGGCTGGGTGTCCGATGCGAAGGTGCCGTCGGAGGCGGCGACGAGGATGCGGCGGAGCTCGTCGGAAAAGCTGGCGCGCACCTGCGTGATGCGTGGGTCATAGGCGCGGGCAGCGGCATCGGCGCGCTGGATGAGGGTGAGCTTGGCGGCGATTTCGGCATCGGCCGTGGCCCCCGTGATCGGGTAGAGCGAGTCGGCCTCGGTATGGCGAAAGCCCTGCATGAGCTCTTTGGCGGGGCCGGAGGCGATGAGGGCTGCGGTGCGGGCGGCCTTGAGGAGAGCGCCGGAGGAGAGGTCGTCGGTGTAGGCGTAGCCGGTGCGCTCGCCAGAGAGCACGCGGACGCCGCAGCCGAGCGAGACACCCTGGGCGGCGGTCTTGACGAGGGACTCGTCGATGCCGAGCGAGGTGGAGGTGACGGACTCGAAGTAGAGGTCGGCGTAGTCGCCCCCGGCGGAGAGTGCTTCGGCGAGGCAGCGCTCGATGAGGCGCTCGGAGACGCCGAGCTTCGTGGTGAAGTAGTGCTTGTGGTCGGGGGCCGGGATAGTCATCTTGATTCGATGATAGGGGCGCGGTGAGGATGCGGCAATGACTGTTTGCGGGCCGAACTGATACCTTTGGCGGAAGAAATTGAGTCGCGAATGAAAGATCGCACAACATGAGCACGGCAGATCTCGTTGAACGGCTGGCACAACACAGGCTGATTGGTTCGGCTCCTCGCAACGAACTGGAGTGGCTGGCAGAGCATGGATCCGCCCGCAACGCCGAGGTGGGCGATCTGATGTCGCACAGGGGCGAGCCGGTCGAGGGGATGTACGTACTGTTCTCGGGGCGGCTGGCGCTGTTTGTCGACCGCGGCGCGGGGCCGGTGAAGCTGGTGGAGTTTCAGGCGGGCGATGTGACGGGGATGCTTCCGTACTCGCGGCTGGTAAATGCACCGGGAGACTCGATCGCACAGGAGCGCGTGGAGGCGTTTGAGCTGCACCGTGACCTGCTTCCCGAGATGGTTCGAGAGTGCAATGGAGTCACGTCGATCCTTGTGCACCATATGGTGGACAGAGCAAAGCTGTTTACGTCGACGGAACTGCAGAACGAAAAGATGGTCTCGCTGGGCAAGCTGTCGGCGGGGCTGGCGCATGAGCTGGGCAATCCGTCTTCGGCGATCGAGCGCAGCGTGTGTCTGCTGACGGACCGGCTGGAAGAGTGCGAGGCCGCGATGCGGGAGTTGCAGGCGGCGAGGCTGTCGGACAGTCAGTTGGCCGCAACCGATGCGTTTCGCGCATCGTGCTTCGCGCGGAGGAGTGGGCCGCCGCGCGCGGCGATGGAGCAGGTCGACCGCGAAGAGGCGATCTACGAATGGCTGAACAAACGAGGGCTGAATACGGCGAGTGCTCCGATGCTGGCGGAGACGGAGGTTACGTTCGACGCGCTGAACGCGCTGGCGGCTGAGGTCTCCGGGCCGGCGTTGAATGCGGTGGTGCGGTCGGCGGCCTCGCGGGCTGCGATACGCAATTTAACTTCGGAGGTGCAGAGCTCTTCGTCACGCATTTCGACGCTGGTCATGGCGGTGAAGGGCTTTACGCATATGGACCAGGCGATGGTGGCGGACCGCGTGAATCCCGGCACAGGCCTGAACGATGCCGTGACAGTACTGCATGCGAAGGCGAATGAGAGGTCGATCAAGGTGGAGATTGAGCTGGAGGCTGGCCTGCCGCAGCTATCGGGGTTTGCCGGAGAGCTGAATCAGATATGGGGAATCCTGCTGGACAATGCGCTGGACGCTGCGCCCGAAGGCAACGGGCACGTCAAGGTGACTGCGCAGCACGAGATGCAGCGGCTGGTGGTGCGCATCATCGACAACGGCCCCGGCATTCCGGCGGAGATTCAATCGCACATCTTCGATCCGTTTTTTACAACGAAGCCGATGGGGTTTGGGACAGGGCTGGGGCTGGACATCGCGCGCAGGCTAGTGCGTCATAACGACGGCACGATTGAGTTTGAGACGGAGCCAGGGCGGACGGAGTTTCGGGTGACGCTGCCTGTTGCTAGTAGTTGAATGGCCTCTTCGACCTACGGCGTTTTTTGGGGAGCGCTCTGTGAAGGAGATGATGGATCTATTCCGTCGGCCCAGTAGCTGCTGCGGGCGGTGATGCGGAGGCCCGGGTAGTTCTTCAATTGAATGCTGAGGGTATGCAAACCTGCGTGGGGTGACTGCGGCTGGAAGCTGAGAATGTAGCGGTTCGGGATGTGATTGGAGATAGTGGCAAGATCGCGCTCAAGCGCCTTGGCATTGGAGAGCTTGAAGTACTCGCCACCTGTGAGGTTAGCGACGGTTGCTGGGATGTTGCGCTTGAGTCCATCGGCCGCCATGATTGCGGCCATCTTGGCGAAAGCAAGCGGTGGCAGAAGCTGGGTAGCGCAGTCATATGCTTGAATTGCCCTGTTATGAGTAGCGTCAGGGTCGGGATCGGGATCTTTACCCATGCAGCCGTGAGGCGGGTTGGGGTGGTGATTTTCCAGGCCAAGTTCGCCTGGCTGCGTAGGTAGCGTGCGCGCGGCGTAGTGGGCTGCCTCCGATTTTCCGGTCGAGAAGCCGATGCTGTAGATGGTGGTATTGGTGTCGCTGATGGCGCGAAGGGCCTCGTCGACACTGGTTCTGCTGCCGCGATCGAGTGTCTCGCTGATGAGCAGAATGGCGCGACGATATTCAAGAGGCTGTTTGCGCAGGAGATCGACAGAGAAGGCAATGCTATCGAGGATGGCGGCGCCGTTGTCGCCGAGAGGAACGTTGCGGACAGCGAGTGGCGATTCGCAGTTGTCGAGGTGGTGTTGGCGAGTGCAGCCGGGAGTGAGGGAAGAGATGGCTTCGGCTGCGCGGTCGATTTGAGGTGTGAAGTTTTGCAGGAGTGTTGGCTGACTGTCAAAAGCAACAACGGCGACCTGATGCGGCACGTTGCCGATGATCGATTCAATCATTGGAGCCAGGGGAGGGGCGATGGAGACAAATTTATCGAATTCGCGTGCTCCTGCGCCTCCGATTTCGACGGCAACGATCAGGGCGAGAGGCTCGCCACCTGTGTCCTGCTCGATGCGAATTTTTTGCGGGACGCCATCGTCGGTGAGCGTGAAGTCATCGGCGCTCAGGGTATAGACAAGATTGCCGGATTTATCGCGAACGAGGACTGGAGCGAGGACGAGAGTGGACTGCGTGGAGAGGGTTGGAGGTTGAGGAAGCGGCTCCTGGGCGCGCGTTGACACAATTGAGCACGTGAACGTGAGCGCGAATACAAAGCCGAATTTCATTGAACTGGCCTCTTGTAATTGAGTGTAGTGCTAGCGGCCGTGCGATGGATCATCAGAAATGGCAACACTCATGTCCAGATAAATTTGGGGCGCACCGGGGGCGTAGCAATTGTTGTCGGCGGCGTAAGTCTTGCGACACGTCTTTGTGTTTTCAGGTCGGCGTGGCGATTGCGCATACTGCCAGGCGGCGATATCTGGAGTTCCGCTGGCGGCGATAGGCGGCGGAGTGACGGTGCAGCCGTTCGAGGGCGGGCAGGTGTCCTGGTAGACGAAGAGTGCTACGGGGTGGAGGTGTTTTGCGGCGATCATCTCGCGGACGTTCTGTGCAGTGGTGATGGTCTTGCCGGGGCCGTCGGCGGCGGGTTGCCCGCTTAGGTAGATGCCGGGTTTGTAGGCGGAGGAGGCGACGGCTTCGGTCCATGCGAAGAGATAGGCGGACTGCTCGTCGAGCAGGCGGCCACCTTCTTCCTGATCGAGAAAGACGATGGTGTTGGCGGGGAAGTGTTCGCGTCGCGCAGCGGCTATGGCTGCTGCTGCATCCTGTCTGCCGAGTGCTTCGGGTGTCGTGCCTCGGCGCTTGAAGCGAAGGATCTGCGCGTCTTCGCGGCCGTTGAAGAGGACGAGAAAGCCAAAGTTATTTTTGATGAGAGTGTCGCGCTTGCCGCGCCATGTGTTCGTGGTTTCGCCGGGAGGGTTGTTGAGCCAGTAGCCGGTGAAGGCAAAGTGTTTGCGCAACGCGGGCAGTGCGTCGTTGCCCGGGTAGAGATTGCGATCGAAGCCGAGGTGTTGCCCCGAAGGGCTTTGTGCGGGCAACGAAGAGGTTGCGAGGAGAAGGGCCAGGGACAAGGTGAGGTTGCGCATAGTCGTCTCTCTGAGATTACAAGCCGCTGTGCTAAGGTGCTCTTTATATAGATGAAATGCGAGGTAAGAATGGGCCAGACAGCGGCAGATCCACGGTATCCGATCGGGAAGTTTGAAAAGCCAGCAACGATTACGTCCGACGACACGCGCGGCGCGATCTCGGTGCTTGCCGAGCTTCCCGAGATGCTTCGCAACGCGGTTGAGGGGCTGGATGCAAGCCAGTTGAATACGCCGTACCGCGAGGGTGGGTGGACGGTGCGTCAACTTGTGCATCACATCGCCGACTCGCACATGAACGCATTCATCCGCATGCGGCTGGCGTTGACTGAGGACTGGCCGACGATCGGTGCCTATAACGAGAAGGCATGGGCTGAGCTGCATGACTCCGCCGCGCCGGTGGAGTGGTCGCTGGAGCTGATTGAGAGTTTGCACGCGCGGTGGGTGATGCTGCTGCAATCGCTGACGGACGAGCAGTGGCGTCGCGGCTACAGGCATCCTGAGAACGGCCCTCAGGCTTTGGATGGCGTGGCGTTGATGTATGCGTGGCACTCGCGGCATCACGTTGCGCATATCACGCATCTGCGCGCTCATGAGGGCTGGTAGCCGTGCAGGAAGACCAGTCGATACGCATTGCGTCCAGCCGCGAGGAGATTGCGCGCTGCTATGCGGTAATGCACCAGTTGCGTCCTGCGCTTGCTTCCGAGGAGTTTGTCGACCGCGTGATATTGCAACAGGCCGAGGGTTATCGGCTTGCTTTCCTGGAGCACGATGGCGCGATTGTGGCGCTGGCGGGCTTCCGCGCGATGAATGTGCTGTGGAGCGGAAAGACGATGTATGTCGACGACCTGGTGACAGACGAGGCGATGCGTTCGCGCGGCTTCGGCGAGCGCATGATCGGCTGGTTGATAGTGCGGGCGCGCGCCGAAGGCTGCAAGACGTTTTCGCTGGACTCAGGGACGCATCGCGAGTCTGCGCATGCGTTCTACTTCCGCGTAGGTCTGCGCATCTCGGACTTTCACTTTCAGATGCCGCTGTAGCGTCATCGCCGCGATGCGGAGGCTGTGTTAGCTTTCGACTATGCCTTTTTTACGCGACGCCGGTGCGTCGAGCAGAGCATCGAGGCAGACCGAATTGCCTGAAGCGCAGGCCCCCGAGATGATCGCAGCAGCGATTGAAGAGTTTCTCGCGCTGCATCCCGAGTCCGTCGTGCTTGAAGACGGCCGGGTCGTCTTCGAGATGCGGACGGCGAAGTTCAATCTTTCAACCGAACACAACCGCTGCACGTTGCAACTGTGGAGCGAGGACGCGAACATGGTCAGGCGCGTGGTTGCTACGCGGCTGCGCGAGGGTATCCTGCGTCTCTCGGTCCTTCGCTTTGGACAGACGAAGCCGCAGAGCCTTGAGCTGCTTGCCAATCGCGACCGGCGCACGCCGTCTGAACGCGAAGCGGTACGAGTGAAGTATCTGCGCGTGCTGGAGCGCGTCTTGCAGCGTGCATTTCCTGAGTGGACTCTGGACGGCCTGAGTTCTGCGATGGATCTCGAGAGAAGCTTTGGGCCAGCGTATGCGCGAGGCAGGCTGGTGCAGGGCCAGCGCGCGTGGGCTGTGGTCGCGGTGAATCCGCAGGAGTCGCAGGCGACGATCGACGGCGCTTTGACGGTCGGGATTTTGTGGCTGGATCGCTGCCGTTCCATGGGAGATGGGCGGAGGGTATGGCAGGGCCTGAAGGTGATTGTGCCGCGCGGGACGGCTGCGCTCGCCGCGTCGCGTATGGCGTGGCTGAACGACCGCGCCGCGCAGTGGGAGCTTTGGGAGCTCGACGACAAGACGGAGGAGCTGGCGCAGCGCGATCTTCGCGATCATGGCAATATCGCAACGCACATTGTCCACGCGCCAAATCACGCTGCGGTACGCGAGCGCTTTAGCGAAGCAGCGCGGCTGGTGATGGCGCTCGTGCCTGAAGACTTGTGCGCAGATGTGGAGCAGGTGGTCCGCGGCGGGGCAGAGATGGCGTTTTTGCTGCATGGGCTGGAGTTCGCTCGCGTGCGCGCGGGCTATGCAGGGTCGTCGTTCAATGTGCAGGAGCAGATCACGGTCGGCGCGGGGGCCAATGAGACGCCGCTGATTCCGGTGAACGAGGTGATGCTGCGGGAGTATGTCGCGCGGCTGTTCGAACGGCGCCATGCTGCGGGAGATAAGCGCGGCCCGCTCTTTCGTATGCAGCCGGAGCGATGGCTGGAGAGCATATTGCGACGCAATGTTGAAGCGCTGGACGCTCATCTAAGTGCGGAGCACGTCTACACGCAGGTGCCGGCGTTTGCCGCTGGTGATCGCGGAATGCTCGATCTGCTCGGTGTCCTACGGGACGGCAGGCTTGCTGTGATCGAGTTGAAGGCAGATGAAGACATGCACCTTGCGCTGCAAGGGCTGGACTACTGGGTGCGTGTGCGCTGGCACCAGCTTCAGACATCTGACGATGCTACGCGACCGAGCTTTGGCCTGGGCGAGTTTCAACGGTTCGGCTACTTTAACGGGGTTGCGTTGTCGTTAGCGGCGCCGAAGCTGTATCTGGTTGCGCCAGCGTTGCGCGTGCATCCGGCGACGGAGACGGTGCTCAAGTATCTTTCGCCAAAAGTGGAGTGGGAGTTGGTTGCTCTGGATGAGCGGTGGCGGAAGATGGCGAAGGTTGTGTGGCGCAAGCGGAGCAGCGATGCGCGTTTACCCAGTTGAGGCGTAGTTCGGAAACCGCAGGTCCTTCGACTTAGCTACGCTTCGCTCAGGATGACACCTGGTAGTGGGTCAGCCTGAAAAGTACCCACTAGCCATTCCTTGAGAGAATCAGTCGCAGTATGCGGCTTCAGTGAGGAGCGTCTCATCGTTCGTGACGGGATCGAGTGAGGCTTCGTCGACAGACGGGTGCGACTCGAAGAACTTCTCGACTGCGGCGATGACGGCGTTACCGTTCTTCGATTCGAAGATTTGTTTGCGCAGCGCGCCTCCGCCGGGGACGCCGTGGGTGAACCAGGCGGCGAACTGCTTCATCTTGCCGACGGCGTCGCGATGGCGTTTTTCGCGGGCGATCTGGCCTGCGGCGATGATGGCCTCGGTGCGCGCTGCCTCTGCGGCCTCTTCTAGGGCGATCTCATCGACCAGCATCTGGAAGTAGGTGCGAATCATCCGGTAGCGGTCGTCGTTGGTCGGATGGTCGTAAGTGCCGACTCCTGTGGCTTCCTTCGATGCCGTATACTGCGCGATCTGGCGGAAGATCCACGGGTTTGCGGGCGCGGTGCGGCCGATCATGACGGCGTCGCAGCCTGTCTTCTCGACCATGGCGGCGGCGTCTTCGGGTGTGCGGATGTCGCCGTTGCCGATGACGGGGATATTCACGGCGTCCTTTACGGCGGCGATGTACTCCCACCTGGCCTGGCCGGTGTAACCGTCCTCGCGGGTGCGGGCGTGGAGAGCGCAGGCGTTGAGGCCGCAGTCCTCGGCCATCTTTGCCAGCTCAACGCAGACGATGTGCGCGTCGTTCCAGCCGATGCGGAACTTGACGGTGAAGGGAATCGTGACCGCTGAGCGGATGGCTTTGAAGATGCGCTCGATCTGCGGCAGGTCCTTCAACAGGCCGGAGCCGCCGTTGCAGGCGACGACGCGCTTGGCGGGGCAGCCGAGGTTGAGGTCCACGATGTCGAAGCCCGCATCCTGGACGATGCGGGCGGAGTCGGCGAGGGTCTCGGGGTTCGAGCCGAAGAGCTGCGCGGAGATCGGGTGCTCGTCGTCGTAGTAGGTGAGGTAGCGCTTGCGCTTGGTCTCACGCATGCGGGAGAGGCCGTCGGCGGAGGTGAACTCGGTCATGATGAGGCCACAGCCGGACTGCTGGTTGGTGGTCGCGGCTTCGACAGCGTTGGAAAGAGAAGCAGATTCCTCCGCTCCGCTGCGGAATGACAAATCGTCTTCTTCGCTTGTCGGTTGGGAAGCTACGGGTGACGAGAAGACGCTGGCGTTCTTGATGAAGCGGCGGAAGACGGTGTCGGTGACTCCGGCCATCGGTGCGAGGACCGTTGCCGGGGCGATGGTGACGTTGCCGACGGTGAAGCTGGCGGGCACGCGGGCGTGTGCGGGCATCGCGTGTTCGATGGGTGCGTCCCACTTCTTCTGCTCGAGCGTGTAGCGCTTCTTTGTCACGGTGTCAGTATCTCAAGGCAACGATCTAAGGGGGTTCAAACTAAGGGGGTTCAAAATGCGAAGGCCCCCGCGGTTTGCGGAGGCCTTCCGGTTACTGCGAGTCTCCGCTTACTTGGCGGCTGCGGCCTTGCCTGCATCCGACTGGGCGAACTTGCGGCGGAAGCGCTCGACGCGTCCGGCGGTGTCGACCAGTTTCTGCTTGCCGGTGAAGAACGGGTGGCAGGCGGAGCAGATTTCGAGGACGATGTCGCCCTTGTGCGTGGAGCGGGTCTCAAAGTGAGTGCCGCAGGCGCACTTGACGGTGATGGTCTCGTACTTCGGGTGGATTCCTTCTTTCGGCATAACGATCCTTTCGCCGGACGTTCTTTACGCCGGCGTTTTGAGATTGGCTTTTCGGGTCGCGGATCGCTTGCAACGGTCGTGGTCACGTCACATCGATGAGCCTGTCGCGATGCCGGATTGCCCCGGAGAGCAATAAGCGCTTCCTTCATTCTAGCATGGCTTCCCGCTCTCGATGCTGTCACTTAGGCCGTTCCATCTAAATGGGTTATCGCAGACTGGTTGATCGAAGCAGGCCCCGGTCGATAGTTGGTTTTCCGCTTTACGGAAGGAATTCGCACAGGGTCGCTCGTGGTCGAATGCTGCGATACTGATAGCTATAGCGATGGAAGAGATCTGTTCAATTTGCGAGGGAGCCGGACTGCGGGTGGTCGAACGCGACGGCCGGCGGGTTGCCGAGGAGTGCGTCTGCCGCATTCAGGAACGTGCGGCTCGACGTCTGAAGCGCGCGGCTGTCCCCAAACGATACGAGCACTGCACACTGGAGAGCTACGACACCGGGTTTCCGTCGGCGCACCGTTCGCAGAGCGCGGCGTTGATGCGGGCGCGCAAGTTTGTCGAGAGCTATCCTCTGGAGACTGACGGCACGGGGCTACTGCTGACCGGGTCGATCGGCGTCGGCAAGACGCATCTCGCAACCGGGATATTGCAGGCGCTGGTGGTCGAGCGCGGCGCGGTGGGCCTGTTCTACGACTACCGCGATCTGCTGAAGCAGGTGCAGAACAGCTACAACGCGCAGGTGCGGGAGTCGGAGATGGAGATTCTGCGCCCGGTGTTTGAGGCCGAGGTGCTGGTGCTCGACGAACTGGGCGCCGCCAAGCCGACCGACTGGGTGTGGGACACGGTGGCGCACATCCTGAACACGCGCTACAACGACCGGCGCACGACGATCGTCACGACCAACTATGCGAACCTGCCTCCGCTTGGAGCCGTAGGCGGGGAGAACAGAGTGCGCGAGGAGACGCTGGGCGACCGCATCGGCGAACGCATGCGTTCGCGCTTGCAGGAGATGTGCGTTGTGGTCGAGATGCAGGGCGAAGACTTTCGCCAGAAGGTCAAGCGAGCTAGCTTCGCGTGACGGCGTCTCGTGGCTGATTGCCGCGACAAAAGCAAATGCAGGTCCTTCGACTTCGTGCTTCGCACTTCGCTCGGAGTGACAATCCCGGAGGATGCTCGGAGCATTCGCTGGTTGGTTAATTCGTTGTGCCTTAGTGGTCTTTCTTTAGTTCGACGACGACCACGACGACGGGTTTTTTGCCGACGTTGACGTCGGTGTGCAGCGTACCGGGCGCGTTGACGGGAAGCCAGTAGGCTTTGCCGGTCTCCCAGACGTGGTGCTCGGTGGGGCCGTTCTGCTGTACGACGTCGACGGTCCCTCCTTCGAGAGGGATGATGACGCGGCCGTGGTCGTGGTGGTGCAGGGGTAACGGCGTGCCGGGAGCGATGACGGACCTCCAGACCTTCACGTCGTCGTTCTCAAACTGGGGAAAGCGTTGCGTAACGGCCTGCTCGGCAACAAGAACGCCAAGGGCCGCGAGGGGCAGGGCAACGGCGAGAGCGGTACGCCACGAACGAAGGGTCATGAAAGACTCCTCTTTAAGTTAGTGCGGGTGGGAGAATGATACCGGGAGATTCCGATGGCGCAAGAGAAAGATGCATTGATGGAGCGAACGCTGGATCCGGTAGATGCGGCGGGATGGGCGGAGCTGCGCGCGCTGGCACACCGGATGGTGGATGGAGCCTTCTACCATATCGTGGGAAGAAGAGAGCAGCCTGTGTGGCAGAAGCCTTCGGACGCGGTGAGGAAGGCCATCGGCGGAGAAGAAGTTCCACGCGCGGGAGAAGGCGCGGCTGCTGCCTATGAGAGCTTTCTCAACAACGTTCTGCCGTATGCCATCGGCAATACGCATCCGCGCTTCTGGGGATGGGTGATGGGCGGTGGCGATGCCGTGGGCATGATGGCGGAGATGCTGGCCGCGGCGATGAATCCGAATGTGGGAGGTTTTGACGACTCGGCCACGCTGGTGGAAGAGCAGGTCGTGCGCTGGATGGCAGAGCTGATGGGAATGCCGGCCGGAACCAGCGGCGTGCTGATGAGTGGCGGCACCATGGCGAACCTCGTTGGCCTGAATGTAGGCCGGTTTGCGAGGTCAGGGTTCGATGTGCGCGGCGAAGGTATGCGTGGAGGCCCTGAACTGCGCGTGTACTGTTCGACGGAGACGCATAGCTGGCTGAAGAAGTCGATGGAGCTGATGGGCATGGGACGCAGCAGCCTGCATGCCGTCGGTGTCGATGCCATCCATCGCATGAAGATCGATGAGCTGAAGGCCGCGATTGCAGCGGACCGTGCCGCGGGGCTGAAGCCGCTCTGTGCCGTGGCGACGGCAGGCACGGTGAATACCGGCGCGGTGGACGACCTGACGGTAATTGCAGATATCTGTCAGGCTGAGGGCATGTGGTTCCATGTGGATGGCGCATTTGGCGCGCCGGCGTACTGGTCGGAGAAGCTGCGGCCGATTGTGCGTGGTATGGAGCGCGCGGACTCACTCGCCTTCGATCTGCACAAGTGGGGATACATGCCGTATGACATCGGCTGCGTGCTGGTGCGGGACGCGGAGGCACACAAGGCGGCGTTTGCCTCGGGCGCAAGCTATCTGACGGCGATGGACCGCGGGCCGGTTGCGGACGGTCTGCGTTTTGCCGATCGCAATGTTGAGCTGTCACGCGGCTTCCGTGCGCTGAAGGCATGGATGAGTCTGAAGGCGCATGGCGTCGATGCGCTGACTGCACTGATCGAGCAGAACGTGGAGCAGGCACGTTACCTGGTGCAACTGATTGAGCAGTCGGACGCTTTGGAGCTTGCGGCGGAGGCCCCGCTGAACATCGTCTGCTTCCGCTATCGGGTCGCGAACGACGATGAGAACAAAGAGATACTGATGCGGTTGCAGGAGAGCGGCCTGGCGGTACCGTCAGGGACGGTGATTAGCGGCAGGTTTGCTATTCGCGTGGCGCATACAAATCACCGTACGCGCCGGGAGGACTTCGATCTTCTGGTTGAGGCGGTGGAGAGGATTGGTAGAGAGGTAGTGGGCAGATAGACCTTCGCGCAGCGAAGAACTACAGAGATTCTTCGCTGCGCTCAGAATGACGGGTATTGCACCGTCCATCTATGTTCGTTCATGCCGTCAATAGGCTTCGGCTTGTTCGAGCGGCAGGCGCACCTGAAAACAAGTTGAGCCAGCGCTTGATTCGACCTGGATGTAGCCTGAGTGGCGCTGTACGACGCGCTGCGCTGTGTCGAGTCCAAGTCCTAGCCCGCGGCCCGGGGCCTTGGTGGTGTAGAACGGCTCGAAGATGCGGTTTTTGAGCTCAGGCTCGATTCCGTTGCCGGTGTCCCAAACCTCGACGAAGGCCATGCGTCCTTGAAGACGTGTCGTCAATCTCAAAGTTCCCTTGTCCTTCATCGCGTCGAGCGCATTTTCAATCAGCGCGGTCCAGACCTGGTTCAACTCGCGGCCATAGGCGCCAACCGGGGGCAGAGCGGGGTCGAACTCCGTCTCCACCTTCACGTCGTGCAGGCGCGATTTGAACATGACAAGCGTGTTCTCGATCGACTGCGCGAGGTCGACATCCTGGATCGGCGCCTGGTCCATGTAGGAGTAGTCCTTGATGGCGCGAATCAGGTCGAAGATGCGCACGGTCGAGTTGACGACGGTCTCCGCCATGCGCTCGGCACGGAGCGAGCTGGCGACTGTGGCGACGGCGACGGGGAGCGCCTCGGAGGTCATGATGCCCGCGAGCTCGTCGAGATGCCCAATCGGCAGAGCTGTCTCCGCCAGCGCCGGGGCCACCGCCCAGGGGTTCGGGATGTTGTGCGCTTCAAGCCAGCGAACCAGCTCGTACTCGCGATCGCTTTCGGCGAGCGCACCGTTGGTGTTTGTGTCTTCAGTGCTGCGTTCCGCCATGGCCGCACGAACGTTCACGATCCAGTTGCGGTACTTGGAGGTGATGGAATCGGGCAAGCAGAGATTGCCCATGCGGTACTTCTGGTCGCCATACTGGCGCAGCTCCGAGAAGAGGCTGGAGGCCGACCGCTGTGCTGCCGACGCGGGATTGTTCAGCTCGTGCGCCAGATTGGCGGCGAGCTTGCCCAGTGCGGCCAGCTTTTCCGTCTGCTGCTCCATGCGCGTGGCCTCGCGAACACGGTCCATCAGCGTCCAGGCGCAGCGCTGAGCCATGGAGGGAATCGCCGTCAACATGGCTGGGTAGTGGCTCTCATGGATGGTGAGCGCCCACCCCGATCCGACGAGGTAGCCCTCACCGCCATAGGTCTTCATGCGCGAGAAGGGCAGCTTGCCCGTCATCAATCCCGCGCGGCCGATCCACATCATCATGGGGCCGTGCTTGTGGTGGCGTACGTGGACCTCGCCCTTGAGGATGAAGACCATGCTGTCGGCCGGACTGCCTTCGGTGAAGACGGTGGCACCGTCTTCGCCGACCAACTCTGTGCCATGCTCCGCCAGCCATGTGTACTCCTCTTCCGTGAGTCCCTCGATCGCGGAGATGGTGCGGAGCGCGGCGACGATCTCCGGCAACGGCGTGGGCTGCGGAGGAGGAGCGATAAAGATTGCGGGACCGAGCTGCTGGGGAAGGACAGCTTCAAAACTGCTGGGGGCGGCCATCGAGCGAATCTCCTTCTGCCATCGTGGGCAGGAACATCGAAACGACCAGGCAATCGTGTCTCTATTCTGACAGGTTTGCCGGGTGGAAGGGAGCAACGCGGCTGGAGAAATTCCGCGTTTTGTGACGAAAGAAAAGGGAACGCTTTATAGGATGCGTTGCTGCCGCATGAGGATGGAAAAGATTGGCTGCGGTGCAGTAAGCGCTTTATGGCCGGCTGCGGCCCGCGGTTTGAATACTATCGAGCGCCGCAAGCATGTCTTTGACGCGCTCGGGATGTTGCGCGGAGACATCCTGTTTCTCCGATGGATCCACTGTACGGTGATAAAGCTGAGGCTGTGGCGCGTTGCCCAGCTCCGTATTTGTGTATTTATTGATGCGGGGCTTGTCGCTGGCGCGAATCACCTTCCAGTCCCTCTCAACAAGAGAGAGAACGCCCGCTTCTTCAACAAGAGAGGTTCGCCCAATTTGCGAGCGGCCGAGCAGAGCAGGCAGGATGTTGAAGCTGTCCGGGGCGTCGCCCACTGAGATGGTCTGTCCAGTAAGCGCGGCAAACGACGAGAGCAGATCGATCTGGTCCACCAATGCGTTCGATGTCGTACGGGGTTTGATATGGCCCGGCCAGGAGACGATGAAAGGGACACGCGTGCCGCCATCGAAGTTGCTGTACTTCCCTCCGCGATAAATACCGGCAGGTTTATGTGAGCCGAGCCTTTCAACGGCCTGGTCCTGGTACCCGTCGTCGACGACGGGGCCGTTGTCGCTTGAGAGGATGATCAGCGTGTTCTTGTCGAGCCCATTCTTCTTCAATGTTTCGGCGATGCGTCCGACACACCAGTCGAACTCTGCGATGGCGTCGCCGCGCGGGCCCATATCGGTCTTGCCCACAAACCGCTGGTTGGGCATGCGTGGAACGTGAATATCGTGCGCGGGATAGTAGAGAAAGAATGGCTGGTCTTTATTCTGCTCGATAAATTTGACGGCTTTGGCCGAAAGCGTGTCGGCGATGTCCTCATCGACCCACAGCGCCGCCTTGCCGCCCTCCATATAGCCGATGCGGCTTACGCCGTCGACGATCGCTTGATCGTGTCCGTGGCTCGGCTTCATCTTGAGCATCTCGGGATTCTTGCGTCCCGTGACTTCACCGGGGAATGGCTCTTTGTAGCTGATGTGGATGGGGTCGGAGGGATCGGCGTTGACGACGCGATGGTTCTCGACGAAGACACAAGGGACGCGGTCAGGAGTCGCAGGAATGATGAAGGAGTAGTCGAAGCCGACTTCGAGCGGGCCGGGTTTGATCTCGGCGTTCCAATCGATCTCACCGGAGCCGAGGCCGAGGTGCCATTTACCCACGATGCCCGTGGCATAGCCGCTGCGCTTCAGAAGCCCCGGAAGCGTGAGCTGGTTGGTATCGATGATGAGTGACGCGTCGCCTGGCAAAATGCCCGTGCCGGGCTTGCGCCACGCATACTGGCCTGTCATGACGGAGTAGCGCGAAGGTGTGCAGGTGGCCGAGGTTGCGTGTGCGTCGGTAAAGCGAAGTCCGCGGGCGGCGAGAGCGTCGATGTTCGGTGTATGAACGCGGGTGGCGCCGTAGCAACTTACGTCGCCGTAGCCGAGATCGTCGGCGTAGATGAAGACAATGTTTGGCCGCGCGGGCTGTGTGGATGCTCCGAGTAGTCCTGTTGCGGAGGCTGCGCCGAGGGCCTGGAGAAACTGTCTTCTGTCCATGAACGAAAGAATACAGCAGGAAGGGTAAAGACCTCTCCGCGCGCTCGATGTTCACAACGCGCGGAGAGGCTATGTGTTTCGTTAAGCCTTGACGACCGCTCCGTCGACGACCTTGACGGGATCGAGGAAGGGCATGTTCTTGCGCAATTCGGCGCCGACCTTCTCGATGCCGTGCGCGGCCTCCTGCTGGCGGATGCGCGCGAACTCGTGGCGGCCGGTCTCGTTCTCCTCGATGAACTTCTTGGCGAACGAGCCGTCCTGGATCTCTTCGAGCAGCTTCTTCATCGCCTTCTTGGTCTCGGCGGTGACGATGCGCGGGCCTGCAACGTAGTCGCCCCACTCGGCCGTGTCGGAGATGGAGTGACGCATGTAAGCGAGTCCGCCGCGATACATGAGGTCGACGATGAGCTTCAACTCGTGCAGCACTTCAAAGTACGCCAGCTCGGGCTGATAGCCTGCCTCGGTCAGCGTCTCAAAGCCAGCCTTGACCAGAGCGGCGGTGCCTCCGCAGAGGACCGCCTGCTCGCCGAAGAGGTCGGTCTCGGTCTCCTCGGTGAAGGTGGTTGCAAGCACACCGGCGCGGGTGCAGCCGATGCCCTTGGCGTAGCTGAGCGCGAGCTTCAGTGCGTTGCCGCTGGCGTCCTGCTCGACGGCGACCAGGCCGGGAACGCCGCCGCCCTCGGTGAAGACCTCGCGAACGCGATGGCCGGGGGCCTTCGGCGCGACGAGCGAGACATCAACACCGGCAGGTGGGGTGATGGTGCCGAAGCGGATGTTGAAGCCGTGCGCGAACATGAGCGTCTTGCCGGACGTGAGGTAAGGCTCGATCTCGTTCTTGTGGACCTTCGCCGCAGTCTGGTCGGGCGTGAGGTTCATGATGACGTCGGCCCATTTCGAGACGTTCGCAACCGTGTCGACGACGAGGCCGGCCTTGCGAGCACGCTCGGCGTTGGGCGAGTCGGGGCGAAGGCCAACTCGGACTTCAACGCCGGAGTCCTTGAGGTTCAGCGAGTGGGCGTGGCCCTGCGAGCCGTAGCCGATGATGGCGACTTTCTTCGCCTGGATGAGGGAGAGGTCTGCGTCTTGGTCGTGGTAGGTCTTTGCCATGGTTTTCCTTTTCTTTCTGTCGGGTTACTCAAATTTTAAGGCTTAGCACCGATTTGCACCGATGACACCGATTTAGAAACTGAATGGATTGTTTGCTGATTTCAGCCTTTGATCGGTGGAATCGGTCTGAATCGGTGTTAAGTTTTTCGTGTGCGAGGCATTACGTCTCATCCTCGGCGAACTGGTTGGGCAAGTCCTCGTGGGGTTCAGGACGGTTGGGGTAGGCCGCGGGCTGCTCGCCGTTGGGGCTGCCGAGAGCTTTGAGGACGCGGCTGGTGTGGTGGCCGCGGCGCATGGCCATGCGACCGGTGCGCGAGACTTCGAGCACCTCGAACTTCGATTCGCGAAGGACTTGCAGCAGGCCTTCGATCTTCGATGCAGCGCCGGTCATCTCGAGCATGATGGACTCCGGCGCAAGGTCGACGACGCGCGCGCGAAAGACAGTCGCAAGCTCGAAGATCTGCGAGCGCGAGTGCTGGCCGTGCGGCGTGTTGGGCCCGGCGGCGACCTTGATCAGGCATAGCTCGCGTATGACGGCTTCGCTGCGGCCAAGTTCGTCGACATCGCGCACGATCTCCAGCTTGTAGAGCGAGGCGCGAACGCGGTCGGCGGCATGCTCGGGCGCATCGCAGACGATGGTCATGCGCGAGACGCCCTCACGCTCGCACTCGCCAACGGTGAGCGAGACGATGTTGACGTTGAGACGGCGGAAGAGGGATGCGACCCGGGTGAGGACTCCGGGTTTGTCGTCTACCAGGGCTACGAAGGTGTGGAGCATAGAACCTCAGGGGGTAGGGAATAGGGAATAGGGACCAGAAGGCTTCCGAGAGCATGAGACATTTGCTCATCCTCCGCAGTTTGGACAATTGCGTGAGCGGGCTGAAGGCCCGCGCTGTCATAGCCTGGGGCGTAGCCCCAGGTTAGGGGCGGAACCGTGTTTGCGGGCTGAAGGCCCGCGCTATACTCGCTATCGTGCCGCAATCGCTCTCGTACGTCCTTGTCCATCTGGTATTCAGCACAAAAGACCGGCGTCCGTTTTTGAAAGACGAAATTCGCCCCGAGATGCATGCCTATCTGGCTTCGGTCCTCAATGGCACATGCGTGCGGATTGGCGGCGTTGACGATCACGTTCACATCGCGCTGTTCCTTGCCAAAACGGAAACGGTCTCGCGTGTGGTTGAGAGGCTGAAGGTCTCGTCGTCCAAATGGATCAAGACGAAGGGACCGGAGTTCGCGAAGTTCAGTTGGCAACGCGGGTATGCGGCGTTCTCGGTCGGATTGAGCGATCGTGCGGCATTGGTTCGATACATCGACGGTCAGGCCACCCACCACAAGCGGCGCGATTTTCAGGCCGAGATGCGGGTGATGTTTGCGAAGTACGGCGTCGCGTTCGATGAAAAATTCGTCTGGGACTAAGCATTTAGCGCGGGCCTTCAGCCCGCGGCGCATGGGCTGGCCGTGACCTGGGGCTTCGCCCCAGGCTAGAGTGGCGCGGGCCTTCAGCCCGCTTATTGCGGCTGCGCCTCGATCACGGCAATTGGAAAGGTATAACAACTATTCGTCCTCTGCCGTTTCGATCAGCGGGTTTGGCCTGCGAACCATCTCGTGCAGCGCCGCGCCCGGAGCGATCATCGGGTAAACGCCGTCCTCTTTCTCGACGGAGAAGTTCATCAGGAATGCAGTCAGTGCGGTACGCGCTTTTGTAACTGCGGGTGTTACATCTTTGCGCTCGGTGACGTGTGCGCCAGGGATGCCGTGGGCTTCGGCGAGCTTGACGAAGTCGGGCGAGAGGATCGGCGAGCAGGCGTAGTTCTTGTCGTAGAAGGCCTCCTGCCACTGGCGCACCATGCCGAGGAAGCCGTTGTTGATTACGGCGACGTTGATGTGCAGGCCCTCCTGCTGAATGGTGGAGAGTTCGGAGGCGGTCATCTGGAAGCCGCCGTCGCCGGCGATGCACCAGACGTCGCAGTCTGGCCGCGCCATCTTGGCGCCGATGGCGGCGGGCAGAGCGTAGCCCATGGTGCCGAGACCGCCTGAGGTGACGAGCGTGCGCGGGTCTTCGTGCTTGTAGTACTGTGCCTCCCACATCTGGTGCTGACCCACGTCGGTGGCGATGATGGTCTTGTCGAGACGGCCCGCAGCCTTGGCCTCCTGCCAGATGTCGTTGATGACGTGCGCGGCGTAGAGGTGGCCGTTGTCGGGAAGGTTGATGATGTCGCGCACGGCGGCGTCGCCCTTCATGGCGCGAATCTCGCGCAGCCACTCGGCGGTGGTGTGGCGGTCGCTGGCCTTCTCGTAGCTCGGGTCGGCGATCAGCGGCTCCATCGTGTTGAGCACTTCCTTCAGGTCGCCGATCAGCGCGACATCGACCTTGACGTTTTTGTTGATCTCCGAGGGGTCGATCTCGATGTGGATCTTCTTCGCGTTGGGCGCGTAGCTGGCCAGGTTGCCGGTCACACGGTCGTCGAAGCGCATGCCGAACGCGAGCAGAAGGTCGGCCTGCTGGATGGCGTTGTTCACCCAGCTCTCGCCGTGCATGCCCATCATGCCGAGAGCGAGCGGATGCGAGGCGGGGAACGAGCCGAGGCCAAGCAGCGTGGTGGCGACGGGCACATGGTAGCGCTCGGCGAAGTTGAGCACCTCCTGCTCCGCACCGGAGAGCGTGATGCCGTGGCCGGCGAGGATGACGGGGCGCTTCGATGCGCGCATCAGCTCGATGGCGCGGTGCATCTCGGCGGACTCGGCGCGGAGCATCGGATGCGGGCGGTAGGCGGCGGGTACGGCCTCGTCGAAGTTGAAGACGGCGGTGCCCTGCTGCGCGTCCTTGGTGATGTCGACCAGCACGGGGCCGGGGCGTCCGGAGGCGGCGATCTGGAAGGCCTCGCGAATCATCGGCGCGATATGCTCGGGGCGCGTGGCGACGAAGTTGTGCTTGGTGATCGGCAGGGTGATGCCGGTGATGTCGATCTCCTGGAAGGCGTCGGAGCCGAGAACTTTGCTCGAGACCTGTCCGGTGATGCAGACGATCGGCACGGAGTCCAACATCGCCGTCGCAATTCCAGTAACGAGATTGGTCGCGCCGGGGCCAGAGGTCGCAATACAGACGCCGACCTTGCCCGAAGCGCGCGCGTAGCCGTCGGCCATGTGCGCAGCGCCCTGCTCGTGCCGCGTGAGTACGTGGTGGATAGGGAACTTTCGTAGAGCGTCGTAGGCGGGGAGGATGGCTCCGCCGGGGTAGCCGAAGACCGTGGTGACACCTTCGCCTACGAGCGTGGCCCAGAGGATCTCGGCTCCGGTCAGGGTGGGGTGTGCGTTAGTCATTGGAACGTACCTCGCTTTCAAGTGTGTCGAGAAGATTTTTCAAGCGTGTCAGATGGCGTTCGTGGAATTCGATTTTGTGGCGGATGCGCTCAACAGTTCGATCATGCTGACCATTTAGCAACTCCATTCCTTGTTCGACGGCTTTGGCAATTTCATTGCGTTCGATCTGGTTTCGTATCGATTTGTCCCCAAAATGGTTACCTAACATGACATCGAGAAATCCGCCGCACGCTTTCTTGAGGCATTCGCATATCCATCGTTCTTGTTCGATACCAGTTGGAGTTCGATATTCCGACATGCGATGAGCAAGATCGGATGCTTCACCGATATAGGACCTGCCGTCGGGCAGCGTGATTCTGTACAAACCTGGGCCTGGATTTAGGCTCGGAAACTCGGGTTTGCCCTTTGAGCACAGGCGAATCTCACCTGCTCGTTGCCATAAAAAAGCAGGTTGAGAGTCATTCGAGTTTGTGAGCGTTGGCAAAGGACATATCCTCAGGGGCTAAAACCCTTCTTCCTTCAGTTAATGTTGCGGCAAGGCTGAAGCCGTGCCCTTAACAAAACGATGTATCGGGCTTTCAGCCCTCCCGCTTTGTTTTGTTTTGTCACCTGGGCCTTCGGCCCAGGCTGGTATGTTGTCGCGCCTTTGGCGCTTGGCGTATGGTGATCATGCAGACCTGCCATTTCACGATATGGATGACGGACTGATGGATTGCGTCGTGACGATTCTTTGTGGTGCGTTACTGACGGTGTTGGTGCATTTGGCGAGGACGCGAGTACTAGAGGCCCGAGGGTTCTTTCCCTCTGCCGGTACTCGTTCCCCAGCGAACCGCAATGAGGGCCGAAGGCCCGACGACATACCAGCCTAGGCCGAAGGCCTAGGTCTGTGGTGATGCAACGCATTGAGGGCTGAAGGCCCGACATATAATCGCAGCCATGCCGCAGACGTTGAGCTTCAATCTGGTGCACATTATCTTCAGTACAAAAAGCCGTCTTCCCTTGATTGGCAATGAAATCTCCGGCGACCTCCACGCATATCTGGCCGGAACGGCCCGCAAACTCGGTTGCGAGTGCTTTCGCGCGGGTGGCGTTCGAGACCATGTTCATCTCGCCGTGAGACTGCCTCCGACGAAGATCGGCGCGAAGATCGTTTCCGAGATCAAGACCGGCTCTTCCGCATGGATGAAGCGGCAGGGAGTCGCGAACTTTGCCTGGCAGCGCGGGTACGGAATGTTTTCCGTGGGGCCTGCTGACCTCGATGCGTTGGTTCGATACATCGACCAGCAGGAAGTCCATCACCGCAAGCGGAGTTTTCAGGACGAGATGCGCGGGTTTTTCGAGAAGTATCATGTCGAGTTCGATGAGCGGTACGTTTGGGACTAGCGCTGGATGTGCCGGGCCTTCGGCCCTCCTGCTCTTCCGATCCTTTCCACCTAGGCCTTCGGCCTAGGCTGGTATGTCGTCGCGCCTTTGGCGCTTGGTGCGTCTGCAAGCCGGTCGTTCATGATATGAATCGAGGACTGGCGATGTGTGAACCGAGTGGGTTATGTCGTCACAGCTCCTTCACTAGCGCTGCTCACAGTGTTCGCATACTTAGCGAAGACACCGCGCTTGAAGCGTGGCTCCGGTTGCTTCACTTCCTTCAGGCGTTTGGCGATCTCTTCGGCGGGAACGTTGAGGTTCAGTTCGCGCTTTTTGATGTCGAAGGAGATGGTGTCGCCTTCGCGGACTGCGGCGATGGGGCCGCCCATGAAGGCTTCGGGAGCGACGTGGCCGACCATCAGTCCGCGCGTTGCTCCGGAGAAGCGGCCGTCCGTGAGCAGAGCGACGGTTTCGGAGAGCTCAGGAATGCCCTTGATGGCTGCGGTGACGGCGAGCATCTCGCGCATGCCGGGACCGCCCTTCGGGCCCTCGTAGCGGATGACGCAGACGTCGTTGGGGTTGATCTTTCCGGCTTCGACGGCGGCGTGGCAGTCGTCCTCGGAGTTGAAGACGCGCGCGGGGCCTGTGTGCAGGATGCGCTCGTGGCCTGCGACCTTGACGACGCATCCATCGGGAGCGAGGTTGCCCTTGAGGATGACGAGTCCGCCGGTGGCCTTGAGCGGCTTGTCGATGGTGTAGATGACCGGCTGGTTCGGTGTTTCGACGGCGTGCTGCGCCTCTTCGGCGAGGGTCTTGCCGGTGACGGTGATCTGGCTGCCGTCGATCAGACCGGCGTCGAGCAGGCGCTTGGCAAGCACGCGCGAGCCGCCCGCGTCCTGATAGTCCTTGGCGGCGTACTTGCCGCCGGGTGAGAGATCGCAGATGTGCGGTGTGCGGTCGCTGATGGCGTTGAAGTCGTCGATGGTGAAGGGAATGTTGAACTCGCGCGCGATGGCGAGGAGATGCAGTACCGCGTTGGTCGAGCCGCCCGATGCGCATGCGGAGACGTAGGCGTTCTCGATGGCCTTGCGGGTGACGATCTTCGAGGGGCGCAGGTCGTTCTTGGCGAGCTCCATCACAAGGCGTCCTGCCTCGCGGCTGGCTTCGGCCTTCTCGGGCGACATGGCGGGGACGCCGGTGATCTGGATGGGCGAGATGCCGAGGAACTCGCCGGCCATGGCCATCGTGTTGGCGGTGAACTGGCCGCCGCAGGCTCCGGGGCCGGGGCACGCGGTGGCTTCGAGAGCTTCAAGCTGCTCGTCGTTGATCGCGCCGGCGGCGTGTGCGCCCATGCCCTCAAAGACCTGAAGGATGGTGATCTCCTTGGTGGTGCCGTCGGGCTGCGGCAGTTTGCCGGGAGCGATGCTGCCGCCGTAGAGCATGAGGCCAGGAATGTCGAGGCGGCCGAGCGCCATGATGGCGGCGGGCATATTCTTGTCACATCCGGCGATGCAGATCAGCCCGTCGAAGCTGTTGCCGCGCGCGACGAGTTCGATGGAGTCGGCGATCACCTCGCGCGAGATCAGCGAGGCCTTCATGCCATCAGTGCCCATCGTGATGCCGTCGGAGATGGTGACGGTATTGAACTCCATCGGCGTGCCACCTGCCTCGCGCACACCCTGCTTCACGGCCTCGGCGACCTGACGCAGATGGAAGTTGCACGGGCCGATCTCGGTCCAGGTGTTGGCGATGCCGATGATGGGCTTGTGCAGGTCTTC
>JAFDVV010000089.1 GCA_018268775.1 Acidobacteriota bacterium | reverse complement strand
TGGTACAAAAGATCGGGCAGGCCAAGTCCGTATTTGGCGATGAGTTTCGACCGGCGCACCCGGTCCTTGGGTTTGGTAGAGAACGTCGCATAGCTGCGGCTATCGAGATTCAAGGTGACAACTTTGGTGAGGCCGTCACGGCGCATGTACAGACCTTCGCGGTTCTGCAAGCTCTCGAAGAGAGCGAGCTGCTGTTCCGTCATCTTGAACAGCTCGGCGTACCGCTTTCGATTGAACGTCGCATCCTTCAGGAAGAGGAAGGAAGTGCAGGAGTTCACGATGCTATCGGCGTTCGCACCCAAGTCATCCGCAGATTGCCCAATCATGGTCACGCCGCCGAGATTCTTACGAACCGTCTTGATGGAAGCGAGCGCGCCATCCAACAACTGCTTGTTCTTCATGGAAGAGAAGATCTCTTCAATCAAAATGTGTTTAGGCACTCCAAGATTGGCGGGGTTGTAGAGCACATCGTTGATACGCCGGAGCAGCCACACCATCAGAGGCTCTATCAGGTCGGCATACTGTTCGTTGTTCACTCCCTGGAAGTCGAAGCATTGCAGGCGAGAGAGTGAGAGGCTGTCTTCAACGTTGTCGAAGACGCGTTATAGATGCCCTTGCCAACCCACTTCGACATGTAGCGGTCGAGCTTCTTGGGCAGGAAGAGATTTGACAGACGACGGTTCTCCACGTCAAGCAGGTACATATCCTGCACAGCTTTATGAATTACGTCGTCATCTTCTGGTTCCAGTTCCGCGCCGCCGTTCGTCAATAGCAGCTTGATAAACGAATAAAGGAACTTGATGTTGTTCTCCGTCGGCTCAAGAGCGAAGGGATTGACGCGGGGGCCATCTTTTCCCACGCGGTCAACACGTCCGCCGTATAATTCGACAACGCTCTCGTAGCTGCCTCCGATGTCGAAAATATAGGTAAAACCACCGTATTTCTGCTCCAGACCTCGGGGCATTCCACAAATTCTCTTGTCACATCCGATCTCCTGAAGGCTTCTATGCAATCCAGCCTGTCCCTTATTAGGGGATTCGTCAAGCGTTTCTCACACTTGAAAGGTGAAGACTCAGAAGAAACCTGAGACGCGCATCTCTCGGAAGGGGAGAACGACGCAGCATCAGGCTCTCTACGATAGGGTTCCTGCAGAAACTGATTTCGGCCCGTGAGGAGGCAGGACTGACGCAGCGGGAGGTCTCTGCCCGCATGGGAAGGGCGCATTCCTTCCTCTCGAAATGTGAGACCGGAGAACGCAGCCTCGAAGTGTTCGAACTTATCCAGCTTGCTCAAATCTACGACAAGCCTCCGCAATATTTTCTGGCTCCCGACTAGCTTCTGTTTATCTGAATCGTAATCGGTGACGCGGTGGTAAATTGCGACTCCGGCAGATTGCCTGTATAATTGGGGCAGATTGCCAAGGAGGACTCATGGCCCAGTCCGCTGAAGTCGTCACCCGGCGAGAACCCGCGATGTTCTATCGCCGCATGGAAGTCAAGCTCGGCGTGACATCGTTGCGCTCTGACCGTGATCTTGCCCGGCTTGTGCATGAACGGCTCCCTTTGACCTCAGTCGAGTCTCTTTCCCATCACGGAATGACAGATGAAGAGATTTACAGTTTCATCCTTCCACGCCGGACTTTGGCTCATCGCAAGACTCGGCACGAGTCTCTGACGCACGATGAATCCGACCGCGCAGTTCGGATTGCTCGCATCACGTCTCTGGCCGAAGAAGTCTTTGGCGATGAAGCCAAGGCATCTCGCTGGCTTCGCAAAGCAAAGTCTCGTTTCGAGGGACGCAGCCCGCTAGAAATGTTGCGTACCGAAGCTGGAGCCCGGCTCGTAGAAGAGATGCTTCTGCAACTTGATTACGGATTTGTTGCCTGAGGATTGTTCTGTGGTTCTTTGGCGCATCAGCAACTACGAAAGCCTAGACGGGACGGGTGGCCTGTATGTAGCAGGACGCTGGCATACGAAAGGTCGGCCGATCCTCTATTGCACACTGAACCCGTCAACAGCTCTCCTCGAAATACTCGTCCACATCGAAATTGACTCTGAGGATCAACCCGATCATTTCCAGGTGTTGAGAATCGAAGGCCAAGATTCTTTGTTCCTCGAAACGATCACGGTTGATTCCTTGTCACAGAATTGGGCGGAAGATCTGAACGCCACGCAAGCGGTGGGGGACCGCTGGTTAGCCGAGAAGCGGTCCTTACTATTGAAGGTGCCAAGCGTCCTCGTACCGGAAACATGGAATGTTTTGGTGAATCCACAGCACAGCGAAAGCGGCCTGCTGAAAATCACAAAGGTCTATAAGCACCCCCTCGACGCTCGCTTGCTCTAAATGCCTATTTCCTGATCGTGAGCCGCCAGTTCCGCGAGCGCGCGCCTCCGTGCCGCGATCTGTTTCTGTGTCAATTGGATCGTCTCTCCAGACTCTGAATTTGGCGCTCCTGCAAAAGCTTGCATGATCGCATTCTCCACATATTGGAGCGGGATCCTTTCCTGCTCTAACATCCATGAACCAGATGCCACGGACGTCAAGGCCTCCGCCTCACTCGCAGTGAGGTGATCGAATCGCGCACCCGCATCATTTCTACCCGATACAGCAAATCCTCTCCTGCAGCTCCAGGTTTCGTCGTCCATGAGGATACTTCGCACTCCGGGTAGCCTGCCCCTTAGAGACGACAGGATTCCGAATCCAGCTTCATCACAATCTCCCCAATAGACGACGTCTGATTCTTGCAGCCAGCTACAAGCAGGAAGAAGTGCCGCAGCCTTTCCACTGCCAAGGATGGCCAGAGTATTTGAAACTTCCGGCAGGCAAAGAAACACGGCTTTGTTTTCCACGATGAGGACGCGGGGGATTTTCCAAGTCAGATTCGCTAGATCGTCTATAGAGACTGCGCAATCCATCACTGGCCATCGTGTCTGTTCTCGGAGACCTGCGTCCAAGAAACGAAATCGCACTTGCGCCGGCTCAAGTCGAAGATGAAATCGTTCTTCGAAACACACCCCTTTATCGTTCACCCGATCTCCAAGGACAAGCGCCAATAACTCAGACAATATTCCTGCGTGCTCCTCGATAAATTTAGTTCCGACAGGGATCGGCAATTGTCGAGAAAAGCAGTTTGGGCGGGGGTTCGCGTCAAAATAGGAGCACACACAAATGAGATCGCTCCAATCGGGAAGCAACTCTGGGATTCTGTGGGCCCTTATGCGAAGCCAAGGCTCAAGCCCTGGGCAAGCTGACCGCGCAAGAACCAATGCTTCGCGAAACAGTGTGAGTTGTTCCACTAATTGCAGTGTTTGTGCCAAATCCTCAATAGAGAGGAAGCTGACTCGTCGTGGCCAGCGTTGCTTGCCCACTTTCGGGTATCGATCTCCTCCCATTCAATCTTCCATCCATAGTTGGCGGAGGCCAAGTTCACTAGGTCTCCACGTATTGCGGCGAAGTCACTTGTCGTCGATGGCCGCCCAAAGGGGATTGAAAGTGGAAACATATTCTCTCCAGCAGCTTCGGCGCGCAGTACTGCAGGCCACTTGCTAAGCGCTGCTGCGAGGACCTCCTGTGGGCTACGCATCTACTGGAAGGTCTCCGTCACGGAATCATTCTCAACGTTCAATACTGAATCTGAGGACAAGCGCACTAGAGGCTGTTATGAACTTTGA
>JAFDVV010000088.1 GCA_018268775.1 Acidobacteriota bacterium | reverse complement strand
TCTTGAAAGATCACAGGTGCCCCATACATGACGCAGCTTCATCGCGGCATGGGTGGGGCATTCGTGCGAAGCTCGAACCGTGTTGAGCTGGAGACGGCCAGAAGAATGGCGTCTGAAGCCAGCGACCTGCGCCAGACGTTCCGAAGGTAAAGTTCTCGACGTCAAGGTGACAAATGGTCGTCACTTTCTTTATTGAAACGTCCTGAGGCCCAATGGCATGAATGAACTTAGCTTGTGGGAGAATTGGTCGCGCTGACGCGCGATGTCCCACATCTGGAGATAAAGCCGCCAGATTTGGGGCACCCGAATCTATAGGCAGTTCGAAAGAATGCGGGGATTCCTCGACTCGCTCCGCTCGCTCGGAATGACACTCTATTTGCGATCATTGACCGGGAGATCGCACACAATCGCCCCCATCCTTGCCTCAGGCCCTCAACCCTGCGATACTTAATCGTGCACACCACGCACAAACTTCCAATTCATTTCAAGAGGTCGCGGAAATGTCTGCAAAGTACATCTTCGTAACGGGCGGCGTTGTGTCTTCGTTGGGTAAAGGTCTCGCGGCTGCCTCGATCGGCTGCCTGCTTGAGGCGCGCGGACTCCGCGTCAACCTGATGAAGTTCGACCCTTACCTGAACGTCGATCCCGGCACCATGTCGCCGTTCCAGCACGGCGAGGTCTTCGTCACCGACGACGGCGCCGAGACCGACCTCGACCTGGGCCACTACGAGCGGTTCACCCACGCCAAACTCAGCCGCGACAACAACCTGACCACCGGCCGCATCTACGAGCAGATCATCACCAAGGAGCGCCGCGGCGACTACCTGGGCAAGACCGTTCAGGTTATCCCCCACGTTACCAACGAGATCAAGGCCGCCATGCGCAAGGTCGCGCAGGACACCGACGTGGCCATCGTCGAGATCGGCGGTACGGTGGGCGACATCGAATCGCTGCCCTTCCTCGAGGCCATCCGGCAGATGCGCCAGGACCTCGGCCGCGAGAACACGGTCTTCGTCCACGTCACGCTGATTCCGTGGATCGCCGCCGCGCAGGAGCTGAAGACCAAGCCGACGCAGCACTCTGTTAAGGAGATGCTCTCGATCGGCATCCAGCCCGACATCCTGCTCTGCCGCTCCGACCGCGCCGTGCCGCGCGAGATGCGCCAGAAGATCGCCGCCTTCTGCAACGTGGAAGAGGCCGCCGTGATCGCCGCGCGCGACGTGCCCAGCATCTACGAGGTGCCGCTGAACTTTGCGCAGGAGGGCGTCGACGCTCTCGCCCTGAAGTATCTTCACATCGAGGCATCCGCCCCCGACCTCTCGAAGTGGCAGGACATCGTCTACCGCGCCTACAACCCGCGCGATGAGGTCTCGATCGGTATCGTCGGCAAGTACGTCGAGTACGAGGACAGCTACAAGTCGCTCAAGGAGGCGCTGGTTCACGGCGCGCTGGCGCACAACCTGAAGCTGCGCGTCACCTGGATCGAGGCCGAGGGCCTGGAGACGCGCGACGCCGAGGGCCGCCCCACGCTCGAGTTCTCGCACCAGCTCACCGGCTTCGACGGCATCCTGGTTCCCGGCGGCTTCGGCAAGCGCGGTATCGAGGGCATGCTCAACGCCATCCGCTTCGCCCGCGAGACGCAGACGCCGTACTTCGGCATCTGCCTGGGCATGCAGACGGCCTGCATCGAGTACGCGCGCAACGTCTGCGGCCTCAAGGACGCAAACTCCGGCGAGTTCGACCCCGCCACGCCCCACCGCATCATCTATAAACTGCGCGAGCTGACGGGCGTCGAAGAGATGGGCGGAACGATGCGCCTTGGCGCATGGCCGTGCGTGCTCGAACCCGGCTCTCTGGCCGCGCAGGCCTACGGCGCAACCGAGATCAGCGAACGCCACCGCCATCGCTACGAGTTCAACCGCGAGTACGAGGCCATCCTGACCGGCGCGGGTCTGCGCCTGACGGGTACCACCCCCGACGCCACCTACGTCGAGATCGTCGAGATCCCGACGCACCCGTTCTTCCTCGCCTGCCAGTTCCACCCCGAGTTCAAGTCCAAGCCTCTGGAGCCGCACCCGCTCTTCCGCGACTTCGTGGCCGCCAGCTACAAGAACCGGCTGGTACGGGCGCAGGAGCTCTCCCGGGAGGCCGCTGCCGCCTCAACCGCGCACAACTGAGGCCGGCCCGAGGTCAGTCGAGGTTCTTGCTCACGAACTCGACCAGCTTCGGTCCAGCGGCCTCGTCAACCTGGGCTAATGAGAAATCTTCTGGTTGAGCACTGCGGACGAATTCGCCTACCAGACCCAATCGCATCAACGGCATCGGGAGTGCCTGGGGCCCGACCAGGGACGACTTGCAAGGTTCTACGGTGTGCCGAAACACACTTACTATCTCCATCTCGTCCAGACGAAGTCCTCCACTGGTGACAAGATGAGATGCCCCCACCCATGCCGCGATGAGGCCGCGTCATGAATGGGGTACCCGATTTAGGTGGCGATACGGTGGGACTCGCGGCAATCGGAATGGCACTGCCGTTGGTGCTCAGCGGCCGTGGGGGCGTTCGCCGCCCCCCTGGCGCTCTCCTCCACCGCTACTGCGGGGTTGTTGCTGCATCATGCGTTGTTCGGGCTGACGGTATTGCGGTTGAGGCCGCGGTTGGGGTTGCGGCTGCGGGCGGTACTGCTGCTCCGGAGCCGGACGCGATTGCTGTTGCGGCGCGGGGCGGTATTGCTGCTGGGGTTCGGGCCGGTACTGTTGCTGCGGCTGTGGCCGTGGAGCGGGCTGCGGCTGTGGACGATACTGCTGGTTGGGTTGCGCCGGACGCGCATCCGGCTGGGCCGGGCGGACGTTGGGCTGCTCGGGCCGGATCTCAGGGCGCACCTGTTGCGGAGGTGCTGGGCGTACCTGCGGCTGGGTGGGTTGCACCGGCTGTACGGGCTGCGCCGGCCGGACGTAACCTTCGCTGGGTTGTCCGGGGCGGATCTCCGGGCGCGCCGGTTGAACCTGCGGTTTGCCGGGCTGGACGTAGCCCTGTCCCTGTCCGGGGCGATATTGCCCCTGGCCGGGCATGGGGCGGGCGATGGGGCGCTGGACTCCGGCGTCGGCCTGGATGGGACGCGGGGTAGCGGCCACGGCCGGACGACCACGATTAGTGTCGTAGAACTGGGCGCGGTCCTGCTGGGCCTGCTGGCGGACCTGGAGCTGCGTATTCATGGGCGGCAGGCGTGGCTCGCGGCGGGCGGCGATCTCGGCGGGACGCGGCTGCACCTGGATGCCGCGTGGGCCTCCGTTATACGAGACGCGAGTGTTGTTGTAGTTGTTTACGATCACCGTGCGGTTGTAGACGTTGGTGATACGCACATTGTTGATACGGGTGACGGAGCGGTTGTAGTAGAAGTTGTTGCCGCGCCAGTATCCTCCGTAGAAACCATAGCCGGTGTAGCCGCAGCCGTAGGGAATGCCGCCATAGAAGCCGATGTAACGGCCCCAGTATCCGCGATGGAAGCGGTAGGCCCCGTTCCAGAAGAACCAGTAGCCGGGGGTCCAGAGGGCACCGGGCCAGGGAGCTGCGACCCAGATGCCGGGGACCCAGTAGTAGCCGATGGGGGCATAGGCCCAGTAGCCGGGCGTCCACATGTAGTTGGGCTCGGGCGCGGGGGGCTGGTCGTAGACGGGCAGCGGTGGGGGCGGCTGGTCGGCCTCAAGCTCGTCGTAGGCGGCGTTCTCGTCGGGCGACATCTGGCTGTCGTCGGAGGAGGCTTGCTGCTGAGCCTGCTGATCGGGGGACTGCTGTGCCTGGTCGGGTTGCTGGCTCTGGTCGGGAGCGCCGGCCTGCTGGCCGGTCTGGGAGTACTCCTGCGCGCGCTGCACGCTGTCGTTCTGGGTGCTGGTTCCGGGTGCCTGGCGGACGATGGGCGCGGGCGGCTGGGTCTGCTGCTGCGTCTGGCTGGCGGGGTAGGGTTCGGTGGCGGCCTGGGAGGCGTCGCCGGTGGCGGGGGCCATGTTGACGTCGGCGGGGTCGGGGCCGTTGCCGGTCTGCTGCGCGGCCTGGGCGTGGGCGCGGCAGCCTGCAAGGTAGGCTCCGGCAAAGATCGCTGCAAAGAGCGCGAGGATGGGGAGGACTCGGGATGTGCGTTTCAAGCGTGTCTCTTTCTCGGTGTTCATGGGGCCAGTACTCCTCGTTCTTCAGGATTGAACACCACTATGGGTGATGAGATGCGGGAATTCTTTTTGGGAGCAGGTGCATCTTTTTTCAGGAGTTTGTCAGCGGGGCTCGGGACGATGAGAAGCGGTTCGCGCTTTGCGCGAATGACCCACCCATGCCGCGATAAGGCCACGTCATGAATGGTGGCCAGCATGCCGTTGTGGTCCATGGCCCCGACCACGGTCAGCATCTTCCAGTGGCCGCCAGGCACGTTGTCCTCGACGCGGACGCCGCGCGGAGCACGCCCGCGCGTCCTTGTCATCTGCGTCGAGACGCCGCTCTCATCCAGGTAAATCAGGTCTTCGGCCGCCGTCCGGCGGATCGCTTCGACGAAGGCTTCGCGCTTGCGGCGGTTCTCCTCCGTATCGCGTTCGGTGGCGTGGAGCGACTTTTTTTGAGCACCAGTCCCAGCCGCTTCACCACGCGCCACAACTGCGGGACGCTGATGCGGTGACCGGAGCCGGCCAACTCCGCCTGCATCTCGCGCAGCACGAGATCGGGCTGACGCCGCACCATGGCCAACACGGCCCCGTCCACCGCCATGGGCCGTTTGCCGTGACGAGACTGTGGCGGCCGGTCCGCTGTCCCGTTGCGCTTATACGCCGACATCACCTTCCAGGCCCAACGGCCACTTACGCCAAAACTGTCCGCAAGCTCTTCGACCGTGCCCTTGCCCGCCAGATAAGACTCAATCAGTTTCTTGCGCAAATCGTCGCTGTACGCCCGTGCCATAAAAACACTGTCGCTCAGAAAAACACCGCTGCAAAGAATCAACCTGAATACTTAGTCGAAAACGGCTTAGTCTAGATGATACGGAAACGCGTGTTGGGGCATGCGATGGATCACGTAAGTTCGATTGCTCGAAGTGCGATTATGCGGCAGGTCAAGTCGAAAAACACCTCGGCTGAATTGGCCGTACGAAAACTCGTTCACAGTTTAGGATACCGATTTCGCATACACGGACAAGAACTTCCTGGAACGCCGGACATCGTCTTGACACGGTATCGGACCGTGATTTTCGTCCATTGGCTGCTTTTGGCATAGACATCAAGGTTGCATTCGGGCATCAATGCCAGCGTCAAATTCCACCTACAGGGCAACAAAGTTTTTACGCAATGTCTCTCGCGACCAAAGTGCTAAGCGAAAATTGCAGCGACTTCATTGGCATGTGTTAACCATTTGGGAGTACGAATTGAGCGAGCCGGAAAAACTAAGCAGGTGCTTGCAGCGCCTACTTAGTGGGTCCGAGAAAACACCTGGTTATTGAAGCAGCGTTCCGGTCTCTGGTTCTGACTTAGATTCGTCGGGTGGAATGACTACGGCTGCGGCTACCTTGTCGTCGGTGTCGAGGTCGAGGAGTTTGACTCCCTGGGTGGAGCGTCCGGCGGCGCGGACGGACTTGGTGTCGATGCGGATGATCTTTCCGAACTGGGAGATGACCATCAGCTCGCTGGTCTCGTCGACGAGATTGATGCTGGAGACCTTGCCGATCTTGGGAGTGGTCTTCATGTTGATGACGCCGGAGCCGCTGCGGGACTGGAGGCGGTACTCCTCGACGTCGGTGCGTTTGCCGAAGCCGTTTTCGGAGACGGAGAGGATGAGGCAGGGGGTGATGTCCTTGCCTTCGGCCTTGAGCTCCTGCTGGCGCTTGGCGCGGTACTCGGCTGACGGGGTGACGGCCACGCCGATGACGTAGTCGTTCTTCTTGAGGGTGATTCCCTTGTTTCCGGCGGCGTTGCGTCCCATGGGGCGGAGGCCTCCGGTGATGCCCTTTTCAGCGTCGTAGGACTCGGAGAAGCGGATGGCCATGCCTTCGTGGGTGGCGAGGAAGATGACGTCGTCGCCGGTGGTGGTGCGGGCGGCGATGAGCTCGTCGTCCTTGTCGATGGAGATGGCGATGATGCCGCGGGACATCACGTTCGAGAAGTCGGGCAGCGGCGTCTTCTTGACGGTGCCGTTGCGCGTGGCGAAGAAGATGTACTTGCCCTCTTCGCTGAGGTTGCGGATGCCGAGGATGGTGACGACCTTTTCGCCGGGCTGGAGCGCGATGAGCGAGGCCATGGCCTTGCCCTTGCCGGCGGCTCCGACGTCGGGGATCTCGTAGATCTTGAGCCAGTAGACGCGGCCCGTGTTGGTGAAGCAGAGCAGGTAGGCGTGCGTCGAGTCGACGATGAGCTGCGCGACGAAGTCCTCTTCGCGCGTCTTCATGCCGAGACGGCCCGTGCCTCCGCGCCGCTGCTGGCGGTAGGTGGAGATGGGCGTGCGCTTGAGGTAGCCGGTGTTGGAGATGGTGACGGCGACCTGCTCGTCGGCGATGAGGTCTTCGAGCTGAATCTCGGTGGTCTCGTCGACGATCTGCGTGCGCCGCTCGTCGCCGTACTTGTCGCGTATCTCTTCGAGTTCTTTGACGATGACGCGGCGGAGCTTCTTCTCCGAGGCGAGGATGGATTCGAATTCGGCGATGTTGTCGCGGACGTCCTTCAGTTCCTTGAGTAGCTCGTCGATGGAAAGCTGGGTGAGACGGTAGAGTTGCAGCTCGAGGATGGCGTCGACCTGGCGGTAGCTGAGGATCAGTGTGCCGGTCTGCGAGAACGTCATGTCGACCGCGTACTTCGCGGGGTCGAGCTTCACTCCGGCAAGCTCGGTCCCGCGCAGGTTGATGCGCTTGTTCGAGAAGTAGCTGAACAGGTTCTCGCGGGCGTCGGCACGGCTGGACGACTGGCGGATGATCTTGATGACGTTGTCGAGGTGGTCGAGCGCGATCTGATAGCCGAGCAGGATGTGCTCGCGGTCGCGGGCCTTGCCAAGGAGGAAGGCGGTGCGGCGGCGCACGACTTCGATGCGGTGCTCGATGAAGGCACGAATCGCCTGGTCGAGCGGCAGGACCTTCGGCTGGCCGTTGTGTACGGCGAGGAAGATCATCGAGAAGCTCTCCTGCATGGGCGTGTGCTTGAAGAGCTGGTTGAGCACGATCTGCTGCTCTGCCCCGCGCTTGAGCTCGATGACGATGCGCATGCCGTCGCGGTCGCTCTCGTCGCGGACGTCGGAGATGTCGTCGATGACCTTTTCGTTGGCCAGCTCGGCGATGCGCTTGATGAGGTTCGCCTTGTTGACCTGGTAGGGAATCTCGGTGACGATGATCGCCTGGCGGCCGCCGGAGATGTTCTCAGTGCCGACCTTGGCGCGCATGATGAAGCGTCCGCGGCCGGTGTTGTAGGTCTGCGCGATTCCGGCGCGTCCATAGAGGTAGCCGCCGGTGGGGAAGTCGGGCCCTTTGACGTGCTCCAGCACGAGCTGGATGTCGGGGCGAATGTCGGACTTCTCCTTATTGATTAAGGAGATGGTGGCGTTGACGACCTCGGTGAGGTTGTGCGGCGGAATGTTGGTCGCCATGCCGACGGCGATGCCGTTGCCACCGTTGACGATGAGGTTGGGGATGCGGGCCGGGAGCACGGTCGGCTCCTGCACGGATTCGTCGTAGTTCGGCGTGAAGTCGACAGTGTCGGAGTCGATGTCGCTCAGCATCTCGCCGGCGATGCGGGTGAGGCGCGACTCGGTGTAACGCATGGCTGCCGGCGGGTCGCCGTCGATGGACCCGAAGTTACCCTGGCCGTCGACGAGCGGGTAGCGCAGCGAGAAATCCTGTGCCAGACGCACCATGGCGTCGTAGATGGCGGAGTCGCCGTGGGGGTGGTAGTTACCCATGACGTGGCCCACGACCTTGGCCGACTTGGTGTACTTCTTGTTGTATTGCAGCCCCATCTCCTGCATTCCGTAGAGGATGCGGCGATGCACGGGCTTGAGTCCGTCGCGGACGTCGGGCAGGGCGCGGCCGATGATGACGGACATCGAGTAGTCGAGATACGACCGGCGCATCTCGTCTTCAATGTTGATGGGGAGCAGCAGCGCGGCGCCGGGTCCTTTAATGGTGTTGTCTGGATTGTCGGAGTTGGAGCCAAGCGGGAGCTGGGGATTCTGATCGTCTGCCATGGTTTCTACCCTCCATTATAGAGGGTTTTGCAGGCCCACGCCGGTGCGGAACGCCAGTCCGCAGGTGCTTGCGGTGAGTCCCGGCGAGTGAGTCGTACGGCTGCCAAACCGAGGGCGGGAAAAGCCGCGAGAAGGCCCGTTGCCGCGCCAGAATCCGGGATCGTCCCGAAAACAGATCGACCTTAGACGGAGAAAGCTGCGTCAAACCTGCTCGCGGCAGCTATCTCTCATTGAATCAATTGATTGAATGGTTATTCAGTCTGGGTAAGTTGAAATCCACGAAATTATTTTCTGGAGGACATCAGTATGAAATCCCATTGCGTGAAGCCGGTGAGGGAACCGGCTGGCCATACTGTTCAATGCACATGAGATACCGATGCCGTCGATGTGCAAAACAGCCAGTGTTTATGCTGGTATCCGCTCGCATCTATGCTTTTGCGGATTCCGTCCTTGCCAGCCAATTGAGAAGCGGCAATACCCAGGCATGCTGATTGTTGGAGAGAAGCCTGTAAGCATCTCGCAATAAAGCAGGTTCGCCAAACCGTGACGAGTTGCAGGATTTGGCCAGTGAAGTGCTTATTTCAATAAATGAACCGCCAATCAGTAGGGCAATGTCCCTTCCCTGATGGTTGGAGTTGCCCGGATTTGCTAGTGCTGGCGGCCATAGGAGCTAGCGAATGCCTACTTACGGGAGCACTCTAAACAGGGGTTATTGGAGCAGGTTGGCGATCTATCTGACGGCAGCGCTTCTGGTGCTGTTGGTATGCGTGCCCAGGGTCGCAGCACAGGAGACAGGTCAGATTGCAGGGACCATTACGGATCCCACAGGCGCGGTGGTTCCCGGTGCCACAATTGCGGTCAGAAACGTGGGGACGAACGCCGTCCGCACGGTGAAGTCGGGCAACCAGGGAACCTATGTCATGACCGGGCTGCAACCGGCCGTCTATGAGGTCACGGTCAAGGCCGGAGGCTTTCAGACGCGCACGGCGCGCGTTGAGGTGACGGTGGCCTCGAAGGTGTCGATGGACGCCCAGCTCACCGTCGGTTCGAGCGAAGCGACCGTCGAGGTGTCCGCTGAACTGGGTGGGGCCCAGACGAACACGCAGTCGCAGGAGCTCTCGCAGATCATCAACTCCACTCAGGTGTCGCAGATGCCGAGTCTTACCCGAAACGCCTATGACTTTGTGGCGATCTCGGGCAACGTCTCCGCGGGCGACAGCACCAACAGCGGCGACTCGCGAGGCGTCTCCGGTGGATCGAGCGGTAACTCGCAAAACGCGACCACGCGCGGTGTCGGGTTCAATGTGAACGGACAGCGTTCGAGCGGTACCGAGATACTGCTGGATGGCGTGGAGAACATCAGTGTGTTTACCGACGGCATCGGGGTCTATGTGCCGATCGATGCAACGCAGGAGTTTCGCGTTCAGACCAGCAACTTCGAACCCCAGTACGGGCGTGCCTCGGGCGGAATCGTCAATGTGACCACCAAGAGCGGGACGAACGCATTCCATGGCACGCTGTGGGAGTTCAACCGCCTCTCGGCTTACACGTCGAACACGGTGTTGAACGCGCAGGCGGGCCAACCCAAGGGAAAGTACACGCGCAACCAGTTCGGCTTCGCCGCCGGCGGCCCGGTGATGAAGGACAAGCTCTTCTTCTTCGGCAGCACGGAGTGGACACGCGTTCGCAGCTCTGCGATTACCCTGGCCGCAGTCCCGACGCCACAGTTCCTTGCTCTCTCCGCGGCAAACACGCAGGCCTTCTTCAATACCTATTCCGGCGGGAAGACCTTTAATTTCATCAAGACTTACACTGCCGGCCAACTCGGGATTACAGGAATCCCAGACGCTACTCCAGCCTTCGGGACCGTGGCGTATACGGCCCCCGTCAATACGGGCGGCAGCGTGCCGCAAAACACCTACAACATCGTCGGCCGCGTGGACTTCAACATGAACGACAAGACGCGGATGTTCTTCCGCTATGCCGACTATGAAGAGACGGACCTGAGCGGCGCGTCGTTCGCATCCCCTTACTCGCAGTACAACGTGGGCGCAGCCACCAAGGGGCGAGCGTATCTTTGGAGCGCTTCGCACGTCTTCAATCCATCGCTGGCCTCGAGCACGAAGCTGAGCTTCAGCCGGTTCAACGCTCCTCTGACCTACGACACGAAGTTGCAGAACACCCCGGTGTTGATTGTTTCAGTCAACGCGCAGCTTCCCACGACGAGCACGTTCATTCAACTGCCGGGCTTCTACGACTTCAATCCGGCCAACGGCGGACTACCTTTCGGTGGACCGCAAAACACCATCCAGATCAACCAGGACGTGAACTTCCAGAAGGGAAGGCATTCCATACAGGTCGGCGGACAGATCCTCTACCTGCAGGCCAACAACTCGTATGGAGCCTATGCGCAGGCGACGCAACAGGTTGGCAATAACCGGACCACCGGACTCCAGAACCTGCTGACCGGCGACCTGTTCCAGTTTCAAGCTGCGGTCAGCCCCAACGGCGCGCTACCCTGCGTGCGCAACCCGTACACGAAAGTACTGACGCAGACCCCGGCCTGCTCCATCAACCTTCCCGCGACGCAGCCTGTCTTTGCCCGCAGCAACCGCTTCCACGACTGGGCCGTTTATGCGCAGGACTCATACAAACTGACGCCGCGCTTCACCTTCAACTATGGCTTGCGTTATGAGTACTACGGCGTGCAACACAACAACAAGCAGAACCTGGACTCGAACTTCTACTATGGTCCGGGATCTAATCTCTTCCAGACCATTCGCAACGGCCAGGTGTCGACGGTGCCGCAGAGCACGGTCGGCGGCCTGTGGAAGCCGCAGTACGGCACGGTTTCGCCGCGTATCGGCTTTGCATACGACATCTTCGGTACGGGCAAGACGGCGATTCGCGGCGGCTACGGCATCAGCTACGAACGCAACTTCGGCAACGTCACGTTCAACGTGATCCAGAACCCGCCGAACTACGCCGTGGTTGTGGTCAACAATGTGAAGATCACCACCTCGAACGCCGGGCCGCTGGCGGGGTCTTCAGGCAACGTTCCGCTGCCGCCCACGAGCCTGCGGCATGTGGACCAGAACATCCGCACGGCGCAGACCCAGTTCTGGGATGCAGCACTGGAGCAGCAACTGGCGCGCAACACGGTGGTGTCGTTGCAGTACGCGGGCGCGCGCGGACTCCACCTGTATGACATCAAGAACATCAACGCGCTCGGCTCAGGCAATGTGCTTCTTGGCGATCCATTCGTAGATCCCGTCAGTGGAAAGACCGGACTTACGCGCCTCATCAACCAATACTCCAATATCAACAACAGAGGCTCCAACGGCGACTCGTACTACGAGGCGATGAACATCCAGTTCCAGAGCACGAACTTCCGCAATACCGGATTGAGCGTGGTGGCGAACTATACGCTGGCCCACCAGTTGGACGATCTCAGCACAACGTTCTCCGAGACGAACAACTCCTTCTCGCTGGGGTATCTCCAGCCGTTCAATCCGGGCTTCGATCGCGGCAACGGCGACCTCGACATCCGCCATCGCCTGGTGATCGCACCCATCTACCGGACACCGTTCTATGCCACCGGACATAGCTGGATGGCGCAGGCGCTTGGCGGCTGGCAGGTGACGGGCATCTACACTGTCCGCACAGGCACTCCGTTTTCGTACTTCGACAGCACGAACAACAACAGCGGCTACCAGGTGGCACGCTATACGCCGGCCGCCGGAAGCATCTCGCAGCATACGTTCAAATCGATCCCGGCGGGCCAGAATGGCGGAGGGACGAATAGTTACGTCATCGGAAACCTGCCGGCAGCAGTGTCGTTCGGAAATCCAGCACTGGGAGGAATCTCCGACTGGGGACCGTTCCCCGCGACCATGGTTGCGCGCAACAGCTTCCGCGGACCCGGAGCGTGGGCCTTCGATGCATCTGTCAGCAAGACCTTCCCCATTCATGAGCAGATCAACCTCGAGTTCCGCGCAGAAGGCTTCGATCTTCTCAACCACCACAACCTCTTTATCCAGCAGGGCCTGAACGACGTGGCCAACGTCGGTCCTGGCGTACCGGTTCCCGTTACCGCATCGAAGGGAGGCATTGGCAACAACAATGGCGCAAACGACGAACGGCGCTTTGGGCAGTTCGCGCTGAAGATCAACTTCTAGCGGATTGGCAATCGAACGGAACGGCGGAGACAATCCCTCTCCGCCGTCTCGTTTTGAGGGTGGGCATCAACGCATTCTCGGGCTCATTTTGGAGAAATGGTCCGAAAATCGATCTAAGACTGAACTAGTCGCATATTTTGGTTGATATCAGACTAATCTTGTCTTATATTCAAAACATCGTTATTTACAGCCGGTATCGAGGCCTTCCGAGGCTGGAGGTTCGGTCGTCGTAGAAGCGGAGTGGAAGGCAGATCCTCGCGGGTAATCTCTTGGCGGAGACCGCGAGGACCTGGGATCGACAGTCTTTCGACTGGAGATTTATTGCGATTATAGGGAGACCGTTGGCCATCTTCAACGAAATCTCTATCGTCCTTCTCCATCTCTGAACATCAGCGTGGTTTTTGCCGTGTGCGCGACGTTTCGAAAAACGATTGCGCACGTGCATGGGCCCTTCTGCGCCTTTTTCGGGCTGCGAGGGCGTTCGAGAACTGGAGAGGCAGACGATGAAGAGGAACGCGAGAAGGAAGAATCGTAACCGCGGGTTGGGAAGCTCGCGCGGATGGCTGGCGGTGGGGACGCTGGCGGCGTATTCGGTTGTGGGAGCGGGTACAAAGGCGCACGCCGCAACAACGCCCAGCGAGGGAACCGCAACTGCGGCGGTCCCTCCGGCGACGAACCTTCCGGTGAAGAAGTTCGATATTCCCGCCGGCGGGCTGGACCAGGCAATCAAGGCGTTCGAACAGCAGACCGGAGTCCGTGTGAAGCTCACGGTTCCGCAGTCGACGCTGGCGGGCTTTCAGACGAGTGGCGTGAAAGGATCGTTTCCCGAAGAAGAGGGCCTGCGCCAGCTTCTTGAGGGAACGGGCCTCGACTTCAGGATTCAGGACCAGGCGACGCTGGTGGTGGGCCTGCACGCGCAGGAGTCGGTGGACGTGACGACGTCGGCGAACTCGATCGGTCTGGCGCAGTTTACCGAGCCGCTGCTGGACACGCCACAGACGGTCAACGTGGTGCCGCAGTTCATCATGCAGGAGCAAGCCGCGACGACGCTGCGCGATGGCCTGCGCAATGTGCCGGGCGTGAGCATCGCGGCGGGCGAGGCGGGAGCGCAGGGCGACAACCTGACGATACGCGGGTTCTCGGCGCGCAACGACATGTTCATCGACGGCATTCGCGACTTCGGCTCGTACTATCGCGACGCATTCAACTACGAGGCGATCGAGGTGTTGCAGGGCCCGGCCAGCGTGGAGTTCGGTCGCGGATCGACGGGTGGCGTGATCAACCAGGAGTCGAAGACGCCGCTGGACCGCGAGTTTGTGCGCGGCAATCTTCAGCTAGGAACGAATGCGATGCGGCGCCTTACCGCGGACGTCAATGAACCCTTGAATGACTTCATCCCCGGCGCGGCCTTCCGCATGAATGTGATGGGCTCGCAGTCGAATGTGGCGCAGAGGAACTATGCCGAGACGCGCCGCTACGGCGTGGCCCCGTCAATTGCGTTTGGACTGCGCGGCGCGACGCGCGGCTCGATCTCGTACCTGCATGAGAGCGAGGACAGCGTCCCGGACTACGGTCTGCCGTACTTTGGCATTGCAGCGGCGAAGGTCGACCGCAAGAACTATTACGGATATGCACGCGAGAGCTATCTGCGCACGAACCCCGACATTGTGACGGGAAGAGTTGAGCACAGCTTTGCGAATGGCCTTCTAGTGCGGTCGACGCTGCGGTGGGGCAACTATCCGCGCGATCTCCGTATCGTGGAGCCGCAGGTCAATACGACGCCAACGTACTCGGTGGTGAATGGAGCGGGAGCGGCGACCTGCTCTCCGACGGCGGCGACGCCCTGCTACAACGTGAACACGCCGCTGAGCGCGGTCAATGTGCGCCGCGCGATCATTGCGCGCAATGCGACGGAGGACATCCTCTGGGAGCAGACGCAGGCCATCGGGCATGTGGCGATCGGGAGGATCGACAACAACTTTGTGGTGACGGTCGAGGGTGGTCGCGAGCGCTCGCGTCCTCAAACGCTGACCTACGCGACAAACATCTACGCCTCGGCGCTAAACCCGAATGCGCAGGACGTTCTTCCTTCGCCAACGACGATCAATGCACGCACGCATGTGACGTCGAATGCCTATGGCATCTCCGGCATGGACACGCTGAAGCTGACGCAGTGGCTTCAGCTCTCGGGCGGCGTGAGGTTCGACTACTTCAACACGGACGTCGATCCAACCGGTTCATCGGCGCGCGTCTCGCAACTGATCCAGCAGCCGACATATCGCGGGGCGATCGTTGTGAAGCCAGCGCGCAATGGCAGCGTGTACTTCGACTACGGCACCTCGTTCAATCCGGCGGCGGAGTCTCTCTCGCTGAGCGCAAACAACGCGCTGCAAGACCCCCAGCAGAACGAGACCTACGAAGTGGGCACGAAGTGGGACCTGCTGAACGACAAGCTGGATGTCAGCGGTTCGTACTTCAGGACGAACAAGTCGAATGTGTACGAAACGAACCCTCTGGACACGACGCAGGTTCTGAACGTCGGCAATCAGCGCGTGCAGGGCTTTCAGGTCGGAGCGCTGGGACACCTGGCTTCGCACTTCGACATCATCCTCGGCTACGCCTATCTGGACGGACGCGTGGTGAACAGCGTGCTGAACGCGTCTCCGTTCGGGGCGCTGTTCAAGGCGAACGATCCGGTGTTCGGCATCTATCCGTACTTCATCAATCCGAAGAACTTCCCGCTGGCGAATGTGCCGAGGAACTCGGGCAACGTGTGGGTGACGCACAATCTGCCGTGGCGGTTTGTCGGCGGGTTTGGCGGAAACTTCGTAGGCCCGCGCCGCGCCAGCTCGACGGCAATGGTTGCGGTTCCGCAGGCAAACGTGACGCCGATTCTTGCTACGCCGCTGGCGTTCAAGTCGATGAATGGCTACTGGATATTCAACGCGATGTTGCGCAGGCCGATCAGCGATCGCCTTGAGTTCCAGGCCAACCTTGTCAACCTGACGAACAAGTTTTACATCGATCAACCGCACCCGAACCATCTGGTCCCGGGTGAAGGATTCAATGCGCAGCTTGGGTTCAATGCGCACTTCTAACGGCTTCGCCGTCATTCTGAGGCGAGCCGAAGAATCCCTGTAGTTTCATCTCGTGGCACAGAAATACTGAGATTCTTCGCTACGCTCAGAATGACGGCTCCGGGCTCGAACCTTTCAAAAACGAATGTGGTGGACTTTCTTATGCTGATTACGATTCCGAATGTATTGAGCGCCGCCGATGCGGCGCAGGCCCGCGCGAAGCTGGAGGCGGCAGACTGGGTGGACGGCAAGGTGACGGCCGGCTACCAGGCGCAGAAGGTGAAGGAGAACCAGCAACTTCCCGAGGGCTCGCCGTTGGCCGTGGAGCTTGGCGATGCGGTGTTGAAGAGCCTCGCGCGGTCGCCGGTGTTTATGTCGGCGGCGCTTCCGCTGCGCGTGTTTCCACCGATGTTCAACCGCTATGCGGGCGGCGGACGCTTCGGCTCGCACGTAGATACCGCGATACGGCAGGTGGTGACGACGGCGCAGCGGATCCGCACGGACGTCTCAGCGACACTGTTTCTGACTCCGCCTGAGGAGTACGACGGCGGCGAGTTGATCGTCGAGGATAGCTACGGCGAGCACAGCGTCAAGCTGCCGGCGGGACATATGGTGCTGTATCCGGCGACGAGCCTGCATCGCGTGGAGCCGGTGACGCGCGGCGCGCGCATTTCGAGCTTCTTCTGGATTCAAAGCATGATTCGCAGCGACAGCGACCGCACGATGTTGTTCGACATGGACCAGGCGATCCAGAAGCTCGCGGTAGAGTTGCCGGGAAGCCCGGTTGGCGTACAGTTGACCGGCGTGTATCACAACCTGCTGAGACGTTGGGCGGAGCTGTAGAGATCAGTCTTCCTGCGGCAGAGCTTCTTCCTGAATGCCGTCGTGGCAAGGAAGGAAGAGCGAGAAGATCGTGCCGTGGTGTATGGGGTGTTGGGTACTGCGCAGCGTCAGGCGTCCGCGATGGCGCTCGACGATGCCTAGCGAGATCCAGAGGCCGAGGCCTGTGCCGTTGAGCTCCTTGGTGGTGTAGAAGGGCTCGAAGATGCGGCTGCGAACGGCGGGAGACATGCCGTGCCCAGTGTCGGCAACGGTGATGCGAATGCCCTTGCGCCGAACGGGATCGAGCAGGTCGGTGGCGTCATGTGCGCGAATAAGCAGACGGCCCCCGAGACGCATGGCGTCGATGGCGTTGGCGATCAGATTGTTCAGCACCTGGCGAATGTCGTTCTCGTGGCAAAGCACCGCCGTGGATGTGGTGAAGCCGGTTTCGACGGTGATTCCCGAGTTGGCAAGTCTTCCCTGATAGAGATGCAAGACGGCTTCGACGAGATCGCGCGCTGTGACAAAGGTCGCTTTGACTGCCTGGCGATGGAAACGCAGTGTCTGCGTGGCGATCTCGCACACGCGCGAAAGCTCGCCCTGGGCGGTGTTGACGTACTCCATCAGTTCGGGAGGCAGATCGTCGGCCTTGCCGATGAGGTAGAGCAGGTTGGTGATGGCCTCAAGCGGGTTGTTGATCTCGTGCGAGATGGAGCTGGCGAGACGCCCCACGGCGGCCAGCTTTTCGCTCTGCACGAGCGCCTGCTCCGACTTCTTCTGGTGCGTGATCTCCTGCACGGCCGCTGCGATTGCCACGACCTCGCGATCGGAGTTGTAGACAGGCGAATAATTGCAGTTCCAGTAGCGATGCTCGCCCGGGCGCGTTGGCAGCTCGCCTTCGAAGATGTGATTGCGAATGGAATCTCCGGCGGCCACCTGGCGGAAGAGGTCCTCGATACCCGGCAGTGGAGCGATATCGACAATACGCTTGCCGAGAATCTTCTCGCGGGGCGCGCCGATCGTTTCAACCTGCCGGTCGTTGACGCGGAGATAGCGAAACTCGACGGGGTCGAAGAGCGCGAGGCCAATGGGAGCTGTGCGGTAGACGGTCTCCAACTCGGCGTGCTGTCGTTCGGTCGCCTCTTCGCTCGTTTTGCGGCTGGTGATGTCGATGGAAAGACCGCGCAGCCTGACGGCGACGCCGTCGACGATGAGCGCCTTGCCGCGGCACTCGACCCATATCAGGGTGCCATCACTTGCCCGGATGGGAAAATCTGTGACGATCATCTCGCCGGTCGCGCTTGTTTTGCGAATCAGCTCGGCGACGACCGGCACATATTCCGGAAGCACATGACGGGTGAAGGCGTGCAGGTCGGGAAGCTCCGATAGAGGACGTCCGAAGACCGGATACGATCCTTCGCCGAAGGTGATTGTTCCGGTGGCTACGTCGACGTCCCATGTGGCGACTCGTGCCGTCTGCTGCACAACGGAGAGAAGATCGCGCTGCTGCTGAAGAGCGACATTGGAGCTGCGTCTGGCAGTGATGTCGCGAAAGAAGATGACGACGCCCTCGTCGGAGGGACGAATCTGAAAGGCGAGCCATAGGTTCAGCGGATCGGGATAAAAGTCCTCAAACTCGCCGGGAACTCCTTCGTGCATGGCGAGGTTGAAATAGTGAAGGTACTGTCCGTTGTTCTTCGCAAACGGAAACTCCTGCCAGAGGTTCTTTCCCAGAAGGTCGCCCTTGACTGCAAGCAGCTCGCGGGCACGGCGATTGAGGTAGGTGAAGTTGTCGTTGCGGTCGATGCTGACAACGGCGTCCGTCGTGGCTTCGAGTACCTGCATGAGCCGCCGCGAGGCCGAATCGCGGAGAAACTCCGCGCCTTTGCGGTCGGTGATATCGCGATAGAGAACTGCGATGCCTTCGCGCAGAGGAATGGTATGAACGTCGAGCCACAGATCGGAGCGCGTGCTGTAGTGTTCGAGATGTTCGGAGACGCCAGTCTCCATTACGGCGCGATAGACTCGCTCGAGCCCGGTATTCAGGATGGCCGGGAACATCTCCCAGATGCTGTCGCTCTCGATGTGCTGTGGCCCAATCTGCGAGATGCGGCGGCCCTCGTCGTTGGCGAAGGTGATGCGCCAGTCGCGGTCGATGCAGACGACGCCGTCGGGTATCTGCGAAATGACGCGGGAGAGCTGCTCGTTGCGGATGTCTTCTTTGCGCCGGCCATGGCTTCGCCTGTCGGCGGTTGCATCGACCGGGATAGCGTGCGGGTTCGACATACGTGCGGTCAGAAGACCTCGATCATTTCACAACTACGGTGTGCTGCACAGACGAATGCCTTCAATTTTTCTCGAGACTGGCAATGCGTTCCTGAAGGGATTCGACTGCCGTGGCGAGCCGTGCGACCTCGGATTCGAGCTGGGCGATTCGTTCGCTGGCCGCTGTGTGTGTTGCAGGCGCAGGAGTTGCACTGGCGATTGCGGCGGAGAGATCGGGCGCACCCGAGAGCAGGTGCGCGTAGCGGGCCTCGCGCGAACCGGGCTGGCGCGGAAGAAGCAGGGTGAGCGGTCCGGTTGCGGTTCCAGCGCCGGGGCCGTTCGGCTCGGCTGAGGCCTCGCGCGAGGCCAGCCGCTCGAGCGTCGCCTGTACGGCGGAGATATCGTCGAAGGCGTACATGCGATCGGCCCTGCCGCGCAGCTCTCCCGGAGTCTGCGGCCCGCGCAGCATCAGCAGACAGAGAACTGCTGTTTCGTCGCGA
>JAFDVV010000087.1 GCA_018268775.1 Acidobacteriota bacterium | reverse complement strand
GCAGGGCGTGGTCGCCTTCGATACGGGCCCGGCAAATGTCGTCATCGACGGATGCATGACAAAGCTGTTCGGCAAACCCTTCGATCGCGACGGAGCGACGGCCCGCCAAGGCACTGTGCATCCGGCAGTTGTAAAAAGGTTTCTGCAATCGTCATACTTTGCCGCTCCTCCACCGAAGAGCTGCGGTCGCGAAGAGTTTGGTGGCGCGTTTGTCGACCGTTTTATCGCGCAGTGCCGCAAAGCTGGCGCGACGGATGCGGACATCATCGCCACGGCAACTGCGCTTACATCCGAGTCGATACTCGATGCCTATCGCCGCTTCGTCGCACCGCATCTGAACAAGACGTCCCTGCCGGCTCGGACGGAGTATGTCGTCGCAGGGGGCGGTGCGCGAAATGCAACGCTGATGAGCATGCTTCGATCCGAGCTCGAGCCCACTGGCGTCAAGGTACAGACCATGGAAGACCTTGGCGTCCCCGCCCAGGCAAAGGAAGGCATGGCGTTTGCCCTGATGGCCTGGCTTACATGGAACATCCGTCCTGGCAATGTCCCGAGCGCCACAGGAGCGGCCAGGCCCGTCGTACTGGGAAAGGTCACCTACGGATGAGCAGCTCGCGGCCAAAGAGACTGCTCTGCATCGCGCAAGTCGTTGCCGCTGGCGTTGCCCTGCTCGCAGGTTGCCACAGCAGACCAGTCGATCGAAACACCGTCATAATGATCATCGAGAGCAGCCCCAACAATCTCGATCTTCGCCAGGGCACGGATGCGCAGTCCGAACGTGTCGGCGGCGTGATCTTCGATGCACTGGTGAAGAAGGACGAGCACTACAACCTCAAACCCTGGCTCGCAACAAGCTGGGAGCAGCCCGATTCGCTCACTCTCATCATCCATCTCCGCGACGGCGTGCAGTTTCATGACGGCCGCCATCTCGAAGCGGAGGACGTCGCATGGACCATCCGCAGCATGATCAACGGCACCCTGATCACAGCCAAGGGCGGGGCTTTCTCCGCCGTCGATCGCATCGATGTTCAGGACCGGCTCACACTCGCCATCCACCTGAAGCACCCCGATGCCGGACTGCTCTTCAATATGAGCGACGGCCTCTTCGGCGTCGTTCCTCGGGGCGCGGGCAAGGACTTCGGCCTGCATCCCATCGGCACCGGCCCCTTCCGGTTCGTGAGTGCCGTGCAGGACAAAGAGGTTATCGTCGCGCGCAACGATCGCTACTGGGCCGGCCCACCGAAGATCAACGGAGTCCGCTTCACCGTCGTGCCCGATACCATCACCAGCGCGCTCGAACTTCGTAAGGGATCGGCCGACCTCGCCAGCAACGTCCTTACGTTCGACATGCTCCACACGCTTGCCGAGGCCCCCAACGTAAAGATCGAGTCCAGCCCCAGCTCCGTCGTCGTCTACTCCAACTTCAACGTGAACGATCCTGCACTCCGCGACCGCCGTGTGCGGCAGGCGATCGCCTGTGCCATGGACAGGCAGGCCATCGTCGACGCCATCTGGCGCGGTCAGGCGGTGCTTGCGAATACACTTCTGCCGCAAGGGCACTGGGCTGCGGCGAGCGACACGGAGATGGCGCAGTATCCACACGATGTTGCACGCGCCGGGCGGCTGCTCGATGAAGCTGGCTTCCATCCCGGCGCTGACGGCATCCGGTTGCGGTTGACGCTGAAGACCTCGACCGACGAGTCCACGCGCCTGATGGCAGCCGTGTTGCAGCAGCAGCTTCGCGCCGCCGGCATACGCCTCGACATCCGCTCGACCGAATTCGGCACCTTCTACTCCGATGTCACACACGGCGCATTCCAGATGTACGCTCTGCGCTGGATCGGCTCCAACGAAGACCCGGACATCTTCCGGTACACCTATGGCACCAGTTCTTTTCCTCCAAAGGGCGCCAACCGCGGACGTTACTCCAATCCGCGCGTCGATGCGCTGCTCACCGCCGCGGCGTCAGAGACCGATCAGTCAAAGCGCCGCGAAGACTACATCGAAATACAAAAGATCCTCGCCGTCGATCTGCCCGGAATCCCTCTCTGGTATCCCAACAACGAGGTCGTTCATTCGCGGCGAATCGACGGCGTTAAACCCGAGGCATCCGGCACCTTTGACTACCTGCGTCGAGTTACGATAGTCCGTTGACTACGGCGCTACCGACCATTCTGACCGCTCTTGATCGGTCAGTGGTATCGGCAACACCTTGCCTTCCGCGCCCGACTGAAACGACGCTTCGAGAATGGCCATCGTGGCAACCGCATCTCTGGCCGTGACCGGCAACGGTCTTCCGCTCAGTATGGCATCGCGTACAGCGGCGTAGTAGCCAAGCTGGTTCCCGCGCGGCGATGCCGTCTCGGTCTTCACTCCGGTCTCTCCATTGAAGAGAAAGCACGGCGACGGATCGACGCCAAAGCCGGGGTCGTTCGGCGATATCCCCGCTTTGAGCTGGTCCTCCTGCACATCCGGTCCCCACTTCGCCCAACTGCCCTTCGTCCCATGCAGCACCGAGCGCGGCCCGCCGCCGGAGACAAGCAGCGACGCATGTAACACGATGCGCATGTGGTCGTAGAAGAGCTGAATGTGCGCCCAGTCATCCGTCTCGCCGCCATCGCGCAGAACCGCGAAGCTGCCGCTCACCGAGTGCGGCATGCCAAAGAGATACAGTGAAAGGTCGATCAGGTGCGGCCCCAGGTCGAACCACAGACCCGCTCCCGGCCCCGGGTCTTCCCTCCACCGCTTGCGCACGTTGGGACGAAACCTGTCCATGTGGCATTCGAAGTGCGTCACCTTGCCCAGTACACCTGACTGCAAAACGTCCTTCACTGCAAGAGTCTCGCTCTCCCATCGACGATTATGAAAGACGGAGAGCAACCGCTTTTCTTCCTCAGCGACCTTCCTCAAAGACCGTGCCTGCTCCAGAGTCACGGTAAATGGCTTGTCGACGACGACATCTTTTCCCGCGCGCAAGGCTGCCAGCGCGAGCGGGTAATGGCTCTCGTTGGGGCTTGCGATAACAACCAAGTCTACATCTTCGCTCGTCGCGACCTCGTCCACAGCACAGATTCTGCTGTCCGGAAGAACCGTTCGCAGCGCGTCCCCCTTGCTCGACCCCACAACGCTAAGTGCCATCCCCGGCACAGCTTGAATCAGTGGCGCATGGAACGTACGGCCCGCATAGCCGTAACCGATCAACCCAACACGGACAACCTTCTTCTGCTCTGAACCCACAGTTCTCATTCCACACTCACAGGTATTTCTTGCGAAGGAGATTCTCCGGCCCAAGCAAGTCTATCGTTATCTTAAAATCCGCAAAGGAATGATTGGTTGCCTCCCAGGGATTCGAACCCCGATTGATCGGTTCAGAGCCGACTGTCCTACCATTGAACGAGGAGGCAACAGACTTGAGCGGGAGCCGCAGAGAAGCTCTGCCGACGTCCCACTCTTCTGAGTGTACGGGTTGCCGATGATTCGGTCAAACCCTTCGCGCTAAAATGCCTGCATGGATAACGAGATCGGAACGCTGTTTCTCAAGGCCTCCAGCAGCAAGCTGGAGCAGATGACCGGATATCTGACTGTTTGCCTCAAAAAGCTCAGCGACGACCAGGTATGGGAACGCCACGGAGCGCACGAAAACGCTGTCGGCAACCTCGTTCTGCATCTCTGCGGCAACATGCGCCAGTGGATCATGCACGGGGTCGGTGGCGCCAAAGACATCCGCACGCGCGACGCCGAGTTCAGCCGCTCTGAGGGCCTTACTTCTGCCGCTCTCATTGATCTCTTCGCTTCAACCGTGAAAGAAGCGCAGGCCATCATCGATTCTTTTCCAGCATCGCGGCTGGCGGAGAGGACAACGCCGCAGGGTCGCGACGTCTCCATGCTTGAAGCAATCTACCAGGTGGTTGGCCACGTCCAGCAGCATGTGGGGCAGATCATTCTGCTGACGAAACAG
>JAFDVV010000086.1:8743-37344 GCA_018268775.1 Acidobacteriota bacterium | reverse complement strand
GATTCAGGCCGGTTGGTGATGGCGATGGTCGAGGAGCCGCGGGCGATGGCCTCGCGCAGGGCCTCGGAGGTGTCGGCCGTCTCGCCGGACTGCGAGATGACGAGGAAGCAGGGGTTCCTGAGCGTCTGCGTGGAGCGATAGATGTACTCGCTGGCGTACTCGACATCAACGGCGATACCTGCGAGGTCTTCAAAGAGAATCTCTCCGGAGAGGCCGGCGTGGCGGCTGGAGCCGGAGGCGGAGATGAGAATGCTGTCGCGCCCGACGAGCGCCTGGCGGGCTGCGGAGAAGACATCTTCGCGAAGGCTGGTGCCGTCGGCGTACGCGGCAAGGGTCTGGGCGATGGCCTGGGGCTGCTCGAAGATCTCGCGGAGCATGGCGTGGGGGTAGTTGCGCGCGGTAGTCATTGGATTCCTGTCTATACCTCTATACCAGTTTAGCCGGTGCGAATGCGAAACGCATTCCTGGGGATACGTTTATGGTATCGCGGGGGAGGGAGCGCGGGTGTCGCGGCCCCGATGGGTGGAGAAAAAGCGGATTCCTCCGCTACGCTGCGGAATGACAAACGAAGCTGGAAGGAAAACAACCGCAGGTCCTTCGACTCCGCTGCGCTCCGCTCAGGATGACACCTTCTTAGACGGGGTTGTCGTTGTTCATCGAGTTCCAAATTGCGGCTCGAGAAAAAATGCGGTGCGAGAGGCCACCCCTCGCACCGCTGTGGAGAAGCTACTTCCCTGTCGCGCCGGCAGAGGCTTCCTTGCCCAGCGCCAGTCCGGGGTTCTTGCCCATGCTGACGAGGTTGGCCATGATGCGGTAGGAGCCGGGAACTCCGTCGGGCATCTGGCGGAAGAAGGCGTATGCCATGTAGACATAGGCCCCTTTGCCGTAGCGGGCGTAGAGAAGCCCGCCCTTCTGGGGGTCCTGGTCGGTGTCGTGCATCTCGGTGAGGGCGACGTAACGGGGATCCCACTCGCGCATGAAGCCGTGGCCGCGCTCCTCGACCCAGTTGTCGAAGTCAGCGGTGGTGATCTTGTTGGGCCAGTTGAGGACGGGATCGTTGGGAACGAGGATAGAGACCTTGTTGTCTTCTTCGACGACCTTCTCAGGATCGCCGGAGAGGGTCAACGGGTAGGGGCCGTAGTTGTGGTCGTACTCCTGTGTCTGGTACTGGACGATGACGGTTCCGCCGTTGTGGGCGTATTCCAGCAGACGGTTGTTGAAGGTCTTGAGTTCGGTCCGGGCGGCGTAGGCACGGATACCGAGGATGATGGCGTCGTAGCGCGAGAGGTCTCCCGATGCGATGTCGCCGGGGGTGAGCAGCGTGGGGTGAATGCCGATGTCGGCGAGCGAGGTCGCTACGTCGTCTCCGGTGCCCATGATGTAGCCGATGTTGAGGTTTGGCGCGGTCTTCACGTCGACGCCGGTGGTCTTGTAGGTGGCCGGACGATAGTGCGGGTAAGGACGCAGGCCGGGATAGCCGACGGTCTCAAAGCCCTGGGTAAACTTTTCGCCGTTGTATTCGGCGACCGCGGTGATGGTGTAGGGCTTGGCCTGCACCTGCTCCGGCTGGACCTTGAAGGTGAGGTTCTGGTCTTCGCCCTCGCGCATGGTGGAGAAGTCCGCAACCTCGGGCGTGGATTTCCAGCCCTTGGGCAGGTCGAGGCGGACCGTTCCCTTCGCCGGTCCCTTTACGGAGCTGTGGAGGGAGACGTGAAGGCTGAGGTCTCCATCGCTGAGAGGGACGATGCCGGCGTAGGGCGAGACCGACAGCGAGATGGCCGGAGCAATCAGCAGCGGCTCCAACACAGGGCCTTCGCCGTTGACGCGGTGCACGGTCTGCACGACTCCCGAGAGCTTGATGGCCACGTCACGATATGTAACCGTTGCGGTTGCAAGAAGCGGATACGGCCGCGTTGGGAGGTTGAGGTAGCGCGGGTCGTTGATGTCGTAGTACGACTGCTCGAGCGTAGGGCGGCTGAAGTATGGCTTCGTGAGTTCGGCTGTATGCGGAACGGAGACCTCGAACGATGGGTCGCTTGTGGCCCCGGGGGTGAGCGTCTCCTGCTTGACCGCAGCCTTGGGCGTGACGCTGAATCCGCTACCCGCCTCGGAGATGACATCGGCGGCGGTAAGAGCGACGGACTCCGTACCCTGGTTGGCGATGTGCACGGCAACGGCGATCTTATTGCCGGGAACGACTGTCTGCGAGGTTGGGGTCTGGGTGGAGAGATCGCCGAAGGGGCCCATGCGCGCGGGCGCTCCAGAGCCTTCGGTGGTATTGGCCAGCAGGGTGAGTCCAAGCGACTGCTCAAGCGCGAGGTTGAACTGCCGCTGCTTGATCGTCAACTCGTGCGTCATGTTGTAGCGGGCTTCGGCGGAGAGCTTGCTCTTGGCAACCGCGTCGATGAGCGCATTGGTTTGCGCGAGGCCCTTTGCGAGTGTCGGCGCGATGGTCGCGGGGTTCGCGGCGTTGTAGGAGGCGATCGCCGACTCAACGGTGGCGTTGAGGGCGTTCAGCTTTTCGGCCCACGCAGCCTGCTCAGCTTCAGGCGCATAGGAAGCGATTCCGGCGAGTGTAATATCGATGCCGTCGAAGAAGGTCTTCTCATGCTCGGCGGAACCTACGCGCGAGGCATAGAGGTGATACGGGCTGGAGGCCAGGCGCGGAAGAGGAATGGCGATGCCGCCGTTCTGCGTCTTCTGCTCGTTGAGCCCTTCGCGCGAGATCTGCATGTACGAGTTGCCGAGCATGGGGTTGTAGTTGCCGCTGGGGATCTCGACGGTTGCCTTGGGCACGCCCTCGATCCAGGTGCCATCGACGTAGTTGCGGAAGCGGACGGGCTCCCAGTGGCCGGTGGCGTAGTCGTAGATTCCCTTCTCGGTGACGCGCGCGAACGGTACGCGGGCGTAAACCTTGAGCGGCGACCAGGGCATGAGGCCGGCCTTGATCTGGTCGGGGAAGACCTTCGGGTCGCCCGCCATGACGTACGCCTTCTGCGCGCTGTAGCCTGCGACCTGGTGCTGGCCGTGGCCGTCGGAGACATTACCGGCAAAGACACTGGTGACGACGAGCGGACGCTGGATGCGGATGGCGCGCACAACGTCATAGAGCACGCGGTCTTCGCCCCAGGTCTTCAGCGCCTCTTCGATGGTCTTCGAGAAGCCGTAGTCGGCGACGCGGGTCCAGTACTGGTGGACGCCGTAGTAGTTGCCGGCGGCGAGCAGTTCCTGCGTGCGCAGGGTACCAAGCTGGTCCCAGTAGTCGCCGGTCATCACATTCTGTCCGCCCTCGCCGCGATTGAGCGTGAGCAGCGTGGTGTCGACGCCCTGGCCGCGCCCTTCATAGGTGAGCATGCCGCCGTCTTCATCGTCGGGGTGCGCCGTGACCATGGCAAGCGAGGCGCGCGTGTGCAGCTTCTGGAGCGTCTGCGAAAGTCCGGCGGAGCCGCGATCGATCGGCAGGGGACGCGCATACGCGGAGTGATAGTCGGTGGACGCTGGCTGTTGCGCCACAGCGACAGCTCCGTTGAGCGCGAGAGAGAGTGTGAGCAGCGAGGCCATTGTGCCGCGGCAGAGATCGAGTCGCATGAACGAAGAGGCTCCTTGTGAAGGCGTCCTTACAAAATAAGGGGTGACATGCGGCCACACCAGACGAAAGAGTTGCACGGGGCAGTCGCAGGATGACGATTCTTTATTGCGTAATGGATACCACGATAGTTTTAACTTTGTAAAGTTTATTAAGAAATTTAGGGTATGATGTGTGCTGCGACAGCCGAAACGAATGCGAACAGATTCCACCTCCCATGCTTTGACTGACGCCGCAATAGCCCCATCGCGGCCTGCCCATCTTCGCCGGGCCAATGCGCGCGGATTGTTGCGCCTGCTGAAGGAACACAACCCCTGCTCGAAGGCCGACCTGGTGCGCCTGTCGGGACTGAGCGCGCCGACGGTGTCGAGCGCCGTGGCCTACCTGGAGTCGCTGAGCCTGGTGGAGAACCTGGGCGATGGCGAGTCGAGCGGCGGACGTCCGCCGGAGATGCTGCGCTTCAACGCCAGCCACGGCTACGTCGCGGGCGTCGACATCGGCGGAACGCGGCTGCGCATGATTCTTGCCGACCTGAACGGCCGCGTGGTCACGCAGTGGGCAACGCAGTTTACGGAGAAGCAGCGCTCGCCGAAGGCCGTCTGCTCGCTGATTCATGAAGGGCTGAAGGTGATGTGCCAGGAGGGCTCGACGTCGCTCCGCAAGGTGCTGCATATCACCGCCGGCGCTCCGGGAATCACGAACGTCAACTCCGGCGTGGTGCTTTCGGCACCGAACCTTTACGACTGGAACGATGTTCCTCTGCGGTCGATGCTGGAGCGCGAGTTGGGAATTCCGGCGTTGATCGAGAACGATACGAACCTGGCCGCCGTCGGGGAGCACTGGCGCGGTTCCGCCGAAGGGGTTGGGGATTTCGTCTTCATCGCCCTGGGCACGGGCGTCGGCGCAGGCATCTTTATCCACGGCAAACTGCACCACGGGGCAAACTGGAGCGCGGGCGAGATCGGCTATGGAAACGTCGCCGGGAAGCCGCGCCAGAACCTCGAGGTGCACGCAACGGGTCAATTGGAACGTGCGATTGGCGGCCTTGGGATCGAGGCGGAGTGGAAGCGCCTGCTGGAGCGCGAGCGGCGTCCGAACCTGGCGGGGCTTGAGAGGCTGAGGGCGACCGAGGTCTTCGATCTGGCCGTCGACGGCGATCGGATGGCAGCGCAAGTCGTTCAATACACGGCACAAATCCTTGTCGACTGCATCGTCGGCATGGCGCTGACGCTGGACCCCGGTGTCGTCATCCTGGGCGGGGGCGTAGGCTCCCACCCGGAGCTTTGTAGAGTCACCGCGAGGCTGCTTGCGCAAAATGAGTTCGCCAAACCGCAGTTGCGGTCGAGCTCTCTGGGGCCCCAGGCGCAGCTTCACGGTGCGATCTCATTGAGCCTGTCTGCCACAGAAGCGCAACTGCTGGCGTGAACAGTCCAACAATTTTTATTGACAAGCCGGACAGTGATTCACTAGTCTCGGGGCATCTCGATACTTACTAAATAGATTTTACTAAGTTTCAAAGCGCCCGAAAACGGCTTTTGCGATCTAAAGAAACACAGCTTCAGGATATTCAGGAGGCATACCTTGCTGACCCGTCGTCTTCGCACTTCACTTCTCAGCGCCGCCTTGTTGGCGGCACTCCCAGGTCTCGTTACAACAGTCCCATCGTGGGGGCAGTCCCAGTCGATCAACGGTACTATTCGCGGTCAGGTGACCGACGCCAGCGGCGCGGCGATCCCCGGCGCTGAAGTCACTGCGACCAATGCCGCCGTGGGCTTTACAAGAAAGATCGCGACCGAGGGCAATGGCTACTACGTCCTCCTCAATCTGCCATTGGGAACCTATACGGTTTCAATCAGCAAGGACGGCTTCAGCACAGCGAAGTTCGACCAGGTCGTGCTGACGGCGGGCAAGGAAGCCACGCTCGACAGCGCGCTGAAGGTTGGCAACACCTCCGAGCAGATCGACGTTTCGGCGACGATCACCAACATCGACCCGACGACGCTGAGCGTGCAGCGCACGCTGGACTCGCGCGAGGTTGAGAACCTGCCGCTGACATCGCGCAATCCGTACAACTTCATCCTCTTCCAGCCGGGCGTGAGCGGCCATCCGAACCCAGAGCTCGGCATCCCGCGCACGATCAACACCAACGGCCTTCTGGACCGCATCAACTACCAGATGGACGGCATGGTGAACACGCAGAGCGACCGCGTCGGCCTGCGCCTGTTCCCCATCGGCGACATCTTTGTGAAGGAGGTACAGACCGTCTCCAACAGCTTCAACCCGGAGTACGGATGGACCTCGGGCAACGTCTACAACGTGATCTCGAACAACGGAACGAACGGCTTCCATGGCCTGTTCCAGTGGATCCGCCGCTGGCAGGACGCAACGGCCTATCCGTACTTCGCCAACAAGGCAGCCGCCAAACCGAACCTTCAGCTTCAGGACTTTTCGGCCAACGCTGGCGGAAGGATCATCAAGGACAAGTTGTTCTTCTTCGGATCGTATGAGCACGTCACACGCGGACAGCCCGCGCCGGTCACGGTCACTGCGGCCAATGCAGCGGCCATCGGCATCCCGGCAGACCAACTGGTAGCGGCGCCCGGCATGCTGCACGGCACCTTCCTGCTGGGACGTGGCGACTGGACGATCAACAACAAGAACTCGATGTTCGTCCGCTACAACTACTTCAAGAACAACTTCCCCTACAACACGCAGGTCGGCGGGCTGAACACTCGCAGCACGGGAGTGGACTTCCTGGACCGCGCGCATGTCATCGGCGGCCAGCTTACCTCGACAATCAACGACCACCTGCTGAACGAGCTTCGCTTCTCGTGGCCCTTCCGCAACAACTCGCACTTCGCCGGCCCACAGGGCGGCAAAGATCCTGCGATCGTCATCAGCGGCGCGGCTAACATTGGAGCGTCGAGCAACGGCGGCGACCAGTACACGGACAAGGTGCCCAGCGGCAGCGACAACATCTCCTATATCCGCGGAAAGCACACCATTAAAGGCGGCTTCAGTCTGGCGCAGTTACTCAACCGCCAACGGCTGGTGAGCTTCAACGAGTACACCTTCACCTCGGTTGCGGCCTACCTTGCGGCGAAGAATGGTACGAATCCCTATGGCTACAGCCAGTTCCGCAGCCAGCAGGACAAGACCGGCATCGGGTATGCTTCCATGTTCTTCGGCGCCTACATTCAGGACACATGGCAGATCACACCGAAGTTTCTGGTCGTCTACGGCGGACGTTATGACCGTTTCAAGGGGCCGCAGGCAAACCCGAACGCGCCTTTCGTCAACTCGCGCAGCTTCAACACGCCGGGCGCGAACTTCGCTCCCCGTCTGGGCGTAACCTACCGCCTCGACGATCACACCGTGCTGAAGGCATCGGGTGGCATGTTCTACCAGTCGACGCCGACGAACCTCTGGTTCAACGCGCTCAACCTCGATGGATCGAACCGCGTGAACAGCTTTACCATCTCGGGAGCGGCCACCAGCACACTCGCGTTCCCGAACATTCCCACCAGCGGTGCAACCTCGTTGCAGAACGTGACGACCGTCTCGCCGAAGTTCAAGAACGAGTACACCTGGAACGCAACGATGCAGCTCTCGCATGAGTTCAGCCGCTACGACACAGTCATGGTCGGCTACATTCTTACGAATGGCCGCAACCTGATGTACCTGCACAACATCAACCCGATCAATGCCCCTTCGAACATCACCAGCTATCTCGCCGATGGCCGGCCAGTCCTTGGGCCCGCTCGTCTCGACACTCGGTTCAACCAGATCAACCAGGTTGAGTCCGGGGCGAACACCAGCTTCAACGCGCTGATCCTGAACTACACGCGTTCGCTGTCGCACGGCATTCAGCTCAACGCAAACTACACCTGGTCGCACACCATCTCGGATGCTCCCGAGGTCAACACGTTCGAACAGAGCGTAGCGATCATGGACACGACAAACCGCAAGCGTGATCGCGGAAACAGCATCGTCAACCATCCCCAGGCGTTCAACATGACGGCTGTGATGGAACCGACGTTCGGCCTGAAGCAGGGCTTCCTCAACACGCTTGCAAATCACAACATGGTGGCGCTGTTGGCCAACGTGATGTCGGGCGACCAGCAAAACATCATCACCAACGTCTCGATCAATGGCGACTCGTCGGTTGCTTCGGTTACACGGCCACTCTACGTTGGAAGGAACTCGCTGCGCTCGCCGAACGTCTACCAGTTCGACGGACGCTATACAAGGACCTTCCCGAAGCTGTTCGACCGCATCTCGCCCTCGTTCCTGCTTGAGGCGAACAACATCTTCAACCACACCAACGTGACCAGCCTTTCGCCGGTGCAGGCGATCGTGACATCCGCGACTGACCCGCAGGGCCGCCCGATCGGGACACCGAATGGGAACCTGGTCACAAATCGTGGCTCGGTGCTGGAAGCGCGCATCGTTCAGTACGGTATTGCCGTGCGCTGGTAGTCAACCGTGGTGGCGTAAACCATAATGGTTTGCGCCACCTATTTTTTTGTCTTGAAACAGATGCAGCAAAGGACAGCAATGACAACGTCGAGGGTGACGACGAAATTTCCGGCTCCGGTGTATCGCGACACGGTGCTGGCCCCGGTATTTGCAGACGCGAAGAAGTATTTCCTGGACCCGTTGCTGGAGATTGAATATGCGCACACGCTGATGCTGGCGCGGCAGGGCATCATGCCCGGGGGCGAGGCCGCCCAGTGCCTTCGCGCGCTGGACGCGCTGGACCGCGATGAGATTAGAACGGCGGAGTACGACGGAAGTTTTGAAGACCTGTTCTTCTACATCGAGAAGAAGATGGCGGCAGCCTGCGGCGAAGAGGTTGCCGGAAAGATGCACACGGCGCGCAGCCGCAACGACATCGACCTGACGATGTACCGCATGGTGCTGCGTGGACGCCTGCTGGACACATTGACCGCTCTGCTCGGACTACGAAGATTGTTGCTGGAGCTGGCCTGGGAGCATCGCGCGGCCCTGACGCCCGCGTACACGCACAACCAGCCCGCTCAGCCAACGACGCTTGGCCACTACCTGATGGCCTACATCGAGATTCTGGAGCGCGACGCGGAGCGGGTGCGGCAGGCCTATGCGCGGGTGAACAGAAATCCGCTTGGAGCCTGCGCGATTACGACAACTGGATTTCCGATCGACAGACATTTCACCGAGGCCCTGCTCGGATTTGAAGGCTTGCAAGTCAACTCCTATGGCGCGATTGCCGCCGTCGACTATGTCGCCGAGAGCTGCGGCGTGCTGGCCACGGCCATGTTGAGCCTCGGCCGCTTCGCGCAGGACCTTCTGCTCTGGAGCACGGCCGAGTTCGGCTACCTGAGGCTGAGCGATGCTTATGTGCAGATATCCAGCATCATGCCGCAAAAGCGGAACCCCGTCCCGCTGGAGCATGTGCGAGTGCTGGCGAGCCGTGCGCTGATGGAGGCGCAGGCGGTTCTGGGCAGTCTGCACAATACGCCGTTTGCCGATATGAACGACGCCGAAGACGACTTGCAGCCGTTGGTGTACACGGCGTTCGAAGACGGAGAACGCAGCCTGCGTCTTTTGGCGGGAGCGCTTGGCGAGGCGGAGTTCAACACGGCGCGCATGGCCGTTGCCGCCGACGGAAACTTCCTTCCGGTCACGGAGCTTGCGGACACGCTTGTCCGCGTAACGGGCATGAGCTTTCACGCTTCGCACAAGATCGTCAGTAAGGCAGTGCGCGAGCTGAGCGCAGGATACGATGTAGCAGTGATGACTGAGATCGTCGTCCGCGAGTTGGATGCGGCGGGCAGGAGCGCTTCAATCTCGCGTGAAGAGATACGCAGCGCTCTGAGCGCAAAGAATTTTGTCGCGGTGCGGAAGATCGCCGGTGGCCCGGCCGCTGAGGCGCTTGAGCCAGAGATTCTGCGCGCGAAGGAACAGGCAGCAGCCGATGGACGTTGGCTGCAAGAGACGGAAGCGAAACTCGCGGAGGCGAGGACAATGGTGAAGCGCGAGTGCGACTCTCTACAGCGGCGGGCCAATGGACATTGATCGCCTTCCTCTGACTGAGCCAGTGAAGCCAACCCAGCCGGAGTTGCAACGCGGACTCTCCACGCTCTCCGCGCTTGGACTGAATGTGATCGGCATGGTGGGTGTTGGGCCGTTCGTCACGCTGTCGCTGATTGTCGCCGCAATGGGCGGGCCTCAGGCGATGCTGGGCTGGATACTCGGCGCCGCGCTGTCGCTGTGCGACGGCATGGTGTGGAGCGAGTTGGGAACGACGTACCCCGAGGCCGGCGGATCGTATGCCTATCTGAAGCACGTCTACGGCGAGCGCAAGCTGGGCCGCGTCTTCTCGTTTCTTTACGCGTGGCAGATCCTGTTCAGCTCGCCACTTTCGATTGCGTCGGGGTGTATCGGCTTCGCGCAGTATGTGTCGTTCTTCGTTCCCAATGCGTCGCAGCCAATCTTTTCCGTCAAGCTGCTCGGCGTTCCGTTCGTGCTCAGCGGACAAACACTGATTGCGATGGGGGCATGCGCTGTGGCGCTGACGGTGCTCTATCGCAGCATTGTGGCGATCGACAAGATCGTGCGCTGGCTGGGTGTGGTCGTCGTACTCACGCTGGTGTTCATCATCTTCGCAGGCTTCACGCACTTCGACCCGAAGATCGCATTCGACTTCCCCGCCGGAGCGTTCACGCTGAACAGCTCGTTCTTTATGGGCCTGGGAGCGGGTCTGCTGGTTGCCGCCTACGACTACGGCGGCTACTACAGCGTGTGCTTCATGGGCGCCGAGGTTCGCGACCCGCAGCGCACGATCCCGCGCGCGGTGCTTGGCTCGGTCGCCGTTGTGGGCACCTTGTACCTGCTGATGAACATCAGCGTCCTCGGCGTGCTGCCGTGGCGCGAGATGGTCCTCGACACGGGCAACACCCATGCGCGCATGTTCACGATGGCCGTGTTCATGGAGAGGCTCTACGGCCATACGGTCGCGGGCATCACCGTGGTGCTGATTGCGGTGGCGGCACTGTGCTCGGTGCTGGCGCTGCTGTTGGGGCAGTCGCGCATACCGTTTGCCGCGGCGCAGGACGGCAACTTCCCGAAGTGGTTCGGCGCTGTGCATCCGCGGCTGCGCATGCCGCACCACTCGCTGCTTTGGCTGGGAACGATCACGATGGTGTGTTGCATGTTCCGGTTGCAGGAGGTCATCACGGCGCTGGTCGTGATTCGCATCCTCTTCCAGTTCCTGCTGCAAGGCATCGCCGTACTGCTGCCGCAACACCGGCGTGAGCGCAAAGTTCGCGGCTACAGGATGCCTCTGTATCCGATTCCCGCGCTGCTGGCGCTGAGCGGGTTCCTCTTCATCCTCTTCTCACGTCCGAACTTTCACCGCGAGATTAAGACGGCAGGCATCATTCTTCTTGCCGGACTGATTGTGTATGGCGCGCGTTACTTTTCGGCGAACAGGCCGGGTCCTCGAACTAGCTAACCAGCGCGCGGTAGTCTTCGCGTGTAGGAGTGAAGATGTCGAGCACCTCTGAGGCTTCGAGTGCGGAGGCCTGGTGCTCGACACCTCCGTCGACGATGAAGCTGTCACCGGCGTGAGCATCGAAGACCTTGCCGCCGACATCGACACGAAGCGCTCCGCTGACGACATAGACAAGCTGGTGATGCGGATGGCTGTGGCGCGCGCCGACCCAGTCGGCATCGAAGTAATGCCGGATCAGCATGAGCTGATCGGTGTTGGCGAGCACCTGGCGGCGCATGCCGTGCTCGGGGGTGAATGTCTTGGCGTCCTGGTTCTTGACGAGGCTCATCTGTTCTCCGTCTGGCTTGTTTCTAGTGGCTGTTATGAACTTTTACCCATCCGCATCAAGCTCCTTTGCCGTCATTCTGAGCCGAAGGCGAAGAATCCCTGTAGTTTTCATCTGGCGCAGCGCAAAAAAATACTGAGATTCTTCGCTGCGCTCAGAATGACGGCTTATCACAACGCGCAATCTTCCCCTTTAAGTTCATAACAGCTTCTAGGGTAACTGACGGCCCGATCGCACTCTGCGCGAAGGCGGCCACGCTGAGACAACCGAAAAAAAGGCCCTCCGTGAGGAGGACCAGGAGACATCGAGAAAGTGAGTGAAGCTCAGCGCTTGAGCACCGATTCCAGATAAGCGAGCGCTCGGGGATCGTGTGACTGACCGAGCCAGAAGAAGGCGTCCTTACGCACGGCGGGATTGTTGTTGGTGTCCGCCACGTGAATGAGTTGAGGAACGCCCTCGTCCTTCGGAAGCTGACTGAGGGCGAAGACGGCCTTCTTCTTGACCTGCTGCTCGGGGTCGTTTTCGATGGCGTTGGTAATGGCGGCGGTCGCCTTTTTGCCGGCCTTCTGTGCCAGCCAGAAGATTGCCTGCCCGCGAACTCCGGGGTTGGGGTCGTTTTTTGCGAGAGCGAGAAGCTCGTCGGTTGCCGCTGGGTCTTTGTTGATGGAGATATCGAAGGCGAGTTTTTCGCGGAGCTTTTGGTCCTGTTCGGTTTTGAGCAGCTTCTGCAACGCGAGCATTCCGTCATGGCCGCGTTCCGCGCCGAGCCAGAAGGCGGCCTTCTCACGGAGACGCAGAGCGCTGGAGTTTGTGGCAAGCGACGAGAGCTCCGTCGTCGCCGACGGACTGGCGTGCATGGCCAAAGCTGCGAGTGCACCGTCGATAACGCGGTTCTCGTTCGTCTGCTGTGTCGCAAGCTGCGCGAGATAGCGGATGCTGTCCTCGGGCTGAACACCGGTGAGCCAGGTAAAGGCGACGCCACCGGCGTTGAGACGGCAGCCCGCATTGACCGGCCGTACCTTGGTGATCGTCCCGTTGTCGAGACGCAGAAGAACATACACCTTGCCAGGTTCAGCGTTCTGGTGGCCGCTATCTACGCCGGCTCCTCGGCCTTCGAGTCGATATTCACCGCAGCATCCATCGTCATTCGGTCCGTTCGAATCAGAACACGAAGACGAATTGTGTCGCGGTAGAGATGGAACCTCATATCCAATCCATAGCTGCTGGGTAGAGTGCTGAAATCGCGTCACCGTCGCGGACAGTCCTGCGCCTGCGGGCTCAGTGCTGAACTGCGTTTCGGAGACTCGCGGCTGCTGCGCTGAAAAGGCGACGGCAGACACACTAAGGGCTAAAGCGATCGCGAGATGCTTGTTCACGGCGGTGCTCCTTGTCTTTCCGGATGCTGTTACTTGTTGAGGATCTCCATCATGTAGTCGGTGGCTTCCTTGCTGCGCATGACGCTGAGCTTGGAGACGATCGCCTGCTTGAGCGCGGGGTCTTTCTCCGCGCGGGCCAGGGCGACCAGCTCGTGCGCGTTGCCGGAGATAAAGAGCCCGTCGAGAGCGGCGCGTTTCGACTCGGGGTCTGTGCTGCCCTGGTAGGCGGCGACGAGAGTGGGAGCAGCCGCTGCTCCACCACTGACGCCGAGATTCCGAATGGCCCTGCTGCGAAGGCTGGGGTTCTGCTCATTGGTGGCGATGGACTTGAGCGCGTCCGCTCCCTTGGGGCCTGAGGCGACAAGAGAGTTGATAATGTCGAGCTTCGTCTGCTGGTCCTTTGTCTCGTTGTAGAGCGCCGAAAGGTCGGAGGTTGCGCGCATGGCCCCCAGAGAGCGCACAGCGGTCTTCACCAGCTCGGGGTTCTGCTCGCCGCGCGCCGCGACGAGCAGCTTGTCGGACGACCCCGTCACCAGATACGACTGGAGAATGGTACGCTTCACATTCGCATCGTTGGAGTGTTGGTAGATATCGGCGAGCGTATCGACCGAGTCCTTTCCACCGATGGCCGCATACATCCGGATGGCCCTCGCCTGGAGCGCCGGATTGCTCTGTCCGCGCGCAATCTGGCCAAGTGTCTTCTGCGCCTCAGGAGATTTGCTCTGCGCCAGCACAAAGAGAGCGCGCTCCTTCAGCCTGTCGGAGCCGTTGCCGTTGAGTATCTGCTGGATCGCCGGAAGGGCGCGGGCCTCGTCCTGCTGCATGACCGCCTGCAGCGCGAGGAGCTTGATGTCTTCCTCTGGATTGGCAGGGGTCTTGTCATCGCGCCACCCCCAGGCAGGCCGCACATCGACGTGGATCGGCGCAATCGGCCCAATCGTGACGGCCGGAGCGATGGGAAGGACCTCGACGTGGGCCGACGCTCCCTGAATCTCGACGCGCAGAGCGTCGCAGTCGCTGATGTAGCGGCTCTTCGAGAATGTGTGACCGAGAGTGGCGCAGGTCTCGAGCGAGCGGGCAGACTGGCCCTCTTTGTTCTCCGCGTAGGCCTTCCAGTACAGTGCCGCATCGGCCCGGTCGCCGCGCTGCGAGGCGATCTTCGAAAAGATGGCAGCGGCATCGGCCCAGCGTCCTTCGTTGATGGCCCGCGTACCGTCGGCGTATGGATTGTTGCTGTCGCCGGCCTCGGACGGCATTCCAAGAAGCGAGGCGGATTCAGATACAACGGGTTGAAGAGCATGGACAGCCGCGGGTGCGAGCAGTGCCGATACAAACAGGGCTGCCGGGAAGATGGAATTGGCTTTCATTAGATGGATACCCCTTTCGTTGCCGCCGGCTTGTTTTCCCTCTGCTCCACGTCGTCCTGCACCCGGGAGCGGAGGACGCGGACCTCGAAGAGAAGGCCGTCGGTGTTCATCTCTTTCTGCAATTCGTCGAGCTTTGCCTGCGACAGTCCCGCAGGCTCGTTCGAAACTTCAATCAGGACGCGCTCCAGATGGTCGAGCGCATTGGCCAGCGTAGGATCGCCCGCCTGCTTGACGCTCTCGCGATAGAGCCGGTTGGAGGCGAGCAGCTCGCGGGCCTCGGCCTGTATCGGGCCTTCGGTCGACGGCTCGGCGTGCTTCAACTCCACCAGAAGCCGCTCGGAGCGGTCCAGGTGGTCGCCGAGGACGACGAGCACCACCTTCTCTCTGCCCTGGTCTCCGGCAGCGTTGTTCGCTACAGGGTGCTGCGGGTTGCGGTGCTCCCATAGCCGTCCAGCAAAAAACGCACCGGCGATGACGAGAAGGCACGCGGCAACGGCAGCCAGCCCCTTCCACTGACTTCCCGGCGCGAACTGGAACCAGCGTCTCCGCTCCGGCGCGGGATAGGCGCGCAGAGAGCCACGAATGCCGTCCCACACCTGTTGGCCGTAGTCTTCTCCGCGCACAGGCGTTGCCGGTACGGCGATCTCGGCAAGGTCGCGCTCGATGGCGGCATAGCTGCGCGCGCAGTCGGCGCACTCGCGCAGGTGCCGGGCAACGGAATCGGCATCGGCAGAGACGGACTCGCCGTAGTGGTAGTCGATCAGTTCTTCTTCATTGAAATGGTTCATGGAGTCACCCGAAGTGGAGCGAGGCTGCGCCGAAGCTTCTGCACAGCGCGAAAGACGGCCTGCTTGGCGGCGTTGGGAGCGATGCTGAGGGCCGCCGCAATCTCGGCGGTCGAACGGTCTTCCATGTGGCGCAGGATGAAGGCGGTGCGCTCGGTGGCTGTAAGGCCGCGCATAGCTGTGGCCTGAAGGGCCTCGATCTCGCGGCTGAGCAGCGTGCGTTCGGGGCCGGCGGTGTGGTCGGCGATCTGCACCTGCTGCTGCGTGGGATCGGCGTCTTCGGCGATCTGGTACGTTGTTGCGGATTTGCGTTTGTTGACCATATTGAGTGCGCAGTTGATGGCGATGCGGTAGATCCATGTGCCGAAACCGGAGCGCGACTCGAAGCTCTCCAACCGTTGATAGCCGCGCATGAAAGCCTCCTGAACGACCTCGTCGGCGTCGGCCTCGTCGCCGGTGATGCGGAAGGCGGCGCGAAAGACGCTCTGCGAATGGCGAACGACGAGCGCGCCGTAGGCGTCCTTGTCTCCGGCGAGCACTGCCCGGACGATCTGGTCGTCGTTCGCTTCCATTCAGCGCATTAGACAGGAGAAGCGGCGCCCGGTTAGGAAGTTTTTTTGAAGGCGCGGATTGCGAATATGATCGAGTGACCGGAGCGGAGCGAAGCCCTGTCATTTCGATTGACAGCCGATGGCCGCGCTCGATAGGGTTGACCCCTGACGTAACCGCTAACTATCTACGTTTCTGAAGAGAAGGAACCTTCATGGGTTTTTCAGGAAAGACCAAAGCTGTAGTGACGGACAGCCATTTTCTGGTGCCGTTTTTTGTGCTGGTGGCCGGCATCGTGCTGCTGGTATGGCTTCACTAAAGGCTGTTATGAACTTAAGGGGACCGACTTACGCTTTGTCATAGGTCGTCATTCTGAGCGTAGCGAAGAATCTCAGTATTTTTGCGCTGCGCGAGATGAGAACTACAGGGATTCTTCGCCTTCGGCTCAGAATGACGGCTGGGAATTAGGTACTGATGGGGTGAAGTTCATAGCAGCCTCTGGGAGAGCGAATGGCAGGCGTGGCTGAAAAAGTAAACAAGCAAGGATTGTCGCTGCACGGGCTGGGTGTGATCTGCGGCCTGACCGCGGGGGTGTGGCTGGGCGCGGCCGAGGCCCCGACCAAGCTGGTGAACGCGGGGTTGTCGCCGTTTGCCGTGTCGCTCTGCATGGTGGCCGGGGTCTTTACCGCGCGGTGGACGTTCCCGACGCTGCTCAAGGGCACGGGCTATGTCTTTGCCGACCTGATGGAGAAGAAGCACCTGATCGTCTGGGCGCTGCTCGCCGGGGCATTGTGGGCCGTCGCCAATACGCTGACCGTCTTCGCGATCCGCGACGTCGGTCTGGCGGTCGCCTTTCCCTTGTGGAATGCCAACTCGCTGATCGGGCTGTTCTGGGGGCGCGTGCTCTTCAAGGAGCTTCAGGGCGCGAACGCGGGAAACATCAGCAAAGTTGTCTTAGGCGCCGTGGCCATCGTGATCGCCGCCGTGATGCTTGGCTTCAGCACGCTTCATGGCGGCAGCGCCGCATCCTCTCATGCTGTACGAGGAATTCTGGCGGCGATCGGCGCGAGCTTCATGTGGGGCACGATGTATGTCCCTTACCGCAAGGCCTACATCAGCGGGATGAACCCGCTCTCGTTCGTTACCGCCTTCACTGTCGGCGAGCTGGGCACAGTTCTGGCGCTGACGCTGGCGCTGGACGGCGGCATCCATTCGCCGTCGTTCGACCTCTTCCACCATCGCGGACTGGTCTTCTGGCTCTTTCTGGGCGGCTTCGTCTGGGTGATCGGCGACCTCTTCCAGCAGTTCGCGGCGAAGTACCTCGGCATCGGCCGCGGCATTCCGCTATCGAACACGAACCAGCTCTGGGGGTTGGCGTGGGGAGCGCTGGTCTTCGGCGAACTGGCCGGGGCCGACTCGAACCACAGGCTGCTGGTGCTGGGCGGGTCGGTCGTGATGATCCTGGGCGCGCTCGCGATTGGCACGGCCGTTGCCTCGGGCCGCGAACAGACCTCCAATAACGAGGCAGTCCTCAGGGAGTGTGACCGCTACGGCCTGGACTACAACCGCACCCTGGCGGCACAGGCAGGAGACGAGTTCGGCGACCGCAGCGAAAAGCGCCGCTGGTGGGACTACGCCATCGTTGCGGCGGCAACCGGCGTCTTTCTGTGGCTTGGCCTCAGCGCCACCGTTCCTCCTCTCTATATGGACATGGCGTGGGTTGGGGTTCTGGGCCTGGTGCTGATTGTCAGTCTCGCCGCGGGTGGCTGGTGTCTTTGGCGCAGGACGCGGTTCTGCTAGGCCCGCAAGGGAGAATGTTCCCTGTTGCACCGATGACCTGTAGGATGATGAAGCTATGGCTGTAAGACTTAAGGACATTGCGCGCGACCTCGGTGTCTCCGTCGTTACCGTCTCGAAGGTGCTGCGCGGCAACAAAGACATCGGCGACGAGACCCGCAAGCGCGTCTTGAAGCGCATGAAAGAGCTGAACTATCAGCCCAACATGCTGGCCCGCGGACTGGCGAGCGGCAAGACCTACACCGTAGGGCTCGTGGTGCCGGACCTGGTGCACCCCTTCTTCGCCGAATTCGCGAAGTCACTGAGCGCTGTTCTCAGGGCCAGCAACCGCGCACTGATCCTGGCGTCGTCGGAAGAAGATCCCGAGGTCGAGCGGCAGGAGATCAGGACGCTGCTGCGCCGCGGGATCGACGTTCTGCTGATCGCCTCGTGCCAGCCCAGCCTGCGCAACTTCTACGAGCTCGGCGACGAACGCACGCCATACCTGCTCTTCGACCGCAACTTCCCTCACCTGGCCGCGCATTTTGTAGGGTCGAACGACATTCTTGTGGGCGAGATGGCAACCAACCACCTGATCGAGCTTGGCCGCAAACGCATCGCCCACATCGCCAGCCAAAACACCAGCCCCGCCTACGACCGCCTGCGCGGCTATCGCAACGCTCTGGCAGAGGCGCGGCTTCCCGCCCCGGAGAATTACGTCGTCCTGTGCAACCGCCTGGAAGAGACGGGAGACATGACCGGGGCCAGGGCCATGCGTCAACTGCTGGAGCTTCCCGAGCCTCCGGACGCGGTCTTCTGCTACAACGACCTGACGGCGATCGGTGCCATCGAAGCCGCTCTTGAAGCCGGTCTGCGCGTGCCCGAGGACATCGCCTTCATCGGCTGCGGCAATATGCGCTACAACGACTACCTGAAGGTGCCGCTCTCGTCGATCGACCATGGCACGGCCGAGCTTGGACGCATTGCGGGCGAGCTGGCGCTTGAGCTGGTCGCCCACCCGGAGCAGCCCCCGAAGAGTATTCTGGTCCCCCCAACCCTCGTCGAGCGTGCCTCGACCGTGGGCTCTGCTAGCCCTGCCTGAATAAGTTCTGCAAGCTGAATCAGCCGCACGCATACTTCAAACGAGAAGGACGGTCCGGACGATGAGCAAAGTACATGTCCTGGTTGGAACGCGCAAGGGTGCCTTCATCCTCACCTCTGACGGCAAACGGAAGAACTGGGAGGTGAGCGGGCCTCACTTCGCCGGTTGGGAGATCTATCACATGAAGGGGTCTCCCAAGGACCCCGACCGCCTCTATGTCTCGCAGTCGAGCGGCTGGTCCGGTCAGGTGATGCAACGCTCAAACGACGGCGGCGCAACCTGGGAGACCGTGGGTAACAAATTTGTCTACGATGGCGTTCCCGGCACGCACCAGTGGTACGACGGCACGCCGCATCCGTGGGAGTTCAAGCGGGCGTGGCACCTTGAGCCTTCGCTAACCGACCCCGATGTTGTTTACGCAGGTGTAGAAGACGCCGCGCTGTTTCGCTCCGACGATGGCGGCCACAACTGGAAGGAGTTGCCGGGGCTGCGCAGGCATGGCTCAGGCCCGCACTGGCAGCCGGGCGCGGGAGGGATGTGTCTGCACACGATCATCCTCGACCCGAGCGACGAGAAGAGGATGTACATCGCCATCTCGGCCGCCGGGGCCTTCCGCACCGACGACGGCGGCGAGACGTGGAAGCCGATCAACCAGGGGCTGCGCTCGCAGTACATCCCCGACCCAACGGCCGAGGTCGGTCACTGCGTCCATCACATTGCGATGCACCCCGCGCGGCCGGGCGTGCTCTTCATGCAGAAGCACTGGGACGTGATGCGCTCGGACAACGCGGGCGACCTGTGGACCGAGGTCAGCGGCAATCTGCCGACCGACTTCGGCTTTGTCATCGACGTTCACGCGCATGAGCCGGAGACGATCTACGTTGTCCCGATCAAGAGCGACAGCGAGCACTTCCCTCTCGACGGCAAGCTCCGCGTCTACCGCAGCCGCACCGGTGGCAACGAGTGGGAGCCTCTGACCAAAGGACTGCCGCAGAGCGACTGCTACGTCAACGTGCTGCGCGACGCCATGGCAGTCGACAGGCTGGACGAGTGCGGCGTTTACTTCGGGACAACCGGCGGACAGGTCTATATGTCTCCCGATGCCGGCGACAACTGGACGCCGATTGTGCGCGATCTTCCCGTCGTGCTCTCGGTCGAAGTGCAGACCCTGCCATGATGGTGCGCGTGGCGCTGCCAGCGCATCTGCGCGTTCTGGCGCATGTACAAGGCGAGGTCAAGGTGCAGGTCGACGGCGCGGTGACGCAGCGTACCGTGCTGAACGCGGTCGAGGCGGCCTATCCCATGCTCAACGGCACGATCCGCGACCACACGACGCAGCAGCGGCGCGCCTTTATGCGCTTCTTCGCCTGCGAGCGCGACCTCTCGCACGAATCGCCGGACGCGCCACTGCCTGTGGAGGTCGCTGAAGGCAAGGAGCCGTTGCTGGTGATCGGTGCAATCGCGGGCGGGTGATCTTGAAGTGGTGGACTTTGCGTCGCGCCTTCAGCGCTAATTCATTCCGGATCGCGTACCTAGGCCTTCGGCCTAGGCTGGTATGTAACGGGCCGTTGGCCCTGAATTGAGAGCTTTCCCTTTTGGGAAGGAGCAAAAGAGTTACTTCACGCCCTTCGACGGGTCCCACGATCCCTGCTCCTTGCGGACAAAGACGATCTGGCCGATGTGGTAGGCGTTGTGCGCGCCGACGTGCGCGATGAGGCTGGCGTTTTTCGCAATGGTGGCGTCGTCGGCTGCTTCGACGGCCTTCTCCCATTCGGTCATCACCTGATCGTATTGCTTGGCGAGGTCGTTCCATTGCGCGGGGGTGAAGTTGTTGAATGTTTCGTCGTTATTGCCGTCGAACTGTGCCGGCTTCTCACCTTTGAACTGCATGAGAGCGCGCTTGTTCCAGAAGACAAGATGGTAGGTGAGCTGGCCGACGGAGTGATTGCCTTTGCCGTCCGCCCAGCGGGCCTGGTCGGCGGTGAGACCGGCGATGGCGGTGTTACCTGAGGCGAACCAGTCCTGCGCGTTGTGGGTGGTACGGAGTTGCTCCAGCAGGACACCTTTCAGGGTGGTTGGAGGTTCGGGCCGGGGTGTCTGCGCGGCGAGTATGCCGGAGAGTGTGGCGAAGAACAATGCGACAGCAAGCTTTCTCATACGGGTCTGCCTCCTCGAAGAGAGTTTTCAAAGCCCGAGTGACAGTTTAGAGAGCGGCAAAGGACTGCGCGACTGTTGCTCTGTTTTTCCTGCCGGATTGTGACGAGCGGCGGAGGTACACAGATGGGCACCAAATTTCCTCTTCCGTCCACATGGAAAACGCGGCGCGATAGTGCCATGCTTGCGAGATGTCCCGTCGCGTGTTCCCTCTCGTTTGCCGTTTGCTGACGTTCGTCCTCGTTGTCGCAGGACTCTCGAGAAGCGGCTTTGCCCAGAACGATCCGGAGTGGACGGAGCCGTTCCCACCGCACCGCATCGTCGGCAACCTGTACTACGTCGGCAGCAAGGGCCTGGCGTCGTACCTGATTGTGACGCCCGAGGGAAACATCCTGATCAACTCGAGCCTTGAGGCCTCCGTGCCGCTGATCCGGAAGAGTATCGAGCAACTGGGCTTCAAGTTCAGCGATACCAAGGTATTGCTGATCAGCCACGCCCACTACGACCACGATGCAGGCAGCGCAACGATCAAACAACTGACCGGCGCGAAGTACCTGGTGATGGACGCCGACGTTCCCGTGGTGGAGGACGGAGGCAGAAGCGACTTCGCTTACGGCAAGCAGCCAGCCGACTGGTACAAGCCGGCGAAGGTCGACCGCGTTCTCCACGATGGGGACATCGTCAAGCTGGGGGAGACCACCCTGGTGGCCCACAAGACACCGGGGCACACAAAAGGCTGCACAACGTGGACGATGCGGGTCTCCGACGGCGCCCGTTTTTACGACGTTGTGATCGTCGGCAGCCCGAACGTCAATCCAGGCTATAAGCTGGTCGGCAACGCGGAGTATCCGCAGATCGCCACCGACTACGAGCACACCTTCGACGTCCTCAAGTCGTTGCATTGCGACATCTTCTTAGGCGCGCATGGCGCTTACTACGGCCTGACTGAAAAATATGCCCGTATGAAGCGCGGCGCTCCGGGCGTCTTCTTCGACCCCGAAGGCTACAAGCGCTATGTCGTTGATCGCGAAGCGGCTTTCAAAGCGGAGCTGCTCCGCCAGCAGAAGGCGGAGACACGCTGAGCCAATCCCCGCCAGGTCACACTTAAGTATCAAAAAAACTTTCCAGCCAGCTCGATTTTCACTTGCCAGCCGTTGCCCGCGCAGCCTATAGTTAGCGGTAACGTGCGGCAGGCCCGCAAGGAGGATGAGATGGCTACAACAGTCGCGCCGAATGCCCCTCTTGGAAAAGACATGGAGGAGTGGGATGAGTTTCTACAGGGCCGCTACAAGGAAGGCAAGGGAGAGGAAGAGTTCCGTCAGTACGACGAGAAGGCGACCCCCGGCGTCGCCGAGTTCTACCGGCTGAACCACCAGTTTCAGACCTACGACTATGTGATGGCGAAAGAGAAGGAGTACTTCGGCCTGAACAAGGGCATGAAGACCATCTGGGAGGCCGCGGAGTTTTTGAACACGCTGGTCGACGACAGCGACCCCGACACCGACCTGACCCAGATCGAACACCTTTTGCAGACCTCGGAGGCGATCCGCAAGGACGGGCATCCACGCTGGTTTGTCCTCACGGGCTTCGTGCACGACCTGGGCAAGGTGCTGTGCCTTTACGGCGAGCCGCAGTGGGGAGTGGTTGGCGATACCTTCCCGGTGGGCTGCGCATACTCCGAGCAGATCGTCTTCCCCGAGTACTTCAAGGCCAATCCCGACCTCAACCATCCGGTCTATAGCACCAAGTACGGCATCTACGAGCCGAACTGCGGCCTGGACAACGTGCACATGTCGTTCGGACACGACGGATACATCTACGAGGCGATGAAGAACTATCTCCCCGACTCGGCACTGGCGATGCTGCGGTATCACTCCTTTTATGCGTGGCACCGGCATGGGGCGTACGAGCACCTGATGAACGAGAAGGACAAGGAGAGCCTGTACTGGGTGAACAAGTTCAACCCGTACGACCTGTACTCCAAGGGCCATACCAAACCGGACCTCAAGGAATTGAAGCCGTACTATAGCGATCTCTTCGCCGAGTTCCTCCCTGAAAGGATCGCCTGGTAGTACACCCGCACCTGTTTTTGCGAAGGCCCCGGACGGAAAGAGTCCGGGGCCTTCGCCTTTCTCCGGGCAGACACCTCAGCATGCCGAGTTACCGCTTATTTACATGGGGTTTATCTCATTGCGGCAAGATAGTTCCAGGCCGGTTCGCGAAGGAACCGGAGCATTTACGTTTTCGATAAACCTACACTGTTGTCTATACAAGTGTTTTATTTTCAACAGATTTAGGCAGATATTCCTTCATGTCACGTTATCGGTAACGTAAATGATTTTTGGTTGACAGCCCTTATTCGGCACCGGTAGTGTTGCGCGTGGAAACGAAAAATTGGCCCAACCATACCCTCGAGACCTCTCGAAGGGAGAAATGAAAGTGTGGGCAAGGCTTCAAATCTTTTGTGATCAGAGACACGGGAAGCAGCAGAAGCAACAAATTTGAGAGGCAAAGTTATGGATTTCAATCGAACCTTCACTTCGTCGGCATCCGAGAAGTATGAATCATCTCCCAGCGGTCCGTTGGCGCGCCTGTACAGAGCAACTCGCGGCGCAGCCATGTGGATCTTCACAGTTGTTGCGGTACTGGCATTGAGCGGTGTTCCCGCCCTTGCGCAGTTTGAGTCGGCCTCGGTCCTCGGCTATGTGCGCGACGCCTCGGGTGCGGCAGTGCCCGGAGCGAACGTTACGCTGACCAACATGGGAACCGGCATCAAGCAGGTCAAACAGACTGACGGCGAAGGAAAGTATGAGTTCCCGAGTGTGCAGATCGGCAACTACCAGGTACTCGCCGAAGCGCAGGGGTTCGACAAGGCCCGCACTGAAACATTCAATGTTCAGACCAACGCCCGTCAGCGCGTGGACGTGAGCCTGAAGGCCGGCTCGGTGAGCTCCGAGGTGACAGTGACCTCCGCGGCACAGTTGCTCGACACGGAGACCAGCTCGCGATCGACGGTCATCGGCACCAAGCAGGTTGAAGACCTGCCGCTGAACGGCCGTTCCTATGCCGACCTGGTGCTGCTGGTTCCCGGAGCGCGCAAGTCGCTGCTCGAGAACAATGGCACATCGAGCCGCGAAGGCTCTTTCAACATCAACGGCCAGCGTTCGGCCTTCAACAACTACCTGCTCGACGGTCTGGACAACAACAACTACGGCACGTCGAACCAGGGCTTTGCCAACGAAAACATTCCGCCTTCGCCGGACGCGGTGAGCGAGTTCCGCGTGGAGACGAACAACTACTCGGCAGAGTACGGACGCACGACGGGCGCCGTCATCAACGCGTCGGTACGCCGCGGAACCAACCAGTTCCATGGACGCGCATGGAACTACGATCGCAACACGATGTTCAACGCAGTCGGGCCGTTCCTCGCTCCCGGCGCGACGAAGCCGAAGTTCATCCAGAACCAGTTCGGCGCCACGTTCGGAGGGCCGATCTGGAAGGACCACACCTTCTTCTTCGCGGACTACGAAGGGCTGCGGCGCATCTTCAACAACGCGAACACCACCTCAACGCTGCCAACAGCAAACCAGCGCAACGGCCTGTTCTACTTCAACGACGATCCGACGAACCCGGGGAATGCGATTCCTTTGAAGAACCCGATCACCGGCAAGACCTACACCGGCGCCATTCCGCGCAGTGACATGACGCAGTTCGCGCGCGCGGTACTGGATGCTCTACCGGCACCGAACGTTGCAGGCCGCATTGCCAGCAACTTTGCGATCACGCCGCGCGGGACCATCAACGACGACAAGGGCGACGCCCGCGTAGACCACACCTTCAACGAGCGCTGGACGATCTTCGGACGCTACAGCGAACACCGTCAGTCTCTCTTCGATCCTCCAGGAATTCCGGGGCGTGCGGGCGGCAACTCGAACGGCAACGTCAGCATTCAGAACCGCAATATTGCCGGAGGCGTAACGTGGACGATCGCGGCGAACAAGCTGCTCGACGTGCGCTTCGGCTGGTCGCGCAACCTCGGCGGCAAGTTCCCCATCGGCCAGGGCCAGAGCTCGATGCTGGTGGAGAACGGCATCACCGATGGTCTGCCGACCGCCCCGCTGGTCGTTCGGTCGTTGAATGCACAGTCCGTAACCGGCTACACCCAGTTTGGAGCGCAGCCGTCGAACCCGCAGTTCCAGAACCCGACCATCTACAACCCGAAGGCCAACTTCACCTGGATCAAGAACAAGCACTCCTTGAAGTTTGGCTACGAGTACCAGGCTGTCAACACCGAGGTCAACGACTTCAACCCCAGCTACGGACAGGACAACTACAGCGGTCTGTATGCAAGCAACGGCGACATTGCGAGCTCGAACCGCACGAGCATCGACCCGTCGTCAACCTATGCCGCGCAGTTGCAGGCGGCGAGGAACCTGGCGGACTTCATGTTCGGCAACCGCTCGGCCTACTCGCTGACGACTTATGCCATCGTGCATCTACAGCAGCGATACAACTTCATGTACGTTCAGGACGATTTCAAGGTCTCGCCTAAGCTGACCGTCAATGCTGGACTGCGGTACGAGATTGTTACGCCGCAGTACGAGCGCGACAACAAGCTGGCGAACTTCGACCCAAACACCAAATCGTTGATCCAGGCGCAGTCGGGCGGTGTCTTCAGCCGTTCGCGGGTCAACACGCCGCTGAACAACTTCGGCCCGCGCTTCGGCTTCTCCTACTCCGCAACGGACAAGACCGTGCTCCGCGGCGGCTACGGCATCGTCTATAGCCAGTGGAACCGCGCAGGCGGCGAGAACAATCTGACCTACAACGGTCCGAATGTAGTGAATGCAAGCATTACGCAGGTGGCCCCGTCGGCCGCCGTCCTCTGCCAGAACGACACGCAGTTGCAGTCCTCCTGCTTCCGTCAGACGCAGCAGGGTTATGCAGCCAACCTGACGTCGCCGGCCTACTTCAACCCGCTCAACGTGCTGTCGCGTTATATTCCGCCGAACTTCAAGACGGGCTATGTGCAGCAGTACCAGGTGGGCGTTCAGCAGCAGCTTCCCTATGGGATCGTTGCCGACCTAGCTTACGTTGGCAACAAGTCGACACACCTTCAGGTGCTCGCCGACTACAACCAGGCGGCGCCCTGCATCCCGGGATCGGGTGTCACGTGCGGCAATCTGCAATCGCGGCGTCCCGTTTCGAACTTTGCCGGCATCGAGATCGCGTACGGCGCAGGTTCGGCGAACTACAACTCGTTGCAGTTCCGTTTGGAGAAGCGGGCAACGCACGGCCTTTATCTGCTGAACTCGTTTACCTGGGGCAGGGTCTTCGACATCTCGTCGGGCCACCTGGAGACGAGCAACGGCGACAACTCCCGCGTGAACTACGCAAACCCCAGGCAGGACTACGGTCCGGGCGGCTACGACCAGCCCCTGGCCGACACCCTGTCGGTCGTCTATGACCTGCCGTATGGACACGGACGCCACTGGGGCGGCAGCTCGGGACGCTTCATGAACACGGTCGCCGGTGGATGGCAGCTTACGTTGATCAACACCGCCACCAGCGGACTTCCGGTCAACATCACATACTCGCTGGCATCGTCGTCTCCGCTGTATGTCTCCGACCTGACTACCTATCGCCCGCAGTTGCTGAACAATGGCGCGATCAAGGGGCCGTCGTCTGGACGAGTGAAGACTGCAACGGCGTTGAACAACTACTTCATCTCAACCAACCTTGCAACGCCCACGACGTATCCGTGGGGCAACGTAACGCGCAACTCACAGCGTTCGGACTCCTTCTACCAGGCCGATCTCGGCCTGCACAAGGCGTTCCCACTGTGGAACGACAGCTCCAGCTTCGACTTCCGCGCCGAGGCCTTCAACGTGTTGAACAAGGTGAACTACGCCGGACCGAACAGCAACTTCGGCGGGTCGAGCTTCGGGCAGATTACGAGCGCATTCCCGGCCCGTCAGCTACAGCTTGCAGCGAAGATCATCTTCTAAGCACACTCGATTCATGCAATCCTGCGAGGGCGCCGTTCCGGTATGAACGGCGCCCTCATTTTTTGAACCGTACCTTCGTCGAATAAAAGAGGAGCATCAAAATGTTGAGGGGCATCTCCACCATGGCGGTCATGTCAGCCGCTTTCGTCTTCACCCAGAACGCGCTGGCCCAGCAGGCGGCGCAGGACAAGACCGTTCGCCTGAACCAGATACAGGTGATCGGCTCGCACAACAGCTACCATGCGGGTTTTGCGCCGAGCGAGAGGAAGTACCTTGAGATGAAGAACCCGCGGGCGTTGCGCGCGCTCGACTACAGCCACGCGCCGCTGCCCGATCAACTCAGCGGCGGCGTGCGGCAGATCGAGATCGATGTCTTTGCCGACGCGAAGGGCGGCCGGTACGCACACCCGAAGATCGACGCCGCAACAGTCAAGGCCGGTCTGCCAGCCGATCCCGACTTTGACCCCGGCCATGAGATGGACAAGCCGGGCTTCAAGGTGATGCACGTGCAGGATGTGGACCAGCGAAGCACATGCCACACCTTTGTGAAGTGTCTGACGATTGTGAAGGCATGGTCGAAGCAGCACCCGAAGCACCTGCCGATCTTCATTCTTGTCGAGACGAAGGAAGGCGCGATGAAGGAGATGCCCGATGCGGTGGTGCCGGAGCCGTTTACTCCGGCGGTGTTCGACGCGCTCGACGCCGAGATACGCTCGGTCTTCAAGCCAGGCGAGATGATTACGCCGGATGACGTCAGGGGCACTGCACCTTCTCTTGAAGCTGCCGTTCTTGCTGGCAAATGGCCGACGCTGGCGAAGTCCCGCGGCAAGGTGGTCTTCCTGATGGACCAGCACAAGGCGGGCCCGGTGTACGCGGAGGGTCATCCCTCACTCAAGGGCAGGATTGTGTTTACCAACTCCGACCCGGGCCAGCCGGAGACAGCGTTCATGGAGCGGAACAACGGCACGCGCGAGGAGATCGACGCGCTGGTCAGAAAGGGCTACCTGGTCCGCACGCGAACGGACGAGGGCACGGAACAGGCGCGCACGAACGACACTACGCGGCGCGACCTTGCGCTCTCAAGCGGAGCGCAGATGATCAGCACCGACTACCCTCCATCGGAGCCTTCGCAGTGGACGTCCTTCGTCGTAAAGTTTCCCGATGGGCTGGTTGCGCGCTGCAACCCGGTCAACAAGCCTGCGGGGTGCGTGGACTCACTGTTGGAGCCGAAGATGACTGCCCGCGAAAAGAAGTAACCGTTTGGAGTCTTTGTCATTCCGAACGGAGCGAAGCGTAGTGGAGGAATCTGTTTCTCTGCGAGGATGGTTGCGTTCCGCCGCGAAGTAACCGCAGGTCCTTCGACTTCGCGCTTTCAGCGCTTCGCTCAGGATGACACTTGTGGTGGATATGCCGCAGATGCCGTTGAAGTGGCAATGTAACTGACGGACTGGCTCGGGCTAGCGCTCGAGCCAGTTTTTTATACGCGAGCGGTAGCCCCGGCTCATCGCGACCCTCTGCCCATTGAGCAGGTGAACGCCGTACTCGCCGTCGGTCTCCGGTCGCACCTCTTTGACGTATTGCAGGTTGACGATGGACGAGCGGTGGACGCGCAGAAAGGTACTTGGATCGAGCTTCTCTTCCAGGTGCGTCATCGTCTCGCGCAGCAGGTGCGTCTCGGACTGCGTACAGATGCGCACGTAGTTCTCTTCCGCGCCGATCCAACATATCTCCGAGACTGGGAGAAAGAGGATGCGCCCCTTGGATTTGAAGACGATGCGCGTGGTGTACTGGCTTCCTTCCGCGCTCTTGCGAAGGGCCGCCTGGGGGTCCTGCCTGATGGCGTCGATCTGGTTCATGGCGCGTTGCGTTGCGGAGCGGAAACGCTCGAGCGTGAAGGGCTTCAACAGGTAGTCGACCGCATGAATCTCAAACGCCCGCAGAGCGTAGCGGTCGTACGCGGTGGTAAAGATGATGCACGGAAGCTGCGTGCCGGGGGTCGAGAGCTCTCCCACGACGTCGAAGCCGTCCATGTCGGGCATACGAACATCGAGGAAGAGAAGATCGGGCCTGGCTGCGCG
>JAFDVV010000086.1:0-8662 GCA_018268775.1 Acidobacteriota bacterium | reverse complement strand
TCGGCGATGACTGCCTGAATCATCATGCACCATACCCTGTTATTTGTTCGTTTGGGCTTGCCGCGAAACGCAGCGGAAGCGTTATGACAACCTGAACGCGGTCGCTATCGAGCTGCGACATGGAAAAGCTGTGCTCGCTGCCATAGTGCATCAGCAGGCGCTCCCGAACATTGGAAAGCCCAACGCCGTTGCCGTTGGCGGGAGAAGGCGGAAGAATCCCCACTCCATTGTTCGTCACTGAAAGTTGGAGAGCGTGGCCGCGCTGTTCCGCTTCGATCGAGAGCAGGCCGTTGGAGGCGATCCGCGAAAGGCCGTGAGCATAGGCGTTCTCGACGATCGGTTGCAGGATCATCGAAGGGACAAGGGCATCGTGCACGCCGGGGTCGACGTTCATCGTCTGCCTCACGCGTCCTGAATATCTCCGGTCCTGCATCGCCAGGTACATCTCGATAAACTCCATCTCGTCGCTTAATGGGATGAACTGCGCGTCGCCGCGATGCAATGTAATACGGAGGAGCCGGCTGAGTTGTTCCAGCATGAGGTCGGCGGCTGCGACATCGACGCGCATGAGGCTCGATATGCCGTTCATGGTGTTGAACAGAAAGTGCGGATTGAGTTGCATACGCAGCGCGCGCATCTGCGCATGTACCAGTTGCGATTTGAGTTGCGTCGCAATGCGCTCCTTTTCCCTGAAGCGAAGGTAATAGCCGATGCTGCGGAAGAGGACGAAGGCCGACCAGAAGATGACGAGGTTGTCGAAAAACTCGGCATCGAGCTGGAACGACAGCCGTTGCAAAAACGGCATCGGTGGCTTACCGATTGGGATGTGAGGAAAGAGCGAGACCCAGATCGCCTCTTCCAGAACGCTAACAACGATGCTCAATGGAAAGAAGAACAAAAGCAGCTTCTTCCAGCCCGCGTTGTAGATGTGCGATCGAAGCGTCCACCATCCGATCCAGCAGAGCACGCCCCAGATGAAGTACTGTGCGCCCCAGGCCTTCAGCAGAAGACTGAGCGTGAGCTGCATGTTCCAGAGGCGCGCGTGGATCCACTCCTGCAAGGCAAAAAGAAAGCCGAGCGAGGTCGCCCCCGAGATAAAGACCAGGGGGTGCATCAACCATGGCTGGTTCGTCTCGTTCTTCCAGCGAGTGAAGGTCAGGTGAGTGGATCTCCTCTTCCGCAGCGGATCGACAGCAAGGGTACGTTTCCCGCTGCTCTCAGTATGCCGCCTGTGTGCAGACATTTGTCTTGGCCGGAGCCGTGTGCCGGCGGCCGCCGTGGCCGGACGGAACATAGGCCACCGCCGCGTAGAGCAGAACCGAGACAACGACAGATTGCTTCCAGCTAAAAGAGCACATGCTCTCCCTCCCGACGACTTCGATCCGGCGACGACCGGCTTGCAGTCCATGATCGGACAGCAGAAGAGACCTACGCCTCTTACTCCTTAATACTGATGGGGCCCGAATCCGGTGATCAATGGACTGGTGAAGATACGGTTCTGTTATCGGTGCCGTTCAATTTAAACGCAGCCATGGAACCTGCCAGGCTTTTCATGCAATCGGTCACGGAAATACGACGGTTCGTCACAAAAACCGCTCTCAGGGATAAGAGGAACCCGTATGAGATATGGGCACCTGTATGTAGCGCAATGGAACCATTCCGCGTCTGTTCCTTGCTCCCTGAACTTAATTTGCTTTGGATGGCACCCCCCTGCCGGTAAGCTGCTGGATCAAATCGGTCTCGTGCTTGCGGTAGGGTGTGCCGTCGTGGCGAAAGACCTCGTGAAACCAGATGGTTGGCTGCGAAAGGACATAGGGATGCTGCCACGAGTCCCAGGGGAGCCAGGTCTGGGTCTTGCCTGCGACCAGTCCCCAGTTGATGGCCCCTACATTCAGCTTCTTCGCAAGTGGGAGGATGGTGTCGAAGGTACTGCCTGCGCCACGCGCCATGTACTCGGTACAGATGATGGGGCGATGATGCGGCTCCAGTTCATGAACGCGGGCCGCGAACTCCTCTGGCCAGCCGTAGTTATGGAAGGTGATGATGTCGCTCTCGGCGAGCTGGATCTTTGTGACGGCGCTCTCTTTAGAAGGGTCTGACCAATTGCCGCTCCACACTCCGCTCGTAAGCGGCTGCGTTGGATGGGCGGAGCGGGCCCAGGCGAAGGCCCTGGGCAACATGGCCGCGACAAGCTCAACCTTGTTCTTCGGCTCGGCGAAGCGTTCGCCGTTGGTGTTGTCGGGCTCGTTCCAGATGTCCCAGGCGAGGATGCGGTCATCGTTGGCAAAGGCGGAGACGACGCCGACGACATATTCCTTCAACTTCGGCTCGTAAGCAGGATTGGAAAGTTCAGGCCCGCCGGGACTCTGCACCCAGCCGGAGTTGTGGACGCCGGGGATGGGAGGGTGTTGAGGGCCGGGGTGCGGGTCGGCCTCCCAGCAGGAATCGAAGAGGACAAGGATCGGGCGGATGTGGTGCCTGGCCGCAATGGCGAGGAAGGCGTCGAGCCGCTGGACGAATCCCTTGGGGTCCTGCTGCCAGAGTTGGTCTTGCAGAAAGACGCGCATCGTGTTCATGACGATACCTTCGGCAAGGCCCAGTTCGCGGTCGTTGATCGCCGGATTGAAGGTCGCAGCCTGAAACATCTCGAACTGGTTGATGGCGTCGGAGGGGATGTAGTTGGCACCGACCAGCCATGGCTGGCTGGCGTACCAGGCGTTTGCCCTCTCGTTGGTCCAGCGGGTCTGCGCGACGGAAGGAATTGACAGGGCCAGTGTGGCCAGAGAGAGGGCAAGGCGGCGAAGTCTCATGGGACTCCCATGATATCGCGGGGAGAATCGCTGATTTATCGGTGGCGGCAGAATGATTCTCAAATAGAATCTCTCCACGCAGAGCAAGATGGGGGTAGGGGTGGGTCGTCGGAGGAGATGGAGATGCGCGCTGGCAACTGTGGCCATCCTTGGAGGCATGGCGCTGCCTTGCGCCGTCTGGTCGCAGAGCACAAAGGGAGGCGGGGGCAAGCTCAGGGTCTTTGCGATCGATGTCGAGGGCGGTCAGGCGACGCTGTTTGTCACGCCCGCCGGACAGTCTCTGCTGGTCGATACGGGGTGGCCGGACAGCGACGGGCGGGATGCAAACCGCATTGCAGCCGCTGTTAAGGAAGCCGGACTTCAGAAGATCGATTATGTACTGATCACGCACTACCACGTTGACCATGCAGGGGGGATGGCCCAGTTGCTGGACCGCGTGAAGGTGGGGGCCGTGATCGACCACGGCGTCAACCGCGAAGACGACGCGACCACGCAGCGGACGTACGCCGCGTTTGCGAAAGCTATTGCAACGAGGAAGCTGAAACGCATAGTCGCCAGCCCGGGGGACGTTCTGCCGATCGTTGGCATGAAGGCCACGGTTGTGAGCTCTGATGGCAAGCTGATCGACACCCCGCTGGAGGGCGGTGGCGATCAGAACCCATACTGCAAGGACGCCGAGGTGAGGCCGCCGGACAGCTCCGAGAATGGGCGCTCCGTCGGTATACAGATCGTCTTCGGCAAGCTAAAGCTGTTGGACCTTGGCGACCTGACCTGGGACAAGGAGATGGAGCTGGTGTGCCCGGTCAACAAGCTGGGACGCGCGGACATCTACATCGTCTCGCACCATGGGATGAACCTGAGCTCAAGTCCGGCCATGGTGAATGCGCTGGGAGCGAGGGTGGCCATGATGGAGAACGGGGCGAAAAAAGGCGGCTCCGCGCCTGCGCTGGAGACGATAGGCGCGGCACCCGGACTGGAGACATTGTGGCAGCTCCACTTCTCCGAGGAGGGTGGGCAGGAGCTGAACACCGCAGACGATTACATTGCCAATACCGAGGTTGATGGAGGAAATTATCTGGAGCTGCAAGGCAGCGGCGACGGCAGCTTCGACATACGGAACTCAAGGACCGGCGCGGTGAAGCACTATGCGCCGCCGGTCCAGCAATGAGATTTCGCGTCGACAGGGCGGAGCGCATTTTGTTACCTTTGTGAACAATGCGTTCCGCGACCCCTCGATCCACACCATCAAAATCGACGGAAAAACGATATTATCCAACGCCCGCGCTTGAGAAAGGGCTGGATATCCTCGAGCTCTTTGCGAGCACCCCGGAGGGGATGACGGTCAGCGAGGTTGCGCGCCGGCTGAACCGCACGATGTCGGAGATATTCCGCATGCTGCTGTGCCTGGAGCATCGCGGATACCTGGCGCAATCGGCCAACCGGGAACGCTACCACCTGACGCTGAGGCTCTTCAGGCTGGGGCAGGAGCATCCGCCGACGAAACGGATGGTCACTGAGGCGCTGCCGATCATGCACGCGCTGGCGCAACAGACACGCCAGTCGTGCCACCTGGGAGTGCTTGACGGAGGCCACGTCGTCATTCTGGCGCAGGTGGATTCGCCGGACTCGACTGGCCTTTATGTCAAGGTAGGCTCGAAGGTCGACCTGATGCACGCGGCGACGGGCCATGTGATCCTTGCCCATCAGTCGGAGGACTCCTGCGAGCGGGCTATTCAGGAGTGGGCGCGCGAGTCGCAGAAGAAGAAGCCGGCCGACCTGGACGATCACCTGGCCAGGATTCGCGCGCGCGGGTATGAGCGCCGCGCCAGCTACGAGATTACCGGGGTCGTCAACTTCAGCTTTCCCGTGCTGAACTCGCAGGGAAACGCGATCGCCGGCCTTACGATTCCCTACATCAAGCGGATTGAGGATTCGATCAGCTCGACGGAGATCGTCGATGCGCTGAAAGATGCGAGCCGGCAGATATCCGACGCCATGGGCTCCTTGACGGAGCCGGCTGTGGGCGAGTTGACGCAGACGAGGAAGCGGCCGGGGAAGAAATAGCCTTTTGCGACTGTCTGTTTGCGCCGATGAACGCTGGATGGAAGCGTGTTCCCTTGAACTTACATCTGCGTCAACATTGAAAAATGCGGGGATTCCGCTTCTCTTCGCTACGCTTGGAATGACACTGTGAGGGGGTAGAGCGATTTCCCTTGGTCTAGCGCCGAGCTTATGTCGCGCTTACAGCGCTTTGCATATTTTGCCTTGCGTACCTGGGCCTTTGGCCCAGGCTAGTATATTGCGGGCCGTTGGCCCTTGGTCTTCTGCTCTACACCTTCAGCTATAGGCTGACAAACTACCGCAGCACGAACCCGTATAACGTGTCGCCTGCGGCGGCAACTATATATTGCAGGCCATCGAGCTCGTAGGTGATGGGGCCATTGCTTACGATGCTGCCCAGGCCCGCATGCCACAGGACCGCCCCCGTCGTCGCATTGAAGGCGACCAGGTTGGAGGTTGTGTCGCCGGTAAAGAGCAGGTTGCCGGCTGTGGTCAGGATTCCGGAGCGGCCTCCCGCGCTGGGCCACTCGTGGTTCCAGCGCACCTTGCCGGTCTTGTAGTCGAGCGCGCGCAGCGAGGCGCTGGACCATCCACCGCGATCATTGCCTGCCCAGCCCTCGGGCTTCTTGTTGTTGTCGTAGATGTAGTAGACGCTGTAGGCGTCGTAGGCCGGCACATAGAAGAGACCTGTCGCGGGGCTGAAGCTGGGGGGGTACCAGTTTGCCGCTCCTGCCTGATTGGGAGCGACGAGCGCTCCGTTGGTCTTCGCCATCTTCTCGGGGTTGGGAATCGGCGAGCCCTTCGGGTCGACGCCGAGGGTCCAGTTCTGCTTCGCAAAGGGGGTCGTCAGCAGAGCCTTGCCGTTCGTGCGATCCAGCAGGAAGTACCAGCCGTTGCGGCTGGCCTGCACGAGCAGCTTTCGCTTCTTGCCCTCGACGATGCCGTCGATCAGTACCGGGGTCTGTACCGCGTCCCAGTCGTGGGTGTCGTGCGGGTTCGGCTGAAAGTACCAGACGAGCTTGCCGGTGTCGGGATTGAGCGCGCAGATGGTGGAGGTGTACAGGTTGGCGCCCGGGCGCGCGGCCCCGTTGATGACGGGCTGTGCGTTGCCGGTACCGAAGTAGTAGAGGTTCAGCTCAGGATCGTAGGTGCCTGCAACCCAGGTCATGCCGCCGCCGTGCAGCATGGCCTCGTCGTTGGGCCAGGTCTTCGCCTCGGGGTCGCCGGGGTTGGGGTGCGTATACCAGCGCCACTGCAATGCGCCGGTCTCGGGGTCGTGCGCCTCGATGTAGCCGGGGATGTCGAAGTCGTCGCCGCTGATGCCGACCATGACGTGGTTCTTGACGATGACCGGAGCGACGCTGCCGAAGTAGAACTGGTCCGGGTTGCCGATCGAGGCGTGCCACTTCTCCTTGCCGGTGTGTATGTCGATGGCGACGAGGTTGCAATCGTCCGTCTCGAAGTAGACGGTGTCGCCGAGGACGGCCGCGCCGCGGTTGCCGATGCTCTCGCCGCCCTTGCTGGCCCAGTCGAACTGCCACAACTTGTGCCCGGTGCGGGCGTCGACTGCCCAGACGTGGCTGGGAACTGTGAAGTAGAGAACGCCGTCGACCTCAAGCGGGGTGGCGGAGATGCGTCGGCCCCCGGCGGTTGTGGTTTCGACGCGGAAGCTCCAGGCAGGCAATAGCTGCTTGACCGTCGCCGTGTTGATCTTCGTCAGCGGGCTGTAGCGGCGGCCGGAGTAGTCGCCGTTGTACGTGGGCCAGCTATCGGTGAGCTTCGCCAGATTGGGGGCCGGTTCGGGCTTTGCCTGTGCATAGAGCGCAGTCGAGGAGAGAAAGAGGGCAATTGCCGATGCAGTAAGCAGCTTCATTTCAGCGTGACCAGATATGTCGTCAGGTTGTGGATGTCGGTGTCGGTGTACTTATCGAGGAGCTCTTCGTGCCCGGCAAAGGGATCGACCGTCGTCACCTTGATTCCGGGTATGCGGTTGAAGGAGCGGGTCTCGCCCGATCTTTCGCGAAGAGTCAAGGTGAAGTCATCGATGCGGACGAGGTCGCCGGTATAGGTCTTTCCTGAGGCCAGCTTTACGGTGGCCTGCACCTTGCGCTTGACGAACAGACCCGAGCCGGGAAAGAGGAACTTCTGCTGCAAGGCGGCGGGAGAGTAGCGCTTGCCCAATCCGGCGAAGTCGCCTGTCGTCGAGTGGCACTTGCTGCAACCTCCAGCGCCGTTGAAGTACGCTTCGCCTGCCTTTGCATCGCCGCTTAGCAGGTTCGTCGGCTGGGAGTTGTAGCCGCTCCGCAGGATGCCGTTGATGGAGGCCGTCAGAAACTGCGAGAGATCGCCAAGCTCCTTTTCGCTGAACTTGAAGTTATGGCCGGGCAGAGTCGTAAGCAGCGGAGCAAGCTCTTTGCCGTAGAGCATCTGCCGGCGATCATGCAGAACGGCCACCGAACGAATCAGGTCGGGGGCGTTCGCGGTGCCGCGCGCATCGTCGCCATGGCAGCGCGCGCAGTTGGTAGCGTAGATCTTCGACCCACTCTCCGAACGCGCGGGGTCGACGGGAGATTGCGGGAACTGCGCCTGCAACGTGACGGCCCCGAGACCGAAAACCGCTGCGGTATACATCAACATCAAAGATGGCTTCTTCACTCGATCCCACTCCGCGCCCGGCGAGCGCCGCTTGAAAGGCGGTGTGCGTTAAGGACTGCGTTAACCTTTATACTTGCTCGCTAGTACCGGGAGACCAGATGAATCGTCGAGAGTTCCAAAAAATATCAACGGCAGCATGGCTCATGCCCTTTTTAGCTGGCCGCCAGGGATTCGCCGCACCCGCGCCTTCTGGGCCTGTGGATAACGGCGGGCACAAGTTCTCCATCATGTTGTGGACGTTGCCGAAGGGACTCAGCTTTGAGCAGCAGTTGGATTTAGCTGCGGCAGCCGGCTTCAACGGTGTTGAGGTGGGCAAAGAGTACGAGAAATGGACTCCCGAGGAGTGGAAGCGCAACCTGGCCAAACAGCACGCTCTCGGCATCGCAGTCGACAGCGCGGTGCCGGGACGCAATGCGCTGGCCGACCACTCGAAGCGTACCGCCCTGCGCGACGACCTGATGGCTGCCATTCCCGGTGCGAAGGAGTTGGGCTGCAAGCAGTTTATTTACACCGCTTACACCCGCGTACCAGGACAGACGCCGGAGCAACAGCGGGCGGCGATCGTCGATACGCTGAAGTATGCCGCAGACCTTCTGGAGAAAGACCAGATCGAGATCGTACTGGAGCCGATCGATCTGCTGGAGTACAAGCTGGAGGCAGTACCCAGCGTCGCCGAGGCGTTTGAGATTACTCGCGCTGTGGGGAGTCCGCGGGTGAAGGTCCTGTACGACTTCTACCATGAGCAGCGGCAGGCGGGGAACCTGATCGAGAAGCTCGAAAAGAACATCGACCAGGTGGGCCTGGTGCACATTGCCGACGTTCCGGGACGGCACCAGCCTGGCACGGGCGAGGTGAACTACATCAACATCTACCGCAAGCTGGCGGAGCTGCATTACGACCGCTATATCTGCATGGAGTTCTCGCCGGTGGGCGACCCGGTGACGGTGCTGAAGGCCGCCCGGCTTAAGGCCATTGCAGCGATGAAGGTTTGATTTGCTCCTGAGGCGGCATTGAAAAAATGCAGATTCCTCGGCTCCGGCCCTTCGGGCCTGCGCTCGGAATGACACATCCATTGCCAGAAACTGTCAGAGCGTTGGTGCGTGAAGGAAGGTGGCAATCGCTGCGAGCTGCGGCGT
>JAFDVV010000085.1 GCA_018268775.1 Acidobacteriota bacterium | reverse complement strand
TCTTGAAAGATCACAGGTGCCCCACATCTGGCGGCTTCATCGCCAGATGTGGGGCCATTCATCTCAGCCAATATGCGGGGCAACCTATTCAAGCCGCCTGGATCAACGCAGACATCAATACCGGGGCGGGCGACTGGCAGGAGTATTTTGCCGATATTGCTCTGTACCGGCAGGACGGGACCGTCATTCCGGTCTACCATCGTCAGATGGGCGTTTCTTATTCCTATGCGGGCACTTCAGGAGTCAGCAACCCATCGTTCAATATCGACCGTTCCATCAGCATGGGCGATGCAATGTATGCCGTTGCCAACACAACCTATTATGCTGGCGATCAACTCGGCTCTGGCCGGATGCTGCTGGCGGGCACAGGCTGGCCGGTCTCCTCTTCGACCTTCTACCCGTTCGGACTGGAACAGTCGGCCACAACCGACCCGAACCACTACAAGTTCGCTGGACTGGAACGCGATGAACAAAATGGCGAACCCGGCCTGGATCACGCAACGTTCCGGCAATACTCCTCCACGATGGGGCGCTGGTACGCGCCCGACCCCTACCTGGGAAGCATGGACCTCAACGATCCTCAGAGCTTCAATCGCTATAGCTATGTGGGGAATAATCCGTTGAGCTACATCGATCCCAGTGGACTCAGGCAGTGTAATGGAACCCCAGCGGATACCGACGGGCCTTGCACCGTTGGTGGAGGTGGGGGTGGTGGCCTGATCGGAATCATACAAACCGTCCTGAACGTAATTGGCCTCTGGCACAAACCGCCATTCAAGGGAGTAGCCGGTGATCCCAGACGGTGTATTGCCAATTGCGGTAAGCCTGCTCCGCCGGATGATCCAGCCCCGAATAAGAAATTCGATCCTAACGATCCTTCCTACCAATTAGCCGTGGCACTCGGAAAAAAGGGCGCCTATACAGTGGTTAGTCCATGTTTTGTGCCAGCGTTCTATCTCGCGTCGGCGGTTGCCGCTTCACCTGTAGCGGCAACCGCTGCTGTGGATTCGTCTGCTGCATTTCTAGAAGCGGCGTCTGAAGACGTTGTGGGGACGGTTCAAAAGATTGTTGATTGGGCCAATAAAGCTCCGACGAGAGCGTCCACGAGGGCTCCTGCTATAGGCGGAACAATTAAGACAACTAAGGCGTTAGCCCAGTATTGCAATTCCCACTGAGCGTGAAGAGGCGTTAGATGAACATCGTTAGTGATCGCACCGATTAGGAGCCAACGTCGATGATATTTAATCGCAAATCTACATGTCCCACATGTACCACCGCAATTGAAATATCTCGGACTGTTTTTCGTTCTAACTTCCGGTGTCCCCATTGCGGAGCATCGCTTCAGGTTTCGCCACTATACTCGCGGATGCTCGTTCTGCTGAGCTTTATCGTTGGGTATGCTCTTGCATGGAAAATCGGCTCACTCGGGCCTCAGTCTTATTTTCTGAGTATTCCGTGGGCTTTTTTTGTGCTTTGCATTCCATTTGCATTTTTTGTCGCGATCCTTTTTGTTCGGATCGCACCAGTTCTAGTGCCACCTACACTTGTGCTAAGGTCACAAAATGACTCCCTTACGACATTAAAGCTCACGTCCAAGCCAAGGGAGGACACGCGAAGCCCGAGGTGAATCGAGAGTGGAGCGGTGAACCGCCCGTCGGACTGGGTGGGACTGGGTGGCCCACATCTGCTCTAACCGCCACAGGATCGGGTGCCCCACATCTGGCAGTTCCATCGCCAGATGTGGGATCATTCGAGTGAAGCTCGAACCGAATTTCAATCATTCATTGTTCTCACCAAAAAGAGAAGAGGCCCAGGTCGTGAAGACCCTGGGCCTGGTGTCTGTTTGTCTACTGTCTATTTACCCTTGATCGCGATGGCGGCCACGAATCTGCTGCCACCTTACACTGCGCAACCGTGCTACCCGCCGTTGTCTGCACTCTGTATCCAGAGGCGAAGTCGCCGCCCAGGTTGGTCGTGTCGATGGCGGTGTAATCGTTGGCAGGTAATGGTCCCATGCTTGCGCCTTCTCCCGCGTAGTCGTTGCCGCAGAATACCCATATAAGGTCGTTTGCCCCCACGGTCATGGTAGGCGTACTGATCGACGAGCCATAGACGCATCCGGTGTCGCAGGTTCCCATCGTATGGCCATCCATCGGAGACGATCCAACGTTTGAGAACTCGGCGACGACCAGACGCGATACCCCTGAATCGGTTGTCTGGACGACAACAGGCGTGTTACCCGACGGGATGTTTGCATACATGAAGATCGCAACCGTGCTGCCCTTTGCGGTGTCTATCGGGCTGCTCAGGGTAGTCCCGTTGACCGTGACAGTCGGGTTCACCGTGGCGGATCTGACGCCGATCAGCAACACATCTCCGACGGCGGCGGATGTGATAACGCAGGATGCACCGGCGCCCGCACTAGACCAGGTATAGGCGTTGCAGGATTGCACATAGGTAGGCGGCCCGGACGGGGCCGCTGCTGCGGTGACTCGGCGAAAGGTAGTGACCACACTCTGCCCGGCGCAGAACGTCGTACACCACAGCAGGATGATTGCGGTTAGCGTCTTCACTTAGAGGGTTCCCTTCACATCGATGGATACCTGCTTGCTTCCGCTCGCTGCGACAGTCAGCTTCACGTAGTCATTGCTTGCAAGGGTCGTTGTCGCCGACTGGGTGCCCGCCGTGTAGCTAGTCCCGCATGAGATAGCCGATGTGAGCAGGGCCGTGCCCGCTCCGTTCGTCATGCTCACAGTGGAGCTTCCTGCATCGGCGATACATGAGATTCCGGTCAAGGTGATCGTCGAGCCGGTGTCGTTGCGACACGTCCATTGCAGGTATGTACCGGTTGCGATCGTGTTTAGGCCGTCTCCGAGTCCGGGCTGGCACGACCAGAATCGCGTCGGCGATCCAGGAATCCCAAAGTTGAGAACTGCGGCAGATGACGTGCCAGCATTCGTGACCGCAGGAGTAGAGCCAGCAGAGAGCTGCGTCACCGTGCCGACAGAGATCGTCGCAGCGTTTCCAGGCGCACCGGTTGAGCCGGTGTCTCCCTTGTCGCCTTTGGGGATGGTGATATTGAATACAGCAGCGGATGACGTACCCGCGTTCGTGACCGTGACAGACGATCCAGCGGCTCCAGTTGTCACTGTTCCAACAGCTATCGTTGCCGCAGTGCCAGCGGCACCGGTCGCACCGGTATCCCCCTTCGCGCCCTGAGAGCCGGTACTGCCAGTGGCCCCGGTATCTCCCTTCGGCCCGGCATCCCCGGTATCACCTTTTAGACCTTGCGATCCGGTTGCTCCGATTGCTCCAGTGGCCCCAGCCTGTGCGAGTAGCTGCCATTTAGAGGAGTCAGTTCCTGGAGTGACATTCGAGTTCGATGCAGTCGCGATGTACGACGAGCCGCTGAATGCGATGGCGTCGTAGGTCGCATAGCTTGTCGCATTGCTCCATGTGCCACGCCAGTTTGTAGACCCGCCAGATGGCCCCTGCGGGCCTTGTACACCCTGGTCGCCCTTGTCGCCCTTATCACCCTTTGGCCCTTGAGTACCTGCAACTCCCTGGCTACCAGTTGCTCCAGTATCATCGTCACAGAGTTATCGACGGTCGGTACTCCGGTAGGAGTTTCACGTGGTGTGCTCTTCAACGGATCGCCCACCATAAAGGCGTTGCTCTGGAGACGCGCTTTGAAATGGATGCCCGGGGCCGGTGGAGCGTTTGGCGCACCAGCGGACGGCCCCGGCATGACGCTCTCTTTTGAGCCGCAATTTGATTCAGGTCGGCTGGCGTCGGAGCGGAGCAGGACGCGACTTCAAAACATCTACAAACACTTAGGCAGAAATCGTCACTTTCGGCGACAAGTATCCTTGAACTTTCTTCCAGATGGACTTCGGCTTGACTCCCAGATCGCCGGCTATCTCCTGGATCGTGGAGCCGTTTATGAGCGATTCAGCTATGGCCCGTAGATCGTCGGGCAGCTTCGTCCAATCGGAATAATGGTCGTCATCCATCTGCGGCAGCGTCTCTTCTGCATATTCAATCTCAGACCTACTTGCGATGACACGGCGGACGGCTTCGAGCCGCCGCCTTCGTGAGACAGACATAACCCACCGGGAGAATGAGCTGGCATCACGTCGAACGAATCGCTCCAGATGATCCATGATGTAGATCACAGCATCCTGAGCAGCATCTTCATCACGGCAGAGTCGGCGGCAATGAATAAGCACCTCAGCGAGCAGACCATCGTTAGGTGGCGGCACGATGGCAGAGTCAATCCAGGAGTCGTAAGCGGCATCCAGCGGATGAGGATTAGCCATTGAAGGTCGTCTCCCCTCTGGCACATATCTGCTCAAACTCTTTTCGGCTTACTACTCGAATCGGAAACGAGAGCTTCCAGGCATCGCGTATTGCTATAGCCTCTGGATTGCCGCTGGCGGCGGCTTCCATCATCGCTGGTCCTGGACGGAGACTCTTCGCGGCACAGAGCACCTGGCGCGCTCTGGCAGGTACTCGTTCAATCTTCAATTCGCCGTCACTATCGACGGCGCGGGTCTTCGTCATCTTCATGTGGGGGAGGACCTTTCAGGGGGAGAGGAAGGGAGTTAAACGGAAGAGCCGCCTTTGTGGCGGCCTTCCTGGAATGGTTTACTCGCTCAACTAAAGATCGGGGTCTGTCGGCGGGATGAGTGTGACAGATAGAAGAGAGATGAGGAGGGATGAGCAGATAGCGAATAGAAGGATAGGCAGCATCAGTTGACCGCCCGTTTATGACGGCGAGAGTGTTGTTTGCGAGTCACCGCTTCCAAGTGCAATGGTTCACGCATTTTTTGTCATGGCAGACATGGTGGACTTCGATTGACTCCGATTCGTGTTTGATCGATCCGGCTTCCAGCGAGCCGTTGTAGGCACGGGAGGCTTCGCGGTGAGCGAAGCGTCCACGTCCCAAGTACGGATAGTATCCTTGGGAGCTGAACCCGCCTTGCCAGATCAAGCACTGTCCTGCCTGTTTCGTGTTTTTCAGGATCGCAGCGAGGGCACCTGGGTCGGCGGCGGTTTCACTGAGCGTCCAGCGCAGGGGGATGAAGCGATTACGGGCAGCGGCAAAGGCAAAGGAAAGATCAACTGACATGGGAGGGCCTTTCGGAGTGGGGATTAGTTGAAGAGGTGAAAATTTGCAGGATTAGCGAATCCGAGAACCTAACAGATTGGTTAGGGAGCCGCTTGGTGCGGCTCTTTCAGCAATGGGGAAGGGCCTGGGGGGTAACGGAAGTGAAGGAGAGGTGACCTGTTGCGCTCTCCTCCACCTTTATCCGTGCTGCTTTTCTGCTGCCCCACTTTGTTTATAGCGCGGCTCCTCCCGGAGCCAAAGGGCGCGAGTATCAGGCAGCGGCGGCGAGTAGAACTTCCATCTCACAGTGACCTGCCTTGAGGACCGCGGCACCTGCGTTGTGGTCGAGGGCTGGCTGCTTCCATGTGAACCGATCGGACGGGCGTCCACCGCTCTTCACATTCAACCCTCTATTAGCTTTCTCGATAGCGTCTTTCTGACGCTGCTTCCGACCAGCAACGTTGCGCTTTAGACAGTCGATCAGCCAGCCAATCTCATCGCCGAGGAGCCGTACACTCTCACGATCAAGGGCAGCGAATACCCTCCACATCCAGGCAAGTAGTCTCACAGACTTGGCGAAGGCTTTCGTCTGTGGCGTCGGGAACTCGCGCGTAGAAAGATGGTCCGACTCGCCAACTGTGTCTGAGACATGATTGGCAGCGGCGGTCATGAGCTCTAGTAGATGGTCTGCTGCGGATTCAACCGTAAGCTCTCTAAACATTGGGTCGCCAGCAGATTGAAGACCTTCAACAGCGCGCTCCACGAGGAGCCGCGCTTCAGCAGATAGCTCAAACTTTTGCACCTTCGCTGTAGCTGCCACTGCGTGATTTGTACGTGCCAGAACCGCTTTGGTCGCGTAGATCGACAGCGACAGGTACTTCGAAGCGCGGCGAACTCCGTCGATGAACCGGGCGGTCCCGTGGACGATCCGGCGGATAGAGGTCACAAGTTCAGGGTCATCCATGAGATCTGCGATGTGCCACCGGCGGCAAAGGTCAATCACGAACTCAGGGAGGTTGTGCATCTTGGCCGCTTTGGCGCGGCCATACAGATAGACGTTCTCCGCGAGGTCGGCCCTCTCCTCGTCGGTCATCGATATATAGAGGGTCTTGGCCCAGGTAGTTCGTCGGCAAGAGCAAGACTGAGTATGACCATCAGCGAGATGATCGCGACGGGCAGTCGACTCGGAACCGCAGCGGCAGATAAATGAAACGTCGTCCTTTGAGCGATATCGATGGCGAGTAATCGAGATGACGGTTCCCTGCTCGATCCTGTCACCTGGGACAGCCGCCTTCGCAGAGACGACCCCACGGTGCGGACGAAGGCCATAACGGCTCTCAGCCGTTGGAACGGCTGGAGCCTGAGAGACGAATTGGAGAACCTTTGCCATCGTTTGTATTGTTGCGTAGCAAACGCCACCTTCCAAAGTGTTCGTGTATCTCTGCCCAACGTGGGTAATTAGTATGGGATTCCCTGCCCCAAAAATCTGTGGAAAACTCACTTTCGAGGAATTTATTTTCAGGCGGGCTCCATGTGGGAGCCGCCCTGGACAGATTCGCTATGGAGGTGCTCTTTGCTTTTGCTAATGACTACTTGCACAGGCGGCTGCGGCTGAAAAACCGGCCCGGCCAGGGACGGGCTTTTCGTTCTTGCCGCTCCGGTGGATGTGGTGGCTGTATTTAAGTAGAAAGTAAAGCTTAGTCGGGGAAATGGCTAAATCGATTCTAAAATACGTGCAATCAATAACTTACGACGATTTACGGGATTCTCTGTTTTAGGAGATGCAAGGCGGCCTAGGAATGGCCGCCGCCTGGAACGGTGGCAGGTAGCTACTCGCTACGCCGAACTGGAAGGGGTAGCCACCTCTCAACGGGGGTACGTTTGGGGGTACTCCAATCTGTCCGTTTTACAAGTATATTCATTTTCAATTACTTATAAGACGATGTGAATCCCTCTACCCACAAGACTTCCGGAACAATTCAGCGAAGTGCCTACGATTTGTAGGACTTAGGTTGCGTTTGGCAGAATTGATCTCCATGAGTTCATTTCAGCCTGCGCACTCTTCGATCCGGGGATTCTTCAAAAACATTTTCTGCTGGACTGCCGCTCTCGTCGTGGCTGTGCCGTTATTGGCCCAATCCGATCGCCCCTATCGGTTTTCCCCGCAGGCACAGGCCGTGGTTCAACGCCTCTCCACCTTTGGCAGTCTCGACGCGCGAGATTGGCAATACCATGAAGGCCCCATTGAAGATGGCGAGAGTCCTGCTCTCGACACCTCCGCCTGGAAGACGATTCAGCTTCCCTTTGTCGCTCCGTTGCAGGAGATATGGTTGCGGCGCTGGGTCGAGGTTCCGAAGACGCTGAACGGCTACGATCTGACGGGTACGCGCGTCAGCTTCAAGATCGACGTTGGCGGATTCGGCCCGGGTCGCGGCTATCTCTACGAGATGATTTACATCAACGGCCGCCGCGTCGCCGAAGGCACGTATCTCGCACCGCGCACGCTGATCGAAAGCGCGAGGCCGGGCGACAAAGTTTTGATTGCAGTCAGGATGCCTCCTACGACGGAGATTAAACACATTGAGGGTGCCTTTGTCTCGGTCAGCTTTCTTCCCAGTCGTCCCAACCCCACCACGCTTGCTACGGAGTTGGTGTCGGCCGCTCAGCTTTTGCCAGCCATCATCCGTGACCCCGCTGAGCTTGCTTCGCAAGAGAAGGTCCTCGATGCCGCGGCTGCAACGGTCAGCCTCACTGCGCTCGAGCGCAATGACCAGGCGGCGTTCGATGCCTCTCTTACCAGGGCGCAGACTGCGCTTGAACCGCTACGGCCTCTATTGAAGAAGTTCTTCATTCAGCTAACGGGCAATGCGCATATCGATGCTGCGTGGCTTTGGACGTCTTCCGAGGCAGTCGACCAGGTCCGGTTCACGTTCACCAGCGCCCTTCAGTTGATGCGCGAATACCCTCAATACACTCTGTCGCAGTCGAGCGCGCAGTACTACGAATGGATGGAAGAGAAGTTTCCGGGAATCTTCGCCGAGATTCAGAAGCGCGTTAAAGAGGGAAGATGGGAGTTGGTTGGCGGCATGTGGGTCGAACCCGATCTGAACATGACCGATGGCGAATCGCAGGTTCGTCAGCTTCTGCTCGGCAAGCGATACTTCCAGAAGAAATTTGGCGTCGACGTCAAAATAGGCTGGAACGTCGACTCCTTCGGATACGATTGGCAGCTTCCGCAGATCTATAAGAAGTCCGGTATCGATTACTTCATCACGCAGAAGCTTCGCTACAACGATACCAATCAGCTACCGCTCAAACTCTTCTGGTGGCAATCGCCCGATGGCAGCCGCGTGCTCTCATATTTTCCCCACGATATCGTACAAGGGACCGAGGCGGATGAGATGGCGCGCGACCTCGCCGCCGCCATCAAACTCAATCCAGGTCAGGACTCCCTGATGCACGTCTATGGCCCCAGCCTCGGACGTCTCAACATTCCCGGTGCGCGCGAGTCCATCGAAAACGGCATCGACTGGTCCAACCCTGACCGCGTCTACCCCCGCGTCGAGTTTCGCACCTCGCAGTCGTTCTTCAACGACATGACTCGGAATCTTGGCGAGGCCAGTATGCCGGTCTGGAACTACAAAACGCTGGCTGCCGGCAACATGCTGTTACCCGCTCCACCTGCCGGGGAGATCAGCCTGCCCGTGTGGAACGATGAGATCTATCTGGAGCACCACCGCGGGACCTTCACCAGCCAGGCGATTCAGAAATCGAATATGCGTCACAGTGACGAGTGGCTGCTCGACGCCGAGAAGTACTCTTCACTCGCGTGGCTTGGCGGCCTCGACTACCCCGCGGCTTCTTTGACGCAGGCGTGGAAGAAAAAAGCCTTCAATGAGTTCCATGACGTCGCCGCAGGAACGGCCATCGCAGCCGTATATAAGGATGCGCAACACGACTACGATGCCGTGCACCGGATTGCGAGCGAGGCAACGAACAACGCTCTGCATGAGCTCGATAGCCATATCGACACTGCGGCGCAGCCCGGCGTGCCAATCGTTGTGTGGAATCCACTGAGCTGGGACCGTTCCGATGTCGTCACCGCGACCGTGCAGATGCCCCGGGCCACGCCTGACGGCATCAGTGTGTTCGATGCCGACAATAAGCCGGTGCTCATGCAGGTTGTGTCGCACGAGCGGCAGACCAACACCTATCACCTGTTGCTCAAGCCCAGAAGCGTGCCCGCCATCGGGTACACGGTCCTGCACGCAGTCTCCGGCCAACGCAAAGTTCCGAGCGACCTGACAGTCCGTGGCACGACGATGGAGAACGCCTTGCTGCGCGTCACCCTCGATCCAAAGACCGGCTGCATTGCCAGCCTCTACCAGAAGGTAGCCAGGTTCGAAAGCATCGTTCCCGGGCAGTGCGGCAACAAGCTTGAGGCCTTTGTCGATACCGGTCGCAGCCTGACCGAGGCCAACCTCGACAGCATCCGCGTTGAAGATGCGTGGAACATCGACAAGGACTACGACAAGCAGAAGACCGACCTCACCGCGCTCACCAGCATCGAGACGGTCGAGCGCGGTCCGCTGCGCGCGGTGGTCCGCATCACGCGTCATTGGAGCAAGTCCACCTTCGTTCAGGACATCACTCTCTATGCCGCGACGCCGCGCGTCGATGTGATCAACGATATCGACTGGCACGAGACGCATGTCCTGCTCAAGGCGAGCTTCCCGCTCACCGCTACAAGCTCCGTTGCCAGCTATGAGATACCCTTCGGCAGCATCGAACGCAGCACTACGCGCAACAATCCAATTGATGCTGCGCGCTTTGAGGTCCCCGCACTGCGCTGGGCCGACCTTGGAGATGGCAACCACGGCTTCAGCCTGATGAACGACTCCAAGTATGGCTATGACGCGCTGGGTAACGTTCTCCGGCTCTCGCTGCTGCGGGCCCCACTTTATCCCGATCCGGCCGCCGACCGCGGACGGCAGCATTTCAGCTACTCGCTTTATCCACATGCTGGCTCATGGAAGCAGGCCGACACGGTCCTGCGTGGCTACGAGTTCAACTACAAGATGCAGGCTAATCAGATCGAATCGCACAGCGGCAATCTCCCGGCAACCCGGTCCCTTGTCCGAGTGACCCCTCACAACCTCGTTCTGACGGCGATGAAAAAGGGCGAAGACAGTAATAGCCTTATTCTCCGGTTCTACGAGTGGGCGGGCGAAGCATCGCGCGCAAAGATCACGGTCCCGGATGGCGCATTGCAGGCACGCAGCGTCAATTTGATGGAGCAGGACCTCCCCGCCAGCACGCAGCTCGCTCTGCATGGAAGCGAGATCGATGTCGATGTCGCCCCGTATTCGATCAACACCTTGCGGGTCGACTTTTCAGTGCGTAGCGGTCAGGGCGCAAAGCAATAAAGCCCTTTCCCGGTCGCGTCGAGTGCCCCGATCGGCATTGGCAAAGTTTCAGAACTTGGTAAATGAAGAACATCGTGGGCCAGAATGCTCTCTGGCCTATGGAAACTCTGCGCGTCTTCCCTTGGTCAAATTTTATTGACAAAGTTATTCATTGATAAGTAAAAATTTGCCTGACCTGGTTCTTGATCGGCGCGGGGGAGAAGAGGCGAGATGTCGGAGATGGTGAGCATCAATCGGCGGGAGTTCGTGAGACTGGCAACGGCGGCTGGTATGGGAGCGACCCTTCCCGAGGAGGGAATCGGACAGGTCCCGAGTGGGAGGCGAGGTGATGTAAAGCTGCAAAGTTCCGGCCTTACGGTGGAGTTCGATTCGAAGACGGCGTTGCCTCTGCGATATCGCCTCACGCAAGGTGGCGCAGTTCTCGATGGGGCCGCAGGGGGTGCCGCGTTGGAGATTCTGGTCTGCCGGAAAGATCCATGGAAGACGGAGCTGATTCCAGGGTCCGTTTCGTCCGTGTCGCGTGTGGGCAGCGGCGCGATACGATTCGTAGTCGCGGCAAAGCTGCAGGACGGCGATGCCGCCCGCTTCAACCTGCTGTACCGGCTCGTTGGTGGCCGACTGAGCGTGAGCCTTGAGGGCGTCCAGGAGATTGCCGGGTTTGAGCTTCTTGAGGTACGGCTTGCGCGCCTGGTGTCAGTCCGCCGCGACGCTCCGAATGGATGGATGGCCCATGGCGATACGGGCGGCGCATTGATTGAGCTGGCCACGGCGCGTGCCGGGAAGCTGGCCCCCAACCAGTTCTGGGGAGATATCTTGAGCACACTGCCGGTCTTGATGGCAGGAGATGCGCACAGCTTTTGCCTCCTGATCAATCGCGGGTATATGGACGGCGGCGCGATGTCGGTCTCGGCCGATGGAGATGGGGCGATGGGCACTGTGCTTCGGCATCGCGTCGATGGCTCGCAGTGCGCGGACCTGAATCTCGGCAAAGGCGAGCCGCTCAACTGCGGCAATGCCTCGACGCCAAACCTGCTTGTGGAGCAGACGCCGCTTAGTGAGTTGAACTTCTTCCCGGTTGAAAGAGACTGGCGTCAGGCATGGCTGACTGGGGCGCACTATGTCCGGAAGCAGCTTCCCGCGAAACGAACCGGCATGTACGACGATGTCTTCACCTACGGTATTCGTCTTGACGAGCCAACGTGGCCGGAGCCCGCAACGACCTTTGAACAATGCGAAGAGATCATTCGCGAGGTTGCGGCGTTGACGGGCAATACGCCTCAGATCGTCCATCTGTGGGGATGGCAGTTCAAGGGCAAGGACACGGGCTATCCGGCGGTCAACGAGGTGGATGCTCGTATCGGCGGCCATGACGGCATGATGCGGCTGATGATGAACGCCAGGAAATATAACGCCACCGTAACGCTCTCGGACAACTACGACGACGGTTATCGCAGCAGCCCTGCGTGGAGCGAAGATATCGTTGCGCGGCGACCGGATGGAGAGCTCTACAACAGCCGGTCATGGACCGGGGAGAAGTCGTACATCCTTGGCCTGGCGAAGTATGTTCGACATGGAGCGCTTGACCGCGTCGACTACACATGCAAGCAGTACAAGCTTCCGGGAACGACCCATATCGACGTGTTGACGTACTATGCGGTGCGGAACGACTGGGACCGCAGGTATCCGGCAAGCGGATACAAGAACCTGGTGGAAGGGAAGTTTCGGGTCCTCGACGCCTTCCATCAACGCGGTGTCGATGTCAGTTCGGAGGCCCCTCGATATCCGTTTATGGGGAAGGTCAGCTTCTATTGGCAGGGGTGCGGCATTCGTCCGTGCCCGATGGGAGGAATCCCGGTTCCGATGTTCGCCGCAGTCTACCGGCAGGTTGCGGTGTGGGGAGACGGGATGCATCGCGGCGACAAGTATCCGGGTGCATTGCAGGTGTTTCACGGCGGCGGCCCTCGCTTTATGACGCGCTTCAGCGAAGACCGGATGACGACAGCGGAGACGTTCTACTTGCAGGCGGTCCCGTGGATGCTGCTCCATCGCCGCAACATTCTCGCGTTCCACCAGGAGCAGAGCGAGTCGGTTCTCACGGTGGAAGGTGGAGAGGTTCGCGTGTCGCTTGAGACGGGGAAGTATTCGGTATCCCTCAACAGAACGAAGGTCGCGACCGAAAGTTGGGTGGCAGCGCCCGTGGGCGACGACCGTGTTGTTTTCTATACGACTGAGCCAGCGACACTGCGCGTTCCGCTTCCGAGTGGCTGGAGCAGGGAGGCAATTCGAGCGCGAGCGGCAACGAAAGCCGGTTATGAGGATGCCGCAATCTCTTTCGATGGAGAGCATCTCGTTGTGGAGCTCGCTTCAAAGAAGCCGGTGATCGTCTTTCGCGACGGACGCAACGCCGATCGCTCCACTGCGCAAATGAAGCTGCAACGTACCTGAGCTGCGCTAGATCGTGTTGCCGCAGAAGCACCCTAAAGGGGTGGTATCCCACTTTGTTGCATGTCTTTGTGTTTCATTATTGACAAATGATTTTTGTTGGCGATATAAAACGTCGTCCTGACAATAGCGGTTGGCCTGCGCTGGGCAGAGCGGTGAGAGAGATTGAGGTGTCGATATGAAGATGTATTTCCGGGACTGGCTTGCAGCTCTCGTTGTATTGATGTGGTCTGTTGCGGCTTTGCAGGCCCAGACGTCAAGCGGTTCGGTAAATGGAACGGTGACGGACTCTACCGGTGCCGTGATTCCGGGTGCCGCAGTCGACCTGGTGGGGGCCGATACAGGCGTGGCGAGACATGCGGTGACAGGCGGGGTTGGCTCCTTCACGTTTATCAATGTGCAGCCGGGCAACTATACGCTGCGCGTCTCCTTCAGCGGATTCAAGACAAACCAGTCGCCCGTGTTTCCGGTGGACGTGAACCAGACTGTGACGCAGAACCAGACGCTGCAGCCCGGCGCCACGGGCGAGACGGTCCAGGTCTCGTCGTCGGTGGAAGGCAACCTGACACAGCGCTCGTCGTCGGAGCTGGGGACGGTGATCGAGACGAAGGAGGTGCAGCAGCTTCCGCTGAATGGCAGGAACTTTACGCAGCTCCTGATTCTGACGCCAGGTGTGACGCCGGTATCGACGGCGCAGGGTTCGGGGGTCAGCACGACGGACTCGGGCGTAACGGGAATTCCTGGTACGACGTTTTACAAACCGGCAATCTTCGGCCAGCAGAACCGTTCGACGATGTATCTGCTGGACGGAATCAACAACACGGACTTCCGCACTTCGATCTATGGGTTTCTGCCGATCATCGATGCGACAAGCGAGTTCAAGGTGCAGTCGCACAACGACAAGGCGGAGTACGGAGGGGTTGTAGGCGGTGTGGTGAACATGGCCAGCCGCTCGGGCACCAACCAGTTTCACGGTTCTGCCTGGGAGTTTGTGCGGAACAACATCTTCGATGCGCGCAATCCGTTTACGGACTTCTGCACGCCGCTGCGCTGCGGCGCCGGATCGCTGACGACGACGCCCGCCGCGCCCGCGCATTACACGCAGAATGAGTTCGGCGCGGCCGTTGGAGGCCCGATCTTCAAAGAGAAGACGTTCTTTTTCGGCGCTTACGAAGGTTGGCGTTATACGAAGCCGACGCTTTCAACCGCCCTGGTTCCGACCGCCGCCGAGATCAACGGCGATTTCTCGCAGAGCTACTACACGCAGCAGATCTACAATCCGAACTCGACGGCATGCGTAGGAACCTCGTGCACGGTGCAGCCGTTTCGCTGCGATGTCGCTGGGAACGCGCTGCCGGTTTCGGGCAACGGCACGCAGCCGGCAGGAGGGACGCCGTGCAACAAGCTGCCGGCGGGAGTGCTGTCGCCGCAGATGCAAAAGTACATGACGGCGTACTATCAGCAGCCGAATTCGGCGACGGGGCCTGCATACAGCTACAACTACATCGAGCAGCGGCCGCAGATCGACAACAACAACAGTTGGCAGCTCCGGCTGGACCATCACTTCAGCGACAGAAACTTCGGGTTCTTCCGCATCAGCCAGATGTGGGTGCATGACGTGCAGCCGGTGACGGCGACGATTGAGTCCGCCGTGAGCGACTATCACGTCTACAATATCGGCGGCGGCTTTACGCATGCGTTCACGGACCACCTGTTTCTGGATGCACGCGGCGGCGTGATGTTGAAGCCTTATGTCTTCAGCCAGAGCGCCGCGCCAAACGGCTTTGCTGCGGCAACGGCGGCGGGCTTCAACGGGCTTGGTACATATGGCGGCATGGTGATTAACCTTGGAGGGCCATACACAACGTCCGCGGCGGGTAACCAGGGCATATCGAACAGGAACAATCCTGTGATCAGTGGTGGAGTTGATGTGAGCTGGTTGCGTGGCCGTCACAACATCAAGGGCGGAGCGGCGTACCTCTATCAGAGCCGTTTGCAGTCGAACCTGCAGCAGGTCTTCGGTTTCTCGGACTCGATCACAAGCAACATCAACGCGTCGAAGACAGGCAATTCGCTGGCGAGCGCACTGCTGGGCTTCCCTGCAACGTTCAGCGCGGAGACGCCGCAGTACGGCACCGTGGAGCTTCATTTGGCCACGATCTCGGGATACCTTCAGGACGAGTGGAAGGTGACGCAGAACCTGACGCTGAATCTTGGCGTTCGGTACGACTATGGCACGCCCGTGGTTGTCGACAATCAGAGGTTGGCGAACCAGATGGACTTCTACAAGCAGACCTACAACATCGGCGCGACGGCGGTTCCGGCGTGCGCGACGAGTGGAGCGTTCGTCAATCCGTGTATTCCGAACGGAATCGGGAGCGTGCCCTATGGCGACCATATTGTCTTTCGTGGAGATACCAAGGATGTATTGCCGGGGTTGACCGACAACGCCGGGCCGCGTGTGGGCTTTGCCTGGCAGTTCCGGCCCAATTCGGTGCTGCGCGGAGGGTATGGCCTGGTGTATGACACGATCACAGGTCGCAGCCAGTATGCGCAGAACAGCGTAGAGGGTCTGGCGTGGCCGTATACGAAGGGCATCACCAACCAGACGACGAACGTGCAGACATCGGGAATCTGGCCTGGTGGCGCGGGGAATTCGCTGGTGGGGATCACTTCTCTGGCGGGCAACTTCCCCAATCCAGTCATCGCTGCGTCTCCGTGGCTTACGTCTGCCTACATGACGGCGCCGGACTATAGCGATGCGCGATCGCATCAATACAACCTTGAAGTGCAGCAGCAATTGACCCCGTCGATCATCTTCATGGTGGGCTACGCGGGATCGAAGAACGACAGGCTGAGCTACTCCGGCAAGATCAATGCGGCGCGGCAGGCCTCGCCTGCGGGAACGCCAGCGGCGACGATCGATGCACTGAAGCTGATTCCGTGGTCCTCTCCATCGTGGACCTACTCCTCGTCGACGGGATACTCCAATTACAACGCTCTGCTGGTGCAGTTTCAGAAGCGGTTCTCGCAGTCGCTGTCGACGATCGCCTCGTACACATGGTCGAAGTGCATGGACAACAGCTCAGGCTTCTTCGGCGTGGAGAACGGTACGGGCGGAGGCACGGTGGTCCAGAACTACTTCAACCCCGGCAATGCCTATGGCGTGTGCGGCTATAACATTCCGCACTATCTGACGTGGAGCACCAACTACAGCCTGCCGTTTGGACATGGGCAGCGTTGGCTGAATCAAGGAGTGTTGTCCTATGTCTTCGGCGGTATCCGGATGAACTATGTCTTCCAGGCGCGGTCGGGGCAGCCGTACAACCTGGGCGTAGGCGGCGACCCGGCGAACATCTCGGGCAACAACGGCACGGTCTCCGGTTACAGCAGGCCCAATATGATTGGCGATCCTCACACCGGCACCTGCGGTGCGACGGCCATTGGTGCGAAGAGTGCGTCTGGCTACTGCGTGTTCAATCCGTCTGCGTTTTCGATTCCTTCCGGCGCATTCGGAAATATGGGGAGAGGAGTTCTACGCACGTCGTCGTATAACAATCTGGACTTTTCGCTGATCAAGGTGACGCCTTTGACGGAGCGGTTCAATCTGGAACTGCGCGCCGAGGCGTTCAACCTGTACAACGCACAGATCCTTAGCGCTCCGGGAACGACGATCGGCAACTCGAGCGCGGGGTTTGTGACGGGTCTGGCCAGCACGCCTCGCCAGTTGCAGATGGCCGCGAAGATTACTTTTTAGGAGCAGGGATGAAGACAGGAGTGCCGCGGCGCACCTTTTGCAAGGTGGCCGGGATGACGGCGGCGGCAGGATGGCTTGGAGCGGAGGCGGCGGAAGCTGCTCCGCTCTCAATGCTCAAAGGCGCTGCAATTGCAATGGATGGAAGAGAGCTGAGCGACGCCGAGGTCCGTCTGGAGATGCGATGGAGCGGCGATACTTGCCGGCCCATCGTGCGGAACACCGGTGTGAAGCCGGTTGCGCTGCGCGAAGTGAGGCTGTTTACCTGGGAACACGAGCTGCCAGCGGAGACGTGGGTGTACGGCGAAGCATTCCAGATGTTGACGCAGACAGTGGGAACGCTGGGGAGCCTGCGCGAGATCGGCATGGGGGAGCAGGCGCACTACCGTATCCCAGGGCCGAAGGATGCAGCGGTGATTACGAGCCTGCTGACACTGTCTCCTCCCGGGCGGCCACACATGATGTTGGCCTATACGTCGTGCCACCGGTTCATTGGCCGGTTCTATGTCAGGCAGAAGACCATCGAGGCGGTGGTCGACACGGAGGGTCTGACGCTGGAGCCGGGGCAGAGCTTCGACCTGGAAGGAATGGCGGTCATGACGGGGCTACGCCGCGAGACGCTGCTGTCCGCGCTGGCGCAGATGTTGAACCGGAGCCACCCGCATACGACCTTTAGGCCGGTGCCGACTGGGTGGTGTTCATGGTATTGCTTTGCCAGACAAGTCACGGCGAAGAATGTCATTGCGAATCTCGATGAGATCCAAAAGAAGCTGCCCTCGCTGAAGTACATCCAGATCGACGACGGCTATCAGAGGGCGATGGGAGATTGGTTCGAGCCGGGGCGCGGCTTCGAGGGCGGGGTCAAAGAGGTTCTGCGGGAGATCAAATCGCGTGGGTTGGAGCCTGCGATCTGGGTTGCACCGTTCATCGCGGAAGGAAAATCGACGGTGCTGCGCGAGCACCCGGAGTGGTTTGTAAAGGACGCGACGGGTAAACCAATGCCTGCGGCGACGGTGAGCTTTACCGGGTGGGGCGGCGGAGACTGGTACTCGCTGGATGGAACAAACCCCGAGGTGCAGCGGCACTTTGAAGATATCTTTCGCAGGATGCGCGAGGAGTGGGGCTGCTCGTACTTCAAGCTGGATGCAAACTTCTGGGGAGCGATCCATGGAGGGTACTTTCATGATCCGAAGGCGACGAGGATCGAGGCTTATCGCCGGGGAATGGAGGCGGTGAGGAGAGGAGCGAAGGACTCGTTCCTTCTGGGGTGCAACCATCCAATATGGCCGTCGTTGGGGCTGGTCGATGGGTCGAGAAGCTCGGGAGACATCAGCCGCAGGTGGACATCGGTTTCGAAGTGTATGGAAGAGACGATGTATCGCAACTGGCAGAACGGGACGCTGTGGTGGAACGACCCGGATGCCGTGGTGCTACAGGACAGGCCGGACGCGCCGATGAAAGGCGTGCTGACCGCTGAGGAGCTGCGGTTTCATGCGACGGCAGTGTTCGCCAGCGGCGGCATGGTTCTTTCGGGAGACGACCTCACGACGATTCCCGAAGAGCGACTGTCGATGTTGCGGAAGCTGCTTCCGCCGACCGGGGCGGCTGCGGTGTTCGACGATGCCTCAACGCTCGAGGTGGGACGCGTGAGATTGAAAGACGGCGAGAGAGTATGTGTCTTCAACCGGAGCGAGGCGGCGAAAAAGATTGAGGTGCCGCTCAAGCGAAAGGCCTCTCTTGAAGAGATATGGAGTGGCGAGAGCCTTGGAACTCACGAGAGAAAATTCATTGCAGAGGTCTCGGCACACGGAGGGTTGTTGTTGAAGCTGAAAGAGGCATAGACCGGTTTGAGCTATGAGGCCCGATAGAAATGTTCGCCGGCGATCCACACGTCGTGGATGCTTGCTGTATTCAGCGTATCGTTCCACCTGAAACGCATGATGTCCGCGCGGGCACCCGGATGCAGGCGTCCACGGCCTGCAAATCGCCCGGGAGTCTCTGTTGCCATCTTCAGTATGGTCGTCAAGGGGCGCCCGGTCATTTCAACGGCGCGTTCAACGCACTGAAGCAGCGAGCTTGCAGAACCGGCAAGCAGAGATGTTCCTTCGATGGACAGCCGGCCTTCCGGAGATAAGTGGACGCGGCCTCCGATCGCAGTTTCGTATGTCCCGGGGGGAATGCCTGCGAGCGCCACTGAGTCAGAGACCAGTATGCAGCGGTCCAGGCCTTTTGCTCGCATCATCGATATCAACACTTCAGCAGGAAGGTGGTGTCCGTCGGCGATGAAGGATGCAGTCAGGCGCTCGTTCGCAAGCTGGCTCCAGAGGGGATTCAGGTGGCGGTCGATCTGCAAGGCGATGCCGTTACCCAGATGTGTCGACAGACGCGCGCCCGCCTTTGTCGCGGCCTCGATCTGCGCGTGCGTTGCATTGGTGTGGCCGAGGGAGACGTGAACCCCGCGATCCGCCAGCGAGACTATATAAGTTTCCGACTCTGCATAGTGCGGAGAGAGTGTGACCATGCCGATTCTTCGATTGCATGCCGCCTGCCATCTCTCAAATTCAGTCAACGAGGGAGGGCGCACATGCTCCAACGGATGTGCACCGCGAAATCCATCCACCGGAGAGATCGATGGCCCTTCCATATGAATAAACGGGATGCATGCGGCCGCAATTGGATCTGTACGGCAGGCTTCATCGATGCATCGAAGGCGAAACAACAGGTCTTCTTCCGATGCGGTGATCAACGTTGGCGCAAATGACGTGGTTCCCAGCTTGAGAAGGTATCGAGCGAGGCTGGAGACCGTATCCGCGCTGAAGTCCGGCCCGTTGAGATCGAATCCTGCGAATCCGTTGACTTGAAGGTCTACGAGCCCGGGTGAGAGCCAGATGTCGTGCGCTACATGGGCAGGCTCGATGGAAACAATTCTGTCGCCGGAGACGGCTATGGCGATCCCATTGCCGCTGGCGGTATCGCGTCCTTCGATCTTTCTCACGCTCTTCTCCATACTGCAAAATGCAAAGCTGTCCGCGCCTTTAGACGGTGTCCACCGGCCCCACAGCCGTGACCGGCAAACCAGATTGAGTCCCATTCAGAACCGCTAAAAGGCGGTCTGAATCGGGCTTCGGCAGAGGCGAAAGCCATCCCACTGCGACGTAGGCAAGAAACGACATGATGAGCGGCGCCCCTACCGTGAGCGCGTTTTCGTAGTGCGCGGCTGGGCCCTGCAAGGAGCTTGAAGGGAGCATCTTGACGACGCCAAATGCGATGGCACCAGTCAGCCAGCAGGCGATAGCGGCGGTTGGACCGCTGCGTCGAAATACCGGGAGCAGGCCCAGCAACACAGGAATTGCCATCGGGCCGAGGAGTGCTCCATACCAAAGAATGATGATGCCGATGACTCCGCCGAAGTGCGAGGAGAACAGCGCCAGCAGCATGCTGAGCGCCAGGAACGAAAAGGTGGCGATGCGGCCGGAGAGAAGTTGATTGGCATCGCTCAACTTCGCCGTCCCACGTCTTAAGACGGGGAGAATGTCGCGCACGATGACAGCCGCGACCGCGTTTGCATCCGACGAGGTCATGGCCATGGTGTGGGCGAACAGTCCGGCGAGGACCAGGCCGATCAATGGCGAAGGCAGCAGGCTTTTGGTTAGCAATGCGTACGATTCGGAAGGGTCGGCGAGGTGCGGAAAGACGATTGGCGCAGCCCACATGGGGAAGAACAAAACAGGCGGCCACAGCAGGTATAACGCTGCAGATAGCCTGGCGGAACGTCTTGCGTCGGCCTCAGTGGGAGCAGCGAGAAATCGTTGGGCAAGGCTCCAGGTTCCCCCGTTGTACGAGAGGAAATTGACGAAGAAGTAGACAGCAGCAAAGACGACCGAATAGTCGCCGTGAAACGGTTTTACGTGGTCCGGGGGAAGTAGCTTCCACATTCCCCATAACGCGCTCGCTCCACCCAGGCGATGGAGAACGGCGACCAGCATCGCAAGTCCGGCGACAAGCTGGATGACAAACTGGCTGAGGTCGGTCAGCGCATCGGCCCACAGTCCACCCATAACGGAGTAGACAAGCGTTACGCCACCCGTCAGCAGGACGCCCCAAAGAAAGGGCACGCCCGCAAAGGCATGAAGAAGAATTGCCGACGCACTCCACTTCGCGCCGACGTCGAATATCTTCAGGAGCGCCCCGCTCCAACCCAATATCTGTTGCGCCGGAACGTTGTATCGGACCTTGAGATACTCCAGTGGCGACACGACGTGGAGATGTTGTCGAAGGCGGGACCATCTCTCCGGGAAGATGCGAGAGCCGATGAGGAGGGAGAGCGAGATTGAGCTGGCCCACCAGAAATAGACCGTGATGCCAGACGTATAGGCCAGCGCGGCGTATCCGACAAATACCGCCGAACTGTAGCCCGACATGTGATGGGAGATGCCGGAGAGCCACCATGGCATCGATCCGCCGGCGGTGAAGAAGTCGCTCGCGCTTCGCACCTTTCTTCTGGCGAACGCGCCTACGCCGATCATCAGGAGAAAGTAAGCGCCTAGAACGATCCAGCCTGAAAGTTTCATCGCATCCCGTCGAAAAATGTACCTCCAATGGTAGCTTGCCGCGGCCCGGGCAATTTTGATTAAGGGGAAATTAAGTTTCGTTCTGTACAGTAGAGCGCATGTACCTTCTGGAATGGGTTTGTAGCCGAATACGACCGTTTGTCGCTGCAACGCTCTGCCTTGGGGGGGCTGCGTGCTTCGTCCACGCACAGACACCTTCGACACCTGCGATCACAATCCAGGAGGCGATCCGGAAGGCCCAATTGAATGAGCCGCTGTTTGCCGCAAGCATGGCTGCCCAGAAGAACACGGTCATTGCCGGATACCTGGCGAAGGCGGCCTTGCTTCCCAGCGTGACGTATCACAACCAGATGCTTTACACGCAGCCGAATGGGCAGCCGGGGTCTCCGACGCCGCAGGTCTTCCTTGCAAACAATGCCGTCCATGAATACGTGAGTCAGGCATCGATCAACGAAAGGGTCGGACTGAAAGGACTTTCCGACGCACAGGTCGCGGCCGCCAATGCTGCCCGAGCGACGGCGGAACTTGAGATTGCAAGACGCGGCCTGGTGTTTGCCGTCGTTAATCTTTACAACCTGGTCTCGGCGACGGATGCCAAGCGAAATCTGTTTATGGAGGCGCTTCAGGAGGCGTCGTCCTTTACCGGCCTGACACAGAAGCGTGAGTTCGCCCGCGAGGTTGCGCACGCCGATGTGGTAAAAGCGCAGCTTCAGCAGCAGCAGCGGCAGCGCGACCTGAGCGACGCGACGATTGCGGCCGACAAGGCGCGTCTTGAGCTGGCTGTACTACTGTTTCCCGATCCGAGAACGCCTTATACGACACAACCCATAACGCCCCTGCCCGCGTTGCCAACGCATGACGAGGTCAACACCCTGGCTTCTGCAAACAACCCGGAGATACGGAGCGCGTTGGCCCAGCTTCGTGCAAGCAATGCCGGGGTTGCTTCGGCGAGGGCAGCATATCTCCCCGACCTTGCCTTGAACTTCACCTACGGAATCGATGCGCCACAGTTCGCCAAGAGAGGGCCGGATGGCGTGCGGAATCTGGGTTACTCGATCAGCGGTACCCTCGATATCCCTGTATGGGACTGGCTTTCGACGCAGAAACGGGTGAAGCAGAGCGAGATTCTACGCGATGCGGCGAAGACCAACCTGAGTGCAGCGCAACGACGCCTGATCGCCACGCTCGAAGAGGCGTACGCCGAAGCGTCGACCGCTCAGTCNNAAGTTGCGTTATACGGCGGGTGAATCGACTGCGCTGGAGGTGGTCGATGCGCAGAACTCGTACTTGCTGGCGGAGACTGCGGAGACGGACGGAACGGTCCGGTACCAGTCGGCGATTGCGGCGTTACAGCTTCTGATGGGGACTCTATGATGCAAGTGAGAAAGAGGCCGGTGTGCCTGGGAGTATCGGGCGCGAAGTGCGCCGCGATTGCAATCGCAGCTTCGCTGCTGCTCCAGGGTTGCAAAAAAGCGGATGACAACCTGCCAGCGACTCTGGTCACGGTGCAGGCTGAGCATCCTGAGAGCGGAGCAATCTCGGAGTACATCATGGCCGATGCGACGCTGTCTCCTTTGGCGCAGGCTGCGATCTCCCCAAAGATCACGGCGCCGGTGAGGAAGTTTTATGTGCAGCGCGGATCGAAGGTGAAGGCGGGGCAACTGCTGGCGGTGCTGGAAAATCGCGACCTTGCCGCGCTGGCGATGGACAGCAACGGCCAATATAAGGCTGCCGAAGCTGCTTACGAGATGCAGACGAAGGCACAACTGCCGGAGGACTACAGGAAGGCGGAATTGGATCTAGCGCAGGCCAAGGCCCAGTTGGACCTTCAGGAAAAGATCACCGCGTCGCGAGCGGAGTTGTTGAAGCAGGGCGCGATTGCGGGGAGAGACTACGATACGGCCGCTGCCGCGCTTGTACAGGCACGGTCGGCGTATGACGTTGCCAAAAATCACTATTCTTCATTGCAAAGAGTGAGTCGTGAAGCGATCCTTCAGCAGGCCCAGGGACAACTGTCTTCTGCCAAGGGAAGGTACCTCGCGGCAGAGGCGCAGGTTGTGTACTCCGAGATTCGGAGCCCAATAGACGGCGTCGTTACGGACCGCCCACTGTTTCCGGGAGAGACTGCCAACTCCGGCAGTGCGCTTGTTACCGTGATGGACACCTCCGCGCTGCTGGCGAAGGTCCATCTGGCTCAAACGATGGCCCAACGCTTGAGTGTCGGCGACGAGGCAACGGTAAAAGTACCTGGTGTGGAAGCGCCAGTCCCCGCGAAGGTGTCGTTGATCAGCCCGGCGCTCGACCCTGGCAGCACGACGGTCGAGGTATGGCTTCGGGTTGAGAACAAGGCAGGGAAGTACAAGGCTGGCACTCCGGTCAGGACGTCGATCGTTGGCCGTACCGTTCCCAATGCAGTCAAGATTCCTTTGTCGGCGGTTCTGACCGGTCAGGATGGATCGAAGTCCGCAATGGTCGTTGGCCCCGACGGTGTTGCGCACAAGAAGGCGATCCAGCTTGGCATCAACGATGGCGAGGACATTCAGGTGACTGAAGGTCTGACAACCGCAGACACTGTTGTCACCACCGGGGCCTATGGGCTCGACGATGGCACGAAGGTGCAGATTGGCAAACCCGATGCAGAAGGCGGGGAGGCCAAATAATGGAGCGCACGCCTGTTGATCAAGAGCGAAGCTTCTGGTTGCTTCGCTTTCGCGGTCCCATACTCTTCTTTCTGATCGTTCTCTCGTTTGCGGGTATCTACGCCTCGCAACGTGTTCCGATAGCCGTCTTTCCCGAGACCAACTTCCCGCGAGTCGTGATCGGGGTAGATAACGGCGTGATGCCTGTCGAACAGATGCAGGTGACAATCACGAAGCCGATCGAAGACGCGATGAACGCAGTGCCCGGGCTGGTCACCGTTCGTTCGACCACGAGCCGCGGATCGGCCGAGGTCAGCCTCTTCTTCGACTGGGGCGTAGATATGTTTCGCACACTACAGCTTGTCGATGCTGCGCTCAGCAAGACGCGCCAGACATTGCCTGCCACTGCGACGATCACTACGAACCGGCTGACCTTTGCGACATTTCCCGTCGTCGGTTACAGCCTCACCTCCGACCGGCTGTCGCAGACGCAGCTGTGGGAGCTTGCGACGTATCAGCTCAGGCCGCCATTGAATCGCGTTCCCGGCGTCAGGACTGTGATCGTGCAGGGGGGCAAGGTCCCGGAGTTTCACATCGTCCCCAACATGGCCCGCATGCAGACGGCTGGAGTCACGATCCTCGACCTGGTGAATGCGGTGCAGGTGTCGAACATCATCGATTCGCCGGGCCTCTACGAGGCTGACCATCAGCTCATTCTTGGGCTGGTTGGAGCGCAGGCGCACGATGCGGACCAGCTTGGGCGCCTGGTGGTGAAGGCGACGGCAAGCGGCGCCGCAGTCCGCGTGTCCGACGTGGCAACCGTGCAGCCGGGGGTGTTGCCGGTCTACACCAAGGTCACTGCAAACGATCAGCCCGCGGTGCTGCTCAACATCACGCGTCAGCCGTCGAGCAATACGGTCACGGTCGCCGATGCGGTCGCCTCTGAGGTTCAGCAATTGAAGAAGACGCTCCCCGCCGGGGTCAAGCTGGAGCCCTTCTACGACCAGTCGGAGCTGGTGCGCGAGAGCATTCGGAGCGTTCGCGACGCGATTCTCATCGGCCTTGTGCTCGCCTGTATCATCCTGTTTCTGTTTCTGGGCGACTGGACGTCGTCGTTGGTGGCCGGGCTGGTGATTCCTGTTACGGTGGCGATTACGATCCTGGTCCTCTGGATCATCGGCGAGAGCTTCAACCTGATGACCCTTGGGGGGCTTGCCGCTGCCATTGGCCTTGTGATCGACGATGCCATCGTGGTCGTCGAAAATATAGTGTTGCACCGCGACTCGGGCGAAACGCGCGCCAGGGCTGCAAGGCTGGCGCTGCGAGAGATTGCGGCCCCTCTCGTGGGATCCACCATTACGCCAGTCGTTGTCTTTCTGCCTCTTATTTCTGTTACGGGCGTGACTGGAAGCTTCTTTCGCGCGCTCGCCGCTACGATGACAGCCGCGCTTCTTACGTCGCTGCTTCTGGCCGTAACCTGGACGCCCGCGCTAAGCCTGATATTGCTGCGTGAGCGCGGTCATGTGTCCGACCGCCCGCATGAGGAGTATGGGCGCTTTATGCGGCAGATTCTCAACTGGCACGAGCGCGGCCTTGCGTGGTCGCTCGACAGGCCGCTTGCCTTGCTTGCCATCTGCGCAGTGCTCGTTGCGGGCAGTTGGTTGGGTTATCGAGCGTTGGGTTCCGACCTGTTGCCGGAGATGGACGAAGGCGGCTTCATCCTCGACTACATCATGCCTGCCGGAAGTTCGTTGAGCGAGACGGACCGCGTGCTGAGCCATGTCGACCG
>JAFDVV010000084.1 GCA_018268775.1 Acidobacteriota bacterium | reverse complement strand
CCACTTTCCCACACCCCCTACTACGGCGACGAGCAAATATCTACTCCGCTCGCCGCGCTACACTAACAATCGCGCTGGTACAAAAGATCGGGCAGGCCACCGCGACAGTAGTAAAACAAGAAGCAACATGGCGATAATCTTAAAATCCCGTAAGTGCGCCTTACGTTGTCGGAATTTTATTTGTTGCGGTAAGGAATCAACTGCTAAATTACCGGCTTTGTAAGCGCCAAAGGCTTGTATCGCTGCAATTAGAAAAAAGATGCTGAACAGCAACGGCTTATAAACGTACCTATGGATCGCGGTTAACAAATCAGTCGAGCTCTTCTGTTGAAGAGCGACAAATATGCATGAAATCATGCGGCGAATTATAGCGGGTACGGATGTCTTGGACGTTCAGACCAATCTCTCGCTCAGTAAACTACCCATACAAACGATCGAAGGAGTATCGGTGAACACGAGCAGGCTGCTGCGGCAATCGCGTTGGATCTCACTACTGGTAATCGGCGCATGTTGCGCGACCGCGCTGTACGGCGAGACCGCGAGTGCCAATCGCAGGCTGCTCGACGTCATGCGCGTCTCCGCCCAGGGCGGTGCGGCACAGGCTGTGGTGACGCCGGCCGCCGGGCCTGTGCGCCAGGTGCGCTGCGAGATCGTCATCGTCGGCGCGGGGCTTGGCGGAGTGGCCGCTGCGCTTGCAGCGGGCGAACACAGCGTCTGCATGACCGAACCCACCATGTGGGTCGGTGGGCAGGCCACCTCGCAGGGCGTCTCCGCCTTCGACGACAACAAGTGGATCAACACGACCGGCGGCGCGGCCTCCTATCTTGCGCTCAGCAACTCCATACGCAGGCACTACGCCGCGTTTCGCCGCGACACCTCGCAGACCGTCGAGAAGTCGATCCAATCGATCGGTGGCCCGATGTCGAACCCCGGGGGCTGCTGGGTAGGCCGTCTCTGCTTCGAACCCGAGCCCGCCGCAAAGATTTTGATGGACATGCTCGCGCCTTCCATTCGCAGCGGAAGGCTCCAACTGTGGCTGCACACCGTACCCGTCGAGGTCACACGCAACGGCGCGACGATTCGCAGTGTGCTTGCGTACGATTTTGAGCACTCGCAGTGGCTGCGGCTCGAAGGCAAATACTTCGTCGAGGCCAGCGAACTCGGCGACCTCCTCCGCCTCAGCGGCCTGCCCTTCCGCACCGGGGCCGAGTCGCAGGCCGAGACGCACGAGCGCGACGCCCCCGCGCAGGCCGACCCGCGCGCCGCGCAGAGCTTCACCTACCCGTTTATCTTCGAGCGACGCCCAGCGCCGGAAGACACCAACGAGCCGAAGCCACCGGCGTACGAGAGCTTCCTCAAGCACTACAGCCTCACCATCGACTACGGCCACGGCAAGCTGCTCACCTACGGCGTCTTCGAGGCGCGGCCACAGATGCCCGGCTCCTTCTGGGTCTATCGCCGCTCCATCGACGCCGCGCGCTTCAACCCGCAGGCCTTTCCCTACGACCGCAGCATGATCAACTGGAACAGCAACGACCACTGCGACGCCAACCTGCTGGGCGACGACCCTCTGCTCCAGGCCCACGCACTGCAAGACGGCAAGCGCGCCTCGCTGGGCTTCGCGTGGTGGATTCGCCACGCCGTTCCGCGCGACGACAACTCCGGCCTGGGCTATCCCGAGCTCGCCGTTCTTCCGCGCGCCATGGGGACAAGCGACGGTCTCTCGCAGCATCCCTATATCCGCGAGTCGCGCCGCATCGTCCCGCTGCGCACCATCGTCGAAGAAGACCTGGCTGTCGACTTCCAGCACGGCGCTCGTGCAGCGCACTACCCGGACTCGGTCGGGATCGGCTGGTACCCCATCGATATTCATAGCTGCGAACACAAGGACTTCACCTCGCAGACCAGGCCCTACGAGATTCCGCTGGGAGCGCTGATCGCGCCGGACGCAACCAACCTGATGGCTGCCGGCAAGACCATCGGCGCCACCCACATCACCAACGGTGCCTATCGCCTGCACCCGACGGAGTGGTCGACGGGCGAGGCCGCCGGTGTCGCGCTGGCATGGGTGCTCGATCATGCCACCACTCCTCGCGCGCTCGACGCCGACCCGGTTCAGATGGCAGAGGTGCAACGCGAGCTCGTCCAGCGCGGACACCCCGTCTTCTGGTACGACGATGTGCCCGTCGGCTCTGCGAACTTCGCCGCCATGCAGATGGGTGGCGCGCGTCAATGGTGGACGCCCGATGGCAAGACGCTGCATGGCAATCCCGAAGGCCCTGTAACGAAAGGCGAGGTAGCGGAGATGCTTCATCTCTACTCACGCTCCGATACCTCCGCCGCACAGTGGGAAGACCTGCGCCGCGCCGGAGAGGCCGTCGCTTCGCGGTCGGGGACCATCACGCGCGTGGAGTTCGGAAGGTGGATGCTTGAACGGATGACTGCTGGCGGCGGCACGTCAATCAAGCGCAAATAGCTCGACCGTCTCCACCCCCCCCCCCGCTGCAAAGAGAGATGTGTCATTCGACCGGAGCGTCTCACGGCTTTATGGTGAGATGCGCAGTGGAGAAACCCGCTTTTCTACCGCGAGCTTCGCAGGCATGAAAGACAATCGCAGGTTCTTCGGCGTAGGAATGCAAAAAAGCAGGTCCCTCCACTCCGCTACGCTCCGGTCGGGATGACAACTCATCTTGTAGGACGAGAACGATCGGCAAGCAGCCCTAGTTGTACTCCAGCTCATGCGGCGCGGGGTATGTCAGCGTCTTGTCCTTCTTCTCATACCACATGAAGATCTTCTGCCCGCCGTTGACACGCACGGCCACGATGATGCCGGTACCGAAGGTCCCCGAGCCGTCGGTCTTCGATATATCGACGTGGTGCGAGGTGATGGGACCCACCGGGCTCTCCGTCGTCCAGTCTTCGGTAAAACGCTTCAGCGTGTAGTCGTACTTCTCCGGGTGCTTCTGCCAGTCGGGGTCGCTCATCCACAGCGCATAGGCCTTGTTGTAGTCCTTGGCTTCGAGCGCGGTGAAGAACTTGTCGACTTTATGCTCCGCCGCAAGGTTGGTGAAGAACCAGCCGTGCCCCAGCAGGTATCCTCCTACGCCGACGACGGCGGCCAGCAGCACAAATCCAATCGCCCCAAAGATCAGCGCTGTCTTCCGGGTCTCGCCCCTGGCGTCGTACTTCGGAGCATTCAACAGAGTCATCGTCCCACCTCAATCATCCCTCGTTATATTAGACGCTACCTCCCGCGCGAAACGTTTTCGCTCCTGCCCTCGAATGGATATAAGCTGGACGGCATGGGACACTCCCCACTCCCAGACACAGCGCCGCGTTCGTTGCGCACGGTATGGATCGGCTTCGAGCGGCGCATCCTTCAACTGCTCGCGCGAAGATCGCAATCGCGCAGTGCGATTCCGGGCCATCTGGTCACAGGCATCGACGGCGAGCGCGAAGCGCTCTTTTATCTTCGCCGCGCGGGCTACACCGTCGTTGCGCGGCGCTGGCGCAATCCGAAACTACGCGGCGACCTCGACCTGGTCGCATGGGACAACGGCACCGGCGATCGTGCCACACTCTGCTTCATCGAGATCAAGACACGCACGCGGCACGATGCCGTGCCCGCCGAGATGGCCGTCGACGACGACAAGCAGCAGACACTCTGTCATCTCGCCCGCTCTTACATCGGACGCCTGCCCAAAGATGCGCAGCAGGCGCCAGCGCGCTTCGACGTGCTCTCCGTCTACCTGCAACCGGCTTCCGGCACACCTCCATCGTCAAAGAATCCTCCAAACTCAAGACCTGACTTTGTCCTCAACAAAGGAGCCTTCCAATGGGCGTGACCTACACCCAGCCGTCCGACCCTGAACAGCTCGACCCCGTCGAACTCAGCGAGCACCTCGCCGCCGTCCTGCGCTCCGCCGTCCCGTGGCTGGCCATTCTCTCCGAGTCGGACGCCGCGGTGCCGGAGCGCGCTGGCAAGTGGTCCGCGAAGGAGATCGTCGGCCACCTCGTCGACTCCGCCATCAACAATCTCTCCCGCATCGTGCGCATGCAGATCGGCCCGGAGCGCCTGCCGGGTTACGCGCAGGACGCCTGGGTCGAGCTTCAGCGTTACCGCGAACGCGAGTGGTCCGAGGTGCTCGCCCTGTGGTTCGCCCTCAACGAGCATCTCGTCTGGACCATACGCCACGTCGACCGCCGCAGCATGAAAAACCAGGCCCAGGTCGCAGGCGAAGTCGTCACCCTGGGCTTTCTCATCGAGGACTACATCGCCCACATGGAGCACCATCTTGCCGCTCTCAAAGCGTGGTCCAGACCTGGCGAAGCGTAAGCGGTAACTTTTCATATGCAAAAGTGAAATCTTTATTGGTAAGCAATTTGACAGCCATTCGCAATATTGACAGAATACTGTCATGAATTCCTCCGCGCCCACCCTGCGCAACCGTCAGACTGCCGCCACCCGCGAGCAGATTCTCCAGGTCGCTATGCAGCAGCTTGGCCAGGGACCGCGAGGCACCTTCTCGCACGAGTCGATCGCCGAGACCGCGGGTATGGGTGCGCGCACCGTCTATCGCCACTTCCCCGACCGCGCCAGCCTGCTGCACGCCTTGTGGGAGCGACTGCGCGAGGCCACGCAGGTTCGCTTTCCGGATTCGGAGCGCGAGATTCTGCCTATGGCACGCACTGTCTTTCAGGAGTTCGACGCCAACGAGACCATCGTTCGCGCCGTGCTCACATCGCCAGCGGGAGCCGAGGTCCGCGAGCGCGGAGGCGTCGAAGGGCGCGCCGCATTCGAGCAGGCCCTGGTGCCCTCGCTCGACGGCCTGCCCGAGCGGGAACGTTCGCGCATCGTCGCCGTCTTTGTTGCAATCTACAGCGCTCAATTCTGGAACCTGCTTCGCGAGCGCTGCAAGCTATCGGGCCCCGACGCACAGGAAGCAGTGGTATGGGCCCTTTCGTCTCTCCTGCGCGCCACAAAAATTAGTCCGAAGTAAATCTTCACCGACTAAGAAAGTGAACGCTGCACTGTTTATGAACAAATCCGAGAAGATAGAAATCCTCGGCGTCGAGATGGAGTGGAAGCTCACCGACGTCGATACAGGCAATCGATACTGTGTACTCGAAGCCACGGTCCCCCCGGGCGTCGTCGTACCTCCGCATCGTCACCCCGGCCACGAGGCATTCTTCATCCTTGAGGGCGCGCCGGAGTTCGCCTCCGCGCAGCCAAACGGGCTGGAGTGGTGCTTCTTCACCCCCGGCGAGATGGTCGACATCCCGCCGATGGCCGTACACGGCTTTCGTAACCCCACCAGGTCCGACGTTCGGATGCTGATTACCTGCACGCCAAACCTCGGCCGCTTCTTTGAAGAGGCTGGGCTGCCCTTTCAGCGCGAAAGCCCTTATCGGGTCACCGTGCCTTCAGTCGAACAGGTCGAGCGCGTTCTCGATATCGGCGAGCGCTACGGACATGTCTTCTCGTCCGAGAGACCTGGCCGATGCACCGTCAGCCCACGGCACCACGCGCTCGATCGCCTGCTGACGCATCCCATGCTGTCGAGCCTGAACCGCGCTTACCTGTTTTAACGCATTGACTTTCAGGAGAGAGCACGTATACCGTGCCGACGGAGTAGCCGTCTGACTCGCGAAAATAAGAAGACCCAGTCTCGGGAGGACTGGGTCTTCTTATTGGAACGACGCCGGTTTGGAAGGGCGCTAATGTTTTGCTGCTTTAAACATACTGTTTTTGATAGGGCGCAATTCGCTACTAGCCTAAATTTGTCACCCTGAGCGAAGGTTCGCGCTTTTGCGAACCCGAGTCGAAAGGACCTGCGTTTGTTCGTATGCCGGGGAGAGAGCGGACCGCAAGTCCTTCGACACGCTGCGCTCGCTCAGGATGACACATTGGAAGGGTCCATATCGTACGAGTGGACTCACCCAAATGATCAGCCCGTATTCCGCAACCCCGCGCTGATGCCGTTGATGGTCGCCGAGATGGCGCGGTTCAACTCTGCCGACTCCGGCTCGCCCTTGGCGATGGCGGCGCGCTTGCGGCGGATCAGCTCGACCTGGATGAGGCTCATCGGGTCGACGTACGGGTTGCGCAGGCGGATCGAGCGTTCGAGCACGGGGTTCGTCTCCAGCAGTCTCGATTGGCCGGTGACGGCGAGCAGCATCCTGTGCGTCAGGTCGAACTCCTGCTTGAGCGTCGTGTAGACGCGCTCGCGCAGCGCCTCGTCCTCCACCAGCGAGGCGTACAGCTTCGCGATGCCGAAGTCCGACTTCGCCAGCGCCATCTCCACGTTGCGGACGATGTCGACGAAGAGCGGAAAGTCCTTCGTCATCGACTGAAGCTGCTTGAGCCCGTCGGGGTTCTCGCGCGCAAACTCGTCGAGCGCATGGCCCACGCCGAACCACGCCGGGACGAGCTGACGCGACTGCATCCAGCCGAAGACCCACGGAATGGCGCGCAGGTCGGCCATCGACTTCTTGCCCGTGCGCTTTGTCGGGCGCGAGCCGATGCGCGCGTTCTCAAGCTCGGCCACCGGCGTCGCCTGCTCGAAGTAGGTGAAGGTCTCCGGGTTGTCGATGATGTGTTTGCGATAGAAGTCGTACGAGGTCGCGGAGATGCGCTCCATTGCGGCCTCCCACGCGGGCGTGATCTCGCCCGTCAGGTGCGGCGTCGCCGCGCCCTTTTGCAGCGTGGCATCTGGCCGCGCCAGCGCGTCGAGCGAGGCCGCGATCATCAGCTCCAGGTTGCGCTCGGCAAGGATAACGTCGGAGTACTTCCAGTTGAGCACCTCGCCCTGCTCCGTCAGGCGCAGCTCGCCGGAGAAGCTATCCACCGGCTGCGCGAAGATAGCGCGGTGCGTCGGGCCACCGCCGCGACCCACCGTGCCGCCTCGACCATGGAAGAGGCGCAGCGTGACGCCGCACTCCGCAGCTACGCGATGCAGATCGCGGTGCGCCTTCCATATCTGCCACGTGCTGGTAATCATGCCGCCGTCTTTGTTCGAGTCGGAGTAGCCGAGCATGATCTCCTGCCGATGGCCCCACGACTTCAGCAGCGGCTGGTAGGCCTCGCTCGACCACAGGCGGCGCATGACCGCCGGCGCATTCTCAAGGTCCTCAATCGACTCGAAGAGCGGCACCGGCTGCAACCCCGGATCGTCTCCCGACGACTCGACCTTCACGCCGCCCAGACGCGCCAGCCACAGCACGTTCAGCACGTCCTCCGCGTTGGTCGCTCCGCTGATGACATACTGCTGGATCGCCTCCGCCGGATACGCGCGCTTCAACTGCGCGATGGCGCGGAAGGTGTCGATGACCTCGGCGGTCTGCGGTGAGAGCGCGGCAGGAAGGCGCAGCGCCGATGCGTCTGTGCTCTCCTCGGCGCAGCCTGCGATCTCGTTGACTGCGGCGGAGTGCACACGCGCGTGCTGGCGGATGTCGAGCGTCTGCAAGTGCAGCCCGAAGGTGCGCACCTCGATCAGCAACGGATCGATCAGCATCTGCGCAAGACGCTCGCCGCGATTCTCTACAAGGCTCGAGCGCAGCACGGTGAGGTCGGCCACCAGGTCAGCCGCGCGGGTGTACGGCGCGAGCGCGGGGTTCGGCGGCAGCGGCACGGAGCTCTGCGGCGTCGCGCCAAGGCGCATCATGATGCAGGCGATCAGCAGGCGCAGATACTCGAAGTGGAAGCGCTCCTCGAGCGTCGTCTGTCCTGCGGTGCGCAGCTTCGTCAGGTAGCGGTCGAGCAGCGACTTCAGCTCAGCCGACACCGGCACCTGCTGCGTGGAGCTGCCAAGCTGCTCGAAGACGTTTTGCAACCGGCGCCTGTAGTGGTTCATCAGCAGCGCGTGCGCCATGCCCAGGGCCTCGTTGGTCGTCTCGGCGACGACGAACGGGTTGCCGTCGCGGTCGCCGCCGATCCCCTGCCCCATGCGCAGAAAGGGCGCCACGTGAGCCGCGCCGCCCCGCGCGTGCTCCGGCTCGGCTTCCCGCTG
>JAFDVV010000083.1 GCA_018268775.1 Acidobacteriota bacterium | reverse complement strand
AGCGGCGAATCGGAAATCCGCCGCTACGTGCTGGAAAACGACCTCGTCGAAGCCATCGTCGGCCTGCCCACCGACATGTTCTACAACACCGGCATCAGCACCTACGTCTGGATTGTCAGCAACCGCAAGCCGGCCGCGCGCAAGGGTCGCGTGCAACTCATCGACGCCGGCGCGTTATGGCAGAAGATGCGGAAAAGCCTCGGCAGCAAGCGCAAGGAACTGTCGGACGATCACATCGACGAAATCACCCGCCTGTTCGGCGCGTTCGAAAACGCCGACCAGGATGGCAAACCGGTCAGCCGCGTCTTCAAGACTACTGATTTCGGCTACCGCACCATCACCGTAGAACGCCCGCAACGCGATGACGCCGGCAAGATCGTACTCGGCAGCAAGGGCAAGCAGAAAGGCAAGCCGCAGCCGGATACATCCTTGCGCGACACAGAAAACGTGCCGCTGGATGAAAGCGTTGACGACTACTTCGAGCGCGAAGTGAAGCCGTACGCGGAAGATGCGTGGATCGACCACGACAAGACCAAAGTCGGCTACGAGATTCCCTTCAACCGGCACTTCTATGTGTTCCAGCCGCCACGCCCACTGGAAGAAATCGACGCCGAACTGAAGCAGACCACCGACCGCATCGTGCAGATGATCGCGGAGCTGTCGGCGTGAGCATCGTCGCGCCAGAGAAGCCGCGTGCGACCGCAACGCACGCTCGTCGTCCCGGAGAAAGCCGGAACCCAGCGCCTTTCCCGCGCTATCCGAAATACAAGGGCAGCGGTGTGGAGTGGCTTGGCGAAGTGCCGGCGCATTGGGAAATCAAGCCCATCAAAGCAGTCGCATCGTGCAACGACGACGTGCTCCCCGAATCGACCGATCCGACTGATGAGATCGTTTACGTCGAAATTTCAGGCGTATCGCCCGATAAGGGCATCACAGAGGCGCAAACACTTGCCTTTGGCGCCGCTCCCTCGCGTGCAAGGCGAAGAGTAAGGAACGGCGATGTTCTCGTGTCGACGGTTCGTACGTACCTGCGAGCAATTGCACCGTTGAGCGATCCACCAGAAAACATGATTGCGTCGACCGGATTCGCCGTAATTCGTCCTCGCGCGGTCAATTCAGCGTTTCTGGGCTACCTGTTTCGCTCGGAATTCTTGGTCGTGTCGATCATCGCCCGGTCAGTCGGTGTTAGCTATCCAGCGATCAATGCAAGCGACCTTATGCGCTTGTCGATTCCGGTCCCTCGCGTGGATGAGCAATCCGCCATCGTCGCCTTCCTCGACCGCGAAACCGTCAAGATCGACGCGCTGATCGCGGAGCAGGAAAACCTGATCGCGCTGCTGAAGAAGAAGCGCCAGGCGCTGATCTCCCACGCCGTCACCAAGGGCCTCGACCCCAACGCCCCGATGAAGGACTCCGGCATCGAATGGCTGGGCCAGATTCCGGCGCATTGGGGAGTTCTTCCAATCTGGCTCCTATTCGAGCTTGGGCGCGGCAGGGTAATCAGCCATGAGGAAATTGCTGCGCACGAAGGCCCGTTTCCGGTCTATTCGTCCCAAACCGAAAACGACGGCGAGATGGGGAACATTGACACCTACGACTTTGAAGGCGACTACCTTACGTGGACCACTGACGGCGCGAATGCGGGGACAGTGTTTCGCAGATCGGGACGATTCAACTGCACGAACGTTTGTGGAACGCTCAAGGCAAAGTCACCCGAGATTGATCTTGGATACATGGTCTGCGCCTTGGGTGTCAGTACCAACGCATTTGTGCGGTTGGACATCAATCCCAAGCTGATGAACAACGTAATGGCAAGCATCCGTGTGCCAGTGCCACCTCAGTCCGAACAACATGCGGTTTCCGCCGTTGTTGCAGAGCGCACGGTCGGCCTGGACGAACTAATGCAGGAAGCAACACGCGCGATTGCATTACTCAAAGAACGCCGCGCCGCCCTGATCTCCACCGCCGTCACCGGCAAGATCGACGTGCGCGCGCAGGCATCGTCGAGCGCGCGGGCGTCATGATGAAAGCGCTTGAAATCCTTCTTGCCTTGCTGGGTTTAGTCAGCGGCATGCTTGCCGCATGGTATTGGCTGCGCGCCAGCCGGGTGCGTACCGACCCCGGTTGGGGCGAGAATGTATTGGGCGAACCGGGTATCCATTCCATGGCCCAGGACGCGTGGATCATGGCAATCATGCAGAGTGTCGCCGAGTCGGGCCGGCTCAACGCGATCGCCGCACGTTGGACCGCGCTGACCGCAATAGTCACCGCGCTGGCGGCGCTGATCGCGTTCATCGCTTGATGTGACGCTGGGTGGTCCGGCAACACGTTGTTGATGCGCGTTGGCCTCAAAGTGGAGAAGATCAGATCCGGATCTTCAACGCAAAGTGGATGAAACGCTTGAGCTTGGGCGTGACAGCCGTTGACGCGGAAAAACCATCCAGGATGCGTTGATACAAGGCCTCGCTGACCGGTTCCGAGATGCGCAATTCGCCTTTGGCGATCCCAAGTTGCAATCTCGTCGCGTTGAGGACGCCGGCATGGCGATAGTCCGCAAACGTGGGGTGAGTAACGAATCGATGGTCGCCTTTCCCGAGCTCGCATGTGGAATCATGCGGCACGCCTGCCGTGATCGAGCAAAGGTTGACCGCCAGAACCGCTTCGTAACCCGCAACCGGATAGAACACCGCGTCGTTCATCACCACGTGGAGGTGATCACTGGGACCGGTCGGAATGAACAGCGTGGCCTTGCGCAGCAGAGGCGTGTTCCGCACGGCGATCAGGCGTAGCGGGACAGCACGAGATCGAGCTCCCGCCGCTCGTTGTAACGGGCTGCACGCTTGCCGGCTTCGGCGGCGGTGCAGCCGACGGCGCGAAAAATGGCTTCAGGCCGGATCGGGAAGGATGATCCATGCGGATCTTCCCATTCGCCGCAGTGCTCATGCGTCCAGTCGCGGATTTCCCACTTTGACATGGCGCCGAACTGTCGCTGCACAGTCTTCAGGATTTCAATATCTTGGTCGGACAACTCGTCAAGTTCGCTTCTGCTGACGGAGTTGCGCAACTTCACGCTCCAGCCAGATGCAGTCGCCATCAAGGCGTCCCACACGTCAGACTGCGTGGAATGATTGATGAGTTCGTAGGTACGTGACAGCACGGGGCCATGCGGCATCGAGACGAAATGGTCGCCCGAGATCGAATCACCGGTCACGCGCATGGCCTCGCGGTCCGCGAGGTACAGCAGCTTGAGGAGTTTCAAATACGGCATCGAGCCGCCTGCCTTCCCAAGGAAGTAGGCAGCCATTTGTGCCGATTTCGCTTCGTTGAACATGTTGGCCATAGGTGCAGGTTTTCCCCGAGTGCCTGCGACGTTGGACTGACACGCAACGTGGGCGCCGTGGTTGGGCGCGAGTGTCCAAACACCGCTATTGTGCTGGCGAAGACCGCCGATTTCCAGTGCCCGGGCGGCACGCGTTCAGTTGGGCACAGATTGGCCATTCTCAACCGCCCGGGGCGCGTCCGCCCCTGATTTCAAGCGGATCGCGTCTGGCTGGAGCCTGCTACGCTCCGCGATGGCGGTGTGATGCCGTCTCGGACCGACAGGGGGAGGCGTGAGCCTGCACACCGAAATCCATTTCGAGGACGACATCTGCGCGCATCTGGCTGCGCACGGATGGTTGTACGACGCGAAAGACGCAGCGCACTACGACCGTGCGCGAGCGCTGTTTCCGTCTGACGTGATCGCCTGGATTCAGGCGACGCACCCCGAGGCTTGGGAAACGCTGGCGAAGAATCACGGCGCCACCGCCGAGGCGGTGCTGCTGGATCGGCTGCGCAAGCAACTGGACGAACGCGGCACGCTGGACGTGTTGCGCCACGGCGTCGAGATGATCGGCCTGCGCAGGCCGCTGGCGCTGGCGCAGTTCAAGCCGGCGCTGGCGATGAATCCGGATTTGCAGGCGCGCTACGCGGCCAATCGCTTGCGCGTGGTGCGGCAGGTGCATTACTCGTTGCACAACGAGAATGCGATCGACCTGGTGCTGTTCCTCAACGGCATTCCGGTCGCGACGGTGGAGTTGAAGACCGACTTCACCCAGAGCGTGCGGGATGCGGTGGACCAGTACCGTTTCGACCGCAACCCGCGGCCGAAGGGCCAGCCCGCGGCGGAACCATTGCTGGGTTTTCCCGGCGGCGCGCTGGTGCATTTTGCGGTCAGCACCAACGAAGTGCGAATGACAACGAAGCTGGCGGGCGCGGCGACCGCCTTCTTGCCTTTCAACCGGGGCAACCACGGTGCTGCCGGCAATCCCATCAATCCCGATGGCTACAGCACCGCCTATCTGTGGGAACAGGTATGGCAACGCGAAAGCTGGCTAGAGATCATTGGGCGCTATTTGGTTACGCCACGCGATGACAAGAAGCAGATCAAGGCGCTGATCTTTCCGCGCTACCACCAACTCGACGCCACGCGGAAAATCGTTGCGGACGTGTATGCAAAGGGCGCCGGTCAGAAGTACCTGATCCAGCATTCGGCGGGCTCCGGCAAGACCAACTCGATTGCGTGGACCGCGCATTTCCTGGCCGACTTGCACGACGCCGGCAACGCCAAGGTATTCGACACGGTGGTCGTGGTGAGTGACCGCAACGTGTTGGATGCGCAGTTGCAGGATGCGGTATTCGATTTCGAGCGCACCACAGGCGTCGTCGAAGTCGTCACGGGTGAAAGC
>JAFDVV010000082.1 GCA_018268775.1 Acidobacteriota bacterium | reverse complement strand
CTGGCGGCGCGAAGCCGGATCGGGGCGAACGGCGTCGACGAGCAGGTCGAGCGGAGTGATCTGCGAGGTGTGCTGTCCGCGATAGCGTTCGCCGAAGGGGACAGGCTGCAAGACGGAGGCCAGGACCTGTAGAGCGCCGATGTCTTCCGTTCCGGCGAGTTCGCGGAGTGCTGCGCCTTCGTGCGTCAGGTGGGTTGTATTGGCGAGAGCTTCGATGCGCAGCGACTCGACCGCGAGGCGGCGGTACATGTCGTCCACATCGCGGACTTCGGCAGGCGACCAGAGGCGTTCGGCGACTGCGGCGGTGCGGGGCCAGATGCGAGAGTCGATGGAGAGCTCGTTGACGTGCTCACCCCACATGCAGGCCTCGCCTCCGAGGATGAGGTTGCGCTGTTGCTGCGTGAGCGCATTGCCTGCGGGTAGAGGATCGACGAGGTAGTGGTCGGCCGCGGAGGACATCTGGTCGAGGTAGTAGCCCTTCGAAAGGATGCCCTGGTTGCCGCGCTGAGCGGCGTCGTAGAGCGACTTGGCCCCGCGCCACGAGTGGATGATGGCGTCGGTGGGCAGCGCGGGATTGAGGATCTCGTCCCATCCGACCATGTGCTTGCCGTGCTTCTTCGCGAGCTCGAGCACCTTCTGCGAGAAGTAGGTCTGGAGCTCTTCGGTGTTCTTGAAGTTGTGCTCCTTCATAAAGGCGACGACGTGTGCGTTGGCCTTCCACTGTGTTCCGGGAGTCTCGTCGCCGCCGAGGTGCAGATAGGGGTCGGGGAAGATGGTGGCCATCTCGCCGAGGAAGCCGTCGATGAACTGGTAGGTGCTCTCTTTCGTCGGGTCCATGGCGACGTCTTCGACGCCGAACTCGCGGCGGATGGTGTAGGGGCCAGGGTCGCTTGAGAGCTCGGGGTAGCCGACGAGCCAGCTACGCGTGTGGCCGGGCATGTCGAACTCGGGTACCACGCGGATGCCGCGCGCGCGGGCGTAGGCGACGATCTCGCGCGCCTGCTCCTGCGTGTAGAAGAGACCGTCGGAGCCCATGCCATTCAGCCTGGGGTAGAGCTTGCTCTCGATGCGGAAGCCCTGGTCTTCGGTGAGGTGCCAGTGGAAGACGTTGAGCTTCACGGCGGCCATCGCGTCGAGATTGCGCTTGATGACTTCGACGGGCTCGAAGTGGCGGCCGGAGTCGATCATCAGGCCGCGCCAGCGGAAGCGCGGAGAGTCTTCGATCTGCACCGCGGGGACGACGAAGCCGTTGCCCGAGGGCTGAATGAGCTGCTCGAGCGTGGTGAGGCCGCGCATGGCCCCAACAACGGTGGCGGCGTGGAGCTTGATGCCGGCGGGTGTGACGGCAAGTGTGTAGGACTCGTCCTCGTCGATGGACTGGATAGCTTCGCCCGCGCTGTCGACGTCGATGGCGAGCGTGGACGCGGCGCTGGTGGTGATGGAGCGCTGGCGCGGCACGCCGGTCTTGCGTTCGAGTTCGAGCAGGGCGCGCTGCACGGCGTCGTCGAGGCGCTGGTCGCTGAAGTGCGTAACGCCAACGGTGACTGCGGTGTTCCAGGGAAACGCGCCCGTGGCCACGGTGAGATGCGCAGGCTGCGGCATCAGGGTGTTGGTAAAGGTCTGTGCTGGAAGCAGGGAGGACATAAGGAGGGTGCAGGCGAGAGTAACGGCTCGTTTCAAGGCGGTGCGCTCCTGGGGGAATTGTCTGGACAAGCATACAGGATAGCGGCAAAAGATGGCCCCGCGAAGATGCCGCTGCATGGTCGCAGTCCCGGGCCCCGAAGGGGAGTTCATGGCCTGCGCTTCAGGCCATGTTAACTTTGCCGGTGGCCAGATCGTAGACGCCGCCGGCGACCTTGATCTTGCCGGAGGCGATGGCGGGCGCGACGATGGGGCCGAGGCCCTTGAGCCGGTCGACGCTGCGGCGCACGTTGGCGCGGATGGCGTTCTCGAGCGCGTCGCCGGGCTGGTGCTGGGAGTCCAGCACGGCAGGCTTGATAGCTTCGACGAGGTCGTTGATGGCGCCGGGAAGCGAATCTTTGTCGTGGAGGTGCTGGATGGCCGCCTTCACGGCACCGCACTGGCTGTGCCCGAGGACCATGATGAGCGAGACGCCGAGCTCGGCGACGGCGTATTCGATGGACCCCTTGACCGAAGCGCCTGCTCCGTTGACGTAGTTGCCGGCGACGCGCACGACGAAGAGCTCGCCGATGCCGAGGTCGAAGAGGATCTCAGGCGTAACGCGCGAGTCGGCACAGGCGACGACGCAGGCGACGGGGCTTTGTCCGGCGGCGAGCGGCTTGAAGTCGGCCGGCGTACGGCGTGGATGGGTAGAGGCCCCGGAGGCGAACCGCTTGTTGCCGTCGAGCATTGACTTGAGGACCTGATCGGCAGGAGGCGCGGCTTTGGAAGGCGCAGCGAACGCGTTGAGGTTTGTGGGTGTGGGCGCGACGAGGGCCGCGCTTGCGGTAAGAAGAAAACTGCGGCGTGAATTTCGCATGATTCCTGCCTTGTGCGACGAGATTTATGGATGAACGACACGAAGGCCCAGGTATCTCTCAAATGGATCGAAATCGCGGTCGTGGTGCAGCAGGCTGTGGCCTTCCATGAGACAGAACGTTGCGATGAGGCAATCGATGGTCTTTCGTACTGTGTGGCCGCGCGATCGTAGAGAGCGATAGTTGTCTGCGGCAGCGATGGCGAGAGCTTCGCCCCCTGCATCGAACACATCGAAGTGGGCGAGTTCGCGTCGTACTCTGGTCGCCATCGCGGTATCGCGGACGCCCTGTAGAATCTCGCACAGGATCAAGTCTGTCAATCCAAAAGGCTGCCGGGTCAACTGGGAATCGAACCACTCGGTTTGCGGGGTCGACCGGCCGCCAAGATAGTCGATCCAGACCGTGGTGTCGACGATGGTCATCGCGTCGAGCTTTGGACGCGCCCCAGACGCGACTCCTCAAGATTGCCTTCCCACTTGACCTTGCCTCGCAGCTTGCGAATCGAAGCCTGCGAGTAGGTCTTTACCAGCAGTTGAAGGCCGGCCTCTACGGCCGCCTTCTTGGTATGAACGCCAGTCGAGCGCATTGCCTGATGCACCAGTTCGTCGTCGATCTCGATGTTGGTCCGCACAAGTGCTCCTCATGTGTAAGGAAAACACATCTATGTGTATGGACGCAATGCTTAGAGTGGCTCACGGAGCTGGGATGGTTGCTGGCAAAATGCGGGGATTCCTCCACTGCGCGGCTTCGCCGCTACGGTCGGAACGACACTGCAAAGACGCGGGAAGGTCGATATAGTTCAATATCCTGCGGCCTTGCCGTAGTTGCGGCGGGAGTCGTGGCCGCCGAGCAGTTCGCCCGTCTTCGGGTCGACGGCGATCAACTCGCTGTCTCCCCAGACGCCGGAGGTCTTTTCGTCGGCCATCTGGTTCAGGTTGGTGTCGTAGCCCATGGCCTTCATCTGCTCGACGACGTTGCGAGGGAACTTCTTCTCGAAGTCGAGGCGATCGGGCAGGTACTGGTGGTGGAAGCGCGGAGCGTCGGCGACGGCCTGGATGTCGAGGTGGTTGTCGATGGAGCTGATGATGTCGTTGGCGACGGTGGTGATGATGGTCGAGCCGCCGGGCGTGCCCATCACGTAGGCCAGCTTGCCCTTGCGCGTGATGATGGTCGGCGTCATGGCCGAGAGCGGCCGCTTGCCGGGGGCGATGGAGTTGGCCGAGCTCTGAATGAGTCCGTAGACGTTGGGTACGCCGACCTTTGAGGTGAAGTCGTCCATCTCGTTGTTTAGCAGGAAGCCGAGTCCTTCGACGGTGACTCCTGAGCCGAAGCCGCCGTTGAGCGTGGTTGTGGTTGCGACGGCCATACCGTCAGAGTCGACGACGGAGTAGTGCGTGGTCTGCGTGGACTCCTTGACCGCCGTGGCCTCGGGCGGCGGAGGCAGGAAGCCAGCGGGGCGAACGAGGTCTTTGCTGGGCGTCGGCTTGTTGCGGCGGATCGATGCGCGCCACGCCTTTGCGTACCTCATGTTTGTCATCTGCTTGAGCGGGAGGTTGTTGAAGTCGGGGTCGCCGAGATAGTCGGCGCGGTCCATGTAGGCGCGGCGAAAGGCCTCGGCGATGATGTGCACCTGGGCGGCGCCGCGGTCGGGGCCGAGCTTGGCAAGGTTGTAGCCGGAGAGGATGTTGAGGATCTCGACGAGCACGATGCCGCCGGAGGACGGGGGCGGCGCGGTGACGAGGTCGTAGCCGCGATACCTGCCCGTGATGGGCTGGCGCTCCTTCACCTGGTAGTCGGCGAGGTCCTGGGCGGTGATGTTGCCGCCGTTCGCCTGCTCGAAGCTGGCGATCTGCTGCGCCATGGCTCCCTTGTAGAAATCGGCGGGGTCTTTGGCGATGCGGCGCAGTGTCTCGGCCAGCTCGGGCTGCTTGAAGGTGTCGCCTTCGTTGTAGAAGTTGCCGTCGCGCTGGAATATCTTTGCCGACACGGGAAAGCGAGTGAGGTTCTTGCTATGCAGGTTGCGGGCCTCTTCGGGAGTGAGGACGAAGCCTTCGCTGGCGAGGCGGATAGCCGGGGCCATGTCCTCGGCGAGCGAGAGTTTGCCGAAGTGCTGCTGTGCATAGGCGAGGCCGGCGACGGAGCCGGGGACGCCGGAGGCCTTGTATCCGACAAGCGACATGCCGGGCACGACGTTGCCCTCGGCATCGAGGTACATGTCGCGCGAGGCGGCGGCGGGGGCCTTCTCGCGGTAGTCGAGGAAGTGTGCGTTGCCGTGCTTGTCGCGGATGAGCATGAAGCCGCCCCCGCCGATGTTGCCTGCCGCCGGATAGACGACAGCCAGCGCGAAGCCAACTGCTACCGCGGCGTCGACGGCGTTCCCGCCGCGCTTGAGGACCTCAACCCCGGCGTCGGAGGCGTCGTGATGGATGCTGACGACCATGGCGTGCTGCGCGCGTGCCGGCTCAGGCCCCGCCTGCTGGGCGAAGGAGGAGACGGCTGCAAGCGAGAGGGCGGTGAGGGTGGCGGAGAGGCGGAGGACGGTGGGACGCAAGGCGTTGCTCCTTGGGCCAGCTACAAGGCCGGTTTCGCTCATTGGATTTTCGATAAGGATAGCTTGGATTGGGCCGGTTGGCATCCCTGCGAAGGGTGAAGCTGCTGAGGCGAAGGTGGGGTTCCCCGAGGGGGAACATCAGATTCCTCCGCTCCGCTGCGGAATGACAACAAGAAAGCAGCGAGGGAGGATGAGAGATTTAGAATCGAAGCTGCATGTCGACGCTCGTTCGCTCCTATTCGAAGATCAACCTTGGGCTGGCAATTGGGCCAGTGCGGCCGGACGGCTTTCATGGGTTGACGACGCTTTATCAGACGCTGGAGCTGCATGATCTGGTGACGGTCTCGGCGGCCCGTGCAGCGGTGACGAAGATCACGCTGGCGACGAACGACGAGCGTGTCCCCATCGATGCGAAGAACACCTGTTGGAAGATGGTGGAGAAGGCTCTCGGCCGAATGGGTGTGGCGGCTGAGGTCTCTATCCATATAGACAAGCGGCTTCCGGTGCAGGGGGGGATGGGGGCCGGGTCGGCGAATGCGGCTGCGGCTTTGATTGGGCTGGAGCGGGAGTTAGGTGTGGCGCTGCCTGGGGGGGAGCGGCTGCGGCTGGCGGGCGAGGTGGGGTCGGACGTGCCGCTGTTTCTGCTGGGTGGGTCGGTTCTGGGGATCGGGCGGGGGGAGATGGTGGTCCCTCTGCCGGATATGGCCTCTGTTTTCTGTGTGATAGCGGTCCCGGAGGTTGGGGTTTCTACGCCGCAGGCGTTTCGGGACTGGGATGCGTTGGCCTCAGGGGCTAAAGCCCCTTCTTCGGGGAGCACTTCCGGCACGGCCGAAGCAGCGCCCTTAACGAAACCAGTGTCCCCCGAGTATCCTGCGGATCCCACATCTGGCGATGAAGCTGCCAGATATGGGGCACCCGGTTTTGTGGTGGTTCCGGGTTCGTTGACTCCGGCGGGCAATCCCGATAGACTAAAGGAGTTGAGTCTCGCTTTCGCGTCGCTGTATGCGGAGCCAGGCACTTCCGGTATCATTCGTGGCTCGAACCCTGATGAGGCTAACGCCAACAAGCAGGGGGGCTCTGAGCAGGCTCAGGGCGGTCAAGTGGGTGATCTGGCGGAGAATACCCTTCTCTCGCTTGTCCGCACCGGGGTTGAAAACGACTTTGAACGGGTCGTCTTTCCTGTTTATCCCTCCTTGCGTGAGATCAAGCGTCAATTGATGGGTGCCGGTTCCGAGCAGGCGCTCTATGCTGCGCTCTCGGGTTCGGGTTCGGCTCTGTTTGGACTTTACCGGTCTGAGCAGGATGCACGAGCGGCTCAACACCGCGTCCGGCAGGCAGGGACCAAGGCTCTGATTACGAAGACCTTGCCCCGAAGCCTTTACTGGTCGAGAATGTTCGCAGGGTGACCTGGGCGGGCAGCCGAGATGTGGCTCCCACCGATTACTGGGCGATCGACTAATGGTAGGTCAAGTGCCTTTGACGCACTTTGTCTAGGTTCGAATCCTAGTCGCCCAGCCAAGAGTCGTTCGCTTGTGCGAAGAGTTGAAGGTTTAGGGTTTTTGCGGCAGCAACAATTTGTCGCGAGGTAATTGGATTTGAGTCCCGCGGCCAGCGGAAAGAAACGAAAGATGCGGCCGGTGAACGGGAAGCAGAGCAGTTTAGAAGGACAGTCTTAGTCAGAGCAGTATCGGGACTCGCAGCTAAAGATTCGCAACAAGGATTTTTGAGCGGTACGGGGTCGCAACAAGGCCCCGGTAAGACGTAAAGCAGCAGGAACTATTCAAGGTCAACCAGCCTCTGGAGGTTTCACACGTGAACGAACAAGACACGACTGCAGTTCTTTCCCCTATTCAGGGTCAGGTTGAGGAGATGGACTCCAGCTCCCAGCCTGCACCGACGCTCTCCGCGCAGGGTCAGCCCGGCGGACATGCGAAGCCCGCGGAGAAAAAGCGCGCTCCCCGGCAGAGTGAGAACAAGCGCATGAAGATTTTTTGCGGGTCCTCCAACCGCGCGTTGGCGGAGGAGATCTGCAAGTTCGTCGGAGTTCCGCTGGGCGAGAGCCGTCTGCAGCGCTTCTCCGACGGAGAGGTTCATTTTCAGTTGCTCGAGAACGTTCGCGGTGCGGATGTCTTTCTCGTGCAGCCGACGTGTTACCCGGTAGATCAGCACCTTGTGGAGTTGCTGATCATGATGGACGCTCTGAAGCGCGCATCGGCCGGGCGTATTACGGTGGTGGTTCCGTACTACGGCTATGCCAGGCAGGACCGCAAGGACCGGCCGCGTGTGGCGATCACGTCGAAGCTGGTTGCCGATCTTCTGACTACGGCCGGTGCGAACCGCGCCTTGTTGGTCGATCTGCATGCGGCGCAGATACAAGGGTTTTTCAATATCCCGGTGGACCACCTGTTTGCGAGCCCGGTGCTCGTCAGCCACTTCCGGGATATGAACCTGCCGGACCTGACGGTGGTGTCACCGGATGCCGGCGGTGTGGAGAGGGCGAGATTCTTCGCCAAGAAGCTGGATGTTCCGTTGGCCATTGTGGACAAGCGGAGGACGGACATCAATGTCACCGAGGTGATGAACGTGATCGGCGATGTAAAGGGCCGGACGTGTCTGATTCTCGACGACATTATCGACACGGCGGGAACGCTGGTGAAGACGGCGGATGCGCTGCTGGAGCAGGGCGCGAAAGAGGTTTACGCGTGCGCAACGCATCCGGTGCTCTCAGGCCCGGCGGTGGAGCGCATACGGGAGTCACGGCTGAAGCAGGTGGTTGTGACCAACACCATCCCGCTGCGCGAAGAGGCGCAGGGGTTGGCGAAGATCAAGGTGCTTTCGATAGCGGGCCTTCTGGGGCGTGCGATCGAAAGCATTCACATGGAGACGAGCGTCAGCTCGCTCTTCAACTAGTTGTTGGAGTAACGGCAAGGGCGAACTACAGAGATTCTTCGCCTGCGGCTCAGAATGACGATTTTTAGCAAAAGGGAGCGAGGCCCGACCTCGTGCCCGAAAGGATGAAGTGAGATGGCAGCAACGATTGAAGCGGTAGTGGCAACACCCCGCGAGGGCAAGTTCAACAAGAATGCGGCACGCCGCGTTCGCGTCGCCGGCAAGATTCCCGCCGTTGTTTATGGTGCGGGGTTGGAAGCTATCGCAGTTACGGTCGATCCGAAGGTGATCACGAAGATCCTTCACTCGGAGTCCGGCCACAACACGATCTTCGACCTCAACATCGAGGGCGGCAAGGCCGCCAAGGCGATGATCGTCGACTGGCAGAACGAGCCCATCAAGGGCAAGCTCCTCCACATCGACCTGAAGCGCATCGCGATGGACAAGGCCATGCGCGTCTCGGTTCCGGTGCAGTTGGTTGGCGTTCCTGTGGGCGTGAAGACCCAGGGCGGCATCATTGAGCACGTTCTGCGCGAGGTCGAGATCGAGTGCCTTCCCGGCGACATCCCGAGCCACATCGACGTGGATGTGTCTGGTGTTGAGCTGCACGGCGTTGTTCGTATCGCAGACCTTCCGCACTCGGGCAAGGTGAAGTTCCTGGGCGATGAGGATGCGACGGTCGCTCACGTGACGATCATCAAGGAAGAGGCTCCGGCCGAGGCCGAGGCTGCTCCGACTGAGCCTGAAGTTGCGAAGAAGGGCAAGACTGAGTCTGCTGAAGCTGCTCCGGCTGCCGACGCGAAGAAGAAGTAAGTGGTTGGCAGTTCTGATTGATATCAGGACTGCCGCTTGTTTGTACGGAAGGAAATCGTCGAGTGAAGCTGATCGTCGGACTTGGGAATCCTGGGATCGAATATCAGTTCACTCCGCATAACGCCGGGTTCCTGGCAATCGATCGCATCGCGGACGACTGCGGTGTGGTGGTGAGCAACCGGCGGGGACGGGCCCTGACGGCGAAGGCGAGGCTGGCGGGACACGAGGTCCTGCTGGCGAAGCCGGAGACGTTTATGAATCTGAGTGGGCTTTCGGTGGCCGCTCTGGTCGATGAGCTTGGGATCGAGCGAGTCCCGGAGGACGTGATCGTTCTCTACGACGAGCTGGCATTTCCGCTGGGCCAGTTTCGGATTGCGCAGCGCGGTTCGGCAAACGGGCACAACGGGGTGAAGTCGGTCTCCGGTGCGCTCGGGACGGAAGAGTGGATGCGCGTTCGCATCGGAGTGGGCAAACCCGCTCTGGAGGACGGCAGAGAGATTAAGGCGGGAGGCAGAGATTATCTGCTGACGCCGATGCGCAAGCAGGAGCTTGCGGTGCTGGATGAGGTTCTCGACCGGGTGAAGGTTGCGGTCGAGGTGGTACTGACGAAGGGCGTCGGTGCCGCGATGAATGAATTCAATCGTCGCGCCGAACCGGAGAATGGTTCGAGCGACGGGAAGTAGTAGAGCGCAGTAGATTCCATACCGAATCGGCGGAAGAGGCCGGGCGGTGCGAAGCGGAACTTCGCAGAAAGAAGTGAAACGCATGAGCCGTACTTATGAAGTGATGTACATCGTCCGTCCGGACGTGGAAGAGGCAGACCTCGACAAGCTGATTGAAGGCTTTGAGAAGAACGTCACCGATGGTGGCGGCGAGGTGAAGTCGACCGAGAAGATGGGCCGCCGCCGGCTGGCTTACACGGTCCGCAAGTTCAACGATGGCTTTTACGTTCTGATGACGATCGCGGCCGAGGGCTCGCTGATCGGTGAGATCGAGCGTCGCCTGCGCGTCTCCGAGCAGGTGATCAAGTTCATCACCGTTCGCATGGATGAAGAGGAGAAGCGTCTGGCGAAGGTGAAGGCGATCCGCGACACCAAGGTGAAGCGCAGCGCGCTGCCTTCGGCGGAGACGGCTGCGGCACCGGTTGAGGCTCCCGCGGCTGAAGCGGCGGTCTAGCTTCGAGCGAAAGGTTCTGCGGTGTCGCACCATGCGCGCCGCACGATGCAGTATCCATCGCCTGAACCCGCTTCCGCGCCGCCTTCCAGCGAAGACGGCGTGTCCAGAGATTCCAAAGCGTGTCTGGAGCGGGCGACGGCACCAACGAAAGAGAGAGGAAATCGACAATGGCTGACGAAACGACCAGCACGCAATCCACGGAGCAGCAGTCTGCTCCGGCCCCACGCCCCTCGGGCCCACGCCCCCCGCGTCCTGCCGGCGCTCCCGGCGCTGGCGGCCCCGGCGGACGCAAGTTTTTCCGCCGCAAGAAGGTCTGCAAGTTCTGCACGGAGAAGATCGACGCGATCTCGTATCGCGACGTCCGCCTGCTTCAGGGCTTTGTCGCCGAGCGCGGCAAGATTGTTCCGCGCCGCCTGACCGGCGTGTGCACGCGGCATCAGCGCCGTCTTTCGCTGGCGATCAAGCAGTCGCGCAACATCGCCCTGCTTGCGTTCGCAACGCGCTACTAACGTTTGCTCCGCTTGCGAGGCGAGCGGACGGAAGAGATTGGAGAGAGTTCCATGGAAGTGATCCTTAAGGAAGACGTACTGAAGCTCGGGCATCGCGGCGATGTGGTCAAGGTCGCCGACGGCTACGGGCGCAACTACCTGCTGCCGGAGAAGCTTGCTATCGAAGCGACGGCGGCCAACAAGGCTGTGATCGAGCAGATGAAGGGCTCGGCGATCCGCAAGTCGGCCAAGGAGAAGGTCACGGCAGAAGAGCTGTCGACGCAGCTCTCGGCTGTTGAGCTGGTGTTCGAGCGCAAGGTTGGCGAGAACGACCACCTGTTCGGTTCGGTGACATCAAGCGATATCGCGCACGAGCTTGAGGCGAAGGGCTACACGGTCGACCGCCGCAAGATCTCGCTGGACGAGCCGCTGAAGTCGCTGGGCGAGTACCACGTTCCCGTGAAGCTGCACCGCGAGGTGACGGCCCATGTGAAGGTGACGGTCAAGGGCGACCAGGTTGAAGAAGCTGTTGCCGCTGCTGTAGCGGAGTAGTAACGACGCCGGCCTTGGTATCTCCCGAGGCCGGCTCTGTATTTAACCCGTACTCACCTTGCCCCGTTTCGATGAAATAAGGCAGATTCCCTGAAAATACCTGTAGTGTCATACCGAATAGTCCGGTAGAGTGCCTACATGGAGAAGACCGAGCAACGGGCGCTGCTGCTGGTTCGCTGTGCGCGGCTGGCGGTTGCGCTGTTGTCTTTAGGCTTTGTCGCGCTTTTTTACTTCATAGCCGCTCACCGGTTTCGCTTCCCCATGCAGTTGGAGTGGATCGAAGGGGCGGTGCTCGACATGGTCCGGCGCGCGGCCAACCACCAACCTGTCTATGCCGCCCCAAGCAGAACCTATGTCGCTCTGATCTACACGCCTGTTTATGTGTATGTGAGCGCGTGGGTGGGCCGGATCGCTGGCGTCAATCTCATCGCGATGAGACTGGTCAGCATCCTGGCGACGACCGGCTGCTTTGCCGCAATCTTCTTCTATGTCAGACGCGTTACGAAGGATAACTTCCCGGCGCTGCTGGCCTCGGGACTGTTTGCCGCGCTCTATGCCCAAAGCGGGGCCTGGTACGATCTGGGCCGCGTCGACATGTTGTATGTTTTCTTGCTGCTGCTTGCGATCGATGCCTCGCAGCGCGGCTTACCGGTGTGGTCGGCGATTGCGTTTGCGCTGGCCTTCCAGACAAAACAGAGCGCGGTTGTCATCGCCATCTTTGTGCTGGCCCACGAGATTCGCCGCCCGAGGAAGCTGATTGCGGGGCTCGGCACCTTCGCGATGGCGGCAGGGGGATCCTTCTGGTGGCTCAATCGCCAGACCCAGGGATGGTATCGCTACTACACGGAGTTTCTTCCTTCGCATCAATCGTGGATGATGTCGAAGGCGGTGACTTATGCGCTGCACGATTTGATTGTTCCGCTGGGAATCGCCCTGCTATTGATCATGCTGGCCCTGGTGCCGGCCTTGATGCAGCAGGCGACTGACGCGAGGCAGCGGAGGTTCTACATTTTCTCGACGGTTGGCATACTGATCTCAACGCTGTCGTCGCGTCTGCATGTCGGAGGCACGACAAATGTGGATCTTCCGCTTTACGCGTGGATCTGCGTTCTGTTTGGGCTGAGCGTTTCAACCGTCCTCAGGTGGGCTGGCAAGTTGCAGCCGTCAATAGCTGCTGCGGTGCAGACGGTTGTGTTAGCTGCATGCTGCGTGCAATTGCTTCAGTTGTTTCATCCGCCGCGTGAGTTTGTCCCGACGCAGGGCCAGTTTGCCTATGCGGCTGAGGTCAACGCTCGACTTCATGCCATGCACGGGGAGATATTTGTCTTCCACAATGTTACCGACGCCGGTTCCGCCGGTGGGCCGGAGCTGACGAACAGTGTTGCCCTGTGGGACGTCTTGCGGGCCGACCGCGGTCCTGTAGGGGAGGCGCTAAGAGTGGAACTCATCGACTCGTTTCAGAAGAAGGAATATGCCGGAGTCCTCTCGGAGAGCGCGCCGAATGAACTTGATCCCTGGGAGATCGACCCGCTGAAGAAGATCGCCGATGCCGCCGCGCAGGCTTATCCAAAGCGAGAGCGGATTGTGCCGTTGAATGAATGGACCGGCTTCTACTCCAATCCAGCGACACCTTCCATTCGCCCTCAGTTTTTATACAAGCCGCAATAGCTCGGGGTTCTTGTTTCTTCGCGTAAAAGGAGAAGGAGATGGGTGCACAGGCTGGAGATGCGACGAAGGCCCCGACGCCGGACCATATTTTGCAGACGGGATTCGCGTTCTGGGCGTCGAAGGCGCTCTTGAGTGCGGTTGAGATGGGCATATTTACGGAGCTGGCCGATGGCCCGCAACCGTTTGACAGGCTTCGAGGAAGGCTTGGACTGCATGAGCGGTCGGCGAAGGACTTTCTGGATACGCTGGTTGCGCTTGGCTTCCTGAAGCGGGATGGAGAGACGTACTCGAACACGGCCGAAACGGATCTCTTTCTGGACAGACGGAAGCCGAGTTATGTCGGCGGCATCCTGGAGATGGCGAATGCGCGGCTGTTTGGCTTCTGGAACCATCTGACGGAGGCGCTGCGGACGGGACTTCAGCAGAACGAAGCCAGGGCAGGCGCGACGGCCCCAACCTTTGAGGCGCTGTATGCCGACCCGGCGCGGCTGAAGGGATTTCTTGCGGCGATGTCGGGGATCAGCCATGGAGCGAACATGGCGATTGCAAGGCAGTTCCCCTGGGCGAAGTACAAGACGTTTGCCGACATGGGCGCGGCGCAGGGAGACCTGGCGACGCAGATTGCGCTGGCGAATCCTCACTTGAAGGGCATGGGATTCGATCTTCCCGAGGTCGGGCCGGTCTTCGAGGAATATGTTGCGGCGAATGGTGTGAGCGATCGTGTGCGGTTTCAGGCGGGGAGCTTCTTCACGGAGGCGATGCCGAAGGCGGACGTGATTACGATGGGGCATATCCTCCACGACTGGAACCTCGAAGAGAAGAAGATGCTGGTGAAGAAGGCGTTCGATGCGCTGCCTTCAGGCGGCGCGCTGGTAGTGTACGACTCGATCATCGATGACGACCGCTCGAAGAACGCGTTTGGGCTGATGATGAGCCTGAACATGCTGATCGAGACGGAGGGCGGCTTCGACTACACGGGCGCCGATTGCCAGGGGTGGATGAAGGAGGCAGGGTTCGGCAAGACGTATGTCGAGCATCTGGTGGGGCCGGACTCGATGGTGGTTGGAGTGAAGCCGTAGCTGCGTTTCTGAAGCTGCTTCCGTTTGGAAATGGTGCGGGACTTTGTGTCGCACCTTCGGCGCTTCGTTTGTTTGCTGCTATTTACCCAGGCCTTCGGCCTGGGCTGGTATGTTACGGGCCGTTGGCCCTTTGGAGTTGCAGCTCTATGCATCCTTGCAAGTGGCTACAGTCTACAGATGGCGGTAACAGGCGAGAAAGACGATCAGGGCGGTGACGGCTCCGAGGATGACGTCGAGCGCGTAGTGATAGCGCCCGATCACCGCTCCCAGCGAGATCATGATGGCGATGATGAGGAAGACTGCGCCGAATAGAGGAGCGTAGAAGAGCAGCACGCACGCGATAGCGAAGGCTGACGCGACGTGCGCGCTGGGGAATGAGATGGCGTGGATGCTGCCGTGCTGCAATATCCAACCATTGAAGAGACGGCCTCTGTTTGGTGGCGCGGTGGTGGCCGGTTGCTCGTTGATGAGTGAACGTGGGGGAAATGCTGGGACGAACGGTGTGATGGCGTAGCAGATGTAGGTTGCGATGAGCAGGACGATCCAGAAGCCATTGGCCTTGTCTCGCAATCCGGCGGCGTAGATTGCGGCGAGGCCGAGAGGGACGAGAGGGTAGCAGGAGAGGTAGGACATCTCCAGGACGAAGCCGATGGTGCTGCGGCTGGTGCCGGAGGTGGCGGAGATGCGGGGCAGAAGTCTTCGGTCGAAGGCGAGGAGGCGGTCTTCGATGGCATGGTCTGGCGCGATGAAGAACTGTCCCGTCTGCCAATAAGGAACGAGGAAGAGGGCGATGGTGAGGCAGTCGAGCAGGACTGCTTGATCGCCAGGTGTGAGTGTGGCCGCGGCCAGGTGTGCGAGTGCGATTGCTACGGCGGCGATGGCGGCGAGCGCCGTTACGGTCCATCGACTTCGGCGCGGAAGCGGGCGCGAAGTGAGTGGCGTAAGCCACGATGCGATGGCGAAGGTGATGGCCGAGCCGAGTTGTATCCATTCGGAGGCGCGCATCGCTGAGGTGCTTCAGGATACACGGCAGCCGGGCGATACGGGAAAATGCAGGGATTCCTCGACTGCGCGGCTGCGCCGCTACGCTCGGAATGACACTGCCTGTTTAGCGAAGAGGAGGGGGACACATCGTGGGGATCTCTCGATTCGCCCGTCCGACTCGCGTACGGTCTGCTCAATGCTTCACTCGGAGACCACACGCTGAATTTGTGAGGGCCGGGAGATAAAGTTACTCGTACTTGAGGGTCTGGACGGGGTCGAGGCGTGCGGCGCGGTTGGCGGGAAGCGTTCCGAAGAGTATGCCGACGAGCATGGAGGTTCCCAGCGCGATCACAGCGGACCAGGCTGAGACGGGAATCTGGAACGGGGTAAGCAGACGCACGCCGAGAGGGATGGCGAGACCCAGGAGAGTGCCGATAACTCCGCCGGAGAGCGATAAGAAGACTGCTTCGGTGAGGAACTGCAATCGAATTTCGTGGCTGGTGGCGCCGAGGGCCTTGCGTATGCCGATCTCGCGAATGCGCGCCTGCACGTTGGCGAGCATGGAGTTCATGATGCCAACGCCAGAGACGACGAGGGTGATGGCCGCGGCGAGCGTAAGCACGAGCGTCAGCATGTCGGCGATCTGCGCCATGACATGCAGCACCTGTTGCATGGTGAAGGCCGTGTATTGCGAGGTGGAACGGTGACGGCTCTTGATGATGGAAAGGATCTCCTTCGAGGCCGGCGTGACGTCTGAGGCGTCAGACATGCTGAAGAAGATTTCTTTTACAGTGTCGGTTCCTGTGAAGTAGCGCGCGACCGGATAGGGGATAAGGATGGTTTGGTCGGAGACTTCGGACTGGCCGAAGGTGTCGATGCGCATGTTGAAGACGCCGATGATGGTGAAGGGGATGCCGGTGATGTTGATGGTGTGTCCGACCGCGGCGGCGCTGGAACCATAGAGCGCTCGGGCCAGGGGCTCGACCATGACGGCTACTTTTGCATGGGTGGCGGTGTCCTGATCGTCGAAGAAGCGGCCGGAGATCTGTGCAAGGTTGCGCACGATGCGATACTGCGGCGAGACGCCGAGGATCATGGTGTTCTTGGTGATGCCGCCACCCATGCTGACGATGTCGTGAAGCTCGAGCATGGGCGAGGAGGCGACGATGCCGGGAACCTGTTCGCGGACGGCAGCCTCGTCTTCGCGCGTCATGAAGTCGGGCGTGGAGGTGTTGTCGGGGCCGACGCGGTCGCCGCCGTTGTACTGCATCTCGATCATGGTGGGGCCGATCGAGGCGAGCAGATTGAGGGCGTACTGCTTGCCGGTAAGACCGAGGGTGACGACGAGGATGATGGAGGCCGATCCGATGATCATGCCGACCATGGTGAGCACAAAGCGCACCTTGCTGGCCTTGAAGCTGTCGACGGCGAGGCGGACGACCTCGCTGAACATCATGGTAGAGCGCGCACTGGCGAGCGTGCGCTCAAACGAGGAGAGCCTTGTCTTTGAGGCGGCCGCGGGTTTGGGAGGGTTGACGGTGCTGGCCATGAGCCGAAGTCCTGAGAATTAGACGCTTTAAGTATCGCAGCGATGCACGGGTTTCGCTATTGTCTGGCCCTGTTCGCTGGAAGATTTATGGGAGAAGCTGAGAGAGGCGTGCTGGAGCACATGAACCGGCAAACGATTGCACTTGACAGCGTGGTTATGACGGCGGAACATCGGAGACCCTCCCCGTTGCTGGTATTTCAGGCCCCGCAGTCATTTACAGCGTATCCCCGTTTGCATGGACAAGCGTTGAAGGGAGTCTGCGGGCAGATTCCAGGTGCTCATCATGATGACAAGAAAAGTTCTGATGGCAACAGTTTCAGTCTCGCTGCTTGTGGGGCCGGGTGAGTTGGCCTTTGGGCAGAACGCTGTAAAGCTGTTTGGCTCGACGCTGGTGCGTTCTTCAACGCAGGGAGCGTCGTGGGCGGTGCCGGTAACGTTCAACAGCGCGACGGTGAGCCTGAGTTGCAACACGACCGGAGGACCGCCGACGGCGGTGCTGTCGTCGACGCCCGACGGCACGGGCAAGGTGCTGGTCGACAACTTCGTGAACGTGTCGGTGACGGTGGGCACGACGACGAGCAGTGCGGTGAATGTGTGCAAGGGCGGGACCGTAGACCCGGTGCAGGGCGTGCAGAACTGCTTCAACCAGACGTATCAGAACGCCGCGCCAGGGATGGTTGGCGCGGACATGGATGGATATACGGCAACTGGCGGCATCGCTCCGCTGGACGTGAGCGGGTTTCTGGTATCGGGAGACCAGAAGATCAAGATCGACCTGTTGGATGCTGGAGTTCTGCTGACGAACGCGTCGCTGTACCTGGTGACGAGTTGCACGCAGGGCGGAGTGACGGGGCCGGCGACGATCTCGGGCAATCCGATATCAAGCAACAATCCATCGCCCAATCAACTGAACCAGGACTACGACTTCAATTCAACGCAAGGGCAGACGGTGGGATTTACGTATGACCTGACGCAGTCGCAGAAGGATGGGAGGCTGACGATTGCGGACGGGACGATTCCGAGCACGAGCGACTCGCCGCTGGATCCTGCGTTGTGGCAGAGCCAGTATGCGACGGGGACCTCGTTCGCTACATCGAGCTGCGTCGTGCATAAGGGTGAGTTGCTGAATGGAAGCCCTGCCTGCAAGCTGTACACGCTGACCTGTCAGGTGGGCACGGGATCGGCTGCGGCGGGGGCGTTGTGTCCGTTGTCGGAGCTGAAGAATGAGGTCTTCACCGATACGTTTACGGGGCCTGCTTTTACGCTGCCGGATATTACAGGGCCGAACGGAAAAACATATCACCAGGGCGTTGGCTTTCTGATGGCGGGAGAGGGATGGACGGGAGGCACGTGTGTCTTCGACCCGGCTTCGGGGCTGACGGACAACTGTCCGCAGAACCTGCTGACGAACTTTACATCAGTGAGCGCGGCCAGTGCGGCTCCAGCAGCGAGGCCGTTGGCTGCGGCACTGAGCATAACGCCCTTTGATGTGGCGGAGGTAGATTCGGAAGACGACTTCGACGGCACGGGTACGCATCCGAACTCGACGTTCATCTCGGTTGCGCAGGTACCCGAAGACCTGACGACGGTGACGGTGCAGGGAGCGCATCCTGGAGGATGGGTAAACTCGCACACGGTGAAAGTGGGCCTGGTGAGCGAGCCGCCTGTACTGCCCAACACAGTGCCGAACTACCAGAAGTTTGTGGCTTCGCCGATCAAGAGCATCACGTATGGCGTCTCGGCTGCGAACATGGTTCCGCCCACGAAGTTCGCAGTGACCGGAGATGTGACCTTGGCGAACCCCGCCGGCTGCCCGACTCCCGCGATACAGGCGAGCGTGTTTGCTCCGCCTTCGCAGACGCTGACAGTTGCGGCGGACGGGATGTATGCGCTGCACTACTTTGCGCAGGATTGCGCAGGTACGGAGGAGTTGCAGTTTACCCCCGTAGGGTCGGGAGGGTGGGCGACAAGTTTCTACACGGTGCCGGTGAATGTAGACACGGTCGCCCCAGTAGTGGCGAGCGGGCCGGTGTTCTCGGTTGCGCCAACGACAATCAACGGGACGCCGAACTCATTCACGCTGAACCAGCAGGTGAACGTGAGCTATAGCTGCACGGACGACCGCGCTGGCGTGGCGGTGTGCGGAGCGAAGAGCTACGGCGCTCCGGGCACGCTGAATACAGGGACGCTGACGTATCCGCTGGACACGTCGTCAACCGGCAAAAAGACGCTGACGGTGACGGTGACGGATGCCGCGGGCAACGCGGGCACTCCGGTTTCGGTGACGTACAACGTGGTGGCGGCTGGATCGGCCGACCTTGCGATCGTGCAGTTTGCGAAGCGTCAGGTGAAGAGCGGCGCGAGGCTTCATTACGACATGTTGGTCGTGAATTTTGGGCCGAAGACGGCGGACGCCGTTGTGATCAAAGATGTCATTCCCGCGGGAACGACTTTTGTCAGCGCGGGGTATGAGAGCATCTCGTGTGCTCTGTTCGGCGGATGCAGTGAGCCGCCGCAGGCAACGTCATGCTCGGTTTCGGGGAGTACGGTTGTGTGCAATGCGGGTCAGTTGAAGCCGCTGTCGCTCTTCTCGCTGGACGGGATTGGCGTGAAGATTGTGGTGAGGGTGAATGCCGCGGCAGGAGCAGTGCTCGTGAATACGGCCACGGTGGAGAGCTCGAACAGCGATCCCAATCCGGGGAACAATACTTCTACGCGGAAGACAGTGGTGAAGTGAAAGGTGGCGGCTTGAAAAGCGAAATGCGGGATTTCCTCGACTCCGCTGCGCTCCGCTCGGAATGACACCGCGCAGGGCGACCGGCTTTCTGAACGAGTTTGCCCTTGGACCGAGCTATCGTTTTGTGACGACGGTTTGAGAGCAGTCTTTGTAGATTGCATTTAGATCGGCGCGTTGGAGCAGTTTGTCGCTGCCGGGGATGGTACGGACGCCGTCGAGCCCCTTGAGGGCGTGGCCGCAAAAGCTGGCAGCTTCTTCCTGGTTGTTCTTCGAGGCGAGGCCCATCAGGTAGTAGATGCGAACGGTTTGCAGCTTCATGCCGGCCTTTTCCGTATTGCCAAGATCGGTGAGAAGAATCTGGCGAGCGCGAGTGTAGTCGCCGCTATGGATGAGTGTCTCTGCGTAGGTCATCGAAATCTGAATGCTGAGAGTGCGCGGCAGGGGGATTGCGTTGTTGTCATACGGGGCAAGAACGGCGGCTGCTTCTTTATGGCTCCCTTGCAGGAGGGCGACTCGCGAAAGATTGAGCCGCAGGCGCGCCGCAGTAGATCTGTCGTTGCTGCGGCCGAGGGTTTGAAGAGCGCGCTGGAAGAACTGGCGGGCCTCTGAAAGATTGCCGCGATAGAGGGCGAGCTCTCCTTGTGTGTTAAGTATCTGCGCGGAGAGCGCTTCATTCTTCAAGCTGCGAGCAGCAGCCTGGGCGGGCTCGAGTGCCGCAGCGGCTTCGTCGAAGCTGCCCGCGCGGGCGAGGGTGACGGCGAGTTCGTTCTGTAAGGAAAGGTAGTCCCTGGCCTTCTGGTCGCCGAGGTTCTTGAGAGCGTTGAGGGAGTCCTGTATCGATTTGACGGCGGCACCGTAGCGGCCTTCGTCGGCGAAGATGAGACCCATGTAGCGCGAGACGAGCGCTCCTTCGCGCGGATCGTTGGCCTTGCGAGTGAGATCGAGAGCGCGGACGAAAGATTTAAGCGCGTCGTCGTACTGACCGTCGTAGGCGTAGGTGCGGCCAAGGCCGGAGAGAACATCGGCGAGAAAGCCGGGTACGCCGAGCTTTTCTCGAAGCTGAAGCGCCTGCTGATAGTAGGTGAGTGCGCTGCCGGTGTCACCGCGCGACTCGTAGACGGAGGCGATGTTGGAGAGAGAGAGCGCCTCGAAGTTTTCGTCTCCGCTCTCGCGCTGCACACGCAACGCCTCCTGAAACGCCTGTAGCGCCTGGTCGCTTTGACCGAGGTCGGAGAGGAGCGAACCCATGTCCATAAGGGTGTCGCCGACCTCTTTATTCATGCCGATCTCGCGTAGCAGGCCGAGAGCTTTTCGATAGCTGGCGAGTGCGCCGTCGCTGTTGCCGGAGGAGGCTTGGACCTGCGCCATCTCGGCGAGTGCGGCCGCGACTCCGCGCTTTTGTCCGATGCGCTCGTTGATGGCGATCGAGTCTTCATAGTTATGAAGAGCGTCGGCGGGTTTGTTGAGAAGCCGATAGGAGATGCCGATGGCAAGAAGGACGAGCGCTTTCGATTCCTGGTTGTCGGTTTGAATGGAGAGCGAGAGTGCCTGGTTGAGCGGGTCGAGCGCGGCCTGCGGGTTGTTGCTGGTGATCTCGATGACGCCCATCTGCCAGAGGCCGCGGATGCTCTTGGGGTCTTCCTTGAGAAGGCTTGTGGTTGCCGCGCGCGCCTTGTCGTAATTGCCGGTCTCTATATAGAGAGAGCCGAGGGCGTACTTGAGGTCTTCGTCGCCGGGGAGATTGCGGGCGAGCCCCTCATAGGCTTCAATGGCCTTGTCGTTCTGCTGCGTGACACGAAAATTGTTTGCCTGAATCAGACGCCGGGCAAGCGGCGGGAGTTTTTGCGAGTCGGCAAGCTCGATAGCGCGACGGGAGATTTGCGCGGCTTCGGCCTCGTAGCCGAGCTCGTCCTTGACGTGGGCGAGAAGGGAGTAGGCGAGCGCGAAGCGCGTGTCGGAGTCGATGGCGGAGGAGAGCAGCGCCTGCGCGTCGATGTTTCGGCCGGCACGTGTCATCGCCAGGGCTTCGTTGTAGTCGCGCAGAGCGGTGACAGAGGTCGAGCTCGGCTGAAGCGACTGCGCGGCGACAGCTTTCTGATCGGCTGATGTAAGCGAGAGGCTTTGGCGTATGGATGCGGCAAGCGTATTGATGGTGGAGGGCAGTTCCGTTTCAGAGGACTGCGCTTTGAATGATGTGGTGCGGCTGTTCTTCAGGTCTTCGACCGTGATTGCGATCGATATCTGGTCGCCGATGCGGTTGTATTGCCCGGAGACGACGGTGTCGGCGGAGGTGAACTGTGCGAGCCGGCGCAACATGGGTTCGTCGATGATGGACTGGGGCGACAGGCGCAGATCGGCGTAGACCTGGCGGATGCGCTCGGGCGAGACTGCGCGAAGTTGCGTGGACTGGCCGATAGCAGTCGCGATCATATCGGCGAGACTTGCGCTCATCCAATCGATGCCGGGTATGGATGAGACGTTGCGAAGCGGAAAGACGGCGAGCGAGAGCGCCGGGCCCGCGGATGCGGTTTGTACTTGCGCAGAACGGTTGTGGAGCTTGTCGTAGTAAAGATAGCCGGTAAGGAGAAGGGCCACAACAATGAGCGCGGTAAGCGCCTTCCAGGATCTGCGGATCTCTGAGACGACGGCGGTGAGCTTCGATGGAGCTTCAACGGGAACGTGAGCGAGCGGGTGTCCGGCTTCGTAGGCGTCGAGATCGGCGATCAGTTCGGATGAACTCTGGTAGCGGAGATTGACATCGCGTTCGAGGCATCGGCAGACGATACTGGAGAGCGGCTGCGGAATGGATGGGTCGCTGTTGGCGAGTGGTGGTACGTCCTGCTGCGTGCGCAGAACCAGGCTAGCGATGCCGCTGTGCGCCTGGAAGGGCGAGTGTCCTGAGAGTAGTTCGTAGAAGATGATGCCGAGGGAAAAGATGTCGGAGCGCTGGTCGATCTCGGATGCGAGGGCCTGCTCGGGCGACATGTACTCCATGGTGCCGACGATGTTGCCGGACTGCGTGAGGCCATTGTCGTCGACGGTGCGTGCGAGACCGAAGTCCATAACGAGGATGCGGCCGCCGGGTTCGCACATGATGTTCTGCGGCTTGAGGTCGCGGTGGATGACACCAACAGCGTGTGCGGCCTCGAGCGCCTTTGCGACCTGGCGAACGATATGGATGGCATCGGCGGGTTGAAAGCGGCCACGGTCGAGGAGATCGGAGCGGAGGTCGCGGCCTTCGATGTACTCCATCGTGATGAACTTGAGGCCGTCGGCTTCGCCGAGATCGTAGATGCGGATGACGTTTCGGTGCGTGACGTTAGAGGAGAGAAGGATCTCCTGCTTGAAGCGCTCGATGATGTCGGGATCGCGTGCGAGCTCGGGGCGGATGACCTTGAAGGCGACGAGACGGCCGAGGGCGAGGTCGCGAACCTTGTAGACCTCACCCATTCCTCCGACGCCGACCATCTCCATGATGGTGTAGCGGCCGCCAACGACGGCGCCGGGTGTGAGACGGGCCGAGTGAGGGAGCGAAGGAGACGAAGTGGTACGTGGCGGTGGTGAGTAGAGGTCGCCGGGATCGATGTTGAAGAGAGTCGGCAGCTCGGAGGATGAGGTTTCACCGGATTGCGATGTGCGAACTCCGCCGGAACCTCTGCTGGGCTGATCTGCACGACGGATTCGTGGATCGTCGGCCATGAGATTGGAACGAATGGACTAACTGCACATCATATGCTCTCGTGCGCGGCTTTATAAGTAGCTTGAATGCCGGTGAAATACGCCACTGCCCATTATTTGGAGAGCGGTCTGGGTTTTTTGAAGAATGGGTAAGGTAAACTGTTGAAAGCGCTCATGCGGAGGGATGTGTGAGCGGTTGAAACAGGCGGTCTTGAAAACCGCTTTACCTTAACGGGTAACGGGGGTTCGAATCCCTCTCCCTCCGCCACAAGACTTCCAAAGACGCCCCAGGGCGTCTTTTTACTTGCCTAAATCCTCATATAAGTCTTTTATTTTCAGTAAACAATGTCCAATAGCGTCCAGTAGCGTCCAGGGGCAGCCAGCTTTTGGCGGGGGTACATTTGGGGGGTACGATGGCAAATTTGACGGATACGCTGGTACGAAATGCGAAGGCGACTGGGAAGGCAATCAAGCTATTCGACGGGCACGGGCTGTTCTGTCTGGTGACGCCTTCCGGTGGAAAGCTATGGCGGTGGAAGTTACCGGTTCGAGGGGAGAGAACGTCTCATGACCCTCGGGAGCTATCCGGTTGTCTCTCTCACTGAGACACGCAAGAGGCACGCCCAGGGACGTGCCCTGCTTGAGTCCGGTGTCGATCCTGGGGCCAAGAAGCAGGCGGACAAGATAGCGGAGAAGGTGGCTGACGGGTGCTCCTTTCAGTCCGTGGCCGAACAGTGGCATGAGCACTGGAGTGCTGGCAAGAGTGTCCGTCATGCAGATACGGTCATGCGCCGTCTTCGAGCCGACGTATTCCCTGTCCTGGGCCACATACCTGTGACCGAGATTGAGGCCCCTGACTTGGTGTCCCTTGTGAGGGGTATCCAGAATCGGGGAGCACTGGACATAGCCAAGAGAGCACTGGAGACGATGGGCCAGGTACTGCGCTACGCCGTCGCGCACGGTCTGGCGAAGAGGAACCCTGCCGCCGATATCAAACCCGCGGACGTCCTGAAGGCCTCTCCAAAGACCAACTACGCGCGTATCGATGCGAAGGAGCTTCCGGCCCTGTTACGGGCCATTGAGGTCTACAAGGGAACGCCGTTGACACGGCTGGCGGTCAAGATGCTGGCTCACACCTTTGTAAGGACAAGCGAGCTGATCGGCGCACGGTGGGAAGAGATCGACCTGGCGGCGAAGAGATGGGACATACCTGCTGAACGGATGAAGATGAAAACGCCTCATATCGTCCCGCTGTCAGCTCAGGCGATGGAGGTCCTGGAACTGTTGCGCACGATGACCGGAGACGGGGAACTCGTGTTCCCCGGCGATAGAGAGACAAGCAAGCATATGAGCAATAACACCATCCTAAAAGCACTGGAACGCATGGGATACAAGGGCCGCATGACGGGCCACGGCTTCCGGGGTGTTGCAAGTACCATCCTGCATGAGCAGGGCTTCGACCACCAGCACATCGAGCTTCAGCTTGCACATGCGCCGCGTAACGCGGTATCTGCCTCGTACAACCATGCGCTCTATCTAAAGCCGCGAGCCAGAATGATGCAAGAGTGGAGCGACTACCTGGAGCGCCAGCAGCGGGGGAAGGTACTTGAGATGAAGGCGGGTTAGCTCTCTATATCAAAGGCCGGGTTCGACCCGGCCTTTTTGACGTGGACGCTTTGGTAGACGGTACAGCGGCGTATATGGTCGTCCACATGACTCCAGTACCGTTTCGCCGATTGCTTCGCCTTCCAGAGGTTCAGCAGATTGTCCCACTCTCCCGCAGCGCGATCTATCAGATGATAGCCGCTGGCGTTTTCCCAAAGCCCATAAAGATTGGCTCAAGGGCCTCCGCATGGATCGAGCACGACGTCCAGGAATGGATCGGCTCAAGGGCCTCGGAACAGCGGGCAGCGTAGTATCCGTCCCCGCATCACGCTCAGCCAATAACGACCAAGGCCCCGGCCAAGAGACTGGAGCCATTCTTTGAATAAAAGACGGCTTATCCACATTTTTAGGGTTGACACCAGTCCTGACTCCGGTTAGCTTGCGTGGGCAATCACAAATCAGAGTTTTGGTTGACCCTGCCGTTTTTCCCAGGTTCCTTGTTCGCTGAAAGGAACTTTACGATGCCTATCTGCTTTGGTCAGTTGGTTCGACACAATATTGTCTTTGGACTCTCCTGTTTAGCCCTGAGTCCATTTGCCATCGCTCAATCTCCGGCCCTTGGCTCAAGCCCGGTTCTCGCTCAAGCCATCCAGGCGTTCTCAGGTGGGAAGCCGGTTAGCTCTGTCAACATGACAGGGACGGCCCATTGGACGGCTGGCTCATCGAAAGACAGTGGTCCGGCAAGACTCATCGCAAATGTTACAGGTGAGAATGTCGCAGAGTTCGACTTGAGCAATGGACCGCGGATTGAGAAGCAATCTGCTCTAGCTGAGAATCGTACCTGCACCTGGTCCGGCAAGGATGGTGTCGCGCACGACGCCTCACCTGCGAATTGCTCGATATCGACTGCGTGGTTCCTGCCTCATTTGGCTTTACAGAGCACCGGTTTGCCCTCTGCTCTTAGCGTTCAGTCGTCAGGGACCGTTACAGAAAAAGCCGTCAGCACTCCCCACATTCAGTACGGAGCGATGGTTGTTAGAGCCAGTGCCAGTAAAGCATATTCCACGCTGGCGACGCAGATGCAAACCTGGAGCAAAACTGACCTCGCTCTCGATTCAGCGACGATGCTACCCCGCAGCCTGAAATACAGTCTTCACCCTGACAGCAATTCATTTTCGAACGTTCAGGTAGAAGTTCGCTACAGCAACTACAAGAACATCTCAGGCGTTGAGCTTCCAATGCACACCGAGCGTTACGTGAATGGAAGCCTTCAGCTCAGCATCGATATCGACTCCGCCACAGTTAGTTAGGTTTTCAGCTTACGATCCTCCGATCCGAGGGACACACATGCTGCGTTTTCGCGCCTTGGCCATTCTTGCAACCGCTTTCTGCGTGATATCCGCCAATCGGGCATTTGCCCAGGCACCCGCCACCGGGCTTTATGCTTTTGGCTCCTTCGACAATCGAGGCGTCGACTCCATCAACCTCGGAAATCTGAATATCCATTTTTAGGTTCCAATTGTCTCGAAGCCTGGGCGCGGATTGAACTTCGACTACCGCATGGTCTATGACGGTCTTTTCTGGGTGCCAGCGGGAGTTTCAGGTGGCCAGAGTTGGGTGCCGAACGATGGCTTCGGATTCAGAGGACAGTTGAGCGGGTCTCTCTATGCAGGCTACGTCACCTATGACCTCCTCTCTTCGCAACCATGCTCGGACACGAATGACCATCTTAAACTTCTCATCGACGAGAACTTTGTCTATCACGATCCCTATGGAGTAAACCATCAGTTCAATTACAGCAAGAGTTTTTGCGGTGCCAGCGATCCCAATCCCGTCTACCAAGGAGACGGAACTACCAATGACGGATCCGGCTATTTCCTGGGCCCCGATCCTGCGCATGGTTACGTCGATGGATACGTGCATACCAGGGATGGACGCATCCTCAATGCACCCATGAATCCAACTGGCCCCACAAGCAGTAGCGTCACTGATACCAATGGCAACACGATCAACAACAATGGCAGCGGAACGTTCACCGATACGCTGGGGACAACTGCATTGACGATTGGTGGCAGCGGCAATGCCAGCAGCCCGCGCACCTTTACCTACAATGTGGCGCAGCAGTCCGACAGCGCTACAACGGCCACTGCGGCGATGTCCTATGTGACATACACGGTGCAGACGAATTTCGGCTGCCCGGGCATCTCCGAGTATGGCCCGATGTCCGTTGACTTACCGGACCGCATCACCTTCGCCGATGGCACTTACTACCAGTTCACCTATGAGAGCACGCCGGGTGTCAGCGGTGCTGTGACGGGGCGACTTGCTTCGGTAACGCTGCCGACGGGTGGAACGGTCAACTATCAGTACTCCGGTGGCTGCAACGGAAATGGCCTGAATGCGGACGGCACCACAGGATCGCTCAACCGTGTGACGACGGACGGCACACGGCAGTACGGACGCTCTCCAAGCGCCAACGGTTCTACAACCACTTTGCAGGACGAGGCGGGAAATCAGACGCTGTATACCTTCACGGATACGAACGGTTGGTTCTATGAGACGCATCGGCAGGCTTATCAAGGAACAGTTGGAAGTAGCACACCGCTTCTCGATCAGCAGACTTGTTATAACAGCGCATCGACTCCATGCGACGGACAAACCATCGCGCTTCCGATTGCAAAAACGGCGATCACAGTGCTCAAGAATAACGTTTCGATCAACAGGGTCGAAACAACGTTCAATTCCGTAGGCTTGCCGAACGATCAGGCAACCTACGATCCCAGCAACACATGGCTGGGAACGAGCTACTATCAATACAATTCAGTTGCTGGTCTTACCAGCTTCCAGGCGAAAGACGGAACCGGTACTCCTGTATCCTCGGTAAGCTACGGCTACGACGAAACGGGGCTTACAGCAACCTCCGGCATACCGCAGCACACCGCTGTTTCATCCACGCGAGGAAACCAGACCTCTTCCCATACCTGGATCAATACTGGCGGCTCAATCGATACCTCGACGATCTTCTACGATACCGGAGTGCCGGTCAGCACGACCGGCCCCAACGGGACGGCGCAGTATTCCTACGAATCGACGCAGGGCTTTGCGACACAGGTTACGCCGCCTACTCCATCCAGTGGAGTGTCCCTCCCTGCCACAGCCAGCTACGACCCGGCTTCGGGCATCCAACTGTCGGCATCGGACGCGAACTACACCACTACGCCGATGGTGCAGTTTGCGCTTTACGACAAGATGCTTCGACCGACGGTGATCAATTACGCGGATGGAGGCAAGACGCAGTTCAACTACTTCGATGCCAACAACACGCAGGTCTGGCGATATCGATCCGCCACGGCACGAACGGACGAGGTCGACCAAGTCGATGCTTTTGGACGCAAGAGCCGGATCGCCATCGAGAACGACCAGGCCCAGAACCCCAAATATCAGCTTGATTACTGCTACGACGCAAATGGCCGCCTGGCATTTGCGTCCGTAATGTATCAAGGCCAGGGTTGGAGCACTACGAAGCATTGCTCCGGCACTGGCACAACGTACACTTACGATGCTCTTGACCGCGTCACCAACATCAACACCATCGATGGCAACGCGACGTATCAGTATGTTGGACGCGCGGTAAAGAGCTCCGATGTCAATGGCGTGCTGAAGATCACACAGTACGACGCTCTGGGGAGGACTTCTGCGGTCTGCGAGGTCTCCTCCAACTCGTTGCAGGGAGAGAACCCGGTCAATTGCGGCCTGGACATTCCCAGTCAGGGCTTTCTCACGACCTATGCCTACGATCTCGCCAATCACAAGACGACGATCACCCAGGGTGTCCAGCAGCGCGTCTTCCAGACGGACTCCCTGGGGCGGACCATCTATACAAGTGAGCCGGAAAGAGGTGTGACAACCTACAGCTATGGCTACAATGCGACCGGTCTGCAAGTGATCCGAAAGAGACCGAAGGCCAATCAATGCAGTACGAATTCTGCCTACCCTAACCAGTGCGACCCGACGATTGTGACGACAACGACCACCCAGTACGACAGCGTTGGCCGAGTCGTGAGCATCGGCTACGACGACGGCATCACAACAAACAAGGCCTATGTCTACGACCAAACGGTTCCCAACTGGGGCAGTGTCCCGATGGGTGCCAGCAAGGGCCACCTGACCTTCGCCCAGGGAAGCGCGGCGGCCATTCAGTTGGCCTACGACTCGATGGGCCGGGTCGCGAACACGATCCAGTGTATGCCTGGGCTTTGTGGGACCAACTCCGCATTGGACGTATGGCACTGGTACCACTATGATCTCGCTGGGAACATGGACCGGTTTTCGTACATGACGAACAACGCCGTGGGGACGCAGGTCCAGACGNNGCTGGGCAATGGAGTGACGGGGATGCGCACCTACGACGCGATGGGTCGGAACATGGACGTGGCCTATTGCAACAACGGGGCCACGGTGGCGAGCTGCAACAACGCGCCGGGCGCCACCGTCCTTCACGCATGGACGAGCTTCCACGGCAACGAGACGCAGGTGCGGTGCGACTCCGTGCTGAGCATGTGTTCGAATATCTCTTACGATGAGTTTGGCCGGCTGAGCGCCATGGCCGACAACTGGTCGGGGACGCCTCAATACACGTACGACTACGACCGTTATGGCAATCGCTGGCACCAGACCGTCAAATCCGGATCGGGGCCTTCGCCGTCCTTCAGCTTCAACCCGGCCACCAATCAGGTCACCACTTCGGGCTTCGGCTACGACGCGGCGGGCAACATGACGAACAACGGCTCCCACAGCTACACTTACGACGCCGAAGGGAGGGTGCTGAAGGTGGATGGAGGAACGACAGCGACCTACGTCTACGACGCTCTGGATCATCGGGTGCAGACCATCGAGAACGGGACGACGACGCTGTACGCTTTCAACATCGATGGGCAGCGCGTGGCCAGCTTCAGCGGCTCGGGCAGCCCGCTGAGCAACCAGGTCTATGTCGGCGGCGCTCCGGTGGCCTTCTACCAGGGAGGCTCGATCCACTACCAGCACCAGGACTGGCTGGGCACGGAGCGCGCGCGCACCAACGCGTCGGGAGCGGTCGAGGGCACCTACCAGTCGCTGCCCTTCGGCGACGGCTTCTCGTCGTCAGGCACGGACAACGATGCGTATCACTTCGCGCTGCTCGACCGCGACGCCGACGACACCCAACATGCTACGTTCCGGCAATACTCCTCGACGCAGGGACGATGGATGAGTCCCGATCCCTACGACGGTAGCTATGACGCGAGCGATCCGCAGAGCTTCAATCGCTATGCTTACGTCGGGAATATGCCGTTGGGCCTGGTCGATCCGCTGGGGTTGGGAGGGTGCGATAACAAAGGCTATTCCAACGGTAGCGCGGACTACTGTGGAGCGGATGCCGGTCTCGGGAGTCGGTGTACGTTGGATGGGCTTCCTACGCCTTGCGGGGACATAAGTGGTGAGTCGATTGCTCCTCAGGCTGTAACGGTGTGGACACCGGATAATGGAGCATATACGTATTCGTACGCCACCTGGCTGCAAGCGATGAGAGGTGGATACGGGGGCGGAGTTACTCTAAGAAACAACGGAGTACTTTATAGCAGCGACGGAAATCCAGTCGGACTCGTGTCCTACACACAAGCCTCCGGCTTCACCGTGATGAGTTCGCCGGGAGGCTTCTCTGTCTCATCGGGAACAGGCTCAGGGACTCCAAGTAATCCGCCACAACAGACTACAAATCAAAAACTACAGAAAATGTTCCTAAATCATATCTGCGGGACTTCTCCCACAAATGAAGTCCTTCAATCAGCCGTGGATGGCACAGTTCAAGGCGGCCTAACAGGGGTTTTAGAAGGCGCTTTTGGTGGTTCGTTTTTTGATGGTGTTGGTGCGATCCCTGGTGCGGTACTTGGCGGTTTCGTCGGAGGGGTCTTCGGCGCAACAAAAGGAATTATCGCAGGCGCCGAGATGGCGGCGACGTGCATCGCTTTCCATGTCTACTAATGAAAGTAATAAGGCAGAGCTATGGTCCCGTTCTTCATGTTCATTATCATTATGGGCTTGCTGTTGGTACTCGTGATTTATGGCACGTTCGCCAAGAACCGTTGGGGAATTAACCTCGATCCAGTCATCTGCCCAAGGTGCAATAAATCACTTGCAACGATTAGGACGCCTAAATCTCTCAGACAGGTGTTGTGGGGTGGCGGTACATGCAAAACTTGTGGAATTGAAGTGGACAAGTGGGGGCGGCCATTATCCTCGTCGACCAGAGGACTGGGTGGCCCACATCTGACCTGACGCCACAGAATTGGGTGCCCCATATCTGGCAGTTTCATCGCCAGATGTGGGTTTGCAGCTACACTTACGATGGACTGGGTGGCCCGCATCTGTCCTAACCCCACATCGGGTGCCCCATATCTGGCGGTTTCATCGGACGGGTGGCCCGCATCAGATCTGACGCCACAGAATAGGGTGCCCCATATCTGGCAGTTTCATCGCCAGATGTGGGTTTGCAGCTACACTTACGACGCCGAAGGAAGGGTGCTGAAGGTGGATGGAGGAACGACAGCGACCTACGTGTACGACGCTCTTGACCGGCGCGTACAGACGATCGAGAACGGAACGACGACGCTGTACGCTTTCAACATCGATGGGCAGCGCGTGGCCAGCTTCAGCGGCTCGGGCAGCCCGGTGAGCAACCAGGTCTATGTCGGCGGCGCTCCGGTGGCCTTCTACCAGGGAGGCTCGATCCAC
>JAFDVV010000081.1 GCA_018268775.1 Acidobacteriota bacterium | reverse complement strand
TAGTAGATCATCGGCTTGTCGTAGACGGGCAGAAGCTGCTTGGAGACGGCCTGCGTGACCGGATGCAGACGTGTGCCGGAGCCGCCGGCGAGGATGATTCCCTTCATCGCGCGCCTCCTGCCACTGTCTCTCGTACGGCCGACTCGCGAGCGCCGTAGTTTTTATCGACCCACTGCTGATAGGCGCCGCTGGTCACGTGCTCGACCCATTCCGGGTTTGCCAGATACCACTCCACTGTCTTGCGTAGACCGGTCTCGAAGCTCTCCTGGGCGCGCCAGCCCAGCTCGCCTTCGAGCTTGCGCGCGTCGATGGCGTAGCGCCGGTCGTGTCCGGGCCGGTCGGCGACGTATTGGATCAGTTGCGCGTGCGGCTTGAACTTCGACTCCGGCACAAGCTCGTCGAGCAGGGCGCAGAGCGTGTTGACCACTTCGAGATTGCTGCGCTGGTTGCCGCCGCCGACGTTGTAGGTCTCGCCGATGCGTCCCTTGTCGAGCACGGTCATCAGCGCGCGGCAGTGGTCGGTGACGTAGAGCCAGTCGCGGACCTGCTGGCCGTCTCCGTAGACCGGGAGCGGTTTGCCCTTCTGCGCGTTGGCGATCATCAGCGGAATCAGCTTCTCGGGAAAGTGGTGCGGGCCGTAGTTGTTGGAGCAGTTGGTGATCATCGCGGGCAGGCCGTAGGTGTGCACCCATGCGCGGACGAGGTGGTCGCTGGCGGCCTTCGACGCGGCGTAGGGCGAGTTGGGCGCGTAGGGGGTCTCCTCGTGAAACGCCGGGTCTTCCGGCCCGAGCGTGCCGTAGACCTCGTCGGTGGAGACGTGCAGGAAGCGGAAGCGGGTCTTCTCCTCGCCCTGGAGCGAATCGTAGTAGGCGCGGGCGGCCTTGAGCATCTTGAAGGTGCCGTCGATGTTGGTCTTCAGGAACGCCTCCGGCCCGAGGATGGAGCGGTCGACGTGGCTTTCGGCGGCGAAGTGCAGCACGGCGCGAGGGCGGTGCTTCGTCAGCAGGCCCGCCATCAGATCTTCGTCGCAGATGTCGCCGTGGACGAAGGTGTATGCCGGGTTGCCGGCCACGGAGACGAGGTTCTCAGGGTTGCCGGCGTAGGTGAGTTTGTCGAGATTGACCAGCGGCCCTTTGCCCGAGGCCATCCACTCCAACACGAAGTTGGAGCCGATGAAACCGGCCCCACCGGTGACGAGGACAGGCGCCGCGGAGCCCGCTGCGGCATCGTTTAACTGCTTTCGATCCATGCTCTTTGTGAACTCCCTCCACGCAAATGCGTCCGAAACTCAATCATCGCCGGAGCCTGCGGGTGCTCAGCAATACCCATTTCGCACCATCACAAGAGTACCGCACACGCGACCATCCGCCATTACATTGCGACGGGGAGGACATCCCCTCTGCGCTTCGCGCAGGCTGCGATGCGACCTGGCGGCAACGTCTTTATTTGTTATGAGTTAAGTCAACAGTGGGGCGGTTTGCGCGGCGAATCCAACTGCGGAGAAGCGGCAAGGCATCCAATGACTGTGCGCAAGCATTAAAGGACTGACTCAATGAGCTACTCAGACTGTCCTCAGGTTGAAGCTCTCACTCGCAGGCTGGTGGATGCTTACCGCGAGATGAGTGAGAGCGAGATCGAGTCCGGCGAGGTCGTCAACGACCTTCACCTCGCGATCATGGAACACAAGGAAAGCTGCATCCTCTGCAAGAAGACGATGTTTAAGTCGCGGATGCAGGTCGCGATCATGGGAACGCAGCGCGTGGCGTAGAGCTGACGCAACGGCATTGCTCTATAGCGAAGACGATGAGCGTCCGCGACGCTCCGGCAAAAGCAGATTCCTCCGCTTCGCGCTGCGCGCTTCGGTCTGAATGACAAGGCAGGGTTATGGCGCGGCGGGCAAATGCAGGTCCTTCGACTCCGCTGCGCTTCGCGCGGGATGACACTTTTTAGAGAATGGCCGTGAATCAGTCCAACTGCATCATGTCGCGCATCTGCATGCGCAACTGGTCCATCTTCTTCTGGAGTTCAGGGGAGTTCATGTGCTGGCGGGTGGCGTCGGCGGCAGCCTGCACCTGGCGTTGCGCGGTCTCGATCTGGCGCTGAAACTCCGGGTTGGACGACCACATCTGGAGCTTCGCCATCATCTGCGTCATCGCGGGCGTGGCGCGGACCTCTTCGAGGCGCTGCCTCATGCCGGCGGCCATGGCGTCGAACATGGGCTCAAGCTCGGCGAGGGTGGCGCGCGTCTGCTCGGCCTGGTCGGAGTCGCCGAAGAACTCCTCAAGGCCTGTGCGTGTGCCGATACTGGAGCGCTTCTTCTCGTCGGGGCGGAGGGTCAGCGTCTGCTCCTTCTTGTCGCGAAGGATGACGACGGCGACCTGCTTGCCGCGGTTCTCATGGATGGTCTTCGACCAGTCGCTGCCGTTGACAACCTGTTGCGAGTTCACCTTGACGACGACGTCGCCTGCCTTCATGCCTGCTTCGGCGGCGGGACTGTTGGGCTCCACCTGCCGCACCAGAAGGCCGGCGCTGCCCTGCGCGCCGAAGAACTCGGCGAGCTGCGGCCCCATGACCTCGAGCTTGGCCCCGGTGTAGGACGAGCTGACGAGCATGCTGGTACCGAGGAAAGAGTGCGTCCCCTTCAGGGCGCTTGAAGCCGATGTGCCGGAGGAGTGGAAGAACGAGTTGCCACGCTTGGGCACATAGGCAGGCGCGTTGTCGGGCTCGGGAACGGTGTAGCGATTCTGCCATGCAAGACGCTCGACCTCTTCGCGGTTGGCCATCTGCGTATTGACGGTGCGCTGCTGGCCGTCGCGGCTGACGACGAAGCTCACCTGGCGGCCTGCCGGCGTCTCGCGCAGAATGCGGCGAAGCTGCTCGCTGCCCTCGATGCTCTGCCCGTTCATCTGCAGGATGACGTCGTGGACTTCCATGCCGGATTTGCACGCGGGCCCGTCGTGGTCGACGCCGACGATCTCGGCGCCGCGCGTCTCTTTGAGCTTGAGCGTGGAGGCCTGGTCGTCGGTGACGTCGCGAATGTCGACGCCCAGGTAGCCTTGCGTGCTTCGCGAGGCAGTGGTGCCGGTCTTGATTCCGCCCGATTGCGCTGCAAGCGCCGCCGAGCCGTCGAAGAAGAGAACACCTGCCGCCAGCGCCAGAAGGCCAAGCGACCGGCAAGGCAGCGAACCGGAGATCTTTCCCCTGTACATCATTCTTGCCTTCCTTCTACTGGATCGAGTCCGATCCCTGCAATGCGTTATAGCTTACCGTGCGGATATATGGGTTCTCATCCTGCGTGGAGGCGTTGCGGAGGACCTTGCGCACGCTGGAGTCGTGCTGCACGGGCTCAAGCAGACTGACGGTCGCCATGCGCACCTTGGCGTCGGGGTCGCTGGCCAGCGAGTCGAGGATGGCGTCGCGGACCTTCTGGTCCTGCGCGACGTAGGGTTCGAGACCTTCGAGGGCCTTCATCCGTACGCCGGGGTCCTTGTCGTAGCGCAGAGCGACCAGCAGGGCGTTGCGGACTCCCTTGCCGTCGTCGCGTGACGGGCACTCGTGGCCGGCCTTGCACTCACCGGCCAGCATACTGACGGACTCGGCGCGAACGTTATCGGTGGGGGCCATGGCGCCTTTGAGCAGAAGCTCGCGAATCTCCTGCGAGTCGAGCGAGCCTTCCATGGTCTCGGGAACGATCTTGTTGTAGTGGACCTGCACCAGTTCGGAGTCGGGCGTACGGTCGATGCCGGTGACGTTGCCAATCACGGCGTGAGTCTCATTGGTGTAGGTGGGACCGGTACGAGGCCGGGGTTGGTTCGCCACCTCGTAGCGATTCAGAAAATTGCCGCCGATAAAACCGACACCGACCAGCAGCGTTGCCAGCGCGGGCGCGCTCCTAAGGTGGCCCATCCATGCGAAGAAGTTCGTCCTGAAGCGGGTGAGCAGGCCGTGTGGCGGGATGGAGTCGAGCGCGTCGTCGAGCCGCATGCGCGACTGCGCCAGCAGGTTGGGCGTGGGCTCGACCATGGGCATGGCGGCCAGTGGGGCCTCCATGGACTGGATCGTCTCAAGCTCATGCCTGCACTCCTCGCAGGTCATCAGGTGCTGCTCGAGCGGTCCTGCAAGCTCATCGGGCAGTTCACCGTAATACGCGAGGATTACGTTGTCCTTTGCCATTTCGCACTTCATCTCTCTACCTCAACTGACCTCAAANNCGACTACGTTCCACGAAGCTCCGCAAGGTTGGCCCGCAGCTTTCGCGTGGCCCGGAACAGCGTGTTCTTCGCCGTCTCCTCCGTGGTGCTCAACATCTCTCCAATCGTCCGCAGCTTCAAACCCTGATAGTGCTTCAGCTCAAAGACCATGCGCTCGCGCGGGGTGAGCTTGTCGAGCGCCTCCCGTATGCGCTCGCCCATCATCTTGCGGTCCAGCTCACGGGCCGGGTTCGCCATGGCCCGGTCGTCGGAGATGTTGGCCAGCAGGTCCATCTCGTCGCCGCTGGAGTCGATCGCCGTGGCCGGGTCTTCGCGGCGGCTCTTGCGGCGGCGCAACTGGTCGAGACAGAGATTGGTCACGATCCTGTAAAGCCACGTATAGAAGCTGCACTCGAACCGGAAGTTGCCGAGGTGCCGGTAGGCCTTGATGAAGGCCTCCTGGTGAACATCCTGCGCATCCTGTTCGTTGCCGAGCATGTGCAGCGCCAGCCGCAACACACTCTGGTCGTAGCGGCGGACGAGGGCGTCGAAGGCCGCGCGCTGGCCCTTCTGGGCCTCGCGGATCAGCTCGTCGTCCTCGATGCGTTGCTGGGCGCGGGCCTCCAACTGGGCCTGCGTCAGCTTGCCGCCTCGTGCGCCGGGTTGCGTCACTGCCTTTGCCATCGCTGGCAAAGATTCTACCGTCCCGGCACGTAAAACCGCGCCATCGCGCAGCCCCAGCGAAAAAGTGCCGGGTTTCTGCCCTCTGCGGGCCAAGGGAAGACCGCTTACCAGCTTCCCGCCAGGGTTCACTACTGCTTCAGCATTCATGCAACTGACTCCGGAGTCAGGACATCTTGTTACTGCTTGAATAGACCGGCGGCGCACAAGAAGGTAAGCAAGAGGGGCGATGACTCTGAGGTGTTAGGCGACGGTATGTCATGCGGTTGCATTACAATAAAATTGAGGTGACTCCAATGGCGGCAAACGCATTGGTCCAGACCAGAATCGATCCGGTAGTGAAACAACGCGCTGCCGCAGTGCTCGAAGAACTTGGGATAACGGTCTCGGATGCGGTGCGTATCCTGCTGACACGGACGGCCAACGAGGGCGCGTTGCCCTTTGCCCTGACAAACGACAGTGCAGCGCACGATGCCTGGTTTCGCGCGAAGGTCCAAGAGGCGTTGAACGATGTGCGTCCCGCTGTTCCAAATAAGAAGGCCGAGGCTCGCTTTTCGGCCCGCCGGGCCGCCGTTCTGCGAAAGACCAACTAAACGATGCAACTTGAGTGGTCGCTCTTTGCGCTGGCCGATCGCGAGGCCATCTTCGACTACATCGAAGCAGAAAGCCCTCTGGCCGCTGTGGCGGTAGACGACCGCATTCGCGAACAGGCGGAAGCGCTGAAGGATTTCCCAGAGATGGGCCGCCCTGGCCGCGTTGAGGGGACGCGCGAGCTGGTCATCGGAAATACGCCGTACATCGTTGCCTACCAGGTGACAAAAAGGACAGTGCGGATTTTGCGTGTATTGCATGGCTCCCGGATGTGGCCGGATGGGATGCCGAAAGAAGAACGCTAAGACGTCATCTCCTGTTTCCGGTGCCCTCCTATAAACTCGACTGATGTCCCGCACTGCCGCTCCCAGTCTTTTTGCCGATTCGCCGTCCTCAAGCTCGTCGAGCTGGGTGACTGCCCACTGCGACGGGGGCGCGCGCGGCAACCCCGGCCCGGCCGGCTACGGCGCGGTGCTGACCGGTGCCAACGGCGAGCCGCTGGCCGAGCTGAGCGAGTTTCTGGGCTTCCGCACCAACAACTTCGCCGAATACTCCGGCCTGCTGGGCGTGCTGGACTACGCCCTGGAGCATGGCTACCGGCGGCTGAAGGTGGTCTCGGACTCGGAGTTGATGGTGAAGCAGATTCAGGGCAAGTACAAGGTCAACTCGCCCGACCTGAAGCCCCTGTGGCAGGAGGCGAAGAGCCGCATCGCAAAGCTCGATGCCTTTGAGATATCTCATGCGCTGCGGCACAAGAACAAAGATGCGGACAGGCTGGCGAACGAGGCCATGGACCGCGGCATGAAGCGTCCGCATGCGCCAGGACAGCCTGCACCCACGCCGCTGAAGGCTACGCCTTATCCGGCTAAGTCTTCAGCTCCGCCCAACCCCGATGCCCGTCCGGCCGCTTCTAACGCTGGAACGATGTTGCGTGGATTTACGCGTGATGGCGTGGTGCATGTGCTTGGTGGAAAGACGCTGCCGGATGGGGTGTTTGTGAAGATCATTCCGGAGTGACAGAGGGGTTCGCGCTTCGCGCGAATGGGCCCACATCTGGCGATGAAGCCGCCAGATATGGGGCACCAGACGCGACGGCTGCTTCTGACATTGTTCTTGTTTGTCATTCCGTAGCGCAGCGGAGGAATCTGCTGTTTTGCCTCTCCGAACCAATGTGGAAAGCAGATCCCTTCGCTGCGCTACGGGATGACAAACAATGCGTTACGGGAGGACAAGCAATGTGCGGGTGCGCAAAGTGATGGAATGACCTGGGCTCATCGCTGTGTGAGGCGCGAGCAAAGGCGGTCGACCGCGTCCATCTGTTTCAGCATCGTTTCGAGCTTCGAGGTGCCGACTTCACTTTCGATCTGCGACTGCATGTGATCGAGGATTCCGGCGACGCGCGCCGCACGCCTCTTCCCAGCAGGCTCCAGTTCGAGCAGGAAGCCGCGCGCGTCGTCGGGGTCGATGCGGCGGCGGACCAGGCGCTTGGCTTCGAGCGACGAGACGCAGTGGCTCACGTTGCCTCGCGTCGTCTCGAAGGTGCGTGCCAGCTCGGATGGGCGAACGCGTTTCTTTTCGAGGAAGATCGCAGCAAGCATCAGCGATTCAGAGAGGGTCAGCTCCTCGTGCCTGAGGACTGCGTTCAGCGAGGCCTCCATGCGCCGCGCGACGCGGGTGGTCTGGAAGACGGGGCTTTGTTCGAGGAAGGATTCGATTCGCATGATGCCACCAGTAGTCCGTTACTATGTCTCCGATCGCGAACGGCCGAAGAACAAAACGGTTCGAGCTTCGCTCGAATGCCCACCTTGGCCCGCTACGCGGTCGAAGATGGGGCACCCGTTCTTCGGTCTGGGATATTTTAGTTGAATCGATCAATTACTTACAGAGGAACAAAACTACTCTGCGAAGGTGGCGGTCGCTGAGAGATGATTGTCCTGTGTCCAACCATCGTTTATTGACGCTCTTCGCGATAGCTTCGGCCGCTTTACATGCACAGCAGAGCGCTCCTCCGCAGGTGAAGCCGGTCGAGCAGTCGGTCACGGTGACGACGTCGATTCCGCCGATTCCGCTCTCAGAGTCCAACCGCTCGGTGATGACGCTGGACACGCGCGAGCAGCCGCTGCTGTTCAACAACGTGACCGACTACCTGCGGCAGGACACTTCGCTGAACGTGCAGTCGCGCGCGGCGAATGGGGTGCAAGCCGACCTTTCGATTCGCGGCACGACGTTCGAGCAGTCGCTGATCTTGATCAACGGCCTGCGCGTGAACGATCCCGAGACGGGGCACCTCAATCTCGACATCCCGGTTCCGCTCGATGCGCTGGCACGGGTGGAGGTGCTGCATGGGTCGGGATCGACGTTCTACGGGTCGGACGCAGTCGGCGGCGCGGTGAATATGATTACGGAGCGCCCGTCGCCAGATACGCGTCTGGGCCTGATTGCAAAGTCGGGCGCGGGAAATTACGGCTCGCTGGAGAACCATCTGCGCGCCGACTACTCGACACGTCGCGTGTCGGAGCAGTTGACCGGGAGTCGCGATACCTCGAACGGCTTCATCGCCGACCGCAACTATTCGAGCAACGCGCTGTCGTCGGAGACGTGGCTGAACGTGCTGAAGCCGGGGACGACGGACGTGCTGCTCGCCACCAGCGACCGGCCCTACGGCGCGAACCTGTTCTATGGACCTTACAACTCGTGGGAGCGCACGAAGGGGTGGTTCGCGGCTGTGCAGCAGCAGCTCGGCTCGCGGACATCAGGCTCGTTCGCATATCGCAAGCACACTGACTTATTTGTGCTCTTCCTCGACAGGCCGAACTACTACCGCAACAACCATGTGACGACGGCGTGGCAGTCGGCACTGCGCCGCGCCGATCCCGTCGGCACGAATACGACGCTCTCCTACGGACTTGAGGCCAACGGAGATGGGATCCGCAGCACGAACCTCGGCGTTCATGCGCGCAACCAGGGAGCGGGCTATGTGAACCTGTCGCTGCGGTCGCTGAAACGATTCTCGTTGTCGGCAGGTGCGCGGGTGCAGATCTTCAGCGGCGGCGATCGCGTCTTCTCGCCATCGGTGGCAGCGGCGTATGCGCTTACGGGAACGCTGCGGCTGCGCGGCTCGGTGGGACACGGGTACCGGCAACCGACGTATCTCGACCTCTACTACTCCGACCCGACGACGATCGGGAACCCGAACCTGAAGCCGGAGTCGTCGTGGAGCTATGAGGGCGGGCTGGACTGGACGCCTTCGCACGCGCCGCTGACGCTATCGGCCACGGGGTTCAGCCTGAGGCAGAAGGACGGCATCGACTACTCGAAGTACGACCTGACGAAGCGGTGGCAAGCGATGAACGTCGCCGACTTCGCCTACAACGGGGCGGAGGCCAACGTGCGCCTGCGCCTGCCTGCGTCGCAGCAGCTTCAACTGGGATACACGGCGGTGCAGGCGACGTCTCCGCCGAAGGGGCTGATCTCGCTGTACGCCTTCAACTACGCGGCACAGTCGGCGCTGATTGCGTGGAGCGGCGAACTACCGCACCAAATCTCCGCGCGCACGCAGCTTGCCGTGATCCAGAAGACGACGCAGCAGCCTTATCCGCTTTGGGATGTCTCTCTGGCGCGCAATGTGGGACGTGTGCGGCCTTATGTGCGCGCTCTGAACCTCACCGATACTGCATATCAGGAGATTCCGGGCGTTCCTGTACAGGGGCGCACCGTTATGGCTGGGGCGGAGTTGAACTGGGCGCTGAAGCGCTGATGCCTGCAAACAAACTCATCTCGGCCTGACGCCGCTTCGTCAGTCCTGCAACGACCTGGCCGCCTGCCCTGTTCCAGCGGAGAAACTGAGGCGCGGCATCGGTGAAGTCGCCAGCGTTGACCAGGCGCAGGAGCGTTGACTGGCCGAGGCTGGCGCAGCCGAGGTTGAAGACGAAGTCCACCAGCGCGTCGAACTGGTTCTGATTGATGTTCGACGTGACAAACTTGTTGACGCAGGTCACGGCCCATGCGACATCGGCTGCGAGAAGGATGGACGCCTGGTCGTCGGTGATCGTCAGGCCCTGTTTCACGTCAGTGCCGGTGTGGCCGTAGCCGATCGTCCAGACGCCGACCTGGTCCTGGTATGCGGTCAGAACGCACCCTTCAAACTGCTTGGTAAGCGCTAGTCCGGTTGCACTGTATGTGAAGTTCGCCATCGCCATCCCCCAAAAACGAAAAATGGGAAAGCGCCTCCGGGGCCCTCTCCCATTTCGTTGCACTAAATTAGTCCTGCTTTGTTAAGGATAGCAACTGGAGAATATCTAACCGGCGCTTTGGCTGAGGTCAATTTCCGCTGTCGAATGAATGGCTTGCAGGAAAAACTCGGGATTCACCCTCTTGACAGGATTTTGCCTCCCAGCAACAAAAAGCAGGTCCTTCGACTCCCCTTCAACGCGCTTCGCTTGCTCAGGGTCGCTCAGGGTGACTCTGAAGTGGTTACGACGGTGTCACATGTCGATGGAGTCTACTTTGCCAGCTCTGCCTTTACCAGCTCGCTGACGAGCTTGCCGTCGGCTCGCAGGCCTGAGGTAGCGATCTTCTGCTGGGCGGCTTTCATGACGGTGCCCATGTCGCGTGGGCCGGGCTTGTTGCCGGTGGCGGATGCCACCTCGGCGATGGCTGCTGCGACGACGGCGCGGACCTCGTCTTCTCCAGCGGCCTGCGGCAGGTAGCCCTCGATCATGACGATCTCGGTACGCTCTTTGTCGGCAAGCTCGGGGCGGTTGCCCTTGGTGAAGCTCTCGACGGACTCCTTGCGCTGCTTGATGAGGGTCGTAAGTATCTGCGACTCCTCGGCGTCGGTGAGCTCGGCGCGCTTGTCGATGGCCTTGTTCTTGAGCGCGGATTTGACCATGCGCAGGGTGGTCAGCCGGTGCTCTTCCTTCGCTTTCATCGCGGCGATGATGTCGGCGTCGATTCTTTTGCTGATGCTCATGAGGTCTCTCTGATAAAGGACTGGTGTGCTTCGGCAAACCGCAGGTCCTTCGACTACGTTCCCTGCGGTCACTTCGCTCAGGATGACACATCCTGAAAGGGTTCGCTCAGTATTGACCCATTTTGAGGAGCGGGGGATGCGATGCCTGACCCTTCATTTTAGAACGGCAGCCGTTTACCGCACCATCGCTACAATAGAGGCATGATCCGGAAAACGCGTCTCTTCACCCCTGGGCCAACGCCCCTGCTTCCCGCCGCCCAGTTTGCCATGGCGGCTGCGGATATTCACCACCGCACGCCCGAGTTTCGCGCCCTGTACACCCGCGTCCTTGCGCAGCTCAAGGAGTTCGTCGGAACCACGAACGACGTCATCATCCTTTCGAGCAGCGGCACGGGAGCGATGGAGGCCTCGGTCTCGAACCTGACCTCGCCCGGCGACCGCGTACTGGTGCTGACAGCGGGCAAGTTCGGCGAGCGCTGGAGCGCGCTGACCAAGGCCTTCGGCTGCCACGTCGACGTGGTGGAGAAGCCCTACGGACAGACCTTTACGCTGGACGAGGTGAAGGCCGCGCTGAAGCTGGAGACGCGCGCCGTCTTCGTGCAGGCCACCGAAAGCTCGACTGCGGTGCGCCACGACATCAAGGGCATCGCGAAGCTGCTGAAGGACGAGAAGTCCGAGGCACTGTTGATCGTCGACGCCATCACCGGCCTCGGTACGACGCACCTCGATATGGACGGCTGGGGAGTGGACGTTCTGATCGGCGGATCGCAGAAGGCCGTGATGATGCCTCCGGGCCTGAGCTACCTTGCGATCAGCCCGCGCGCTTGGGACCGCATGGAGTCGACCTACAACCCGCGCTACTACTTCGACCTGCGCAAGGAGCGCAAGAACGCCGCCAAGGGCGAGAGCGCGTACACGCCTTCGGTGGCGCTGATCGCCGCTCTGGGAGCTTCGCTGGATTATCTCGCAGCGCAAGCTGACGGCAACCTGGCCGAGGGCCGCAAGAAGCTGGTCGACAACGCCGAGACCTGCGCCGCGATGACGCGCGCCGCAGCCAAGGCGCTGGGCTTCAAGTTGTTTGCTCCGTCCGGCTACGAGGCCGCGGCAGCAACGGCCATCATGGCCCCCGAGGGCACGGACTCGGGCACGCTGGTGAAGGGACTGAAGTCGCAGTTCGCCGCCATCGTCACCGACGGACAGGGCGACATGAAGGGCTCGCTCTTCCGCATCGCGCACATCGGCTTCTTCGACTACCTGGACACCATCGCCATCATCGGCGCGCTGGAGCAGGTGATCGCAAAGGTGAAGACGCCGCTGCCGGGGTTCGAGTTCGGCAAGGGACTGGTGGCTGCCCAGAAAGTGTTTGCTGAGACAGTGAAGTAAAAGGTAGGCCCACGCGGATATATTCTTGCGTGGGCCTTTTTCACGCACAGCGATATACCCTTTTAGGTATATACTTTGTAAAGTATTACGAGGCCGTTGCCGAGAATGTGGATCGTAGAGCTGGCAGATGAGTTTGAGCCTGAGTTTATGAAGCTGGCTACAGAGGTACAGGATGAAGCGCTTGCCGTCATGCGCCTGCTGCAACAATTTGGGCCACAGTTGGGACGGCCGCGCGTCGACACGTTGAAAAATTCCAGACACGCCAACATGAAGGAGCTTCGGTTCGACGCTGATGGCGGAGTATGGCGAATCGCATTTGCCTTCGATCCCGAACGAAAGGCAATCCTGCTTGTTGCGGGAGACAAATCGGGCGGAGGCGAACAGAGGTTTTACCGGGAGCTGATCCGAAAGGCCGACATAAGGTTTGACGCTCATCTGAAACGCATGGCGGGAGGACGAAACCGTGGCAAAAAACATTGACGATATCATTCGCTCGTTACCGATAGCGAGACGCCGGAGGATCGAGCGTCGCGCCGAGGAGCTGATCGGCGAAGAGATGACCCTGCGGAAGCTGCGACTGGCCCAGAAAATGACGCAGGCCGAACTGGCAAAAGCGCTTGGCATTGCTCAGAAGCAGATCTCGAAGATCGAAGGCCGAACTGACATGCACCTCTCGACTCTTCGCCGGCAAGTGGAGGCCATGGGGGGAAGTTTGGAGTTGATAGCGAGATTTCCAAACCGCGCCCCGGTTACACTCACCGAGTTGGTCACCGAAACTGGCAGGGTTAGCAAGCTCCGTGCTCAAAGTACATCGGGGAAGGCGATCAAGTCGAAGCTAAGAGCCTGATGATTGTTCACTCAATCACGACCGGCATCTTCGTTGCGCTTTTCGCAACGTCAATGTCTCTGCAAGCGCAGATGAGTGGCCACAAGCCAACCGCGCCCACTGCGCCTTGCAGGGTAGTGGCAAAGCTCCCACACTCGACAGAGAACTATACCGAGGGTTTTTTCTACCGGGACGGCCACTTCTACGAGGGCACGGGACGTGAGGGACACTCATCTGTCATTGTCACTGAACCTGCAACGGGCAAGGTACTTCAGCATCACGAGCTTCCCCACACGTACTTTGGTGAAGGCATCGTTGACTGGCATGACAATCTGCTGGAGTGGACGTGGCAGTCGCACACCGGCTTTATTCTCGACCGTGCCTCCCTGCGCATCATCGGCCAGTTTCATTACGACGGCGAAGGATGGGGAATGACCCGTACCGCAACAGAGCTGATCACCAGCGATGGCACGGCCATTCTGCGCTTCCGCAACCCCGACACGTTCGACCAGACCCGGCAGATTGTTGTACGCGACGCTGACAGGCCGGTACAGCAGCTTAACGAACTTGAGTTTGTCGATGGCGAGATCTATGCCAACGTCTGGCACTCGGACCGAATCGCGCGCATCTCTCCAAAAGATGGCCGAGTGCTGGGATGGATCGACTGCACCGGCTTGCTGGATGCCAGTCAAAAGATCGATGCCGAATCCGTGCTGAATGGCATCGCCTATGACGCACAGCATCACCGTCTCTTCGTCACGGGCAAACAGTGGCCAAGCATCTTCGAGATTCGACTACCGGCCGCAAAGTGATTGCGATTGCCGTAATGTTCCTTGAAGCAGTAGAGGATGAAATGCCGAGATTCTTCGCTGCGCTCAGAATGGCGGTTTTTGGCGGTCTTGCTGCTTTCCTTGCGGGGACGCTACAGGCGCAGATGCAGGAGCCACGTCCAATCGTCTTCGCCTTCGATGTGCAGATCACCCTCTCGTACAGGGCGGCTGCGCGGTTGAAGATGCGGCATGAGAGCATCGTGGTTTCGGCGGACTACTCCGGCGAGCCGAAGAAGGATGCGATGGGGCATGCGAATGAGATTGGCATGATCGATCTTGGCGTGGAGAACGTTGAGGTGGTCGGCGCCGAGGGGCTGGTGCGTGTGACCGGCACGAAGATCGACCTGAAGCGCCTGGACTGGATCAAAGGCCCGGTCATGCTGAATGTGAATCTGTTCTCCGGACGTCATGCGAGCGCGGACAACATTCTGGCGTGCGACTTCTTTGATGGAAAGCTGAGTTCGGCGGTGCGAAAGACGCCGGAGTTGCACTGCTCGTTGATTGAGGAGCAGGAGAAGACCCGGCACAGGGATTGAGGTGGGCCAAGCGCGCTTCGCGGTTCGAGCTTCGCTCGAATCTCCCACACATGCGGTGAAACTGCATGAATGGGGCACCCGGCTTTGTGGAAGAAAAGCAGGTCCCTCCGCTGCGGCGCTTCGCGCCTCCGGTCGGGATGACACATCTCAAATACGGCGCTTTACATAACTCTTCGTCTCGAAGTGACGAAGTGCTCTGCGCTTTTATGGTTTCTTTATATCCTGGCTTGTTACTCTTGATAGCGACGCTATGCGCCGCTCGACCAAAGTCGTCGCTCCTCTGTTGGCCGCAACGGCCATCACCCTGATGAGCGGCTGCCGCAAGCCGGAGATGCAGCGCTGCGTGGACGAGAACAACAAGGTCGTCGACGACAGCCTGTGCGCCAACCTGCCGCCGGACAACAGCAATCCGCAGAATCCGAATATGAACGGACACGGCTACATGCCGTACATTCCGCTCTACCACCACTACTACGGCGGCTGGGGAGGCTATGCTCTGGGCACGCTCGTTGGCGGCGGAAGCACCACTCCGGCGGAGGGACACAGCTACGTGAGTTCGCACGGCGTCAGCACAGGTACAGTTCGTGGCGGCTTTGGCCGGTCGATGTCCTCAGGCGGCCACGGCGGCGGAGCGGGCGAGTGATGGAACGGCTGGCAATCACGCCTCGCGATCACTGGGAAGACAAGGTGGCCACGGCGGGACTTGTGTACTACTCCCCTTCGGGCGAGGGGATGGATCGTCCTTACTGGGACGAGTCCGCCTGCTATCGCTTTACCTCGCCGGAGATCGACACGCTTGAGGCGGCGGGAAACGCCTTGCAGGAGATGTGCCTCGCAGCCGCGCAGCACATCATCGACAAGAAGCGCTACGCCGAACTTGAGATTCCTGCCGCCGCCATTCCTGCGATCGAGTGGGCGTGGGAGAACGAGCCTCCCGCGATCTACGGGCGTTTCGACGTTGCGTACAACGGCAACGGCCCTCCGAAGCTGCTGGAGTACAACGCGGACACCCCGACATCGCTGCTGGAGGCAGCGGTCATTCAGTGGGCGTGGCTGGAGGAGCAGCACCCAAACGCTGACCAGTTCAACTCCATCCACGAGAAGCTGATCGCCAAGTGGCGGGATGTGGCATCGCATCTCTCAAAGCCTGTCTACTTCGCCGGACTGGACAACGCCGAAGACCAGTTGACGCTCGCCTATCTTCGCGACACCGCCGAGCAGGCGGGTCTGCCGACTCAGCCGATGCTGATGGATGAGATCGGATGGAACGCCGACCGGCAGGCGTTTGTCGACCCGGACGAGCGGCAGATATTCTCCATCTTCAAGCTGTACCCGTGGGAGATGATGCTTCAGGAGGAGTTCGGCACGGCGGCGCTTGAGACTTACAAAGACATGCGGTGGATCGAGCCGATATGGAAGATGCTGCTCTCGAACAAGGGACTGCTGCCGATACTGTGGGAGCTGTATCCGGGGCATGAGCTGCTGTTGGAGTCGTACTTTGAGGGACGCAACAGCAGCCTTCGCAACTACATTCGCAAGCCGCTGCACTCGCGCGAGGGGGCGAACATTACGCTTGTTCGCGACGGCGTAGCGGTGGAGACTACCGGCGGCCCTTACGCGGGGCCTGCGATTGTTCAGGCGCTCGCTCCCGAGGCATCGTTTGCAGACAACCTGCGATCCGGAGCGAGCCGCCATCCAGTGATTGGCCTGTGGATGATCGACCAGGAGTGTTGCGGCATGGGGATTCGCGAGTCCTCGGGCCCGATTACCGACAACCTGAGCTCATTTGTTCCGCATTACTTTGGATGAATAGCCAGATTGGCCAACGGCACTCAAGCGCATTGCGGTAAATGCCGCCATTGCCATGGCCCCACTCATTTTTTGAGAAAATAGAAACAACGCGTTCCACCAACGAGCAAAAAGGACCCAATGAAGATCGTTCTCGCTGAAAAAGTCTCCCCCGCCACAGCCGCTATCTTCCAGCAGGAGCAGGGCTGGCAGATTGTCACCGCCGACCAGATCAAGAACGGCCTCGCCGCCGAGCTTGCGGACGCCGATGCTCTCGTCGTCCGCTCTGCCGTGCAGGCCGATGCCAAGCTGCTTGAGTCCGCGCCAAAGGTACGCGTCATAGGCCGCGCGGGCGTTGGCGTCGACAACATCGATACCGACGCCGCGACACGCAAGGGCATCGTCGTGATGAACACGCCCGGTGCCAACGCCATCGCCGTGGCCGAGCTCACTCTTGGCCTGATGGTTGCGCTTGCACGCTCCATTCCCCGCGCCAACGCCACTATGCACGCCGGCAAGTGGGAGAAGAAGACGTTGCAAGGGCAGGAGCTTCGCGGCAAGACCTTCGGCATCGTCGGCCTGGGCCGTATCGGGCTCGAGGTCGCGCGCCGCGCACGCAGCTTCGGCATGGAGCTGATCGGCTACGACCCCTTCATCGCACCGGTCATCGCGCGCGAGAACGACGTCACGCTCGTTCCCATCGACGAGATCTTCCGCCGCTCGGACTACCTGACGCTGCACGTCGGTCTGACTCCGCAGACGGAAGGCCTGATCAACGCCACCTCGCTGGCCATCATGAAGAAGGGCGTGCGCATCATCAACTGCGCCCGCGGCGAGCTGATCGTCGAACAGGCGCTGGCGGACGCGCTGAAGTCGGGCCACGTCGGCGGCGCTGCGCTCGACGTCTTTCACCAGGAGCCACTCAAGGACTCGCCCTTCTTCGGGCTCGACAACGTCATCCTGTCGCCGCACATCGCCGGCTCCACCGACGAGGCGCAGGAGGCCATCGGCATTCAGCTTGCGCGCCAGGTGCGCGACTACCTGAAGCTCGGCGTGGTGCAGAACGCCGTCAACGTGCCCTCGCTCACGCACGAGGAGTACACCGAGATCGCGCCGTACATCGAGATGGCCGAGCGGCTAGGGCAGTTCCTCTCGCACGCCACACCGGGCAATCTTGAGAACATCCAGATCAGTTACTCCGGCAGGCTTGCCGCGGGCAAGACCGACCTGGTGCGCAACGCAGCGCTGGCTGGTATCTTCGCCGATTCCGACGGAGGCAGCATCGCCAACCGCATCAACGCAGCGGCGGTCGCCGAAGAGCGCGGCATCCGCGTACAGGAGGACAAGAAAGAGTTCACAACCGGCGGCGCGGGCTCTGTGCTGAAGCTGGTCCTGCACTCATCGGAGGGCGACGCATCGGCTTCAGCCACAGTGCTGCACGGCACCTCGCCGCGCCTGCTGACCTACGACGGCATCGACATCGAGGCGCCGTTGACGGGAACACTGGTCGCCATTCGCAACCATGACGTGCCGGGGGTGATCGGACGCATCGGCACGATCCTTGGCGACAACTCGGTAAATATCGCCAACTTCGCCCTGGGCCGTGCGCACGATCCAGCCCGTGAGTCGAAGTCGCAGCGCGTGCCCCAGGGGCAGGCGCTTGCTGTGGTGCAGATCGACGTGCCAAACGCGGCGGCGGCAAATGCCGCCATCGAGGCGCTGCGCAAGGTGGAGGCCATCGCCAGCGTACGGCTGATCGAGTTGGGCAAGCTGTAATCGCTTGCGGCTTCGTGCAAAAGTTAAATTGCTTTTCACTGCTCCTTTCGGGTATATATGAAAGGAGCAGTTTTATATTAGGAATTAAAGGATAATTTACACTATGGCAAATCAGATCGGTACTCCTCTATCTACGATCAGCGATGTAGAAAACGCAATCCAAGTGGGTCTGGAAGCCTTGCGAAACGCTCCGCTAAGCGAAAAAATAACCGCAGCGCTCAGTTTTCTCACGCCCGATGGTTTCACACCAGTCATTCAGCTTGAGGAAGACGGCAGGAAAAAGCGCAATACTGCGGCCGCCTCGAATTGGAGCCCGGCAAACGGTGAGATTCTCATCTACTTCGAGCCGAAATCGAATCAGGCATCGTCCGCCCCTATCGCCGCAAATGCTGGATTAGTGAAGACACCTAGACAGCCCGAATCTTCGGCGACCGTTTCGTCTCCGCGATACGAACAAGGGGAAGCCTCTGACGCCGAAATTAGGGAGTGCTGCGAGGCACTGGCGGAAGCGGAGGCTGGAAAGCTCTTTGTCGCTTTGACGTGGTTCCGCGATAAAGAACTGCCCAGACACCATTACTCCTGGACGGCATCGGTCGATTCCCGCCAGCGTGTGCTTGCCTGCGCCATCGACACGGGAGCAATCCTCCTCGGAAAAACTCCGAATCCCAAGTCGGACTATCCAACGTCGACGGTCCGCCTGAATCGGAGTAGTGAGATGCAGAAGGTTGTCCCATCTCGTTTTCATCCAGTTCCCGTTCGAGGTGAGCCTGTCTCAACGACGATCATGCGCGAAAGGGGAAGCCTCTGACGCATTACTTCATCGATTCCAGCGCTCTCGTCAAACTCTTTGTGGCAGAGGCTGGCTCGGAGTCCATCATTCAGCTTGTAACCGAGGTCGAAGATCAGAGGAAGCAGGTTTCTGTGCTTGCCTGGATCGAAGTGCGGTCAGCCATACGGCGTCGTCAGCGGACAGGAGACATCTCCGCCGCTGACGCCGAGTCGTCGATAACCGCCCTGGTCGGAGAGTCCCGGCGCCTCCTGGAGCATCCTGTCACTGCTGCGATCATTGAACACGCGTCCGCGCTCGTCGATCGCCAGGACCTCCGTGCTCTGGATTCCCTTCAGCTTGCCTCCGCCCTCGTCGCCAGGAATTCCTTGCAGGAAAGTGACAGCATCCAATTTATTGCTTCGGATCAAAAGCTTCTCAAGGCTGCACAGGCAGAGGGCTTTGACGTGTGGGATCCACAGGCCGGGGCTCCGCTCGAATAGTTCCGCGAAAGAAAAGGATTCATACATGCCGCTTTACGAATACGAATGCACCGTCTGTCACAAGCGCACCGAAAAAATTCAGAAGTTCTCCGACCCTGAGATCACCGAGTGCCCGCACTGCGCGGGACGACTGGAGCGCGTGCTCTCAGCTCCCGCTGTCAGCTTTAAAGGCGGCGGATGGTATGCGGACGGCTACGGCAACGCCAAGCCCAAGACTTCTGGCGATTCAAGCGGCAGTACAGCCAGTTCGTCGACGACTAAATCCGATACGACGGCAGGTACAACCCCGGCGGCACCCGCTGCTTCGCCCGCACCTGCGGCGGCATCCGCATCCTCGTCCGGCAAGTAGCTCCGTGCTGCCCTGCGAGCGCGTCGGCGGTATCGTTCACTGCGCTCTATGAGCGTGACGCCTGCGTCTCCAGATCACGAGCCACGCAAGCAATCCAAAAGCGATCATCCCGATGAGGCGCAGAAGCATCCTGCGCATCCATGCCGGTGTGCGTTCGAGCGATCCGTCCTGCCATGCGGTCTTCACACGTGTGAGATCGTCCGCCAGGCCCGGTATCGTGATCGCGTTGAGATCGCCGGTAGGCAGAGAGCCGAAGATGCGCTCCGGCGACGGCAGTCCACCATCGGTATCTTTCGGTATCGCCGACATCATCGCATTCACTTCGGCGTCGCGAGGATCGTCGAACAACGATGTGTCCGCAGTATTCGGAAACAACGTGTCGCTTCCGGTCATCTTCTTTTCAATCGCGGCGACGCCGTCCTGGCAGACACCGAGAGGATAGTAGCCGCCGAAGGGAAGATCGGGACGCCGCAGGTGCTGGTGCATGAAGGCAACGACCATCTTTCCGACGAGCCGCGTCACTTCAACAGCGTCGTTACCGGTGTAAGTGTGCGCGCGACGGCCCAACACCCATGCCTGGTCCTGCGTGTCCATGGTGCGGAACTGGCTCTTGCCGTCGATGCCGAAGTACCAACTGATGTTGGCGTTGATGCCGGGCCTGTCTTTGGGGGCCCTGATCTCCCACTCGTACTCAGCGTGGCTGACGGGAACCAGCAGCGAGCGCTTCGTTCCGGGAATCGCAATCTGCGAATCGATAAAGAACGGCATCATCACTTCCTGTCCTTTGTAGTGGAAGTGACCGAAGTTGGCGAAGTAGCGCGCATCGTAGACGTTGACCGTGTGTCCGGATGCTGTGAGCGCCGCAATCATCTCTTCGGGAGTCGTAGCCGCGTGAGTACCGATCGACGCCGTTACCGGCCTCGCCCCGCTCAGCGCATTCATGCTCAGCCGGTTCATTACATCGGCTAGTCGCTGGCTCTCCGCGTGCAACGGCGCAAGCGTTGCGTTCGGCCCATCGCCGCGCGTGACTCCCGCGCCAAGCTCACTGACGATGCCCGCAGTCGTGAACCCCGGCAGCGTTGAAGGCTTCGTGAGATCGACCGTCTCCGCATGTTCCAGCGTGTACGGCCCAAGGTCGATGTATGACTTCACGCGCTCCGTCGTCACAGCCGCATCGTCGACGGGAGCGCTTTCGCTCACGCCTGTGCCGCTTTGGTCGGGAGTGCCGTCGTCTTTCCTGGTAACGATGCGGCCTGCGATCTTTACCGTCGGGTTGATCCCTGCAAGCGTCCACCCGGGAAAGCGGTCGAGCCCTTGCCAGTCCTTGCCGAGGACCATGTCCTTCAGAGTCTTGATCAAGCGGGGCGACATCAGCGCCGGCCCCTGCTTGTCGCCGTTCAACTGTGCGATCAGAGAGTCGGTAAAGCCGGGGGTCGCCGAGAGCTCGCGCATCATTCCCGACAAGAGAATCGTGTTCGGCGGTAGCGGTTCTTCAGGCACCACGTACGATCTGTCTCCCATGCACCCGGCCAGTGCCAACGATACCACTACTCCCAAAACACACAGACGCAACCCCGTCATTTGCATCCGCTCATTAAACCTCAAAGACTTCCTTCAACGAAATGGTGAACGCATTGGATTGTGTTTGTAGCAGCGTCCTGGACAACCACAGTCATCGTCATTCTGAGCCGCAGGCGAAGAATCTCAGCATGTACCGTTCGCTGCTGGAGAAGGTAACTACAGGGATTCTTCGCTTCACTCAGAATGACGATGACTGTGGTTGCGGGCGGCAGTTTGATAGGTGGGTTGAGCTACAGGACGGGCGAACTGTCATGCAGCATCGCCTTGCGGATCACCTTGATCGGCGCGAAGCCTTGGCGCATGAAATCGTCGTGAAACTGCTGAAGACTGAACGCCGCGCCCTGCTTCTTCTTCAGGTCTTCGCGCAGCTTCATGATCTCCAGCTTGCCGAGAGTGTAGTAGAGATACGTCGCATCGGAGGTGCCGCGCTTGGTCTCGACGAGACCGACGGAGCGCGACTGATAACCCTCCTTCACGAAAAAGTCCACTGACTGGTCGATCGTCCACTTGCCCCCAGGCTCGCCCAGCCCGGTGTGCAGTTTGATCGCATTGACAAACCGCGCATCGCGCAGCAGCGCATCCTGCAACTGGCCCAGCTTGATCAGCTTCGCCTCGCGCACCTGCTCGGGAGTTGCGTTTGGCGGCGCGGCGGCGTAACCCTCATCGAGCATCATCTCTTCGGTGTAGTGCGCCCAGCCTTCGATGTTCGAGTTCGCCCAGACCACCTTCCTCACCTTCGATGGGAACTGGTTCTGAAAGAGGAACTGTACATAGTGGCCGGGGTACGCCTCGTGAATGCTGGTCGAGATGATCGTGCCCACGTTGAAGCTGGCCATGTGTTCGGCGACGTGCTCAGCGGTCCAGCCTTTTTCGGGCAGCGTGACGTTGAAGTATGCCTTCGCCGATCGCGTCTCAAACGGCCCAGGAGGGTCCATCGATGCGAAGGTCGTCGCACGCATGAAGGGCGGCGTCTCCTCCAGCGTAGGTTGCACGTCGCTTGGGATCGTAATGATGTGATGCGCGCGTATGTAAGCAATCAGCGAATCGAAGGTGCCGTGGAAGGCGTCGAGCAGCTTGTCCGGCGCGGGGTGGACCGTCGCCAGCTCGGCCAATACCTCTAGTGGCGTCTTCGAGGGATCGACCTCCTTCGCAATGCGCGCAAACTCCTGCTGATTGCGATGCAGGTCGGCCATGGCGATATCGAGCAGATGAGGCAGCGGGACGTCGACCATCTCGTCGTAGCTTAGCTTCTTCGCGAACGTCTCCGCGCCGAGGCGATAGTCGCCGTTCGAACGCGGCAGCAGGTCGGCCTTCATCCATGCGCCGTACTCCTTCAGCGCCTTGATGACGGCGGCGTTCGTAGCGACGAACTCTGCCTTCGACTTTGCATCGTCTGCTTCGGTAAAGGCGGCAGGGACATCGTTCTCGAAGAAGCTGACGAGGCCGTCAATCTGCTCGAGCGCAATCTCGGTGAAGATACGCGGGGGGTCCTTCAGATTCTTGCGCGCCTCTACGAAGACCTGCGGGATCTGCTTCTCGCGCTCAATCACAGCCCGGAGGCGCACATTTGGCGGCGCGAAGGGCCGCTCCATCAGCACGAAGATCGAACTGGTGATGCCGCTGGAGTAGTTGTCCGGGTTCTTCTCCCAGTTGCGGATCACCTCAAGCGAGAGCAACTGCGAGCGGATGCTGTTCAGCAAAATCGCCTGGTCTGCGGCAACCGGAGCGTCCAGCGCGGAGGAATCGATGGCGGCAATCTTCTTCTCGTACACCTTGAGCGCGGCAACCTGCTTTTCTACTGTCACCGCGGAGTAGTTCTCCAGCTCGTTGTCGTACTGGTGCAGCCCCATCTGCGTACCCAGCGTGGGCGAGAAGTGGAAGAGCACATCGCTGAAGTACTGGTCCGCAAGAAAGGTGAACGTCTGGTTGCCGCCATCGGCGGAGATTCGTTGCGCAGATGCAGGTGTCAGCATGATTGTCCCAAGAAGGATGGAGGATACGAGGCCGCAAAGGTGCATGGTCATCACAGAAAGCAGTGTAAGCCAACACTGCCGCTGACAGAAAAACGTTATCGCGTGATGGGCGTGACGCCGTAGCGGTTCATCACTTCGCCGATCGCCGCAACGTCGGGTACATCTGCGTTGAAGTGCTGGGCGATCTCACGGAAGTACTCCGGGCCCATCATGCCTGGCGTTTGCAGACACATCATACGGGCGGTCGTCTCATGCAGGTTGGCGTAGAAGTGCGGCGTGCCTCGCGGAATCATGACGCGGCCGCCGGGATGCAGCTCGATGACCTCGCCGTTCAGCGTCCACGTGGTGATGCCGTTCATGCCGAGAACGATCTCGTCGTAGTCGCGGTGAATATGCGGCACGACGACGCTGACGACCGGCGGCAATGTGACCTCGTACATCTCGAGCGCGCCGCCGGTCTCGTGACGCGTCTTCAGAAACGTAACGCCGATCTCGCCGACGCGGATGGTCTCGTGCATGAGATACCTCATCGATCAGAATGCGATGATACCGCCGGCGCGCCCGGCACGCAGCATCTTTTTCCCACAGCCGCCTGCACTCGTCACATTATTTCCGGGCAAACGCTTGTGAAATCAAGTATCAAGCGCTTTTGTTCACCAACGACTCCAGAAGCGCGCGCGTCTCTTCCAGCACGACCTCCGCCTTGGCGCTCGTCAACGGCCAGCGCAACACGCCCTGCGGCGTGAACTGCGCTCCACGCTTCGTATTGCGGCTCACCAGCTTCATCAGAACGCCGGGATCGATAGTGTTGGCGCTGCCTGGCGCAGCGCCGTCACGCTCCGCAAACTTTACATGGAGCATCTCGACGAAGGTCTTCACCTTGTTCTGCTCGACCTGCGTGCGCTTGCGATCGATCAGCGCGATGCCAAGCTGCTGCGCCATCAGGCGAACCTCTCCCGCGGCCAGCAGGTTCTCGACAGACTCGGGAGGCTCGCCGTAACGGTCCTTGAGCTCTGCGCGTACGTCCGCCAGCATCGACACGTCTTCCGCGCCCGCGATCTTCTTGTACATCCGCAGGCGCTGGTTCTCCTCGGGGATGTAGTCCGCGTCGATGCGTACGCTGATACCAAGATTGACGGACGTATCCGCGTGCGCGGGTTTGTCCTCTTCGCCCTTGATCTTGCGCACGGCCTCTTCAAGCATCGACGTGTACATCTCAAAGCCGATGGCCTCGATGTGGCCCGACTGCTCGCCGCCCAGCATGTTGCCCGCGCCGCGCAGCTCAAGGTCGAGAGCGGCGATCTTGAATCCCGCGCCGAGGTCGGAGAACTCCTTTAGCGCCGCAAGCCTGCGCCGCGCAATCTCCGTAAGCTCCTGCTCCGGCGGAATCAACAGGTACGCATACGCGCGACGGTTCGAACGGCCAACACGCCCGCGAAGCTGATACAGCTCGCTGAGGCCGTGGCGGTCGGCGCGGTTGATGATGATGGTATTCGCTAGCGGAATGTCGAGGCCGTTCTCGATGATCGACGTCGCCACCAGAACGTCGTACTCATGATTCATGAAGGCTAGCATCACGCGCTCAAGCTCTGCCTCGGGAAGCTGGCCGTGGCCGACGACGATGCGCGCCGACGGCACCAGCTCACGAATCTTCGCGGCAAGATCGTAGATCGTCTCCACGCGGTTGTGCACGAAGTACGCCTGGCCGCCACGCTCTAGTTCCACCTCGATCGCCGTGCGCACCAGTTTCTCGTCGAACTTGGCGACGATGGTCTGGATCGCCATGCGGTCCTTCGGCGGTGTCTCGATCACGCTCATGTCGCGCAGCCCGATCAGCGACATGTGCAGCGTGCGCGGAATCGGCGTCGCCGACATGCTCAGCACATCGATGGCCGTGCGCATGTGCTTCAGCCGCTCCTTGTGGCGCACGCCGAAGCGCTGCTCCTC
>JAFDVV010000080.1 GCA_018268775.1 Acidobacteriota bacterium | reverse complement strand
TTCGCCTGGCTCGCCTCGCTCGCTACAGCAGCCGCAACCTCACCCTGCGCCTCGATACCAGAAGCAGCGGCCACAACTCCCGCAGCAGCGCCTTTCAAAAACAATCGACGATTGTGCCTCAATCTCTTCCTCCGCGATCCACCGTCCATACTACCGCTCGCAGGTTCGGAAACCGTTCTGCTCACCGCTTCTCCTTGGTTTGTCATTCCATAACGCAGTGGAGGAATCTGCTTCCACCCAATGCACCGGCACTCTTGTTTGTCATTCCGTAGTGAAACGAAGGAATCTGCTTTTGTTTGTGCCCCGCACGGGACACAAAGCAGATTCCTCCACTGCGTTACGGAATGACAAACAAAAGTCAAACAGCCCCGCGCGAAGCGCGAACCCTGACGATTTATCATTAACAGAAGTGATCTACACCATCGCAGCCTTCTACCGCTTCACCGCCATCCCCGACCCCGCCGCCCTGGCCGAGAAGCTGCGCTCCGCCTTCCGCTCGACCGATCTCTGCGGCACCACGCTCATCGCACCCGAGGGCGTCAACGGAACCATGGCCGGATCGCCCGAGCTCATCGAGCAACTCCTCGACCTGCTCACCCGCGAGGCCGGCCTCGTCCGCGCCGAGGTCAAGTTCTCCTCCTCCACCGAGCGCCCCTTCGGCCGCCTCAAGTTCCGCCTCAAGCGCGAGATCATCACCTTCCGCGACGCCGCCGTCGACCCCACGCGCCCCGGCCAGTACGTCGAACCCGAAGACTGGAACGCCCTCATCGCCGACCCTGAAGTCCTCCTGCTCGACACACGCAACCACTACGAGACCGGGATCGGCACCTTCGACGGAGCCACCCTCCCCAACACCGATACGTTCTCCGGCTTCGCCGCCTACGTCCGCCAGAACCTCGACCGCGACAGGCACCGCAAGGTCGCCATGTTCTGCACCGGCGGCATCCGCTGCGAGAAGGCCTCGGCCTTCATGCTCCAGGAGGGCTTCGACGAGGTCTACCACCTCAAGGGCGGCATCCTCAAATACCTCGAGCAGGTCCCCGAGGCCGAGAGCAAATGGAAGGGCCAGTGCTACATCTTCGACCGCCGCGTCTCCGTCGGCCACGAAGACTTCTAGGGCAGGACCGAAAGCCCCGTGAGTAGAGGGTGGGATGATGCTCTCTGCTGGCCACCCGGACTGTTCTCGTGATTTCAGAAAATTGAATTTGAAAGGGTTGCGATCTTTCAGATTACTTCGACTTGACATATTCCTATATCGGAATGTAATGTTTCGACCATGGCACGAGCCAGTACGACATCGGACGCATTCAACGCGGTTGCCGAACCCCGGCGGCGGGAGATTCTGAGCTATCTAGCCGGGGCCGAGCGGCCGGTGGGGGAGATTGTGGAGGCGCTTGGGATGCCGCAGCCCTCCGTATCGAAGCACCTGCGCGTGCTGCACAACGTTGGGCTGGTGCATATGCGCTGCCAGGGACGGCAGAAGCTGTATCGCACCAACGCGCAGGCGATCCGTCCGCTGCACGAGTGGGCGGGGACGTTCGAGCGCTACTGGCAGCACCAGTTGAACCGCGTGAAGCAGCGCGCCGAGGCGATGGCACGCGAGAGCCCGCAGGCAATGAACGTTGCAGCACCGAAAGTACAAGACTGAAAACTCAAGGAGAAATAGAGATGGTTGCTACCGAACGCACTCTTGAAGACCTGACTGTGACGATCAAGCAGGAGATCCAGGTGCAGGCGCCGATGGATATCACCTTTAACGCGCTGCTCGAACAACTCGGCCCCGGCAACGAGACGCCGGATGGGAAGCCGCTCCCGATGAAGATCGAAGCGTGGCCGGGAGGCAGGTGGTATCGCGACCTTGGCGACGGGAACGGACACTTCTGGGCCAACGTGCAGGCGATCAAGCGGCCTTCGTTGCTGGAGTTTTCGGGGCCGCTGTTCGCGTCGTTCCCGATGGTGTCGAACCTGCAGTACCGGTTGACCGAGGTCGATGGCGGAACGTTGATCGCATTCAGGCACACTGCCCTCGGGTTCATTCCGGATGACGTGAAGGCCGGGATGGACAAGGGCTGGACCGCGATGCACGCACGCGTGCGCGAGAAGGCTGAGGCATTGAGTAAGTAGCGCCGTTCGGGCGGTGCATCGTTTGAAGTGCACTCCGTCCGGCAATGATCAATCCCGCACCACAAACCCGCATCGCAGAGATGTGAAAGGAAGACTATGTCTATCGCAGAATCATTACTCGCGGAGTTCGAACAACAGGCCCCGGTCACGCGGAGGTATCTTGAGCGCCTTCCAGCCGGCAAGCTCACGTGGAAGCCGCACGAGCGGTCGATGACGGCGGGGCAACTGGCATACCATCTTGCCTTCGTGCCTGGCGGAGTCGTGCGCGGCGCGCAGAAGGACGAGATCGCGCCGCCCGGCTTCGAGTTTCCGCAGCCTGAAAACGTGCAGAGTGTTCTCGAAACCTTCGACCAGAGCATTGCCGCAGTGCGCGAGGCTCTGTCAGGCTTCGACGATGCGGCGATGAATGCGACGTGGCGCATCGTCGATGGCGACCGGGAGATTGTGGCGATGCCGCGCGCGGCGTTTCTGCGCAACATCATGTTGAACCACTGGTACCAGCACCGCGGCCAGTTCGCCGTGTACCTGCGGCTGCTCGACGTACCCGTGCCGGCGAGCTGGGGCCCGAGCGCCGATGAGCGTTCGGTGTTGCAGCGGGCGTAAAGCCGGTGAGGGGGCAAAACCCATGTGTCCGGTTTGCATTGCGACAGCGGCCTGGATCGCCGGAGGTATTACCTCGACGGGCGGACTTTCGGCGGTCGCGTTCAAACGGTTTGCGGCGAAGAGGGCCGAGAGAAGTTCAGCCGCAACGGCTGCAGCGGAGAGTTCCGAGGGGAAGGAAGAAGGATAGTGCCGGACAAATCGATGTCGCGTTGCAAAGCCAAACCGCAGGTCCTTCGACTGCGGCGCTACGCGCCTCCGCTCAGGATGACAAGTTCGTTGAATGGTCGATGACTTCTACCGCACTTTGCGTGAAGGTCGCCGGGAATCACGACATGGAAGATTCGATGGAGTTCAAGGAGATGAAAATGGCAACGAGCACTGCAATGAACACGATGGAGAGACCGAAGGTCGTCTCGCAGGAGGAATGGAATGCGGCGCTGGCGGAGATGCTGGTCGAGGAGAAGCGTGTGACGCGCGAGCGCGATGCTCTGGCGGCGGCGCGCAGGCGTATGCCCTGGGTGGCGGTCGAGAAGGAGTACGTCTTCGAGGGGCCGAAGGGGAAGGCCAGTCTGCTCGACCTGTTCGAGGGGCGGCGGCAACTGATCGTCTATCGCGCGTTCTTCGAGCCTGGAGTGTATGGCTGGCCCGACCACGCGTGCCGCGGCTGCTCGCTGGGCGCGGACCAGGTCTCGCACCTGTCGCACCTGAACGCGCGCGAGACGACGCTGGCGTATGCCTCGCGCGCGCCGCAGCCGGACATTCAACGCCTGAAGACGCGGATGGAGTGGAATATGCCGTGGTACACGATCACGGATGAGTTCGACAAGGACCACGGCGTGGACGAGTGGCATGGCACGAACGCGTTCATCCGCGAGGGCGACAGAATCTACAGGTCGTACTTCATCAACGTTCGCGGCGACGAGGCGATGGGGACGGTGTGGAGCTACCTGGACATGACGGCGCTGGGAAGGCAGGAGCTGTGGGAGGACTCGCCCGCGGGCTATCCGCAGACGAAGCCGTACGAGTGGTGGAACTGGCACGATTCGTATGCGGCTGGGGCCGCTGCCGACCAGCGGTGGGTCGAAGTCTCCGAGGCCGGGCAGGTGTGGAAGGATGAGGAGAAGAAGGGTGCGACGGACGCCTGCTGTGGGAAGGCGTAGGGCGAGCAGGTTTATGGCCCCCAGCTTCGCGCGAACCATCCCACATCTGGCGATGAGGCCGCCATATATGGGGGCACCCGGCACCCAACACCTGGCACCCGGCTTGAATCCACCCACCCGGCCATGTTGTTGTCATTCCGTAACGAAGTGAAGGAATCTGCTTTTGCCTGTGTCTGTTCCAGTACAAACAACAGATTCCTCCGCTGCGCTACGGAATGACAAAAAGGAGATGGTTCGCACTCTGGCGCGAACCATCCCACACATGCCGCGATAAGACCGCGTCATGTATGGGGCACCCGATCGGTGGCATTCCTGAGGTTCCTGCAAGCCCACATCTGACTGACGGGCGTTGGTCGTATCATCTATAGAGAGCCATGAAGCCGCGCATCGCCATTCCCGTGCCCACCAGCGCCAACCTCGACTACAACGGCAGGTCGTGGCCGCAGTATGCCGAGGCGATCGTGCGCGCCGGCGGCGTGCCGGTCGAGGTCCCTCTCTCGCTCTCGCAGCGCGAGGTCGCCGACCTGATCAACACCTGCCAGGGCGTCCTGCTTCCCGGGTCGCCCGCCGACGTCAATCCGCACAAGTTCGGGCACGAGCCGGCGCCCGAGACCTCGCCCGCCGACCCTGCGCGCGAGAACGTCGACGAGCTGCTGATTCAGGACGCGCACAATCTCTACAAGCCGCTGCTGTGCATCTGCTTCGGCGCGCAGTCGCTGAATGTGTGGCGCGGCGGCACGCTGGTCCAGCATCTGGCCCCGATGCCGGTCAATCATCCGGCCGGAAAGACGGTCGCTGTGGCACACAACGCCGCAATCGCGCCGGGGTCGCTGCTGGGCACGATCGTGGGCAACGGAAAGAATGTGGAAGGCGGCCCGGAGGCCCCGCTGGACAATGGCTTCCTCTCGCTGCCCATCAACTCGTCGCACCACCAGGCCATCGGCGTGCCCGGCGACGGGCTTCGCGTTGTCGCCCGCTGCCCGCAGGACGGCGTGATCGAGGCGGTCGAGGGCGGACAGGACGCGACGAATCCGAACGCACACTTCGTTCTCGCCGTGCAGTGGCACCCGGAACGCAGCTACGACATCTCCGCCGCGTCGCGCGCCATCTTCGAGCGGTTCGTCGACGAAGCCGCCCACTGGAAGCCGCGCGCGATCCACACCTCGGTTGCGCAATCGGCATAAGGAAGGCCGTTAGCGGGCCTCGGGGGCAATACCCTTGGTGCCCTGCGTTACAGATCCACGCTTCTTGAAGTCACCAATCCCTTTGCGCGTTCGATGAAGGCGGTAAGTGCGGCGGAGCCCTCGTCGCCTTTGCCGCGGGTGCGGACGCTTACTGCTTCTGCGGCGGCTTCCTTGTCGCCCATGACGAGGACGAAGGGGACCTTCTGCACGGCGAAGTCGCGGATCTTTGCCTTCATCGGGTCGTTGCGCTCGTCGAGTTCGACGCGCAGGCCCGCGGTCTCGAGCTTCGCCTTCACCGTGCGGGCGTAGTCCAGGTGCTTGTCCGATGAGATGGGCACCAGGCCCACCTGCACCGGCGCGAGCCAGAGCGGGAAGGCCCCGGCGTAGTGCTCGATGAGCACGCCAAAAAATCTCTCGACGCTACCGAAGAGTGCGCGGTGGACCATGACGGGGCGGTGCTTCTCGCCGTCTTCGCCGGTGTATTCGAGCTCGAAGCGCTGCGGCAGGTTGAAGTCGAACTGCACGGTCGAGAGCTGCCAGAGGCGGCCCAGCACGTCGACCAGCTTGATGTCGATCTTGGGGCCGTAGAAGGCGGCCTCGCCGGGGATGATCTTGTACGCGATTCCTTTGGCGTCGAGCACCTTTCTGAGCGACGCGACCGCGCCCTCCCAGTGCTCGGCCTTGCCGACGTAGTTCTTCGTGTCTTTAGGGTCCCAGGTGGAGAGCTCGACCTTGAACTCGGCGAAGCCAAAGGCCTTCAGGACCTCGTCGGCGAATTCAACGCAGGCGGCGATCTCGCTCTCGACCTGCTCGGGCATGCAGAAGATGTGGGCGTCGTCCT
>JAFDVV010000007.1:63329-63745 GCA_018268775.1 Acidobacteriota bacterium | reverse complement strand
CGCCCCGTGAACCCCATGAAGATGTACTTCGACTCCGGAATCTTCTGCCCGTGCCCCTTCCACTCCTCCGGGGCCGGCCCCCTTCCGTGGTCGACCATAAAGATCATCGTTGTCTTACCCTTGTACTCCGGCATCGACTGCAACGAGTCCCATAGCTTCTTCATATAGCCGTCGACGCGGTGGGCGGCCTCCAGATACTCGCCGTAGTTACCAGCGTGCGCCCACTCGTCCGTCTCGCCCAACGAAAGAAAAACAACGCGCGGCTTCTTCACGCGGATGTACTCCATCGCCGACTCAAATACCGGTGCGTCGTAGGCCTCGTCCTCCCATACTCGAGGCGAGTTTGCCTTGATATCGTTCAGGATGTTCATCTCCCGAGTCTTCGGCGACATCGCCACCGGGTCGTATCCGGCATT
>JAFDVV010000007.1:32244-63289 GCA_018268775.1 Acidobacteriota bacterium | reverse complement strand
CAAAGGCTGCCACCTTGCCCTGAAACCCGGGCTGCTTCGACAGCCACGCCAACACCGTCAGGTTCGGGTTCGGCTTGTCGTCGTTCGAGTCGATCCGCGGATCCCCGTGGCCAGTCAACGTTTCGCTGTATCCCGGATACGAGAAGTTGAACCCATTCGTCACCGAGGCCTCCGAACCCGCATCGCGGTCCCCGTATATCTGACCCTGAGGAATGAACGTGCTCCACAGAAACGGCATCAGGGCCTGACGGCGCTCCTCTGCCGTACCCGCAAGATACTTCTTCCTCAACTCATCAACGCTGCGGCCCTTGTAGTAGCGGTCCTTCGTCAGCAGGCTCTCGTCGGCGCCGCGAAAGATCTCCTGCCAGCGCATTCCGTCCGTCATGACCAACACGACACGAGCATCGTTGGCCGACTGCGCATAGGCGTCCGCTCCCAGGGCAAGCACAATCATTGTCAGCAAAATCTTCAGACGCAACACAGACTCCTCCTTGAACACGGAGCCATCCTCTCAGATTGCCGGCGATCACGCTACTCAAGCGGACAACGCGCTATGCTACGGTCACGCGCCAAATACACAATGCACTCACCCGACAAAACCCGCCACGCACCCGAGTCCATGGCCGGCAGTCCCACGCTCGACGAGCGCGCCAGCAACTGCTTCGGCTGCGGCCCCGCCAATCCACAAGGGCTCCACCTCGTCTTCACCACAAGCGCAGACGACCCCGTACACCCCACCGCAACGGCGCAGATCCAGCTCGACCGCTACCACGAAGGCCCGCCCGGCTACCTGCACGGAGGTCTCGTAGCCACGCTGCTCGACGAAGCCATGAGCAAGCTCAACCGTCCGCTCAACGTCCTCGCCATGACGCGCCACATGGAGGTCGACTACCTTCGCCCCGTCCCCCTCTTCCAGCCGCTCGTCGTCATCAGCAGACATCTCCGCCGCGAAGGCCGCAAGCTCTTCCATCAGGCGGAGATTCAGAACCAGCTTGGAGAGACACTGGCCCGCGCCCAGGGCCTCTTTATCGTCATCGACGAAAAGATGCTGGCAGCCGCCGGTCTCACCCAACCCGAAGACTGATCAGCAAGCAAGCTCAAGCCTCCACCACATTGTCATCCTGAGCGAAGCAGCGTAGCTGCGAAGTCGAAGGACCTGCGGTTGCTTTTCCTCACGAGGAAACCAAGCGCTTGATCCGTGTCATCAGTGCAAATCTGTGTTAAGCCTTCACAAACTCACAGCGGGCGCTAAATCCCCGACTCCTCCCAGTACCCCTGGTCCTTCAGAAAATACTTGTCGTTCCAGCTATGCAACATCGTTTTGAAGAACATCCACACCATCCGCCAGTGCCCCAGCTTGCGGAACCTCCGGTTCGTCGTCAGCACGCCGCCACGCACAATGCGAAACCGCGCCCGCGCCACGCCCTTCGATAGCAGATAGTCCTCTGCAAACAACGCTCGTTCGTTGAAACCACCCAGCTTCCAGAACGCCCTGCGGTCGAACAGCATGAACATTCCTGTAGCAAACGGCTTCAGAAACGACCCGACATACTGCATGAAGTTGTTCCCCACATACAGCGCATCGTCAAAACAATCGCCGTCCCTGCACGAGATATTCGTCGTTACCAGGTGCAACCCCCTGCGCCGCATCCTCCAGAGTGCTCGACGCAGCAGTGCCGGCTCCGGCAGTTCCACATCTGCATCCAGAAACAGCACGTAAGGCGTCGAGGCCAGCCGTGCCCCCGCGTTCCTCCCCACCGATGGCAATCCGCCCTCGATCACCTCAACCAGCAACCGTCCGCGAAAACTCAACGCGCAGTCCACCGTTCCATCCGTCGAGCCGGCATCGGCGACGATCACCCTCGTCTCCGCCATCCCCTCATAGTCCTGGCGGGTCAGTGACTCCAAAAGCCTCGGCAACATCTCCGCCTCATTCTTTGCCGGAATCACAATCGTCAGATCAGCGCCCATCCCGCCTCCAGAGTCCGTCCCTTGTAGCCTCGGGCTGATATCGTGCGTCAGCGTAAACGCAGGTTGAATTCTCTGCAAATCCCGCGTAACCGGCCCTGCTCGATTAACGTCCTCCTATAAGGCTTCCGCCTTATACCCACCCGGTAAAAGCTGCTAAACTTTAATCTCTCGCGGCAACGTCCTCAACAACCGAACACGTAGACCGCGACTCCCAAGGAGAATCGTCATGGCAGACCACACCACCAACGGCAACTTCAGCTCTTCCACCCTCCGCCTCAAGACCGGCCTGGCTGAGATGCTCAAAGGTGGAGTCATCATGGACGTCATGAACGTCGAGCAGGCGCGCATCGCCGAAGAGGCCGGTGCCATCTCCGTCATGGCCCTCGAGCGCGTGCCCGCCATGATCCGCGCCGAAGGCGGCGTAGCCCGAATGGCGAACCCGAAGCTCATCAAGCAGATCATCGGCGCCGTCTCCATCCCCGTCATGGCGAAGGCACGCATCGGCCACTTCGCCGAGGCCCAGGTTCTCCAGACCCTCGGCGTCGACTTCATCGACGAGTCCGAGGTCCTCACCCCTGCCGACGAGACCTACCACATCGACAAGCACGCCTTCACCACGCCCTTCGTCTGCGGAGCGCGTAACCTCGGCGAGGCCTGTCGCCGCATCGCCGAAGGCGCAGCCATGATCCGCACCAAGGGCGAGCCCGGAACCGGCGACGTCGTCCACGCCGTCCAGCACATGCGCCAGATCGTCCGCGAGATCAAGGCGCTCACCGTGCTCGGTGACGAAGAGCTCTACAACGCCGCAAAGGTCCACGGCGCGCCGTACGAGCTCATCAAGATGATCGCGAAGTCGGGCAAGCTGCCCGTTCCCAACTTCTCCGCCGGCGGCATCGCCACACCCGCCGACGCCGCACTCATGATGCAGCTCGGCGCCGAGACCGTCTTCGTCGGCTCCGGCATCTTCATGAAGGAGCGCGCCACTCCGCTCGACGTCGAGAACGACCCGAAGGAACGCGCCGAAGCTGTCTCCCGCGCCAAGGCTATCGTCATCGCAACCACCCACTTCAACGATCCAAAGATCGTCGCCGAAGCCAGCGAACTGGTCCTCGGCTCCATGAAGGGCCTCGCCGCAGCCGCCATAGAAGAATCGCAACTCATGCAGACCCGCGGCTGGTAGCTTCTCTCGCTATGTAAAGGGAAAGAGTTCGGGTGCCCCATATCTGGCAGTTTTACCGCCAGATGTGGGTTATCGAGCGGAACGCGATCCACTCCGAATTCTCAATGAAATTCAGTCAAGCCCTCATCTCACCCAAATCATTCAAAACAATGCAGATCAACGTTGCCGATTAATGCCCTCCGATTTTCTATACTGGAAGTAGACACAAAATCAGGACACGCACTCGAACAGGACTCGAAGCTTAACTGGCCGGCTAAAGCGAGGTCCAGACCTAAGTGCAATCCCTGGAAGATTTTGTGCGATTAAGTATGGGGGGGGACATGACCACAGGTAAGGGCGGGCACGAGCAGTTGATCATCGGCATCCTCGCCCTGCAGGGAGCCTACGACGCCCACGCCAAAGCCATCGCATCACTCGGCGGGACCCCGAAACTAGTTCGTCTACCGTCCGATCTCGAAGGGCCCGGCGGCCGCCTTATAGACGGACTCATCATGCCCGGCGGCGAGTCCACCACCATGCTCAAGTTTCTGGAGCAGCGCGGCTTCTTCGACCTCCTCAAGGACTTCGTTCAGAAGACTCCAACCTTCGGCACCTGCGCCGGAGTCATCCTTCTCGCCAGGGATGTCACCAACCCCGTGCAAAAATCTCTCGGCGCGCTCGACGTCACCGTAGAGCGCAACTCCTACGGCCGCCAGATCGACTCCGCCATCCTCCACGCGCAGTCAAAGTTCCCCGGCGGCGAGCTTGAGATGGTCTTTATCCGCGCCCCTCGCATTGTGAGAACCGGCCCTGCGGTAGAAACCCTGGCCAGCCGCGATAGCGACCCCGTCCTCGTCCGCGAAGGCCACCTGCTCGCCGCAACCTTTCATCCTGAGCTTGGACACGACACTCGCATCCACCAGTTCTTCCTCGACATGGTCCGCGAACAGAAGAGCAAATCCGACAATCGTTAGCTCGCTCTCCAGCGACGAACCCCAAGCCACACCGCAATCGCGAGAAACTGCATATAGAGAGTCATCTCAATCGCAGCGCCAATCGGCGAATGCCCCGCGCCCCGAACAGCGGCTACAACAAACGCAACCAGCAAAGCCGCAAGACTCGCCCACATCGCCGTTCGCCCGTAATGAGTCGTTTCCACAACCGCAACCGGCCGCTTTGACGGGATCTGTGCCGCAACGCGAGCCGCGAAATCGGCAGGGATCGACGTCGCCAGATCAGGCTGACGTTCGATCTCCCGAACGATGCGCTCATCGAGAACACGTTCCATCTCAAGCACGGCGTCATCGACACTGAGGTTTATCGACTCATCGGACATAGCGCTCTCCCTTCGCTGGCCTGCAATCTCTCGCGAAGCTTCTTTCTCCCACGATGCAGATGCGTTCGTATCGTCCCAATGGGCATATTGAGCGCCGTCGCAATCTGTTCATAGCTCCGCTCTTCCTGATGATAGAGGACCAGAATACTCCGCTCCACCGCGCTCAGCTCCTGTAGCTGCTCCTCAACCTTTAGACGAAACTCCCGCTCTTCCATCTGCTGCTCCGCATTCCGCTCGGGATGTTCAAGACGATCTTCCCACGCGCTCGTCTCCTCGGAGATCGAAACCAGCGGGCGGTCTGAACGTTTTCGGCGCTTCCACTCGTTCTGTGCCACGTTGACCGCGATGCGGTAGATATAGGTCGTCACCAGCGACTCACCGCGAAAGTTCGGCAGTGCCTTATACAGCCGCAGAAAGACCTCCTGGGCCAGGTCTTCGATGTGCTCACGGCTTCCCGTCAGGCGATAAAGCGTACGAAAGACCATCGCCTGGTTCTCGCGCACAACCTGCTCGAAGCTGAGATCGGAGCTCACCGGCAACGTTAGACCTCGAATCGCCCTGAAAGTTTCACCACGAAGAATGAAACTTAACCGGACCTCCATTGTCTAACGCTGGCAGAAAGGAAGGTCAGCCTTATGGAAGTACTACGCAGCCCGTTTATCATCCCGTTAGGGGCATTTGCAGTTGGAATCGTAGCGATCGTCTCCGGCATCTGGTCCGATATCCACAACAAGAGAATACGCGCCGATCAGCGCATGGCCATGCTGGCACGCGGAATGTCGGTGGAAGACATTGAGAAGGTGCTTGGCAAGCCGTACGAGAGCGACCGCGCTCCCAAAGATCCTTTGCGCAGTCTGAGCAACGCCCGCCGCACCGGAATCGTTCTTGTCTCGTCCGGGATTGGGCTGATTCTCTTCTTCGTCACTCTCTGCTACATCGTGAGCGAACGGAATGTGCTTGCCGGAGCTGCCGTCGGACTGATCCCTCTGGCCATCGGCATCGGGTTCTTCATCGATTACCACATGCAGAAGCGCGAGCTATCGCGCTTCGGCATGGAGATCGACCAGCCACGCTGATTGCCCCCTATCTTTGTTTGTCATTCGTAGCGTCGCTTGTTTGTCATTCCGTAGCGAAAGCGAAGGAATCTGCTTTTCAAGCTACAGTCCCAGCCCGCCATCCACCGTCAACAACTGCCCGGTGATGAAGTGCGGGGCCGTTGCAAAGTAAAGCACAGCCGAGGCGACGTCCGCCGCAGTCCCATTTCTCTGCATCGGCGTCTTCCGGGCAAAGTGTTCGTAGGCCTCTTCCACTTCGCCCTGAACGATCATCCCTGGCGCAACGCAGTTGACGCTGATCTCAGGCGCCCAGGCCTTCGCCATCGTCTCCGACAGCATGTGGAGCGCTGCCTTCGATGTGCAATAGTGCCCATGCGTCGCCCACGGGTGCAGCCCGCCAAGGGAACCGATGTTCACAATGCGCCCCTGCACCAATTTCAGATGGGGATGCGCCGCGCGGGCGACCAGAAACGGCGCTCGCGTGTTGGTCGCGAACATCCGGTCCCACAACTCCGGCGTGATCTCTTCAAGCGCAATCGATTCGAACATGCCTGCGTTGTTGACGAGTAGATCGAGACGATCGAACTCCCCCGCAACCTCGGCAACCATCGCCTCGATCGAGGCAGGCTCGTGGAGATCGCAGCAGATTGCAAGCGCATCGACATCGAATGCGGCGATGTCGCGTACCGTCTGTTCCGCTTCTATCTGCGAGCCGAGGTACGTAATAGCAACCGACGCCCCTTTTTGCGCGAGATCCAGAGCGATGGCGCGGCCAATCCGCTTCGCTCCACCGGTGACAAGCGCAGTCTTGCCTGCGAGAGGTCTCAGGGACATAGCTTTATTGCTGCGGTGCGGCAGGAGTCGTACTCTGCGGCGACGCCGGAGCGGCATTGGGCTTGGTCTGCGGCTGCGCCGTCTTGTCACCGGACTTCGGCCTGATCGGCTCCTGAACTCCCGGCTTACGCGTCGAGGTCTTGCCGGAGTTGTCGACGTATGACGAGACCTGTTCCTGCGGGCGGAGCATCGCGATGTCGATCTCTCGCGTTGGTTCGTCGATCTGGAAATCCTCTGCGTAGGTGGCAAAACCACTCGCGATCACCTGCACACGAACCAGCGATCCCTTAGGAATAATGTCGATCGTCGCCTTGCCTTCAGGGTCGGTCTTTACCTCAAGATTGCCGATGTCCTTGCCGTTGCTGTCGTACGGGTTGAAGATGACTGCGGCATTCATGATCGGCTTTCCGTTGAACTTCTTCGTCACCTGCACCGTGATCTTCGAGGTCTCAGGTGGCGGCTTGTACTTGCGGCCACGCCTTGCTGGCGAATCCTGAGCCAAAAGGCAGGAAGAAGCTAAAACGACCGAGATCGTGACGAGGGCGAGCCAGTAATTGCGGCGGGACATCATGTCAACTATCTTACCCTTTCGACGGCTGGACGGACTTCCTTACCCTATCTATCTATATTGCTTGCACTTACACGACAACATGCATCTCAGAAAATACCTGCGCGAGTTTCACTCATATTTCACACCGAAGAGTTGACAGCGGGCACAGCACTCAACTATCGTTAGCAATCGGAAGGCTTGAGTGCTAAGCCTGCCGCCATGTCCGGTCCGCAAGGGCTCACGTAGGTTCTGGCATCGGTGGCGCTTCCAGACAATCACTGCGGAAATCCGGTAAAGATGCCGGATTTACCCGTGTGCAGCAACCCGGACGGCGCACACCGGACGGCAAATCGTAGCTAAATCGTAACTGAGGAGATGTAAGCAATGGCGAAGACATTTACACCGCTGCACGATCGCATCCTGGTCCGCCGCGTCGAAGAGGGCGAAAGCATCCGTGGCGGCATCATCATCCCCGACAGCGCCAAGGAGAAGCCGCAGCAGGGCGAAGTTATCTCTGTCGGCAAGGGCAAGTCGAACGACGAGGGCAAGGTGTTCCCGCTCGATGTCAAGGCTGGCGACCAGATCCTCTTCGGCAAGTACTCCGGTACCGAGATCAAGCTCGATGGCGAAGAGCTGCTGATCATGCGCGAAGAAGAGGTCCTCGGCATCCTCAAGTAGGCATTGCCGTGCAGCAGACGCGCCTTTCGGCGCCATTCCCATCGGAATGAAGGCTGCGGCTCAAGACGATTTCATATCTATCTCAAACTTAGACCGGCACAGAGCCGGTAACAGGAGCAACACAATGGCAAAGCAGATTCTGCATGGAGAAGATTCGCGTCAGGCGATCCTGCGCGGCGTCAACACGCTCGCTGACGCAGTCAAGGTGACTCTCGGTCCGAAGGGCCGCAACGTCGTCATCGAGAAGAAGTTCGGCTCGCCCACGATTACCAAGGACGGCGTGACCGTCGCCAAGGAGATCGAGCTCGGCAACGCGCTTGAGAACATGGGCGCGCAGATGGTGCGTGAGGTTGCGTCGAAGACCTCCGACGTGGCCGGCGACGGCACCACAACCGCCACCGTTCTGGCGCAGGCCATCTACCGCGAGGGCGTCAAGACTGTCGCCGCCGGTGCAAACCCGATGGCGCTGAAGCGCGGCATCGACAAGGCCGTTGAGGCCATCATCGGCAAGCGCGACGAGCACGGCGCAGTGCAGGGCGGCGCTCTCTCGAAGCTCTCGAAGCCCGTCTCCGGCGACATGATCGCCCAGGTCGGAACCATCTCGGCCAACTCGGACTCGCAGATCGGCACCATCATCGCCGAGGCGATGAAGAAGGTCGGCAAGGACGGCGTCATCACGGTTGAGGAATCCAAGACCATGGAGACCCAGCTGGACGTGGTCGAGGGCATGCAGTTCGACCGCGGCTACCTCTCGCCGTACTTCGTCACCGACGCGGAGCGCATGGAAGCTGCTCTTGAGAATCCCTACATCCTGATCTATGAGAAGAAGATCTCGTCGATGAAGGACCTGCTCCCGTTGCTCGAGCAGATCGCCCGCACCGCCAAGCCGCTCGTCATCATCGCTGAGGACGTGGACGGCGAGGCCCTGGCGACGCTGGTCGTCAACAAGCTGCGTGGCACGCTGAACGTCGCTGCCGTCAAGGCCCCCGGCTTCGGCGATCGCCGCAAGGCAATGCTGCAGGACATCGCAATCCTCACCGGCGGCAAGGCCATCACCGAAGACCTCGGCATCAAGCTCGAGTCCGTCAAGATCGAGGACCTCGGCACCGCCAAGCGCGTCACCATCGACAAGGACAACACCACCATCGTCGACGGCGGCGGCAAGGGCGCTGAGATCGAGGGCCGCGTGAAGGAGATTCGCGCTCAGATCGACAAGACCACCTCCGACTACGATCGCGAGAAGCTACAGGAGCGTCTCGCCAAGCTGGTCGGCGGAGTCGCCGTCATCAAGGTCGGTGCTGCAACCGAGACCGAGATGAAAGAGAAGAAGGCCCGTGTCGAGGACGCGATGCACGCGACCCGTGCGGCTGTCGAAGAGGGCATCGTTCCCGGCGGCGGTGTTGCGCTGGTTCGTGCAGCTTCGGCTGTCGACGATGTCATCAAGTCGCTCGAAGGTGACGAGAAGATCGGTGCATCGATCATCCGTCGCGCTATCGAGGAGCCGCTGCGCATGATCGTCTCGAACGCAGGCGAAGAGGGCGCTGTGGTCATCGGCAAGATCCACGAGTCGAAGGAGAATAACTTCGGCTACAACGCCGGAACCGGAGCCTACGAGGACCTGGTCAAGGCCGGCGTCATCGACCCGACCAAGGTCACCCGCACTGCCCTGCAGAACGCGGCGTCGATCTCGGGCCTGATGCTCACCACCGAGGCCATGATCTCCGAGATCCCGGAGAAGAAGGAAGCTCCGGCTGGCGGACACAACCACGGCGGCGGTATGGACGGCATGTACTAAAGCCTTCTCCTACGCATCAACCGCAAAGCCCCCGGATTTTTTCCGGGGGCTTTACTTTTACCCCAAATCATCCTTTATTCTTATCCCCGAAAGAACTCCCGTACCAATTGGAGTGGCAGACCAATGGCGATCTCACGAAGAGAATTTTCCAGGCTTGGAGCACTTGGCATTGCAGCGCATACTATCTCGCCAGTCTCGCTCCTCGGTCAGACCAACCAGAAGAAGATTGGCTACTGCGTGATCGGCCTCGGCCGCATCGCCGACCATCACATGCGCGGAATCGCGCAGGGATCGTCGTCGGCAGTCGCTGGCCTCGTCAGTGGCCATCGCGACAAGGCCGAGAGGATCGCTGCGCAATACAACGTGCCGACGAGCTCCATCTACAGCTACGAAGACATGGACCGCATCCGCGACAACAAGGCCATCGACGCGGTCATCGTCTGTCTGCCTAATAGCATGCACGCCGAGTACACGATACGTTCGGCAAAGGCGGGCAAGCATGTCTTATGCGAAAAGCCGATGAGCGTCTCCGTGCCCGAGGCCGAGCAGATGATCGCCGCATGCAACGAGGCCAGCGTAAAGCTGATGATCGCCTACCGCCTACACTATGAACCAATCAACCTGAAGGCGATTAAGCTCATCCGCGATGGAGCGTTGGGGAAAGTCGAAGCCATCAGCAGCGTGAACGGCTTCAACATCGCGCGCGGTGAGTGGCGTTCCACCCATGCGCTGGGAGGCGGGGGCCCGCTGATGGACGTCGGTATCTATTCACTCAACGCCGCGCGCTATCTCACAGGAGAGGAGCCGGACCAGTTCACCGCAGTCGCCAGTACTCCAGACCGCGATGGACGCTTTGACGGTGTTGAAGAAAATCTAACCTGGACCATGCGCTTCCCTTCCGGCGCTCTGGCCAGTTGCGCAACAACGTATGGAGCATCGATGCCTGGCATGTACAAGGTCTTTGGCTCAAAGGGGACGCTTGAGGTCGGCTCTTTCAACTACCAGGGCCTGCACCTCAAAGCTACCTACAAGGAGAAGCCCGACGCCCCGGCTATCAACATCGACGAGACCAATCGGGAACTCGACCCGATGCAGTTCGTGCGGCAGATCGACCACTTCAGCGGATGCATTGCAGAGAACAAGACGCCAAACACCCCGGGCGAAGAAGGGCTCAGAGACATGCAGTACATTCGATCAATCTACCGCGCGGCAGGAATCAACTTCAGCTAGTTCCCTGTTGGCACAATTCGTGTTCCCGGCCGCACCATCTGCGGCGTTTGCAGCTTCGCGTTCTTCAAGCTCGTCTCAAACTTGAGATCGACCAGGTTTCCCTTGCCCGACACATCGAAGGTAGCGACATAGCTCTCGGAGAGGGCCTTGGTAAATTGCTTCAGGAACGGCGTAATGGAAACGGGGCTTCCAGTTCCCTGATAGTAAGCCTGTCCGCCAGTGGATTGCGCAACGCTCAGCAGATAACTTTGCCCGCTAAAACTTGCGCTGCTCCCGCGGAATCCTGTGCCGCCGTAATAGATCGAGTACACCGGCACACCTGCGCGTTGCGCATCGGCGATGGCCGCGTCAACATATGGGCTGTTCTGATTCATCATGCTTGTGCTGCCGTTATAAGGGTCGACGCCATTCGTCAGCATCATCACAAAACGCGCCTTCGGCTTCAGCATCGCACCTTCGGCGTTCAAGCCGCCGGGCCACTTCTTCACAAAGTCCGACAGGCAGAAGTACGGACTGGCGCTCATTCCCGGCGATCCCATCGGCAAGCGAAGGTTCGCTGCCGCCGCCGCATGGTCAGTCGTGAAGTCCTGCGCTGGGACGACGCGGCCATTCTGCATGTATCCCACAAAGACCTCGACTCCGGCGGGCAGCGACGTGATGAAGTTCTTGAGATCGGGAAGTTGGCGGCCTACTGAAGTCCGCAGCCCATCGTCGATCAGCAGCGCCACCTGCGTACCGTTCGCAGGAACTGGCACGATGCTCGAAAGCTGTGCATCACGCCTGTTCACCTTGACCGTCAGGTTTTTTGTAGTCAATGCCTGCGGAGATTTTGAATCGACCGTCACAATCGACTGCGTCGCAACTGGCCCTTCCTGCGCAAACGAAAATGTAGCTGCTGCAAGTACTGTTGCCGCCAACAAGCGATAAACCATCGTCGTTCCCTCGATCCACTAGGTTAGACGATGGTTTCGCGTTGCAGGTAGTACGAACTCAATCGCCGCCGATGCGAACCTTGAGTCCTGTGCGAAAGGTAAACGGCAGCCCCGGGTAGCCGATAGGGCCAATATGCTGCTGGCTCAGCAGATTTCCCAACTCGGCAAATGCCGTCACATGGCGCGTGGCGGCATAGGTGCCGTAGGCGTCCAGCTTGGCATAGCCAAAGTCCAGATTGCGATTGGGCAGCAGCAGCGTATTGTCGCCATTGACGTCCGAGTAAGAGAGGAACGTCGAATCGTCAGCACGGCTTGCAAAGGCCCCTTTCAAGGCCACTGAAAACTTCTGCCGCTCATACAGTGCCGAGAAGAACCCGGTCTGCGGAGGCCGCCGAAACGGGCGCTGTCCGACCAGCGGCGAGGTCGATCCGATCGGGATCCCCGGAAGATTGGGGTTCTGCGCCGCCGTGCCGTTGTTGATCGCGTCCGTCGAGAAGGACTGCGAAACAACCGAGGCAAGATACGTGTAGCCACCGCGCAGCAGAACGTGGCTACTCGGAGCGTATTGCAGCTCTCCCTCAAAACCCTGCGCGCGGAACGCAAGCGAATTGAGAAGCGCGCCGTAGAAGAATGGGTTGCTCGGCTTGATGCCGAAGACGCTCTTCAAGGTTCCGCCGTCGACGTACTCCACCTGGCGGTTGAACTGGTTGTGGAAGTAGCCTGCTTTCAGAATCAGCTTTTGGCCAATGATGTTCTGGTCTACGCCAATGTCGTAGGTCCGCGAGCGAAGCGCCTGCATGGGACGCACATGATAGGCAGTGATCGAGGCCGTGTCTCCGCTATCGGACAACTGCTTATAGAGCGAGTTGTATTCCGATGCCAGCGACGGCTCCTGCACGCCGGTCGCCGCGTTCGCCCTCAGCTTCGTGCCACGAAAAAGTCCGCTGCCGGGGAGCACAGGGACCCATGCCAGACCGAAGCGCGGCGTCCCCGCCGTGCCGTAGAGGTTATTGCGCTCGATCGCACCGCCGAACGAGTAGAAGAGACGGTTCCGAAAATCTCCCTGAAACTGCAGCGTGTACTGGTAGTTTGTGCGTTTTATCTTCTGGTGTTGCGACGATGGAGTAAAGGCGCCGGGATTGTTGAAGGAGCCGCGCTCGTTCTCGTATCGAAAACCGAAGAGGCCGATGAAGTGTGAGGAAAGCGTATAGTCGGACTGGTAGTACAGCTCATCGCGCAGCGACGATTGATCGTTACCCGTCGGAAAGTTCGTGCCTGCAAGAAACGAAGCGCGGCCTGTGGCTGAGTAACCGTTCGCTCCGCGAATCGTAACAGTGTTGCCATAGTAGTCGGGGTAAGGCCCGAAGAACGACGGCACCATAAGCAGCGTGCCCGGAGCAGTGAACAGAGTCTGCTGCTCCCGCTTGCGCGCAATGCCGTAGCGTGCGAGATTGTGCCATCGATTGTGGCGGTTCTCGATTGTTGCGCCCGAATACAGATTCTGATCGCCCTGCTTGCCATTCGCCGACACGCCATAGAAATCGTGCGCGCCAGGTGTGCCAATTGCAGAAACACCATTGCGAATCGTGAAGCGGGCGAGCGTGTTTGCCGTCAGGTTGTAGCCAATGTTCGCAGCGCTTGTTGCCGCGTGGAATTTGTCGTGCGGCAATGCGTTCGACGAATCGAAGCGCGAGAACGCGCCATAATAATCGAGCTTGTTGTGCGTGCCCCCAACCGTTACCTCATTGCGGTAGGTATAAAAATTGCCCGCATCGCCGGAGTAGTTGAGCACAGGGCGAAGAGTGCCTCCGCGAGGAGTCGTGAAGTTCACGACGGATGCCCCCGCATCCGATCCATACAGAACGCTGTTCGGACCGCGATATATTTCGATGCCGTCAAGCGCGGTCGAAGCGACAATGCCGTAGTCGAAGACGCCGCCGACGTTCTCCGACGTCACGCCGTCGATCATCACCTTGTTCGCGTCCGAGTTGCCGCCGCGCACAAACAGCGAAGTCGCCCCGCCATACTGTCCCGACTGTACCGCCGCCACTCCCGGAGACTGACGCAGGTCGTCTACCACGCCAACACGCTCCTGTAGCGCGCTGAACGGAACCAGATTGATCGCCGAACTGGTCTGCTGAATCGGCGTCGAGATACCCGTCGCCGTCACCGTCATCTGCGCCGTCACGGAGCCAACCTCAAGCGTCACATTGCGCGAAACGACATCCGTTCGCCCACCGTAAAAATCCCTCCCAATGCCAGGGGTAAAGGTTGGGGCCGAGGTCAACAGAAAGAAGCGTCCCGAACCTGTGCTGCGAATCTCGAACGAACCGTCCGGTCCGGCAATGGCAAACCCGGCGACAGACTTTCCCTGCATCAGTTGGACACGGGCACCGGGAAGCGCCGCTCCCAGCGGATCGGTGACTACGCCGCGAACGATGACAGCGTGCGCAGAGATTGTAAAAAGTGTAGACGCGGCGAGAGCGCGAAAGACGAACGCGGCCGCATAGCGGCGCAGAGGTGAAAGCATGAACGGCGACTCCTCCATTCCCCCCTCGGGAATGTGGCTGATGTGCGCGTGACGGAACCGGTCTCCTGACTGTCGCGGGTTCATATTGCCATCGCAGTTGCAGAGGACTACAACCAACTGGCTGTCCCCCTTCCCGACAGTATCTGTCAGTGGCAGAGAGCCTGGCAGCATTCACGCCTCCCGTGGAAGCGTGCGCGAATCACAGTTGCGGGGCAGTGGCGGTATCTCACCGCGCTTCCCGAACATTCCGTGGCGAAACAAAGCAATCGTTACACGACCCGCCAGAGAGCGGCAGATCGCAGGACTTGGGTGAGCCTTAAGTGTGCGTCATCGCGCGCCATGAAGTCAAAAGCCCGCCTGAAGAACATCTACTTCATCGAAGGATCGGCAATGTACTTCTTTGTATCCTCAAGCGCAAAGCGCCCCAGCAGGAATGGATGCGACGTCTGCGCCTTGTTGTAGATCGGGTCCGATGGATACGGCAGCGGAGTCAGCGTGGGAAACCCCCACACACGGCCATTGCGTAGATCGACAACCACCTTGGCGTACACCTGCTGGCTATTGTCCGGGGCGCGCACCAGAAAAGTTCCCGGTTCGAAGAAGTAATCGGTATCAGGCGTCTGCGCCATCACCGGCTCCGGTCTCCGCTCCATCACCAGTGCCAGCAAGAGCACAACAATCATCGCCAGCAAAACGTTCGTTGTCGCGTTCGACTTCATCTTCACTCCTGAAAACTATCAAGGAATAAGCAGCGCCTTGCCCGTCGTGCGCCGGGCCTCCAGATCGCGATGCGCGCTCGCAGCATCGGCAAGCTGGTAGACATGTGCGATCCTCAACTTCAGAGCGCCGCTGGCTACATCGCCCAGCACAGATTCCGCGCGGGCCACAAGCTCTTCGCGCGTTGCGGTATAGTCATTCAGCGTAGGCCGAGTCACATACAGCGACCCCCTCCTCGAAAGCTGTATCAGATCGAAGGGAGGCACTGCCCCGCTCGACCCTCCATACAGCACCAGAATGCCACGAGGCCGCAGTACTTCGAGAGACTTCTCGAACGTCGTCTTCCCCACCGAGTCGTACACGGCCGCCATTCCCAGCCCCGAGGCCCGCTTCTTCACCGCCGCCGCGAAATCCTCTCGCGTATACAGAACCACTTCGTCGGCGCCGGCCTCGCGCGCCAGCTCCGCCTTCTCTTCATTGGAGACCGTCGTGAACACGCGCGCACCTAGCGACTTCGCCATCTGAATCAGCAGCAGTCCCACGCCACCGGCGCCCGCATGAATCAGCACCTCATCGCCTGGCTGAATACTGTAGGCAGAATGCGCCAGGTAATGCGCCGTCATCCCCTGCAACATTGCGGCCGCAGCCTGCTGGGACGTAATGTCATCGGGAACATGGATCAGCCGCGAGGCTGGCGCGACGGCCATCTGCGCGTAGGTCCCAGGCACTCCGCACCACGCCACGCGATCGCCGACCTTCAGACCGCTATGCGCTGTCCCCTCTCCCAGCGCAACGACCGTTCCCGCGCCCTCCTGCCCCAGGATGTAAGGCATCTGTGCGGGATAGCGCCCCTCGCGCAGGTACACGTCGATAAAGTTTACGCCCGATGCCTCCAGGCGAATCAACGCCTCTCCCGCCACTGGCGAAGGAGTCGGCAGTTCGCGGAGCGCCATGACTTCGGGTCCGCCCGTTTGCTGTATCTGAATAGCCTGCATAGAGCCTTTGGATGCGCATCGCCGCTCATTCGTCTCCGAAATTGAGCTGCGGTGGGCTGTTGAATTCGAGACGCCAGCAGATCCATGCTCTGTAAGCGGCGACGTCTACCCGGGGGAAATGCTCAGAGTGTCACCGGCTGATATCGTTGGTCGTCGCCGCCGGGCCGTTCTTCTTGACCGATTCGATCCCCTTCTCCATCGCGCCATCAGAACTGTACATCTCGCTTCGCCCAATCACCTCGTGGTTCTTCGCCTTCAAAACGAAAAACGGCTGCGAAGAGATCGCCTTCTTACGCTCATACTGCGCATCGTCGGCAGCATTGTTTTTCATCGATTCGATACCGTTCAACGCACTCTCTTTCGACTTGTAACTCTCGCTCGTGAGGATGATCTCTCCATTGCCAGCCTTCAGGTTGAACATAAACTGACCGTTCGCAGCACTCTTCAACTCATAATGTGAAGCCATGGACACCCTCCTCCTGTCACTCTTCCAGACCTTGTTCGCGACAACCAACAACGCTGCCCGAGTGTGCTCAACACTTTACGCGAGAGAACGCGGGAGTGAAACACCATTCTCACGAGTAAGACGAAAGTCTATTCGGCTATTCAGAAGATGTGTTATCCGATTTGGAAACTGATCGTCATGCATTACTTAAAGTGCTTACTTTAGCAGTGCAGGAATTGTGCAGACGATCTGCACAATTTTCGTCTGAATGATAGTTCTTACTGTTGCACATGCAGCAGTTTGAAAAAACAAACATTCTCTGTTGGTCATCGCGAAGTAAAGGGGGCAGGTTCCGGAGGAGGAACTTGAGTCCGGTCGCGTAGCCGGCCGCCGCTCCCGCCACAAAGTACTCGATCAGCCGTCCTTGCTGCCGTGCCGTCAGCCGACTCTTCCGTTCATAGAACATCCGCCAAAAGTACCCTTCTCAGGCACTCTTAGCTACTACAGCCCCTACATTTTTTCGAGGGCTCCTACCGTAGGGTTACAGCCAGCTATTATCTGAACACGTGAGAGAGCGCTTCTAGAATGATCATCGCGACGATCAGAAGAAAAGCACCCGCTACCAGGGCTGTGCCGAACCAATAAAGCCAGGCGAGCGAATATCTTCCGGTTCGTCGCCTTTTATAGCGATGTCGCTTTCTCTCTGTGTGTTGAGCGAACCTGCTTTGCACATTAGTTCTCGAACTCATCCAACCGGGCCGGTAAAATATCGTGGTCGCGCGCAATCCACACATAGAGAGTAGGCAGCAGGAAGATGCTCATAACGAGGTCAGAGATGAGACCTCCAACGATGACGATGGCAAATGGACGCTGCGAATCGGAACCGATACCGTGGGACATTGCCGCAGGGAGAAGCCCCAGCGTTGCCACAAGCATGGTCATCATGATGGGACGCAATCTCAGCACGGCGCCTTCGGTTGCAGAGTCCTCGATGGAGTGTCCACGCGCACGCAGCTGATTGATGTACTCCAACATAATGACGCCTGTCTGGACGGAGACGCCGAAGAGCGCGAGAAATCCTACGCCAGACGAGACGCTGAAGTTGGTTCCGGTGATAAGCAGCGCCAGCAATCCGCCAACACGCGCCAGAGCGACATTGCCAAGGATTAGGAGCGCCCACTTGAAGGATTTGTACATCGAATAAAGGATGATGAAAATCAACAGAATGGTGAGGGGTACGATGATGAATAGCCGTGCTTCAGCGTGCTTTTTATTCTGGTATTCGCCCTCCCACGCTATGTGATATCCGCGAGGGAACTTGACCTGCCTGTTGACCTTATCGATCGCCTCTTCGACAGCACCACCGAGATCACGACCGCGAACGCCGTACTTGATCGCAACGTATCGCTCGTTGTTTTCGCGGAAGATCTCCGAGCCTTCATCCGCTTCTTTGACGACGCAGAGCTGATCGAGCGATACCCGTTCGCCGGTGGGCGAGACGATACGAATGTTCTTGATCGCCTCCCGGGTGTCACGATATTTGGGCTGGTAGCGCAGCACAAGGTCGTAACGCTGTTCGCCGCGCAAGACCTGTGTGAGAGCATTGCCACCGACCGCTGTCTGAATGGCATTCTGCACATCAGCTACATTAACTCCGAATCTTGCCGCCTGTTTGAGATCGACAGTGAAGTTAAGGTCAGGCTGACCGGTGACCTGCAGAACTCCGAGATCGGCAATGCCACCGACGCGATTCATGACGGCAGCGACTTCTTCTGCCTTCTGCTCGAGCACATGCAGATCGTCGCCATAGATTTTGGTTGCGAGCTGTCCCTTCACGCCGCTGACCGCCTCTTCCATGTTGTCTTCGATGGGCTGCGAGAAGCCCCAGATGGCGCCGGGCAGCTTCTTCTTCAACAGCTCGTTCATGGCGGCGATCAGATTATCTTTGTTTTGGTGAAAGATGGAGCGCCACTGGTCCTTCGGCTTCAGGTCAACAAAGTATTCAGTATTGAAGAAGCTGGTGTGGTCGGTTCCGTCATCGGGGCGGCCGGTTTGGCTGGTGCACTGCGTGACCTCGGGGAAAGAACAGAGCAGGATGCGCGCCTCGTTGCTGACGCGGATACCTTCGGTAGGGCCGACGCTTTGCGGAAGGGTTCCGCGAACCCAGATGGAACCTTCGTCGAGGTGCGGTAAGAACTCTGAACCGATTACGTCGCCAAATGCCAGATAAATCGCAAGAACAAGTCCTACGACACCGACGCCAACCGTAAGCCAGCGATGATGAATGCACCAAGTAACGCTCTTGCGATATCGCTCGATGAGGAACGTCATCACCGGGTTATCCCACTCTGACGCTCCCTTGCTAAAAAGGAAGCTGGCGAGAACGGGAGCGACAATCATGGAAAAGATCAGCGCGCCCAGCAGTGCAAAGGCCACGGTCCACGCCATCGGACGGAAGAGTCGGCCTTCGACTGATTGCAGTGTGAAGATGGGAAGATACGCCGAGATGATGATTCCGATGGCGTAGAAAACTGGTCTCTGAACCTCGTGTGCGGCCTCATTAATCCGTACAACTGGCAGCCTTCCGTCTTCTCCCTTATGGCTGAGATGTCGGATGATGTTCTCCACCATGACGACCGATCCGTCGACTACCATGCCGAAGTCCAGCGCTCCGAGCGAGAGAAGATTCGCGGGAATGTGCTTCAGGTCGAGGCAAATCGATGCAAACAACAGCGAGAACGGAATGGTAAGCGCAACAATCAGCGCACCGCGAACATTGCCAAGGAAGAGAAAGAGGATAATGACGACGAGGATGATTCCTTCGGTGAGATTATGCATCACCGTGTGGGTGGTGAAATGCATCAGGTCACTGCGGTCGATGAAGGGAACCAGTTTCACGCCCTTTGGGAGGATATGGTCGTTCAGCTCCTGGACTTTTTTGTGGATGCCTTCCAGTACAGGCTCAGCATCTGCCCCCTTTTGCAGCAGAGCGATGCCTTCAGGTACGTCGTCGTTGTCAACGATCTTTCCGTCGATGCGGTGACGCGCGCGGGCTACTTGGCCGAGACGGATCTTCGGCCCCTGCGTAACGACGGCAATATCTTTCACGCGCAGCGCTGTGCCATGCGCAGTAGCGATGACAGTGTTCTCGATGTCCTGGATGTTGCGGACGAGGCCGACCTCTCGAACGTTGATCTGTTGCAGTCCGGATTCGATGAAGCTACCACCGCCGTTGGCGTTGTTGTTGGTGAGTTGCTGCTGCACCTGTGTAATGCTCAGGCCATAGGAGGCCAGCTTGTCGGGATCGACACGCACCTGATACTCACGCGTGGGGCCACCGAAGGAGTTGACGTCTACGACACCGGGGACCGTCTTGAGGTTCTTTTCGACCACCCAGTCTTCGAGCGACTTCAGCTCCATGACGTCGTACTGTGGATTCGTGCTGTGCAGCGTGTAGAAGTAGATCTGGCCTACGGGACTCCAGTCGGTCCCCATCTGCGGAACCACACCGGTCGGCAGCGTCACCCCGGAGATTCTCTCGAGCACGCGCTCGCGGTTTTCGAAGTTCGTTGTATCCTCGCCAAAGACAATCTCCACCGTTGAGAGTCCGAAGAGCGACCACGAACGGACATGCGCGATTCCCGGAATGCCGTTTACGGCAACTTCGATGGGAATCGTGACTTGCTGTTCCATCTGCTCAGCTGAGATTCCTGGCCACTGTGCAATGACATCAACATAGTTGTTCGCTACGTCCGGATAGGCTTCAACCGGGAGACGGTGGAACGAGACGATGCCCCAGAGAAACAGGAGAATCGCGCCCGCCAGAACGAGAAAGCGGTTCTGTAGCGCAAAGTCGACAAGCTTGCGGATCATTGCGCCTCCAGAGTCGCTTCCATCTGCAGAGCGCTCGCCACAACCTGCTGACCAGGCGTAATTCCAGACATGATCTCCTGCTTATTGCCGGACAGAGTCTTGCCTATGGTCACCTCGATGCGCTTGAACTGCTTGTCTCCCGATGGGGCGAAAACCCACTCGCGGTCATGCAGGTGCAAGATCGCAGTGGCAGGAACGACAGCTCGAACTTCCTTCGTCTTGCTCTCGAGCGTCGCCGTCACAAACATTCCCAGCCTGAGGATGCCGGGGTTGTGAACCTCGATGCGAACTTTGGCTGTTCTGATGCTCGGGTCCAGCACAGGACCGATATCACTGATACGGCCCATTAGAGTCCTGTCGGGGTAGGCGTTCAGAGCGATCTGTGCCTGTTGGCCAAGCTGAATTCTGGGAAGGTCGTTTTCGTACACGTCGCAGATAATCCAAACAACAGAAAGATCGGCAATAGTAAACACCGTGGAGGAACCAGCAAATGTCACGCCCGCCGCCGACGCATTCGTGACGTTTTGAGCAACGATGACACCAGAGATTGGAGCAAAAACATTCACGATGCTCGAGGGATGATCTTTCTTGACGCCAAGTGTGTTCAATTGCTCCTCGGCAGCGTTCAAATCAGCCTTCGCGTCGTTTTCCGTGTCCTCGGCTTGCTCCAGCATTGCCTCTGCGACAGCACCGTGTGCATAGAGATCTTTAGCACGGATGTAGGCCTTGTTTGCCAGTCGCTCATCGTTTGCCGCCTTCAGGTAGGTATCGTAAGCGTTGGTAATATCAGGGCTCTGAACTCTGAGGAGCAGGTCTCCCTTCTTCACGTTATCGTCCAGCCTCGCGCGGATGTCGACGACACGACCACTGGCAAGCGAGATAACCGGAACCTCGCGCGAAATGTCAGGATTCACTGAGCCGGTAACATTCAACGTATTCGGAGCTTCGATTCTGTCGGCCGCGACCAACGGGAACAATTCTGGCTTATCAACGCGCACGATACCGTTGTTTCCATCCCGAATGACCTCTGCCGACGGCGGCGCGCCATCTGCTTGATTAGACCTTTTCTCGCATGCCGTGAATAAAAGACAAGCCGCAAGGCAGCAGCCAAGTCTGAAGATCAATGTGTTTGTCACTGGATCACCTCGCGCCCTACAGCAAGATTCAATTGGGCCGCGGCTGTCAGGTATGAGCCAATCAGCTGCAGATACGCCAACTGCACTCCGCGGTAGTCGCTTTGAGCATTCAGAAAGTCCATCAGAGACGCTCCGCCATGCTGCCACGCATAGGTGACTGTGTCGCGGACACGCAACGCCTGCGCCAGGTACTTGCCTCTGTAAGACCGCAGCAGAATCACATTGCCGTTTACCAGCTCATAAGCCGAATCCACGTCACCGAAGACCTGAGCCTTTGTGGCATCTGTCAGTTGTTGGTTGCGGCCAATGTCTAGCTGGGTACGCTCCTTCTCCCCCTGGTTGCGGTCAAAGAGGCGAAGCGGAATGCTCACACTAGCTCCAATCGTCTGGTGAGCGTATGCGTTATTGAAGGAAGGGTTGTAGGTATACCACCCACCGAACGTAGGGTCTGTCGAACCATTCGCTATAGCCAGTTGATGGTTTGTTGTGGCTTGTTGAACGGACTCAAGCGCAGCTTTAAGATCTGGCCTGTTGTCGAGTGCGATCTGACGAAAGACTTCTAATTGCTGTAGCTGGTCCGAGAACTCAAATGTCTCTTGCACGTCAAATTGCTCAACCGACGTCCGGTCGTTCAGCATCTGCAATATCTGAATCTTCGCAGTACGAAGGTTGACCTCTGCTGTCTGCAGGTCGGACTCGTACTGGACGCGTAACAACTCGATTCGGTCCAGGTCAATCTGCGCTAAATCACCGCTCTTGAACCGTGCCCGACTGATCTCGATGACCTTGTCGTAGTACTCCAGTTCTTGCCGTGAAAGGTCAACCACGGCCTTCGCCTCAAGCGTTTGGACGAATTGCGTGCGCAAAGTAAAGAGCAGGCTACGCTCAAGGTCACCGTGGAGCGATGTGGCGATCCGCGTTCCCTGCTGAGCACTTTCCAGACGCAACTCGCGTTTATGCTGGCGCTCGCGGAGATAGCTAATGGCTGGCGAAACCTGGGTACCGGTTGTAGGTTTCCATACGCCTTGATACCGCGCGATCTGAGTGCCATCGCTCGACACCGTGAGCGTTGGGTTCGGCCGGAGGTATGCCGTAATCTCTGCTGCCTTCATTTCCTGCACGCTGAGGGCATCCGCCTTAAGTATGGGGTTCGACGCTTCAAAGTTGCTTTTAATTTCGTCCCAGGTATAGCTTCGTTGAGCGCGTAAAAACTGCCCCTGCAACATCAGACCGATAGACACGACAAAGCACAACAGACTTTGAAGGCGCGATGCTCTTCTTGAGTTCATGGAATGTATGCTGAAGCTCCGGCTTATGTACGGCCCACACAGTTCCGTGACTAGATCTGGGAGCTCTGGCTCAAAGCTTAGATCTCGGGAATCAGTGCGCCTACCCTATCTTTTGGGCACCGGGCTATCTTTTGGTCGGCCCATTTTCAGACCCAGGTTTCAGGAGCATGATGAGTATTCGGAAAGTACAAGATGACAGGTGTGGTGACTGTGACAGAACACAATAAGAGCCTTCGCAGTGGCGCGCAATATACTGAAATGGGTAAATCCATGCTTTCGCTGGTGCACCAAGGAACCCGCAGATCGGTTCTGACCAAGGCGAGCCTTTTAATTGCTGCAATTGCATTTGCAAACTGGCGTGTGGTTGGAGAACTGCCACTCGGTTTTCTTTATTTGTTGCCTATGCTGTTGGTAGGGAGAGTGTTGAGGCCGTGGCAAATCGCGTGTTTTGCAGTTCTGTGCACATATTTCACAGAGGCGTTTGATGTTTTTCCGTGGAATCTCACAACCGGCATACCGCGAGACGTTCTGTATTTCGCAGCTTTTTTCTGTATAGGGCTCTTTGTTTGCGAGATAAATAGGAACCGTCAAATCGGAATACAACACCTTCACGAGATTGAGAAACAGAGAGATGCACGCCGCGAAGCCGAAGAACAATTGAGGGTATTGATAGAAAGCAGTCCCGCCGCTATCGTGACAGTTGATTCAAAGGGCTGCGTGCTCATGGCAAATGAAGCTGCACACCGCATGCTGATGCTCTCATCGGATACCCTTACAGGACGGCCCATCTATAAATATTTTCCACTACTCGCGGACCTCTCACAGCGTGATCCGGGACACCAATTGTTTCGCACCGTCATGCAGTCACGAGGGCAACGGGAAGATGGTGAAGTGTTTCTTGCAGATATCTGCTTTTCGACCTACCGGACGCATGCGGGACCTCGTCTGGCAGCCATGATCCTTGATGCCTCGGAAGAGTTACGAACACATGAGGAGTCCAACCTTCATCAGGTTCTGGCAGGTTCCCGTATTGCAGTTGGTGCCGTATCACATGAGATACGAAATGTATGTGGAGCGATTGCTGCCGTTCACCAAAATCTCTCACGCGGCGGAATGTTGGCGCAGAATAAGGACTTTGAAGCTCTCGGAAATCTTGTCCTCGCGTTGGAGCGCATAGCAAATGTTGATCTTCGACAATCCTCCGATCAAGCGGTAGAAATTGACCTCGTTGCCGTGCTGGACGATTTCCGGATCGTGATTGCACCCTCCTTGCGTGAAGAAGATATTGAGTGTACATGGACGGTAGAACCGAACCTTCCGTCAGTTTGGGCGGACAGGTCCTATTTGATGCAGGTATTTCTTAATCTGGCCACGAATAGTGTTCGTGCGCTATCGCAGAAACAAGGAAAAGCGCTGTCAATCAGCGTAAGAACCAAGGATTACCGCGTCCTTGTAGAATTCGTGGACAATGGCTGCGGTGTTGAACACCCCGAACAGTTATTCCATCCCTTCCAGCACAATGCCCAGTCAACTGGCCTTGGTCTTTATCTATCACGTGCCTTTATGCGTTCTTTTGGCGGCGAATTGCGCCACAAGGCAGTGCCAGACGGAGCCTATTTTGCAGTTGAACTGACAGCCGTGAGCTTTCTGTAAAACCTTTATGAAGAGTTCTGTCTCTATTCTGTTGGTCGATGATCACGCCCTCTTTCGTGAGAGTCTTATGCGCCTGCTCGAAGGCGAGCCGGATTTCCACGTCGTTGCTCAATGTGCAACTGTTGCCGAAGCACTTCGCTGCCTTAGCGAAACGAGGGTCGACGTGGTTTTGCTTGACTACGATCTGGGACAAGAAGCAGGAACCGATTTACTGAAGAAATTTCGCAACCGCGGAGACATCCGGATTTTGATGGTTACCGCCGGAATGACCAACAACACCATGCGCGGTGCGCTTCGAGACGGAGTTACAGGAATCGTTTACAAACATAGCCGTCCAGGGCAATTAATAGAAGCGATTAACCATGTTGCAAAGGGAGAACTATGGTTGGATGGCGGAGCAATACGTTCGTTAGTTGCGGCAACAAATGAGACTCGTGAACCGCGGCAGAGGTCCTTAACTTTAACCAGCCGTCAGCGCGAGGTTTTGCGTAATATCCTCGATGGCCTTACCAATAAGGAAATCGCATCCAAGATACAGATGTCCGAGACCTCTGTGAAAGCTGTAATACAAGAACTCTTTCAAAAGGCTGGCGTGCGGACACGCAGCCAACTGGTACGGATCGCTATTGAAAAGCACTCTGCCGATTGGTTGGGAATGAACCGCTAATTCTATCTTCCGGTTCTGTGGCTTTCGAGATTGCGCGGATGCGTTCTAAATAATCTCCCACGCTTCTTGGAGCAACCAGCTTGTGCACTTTCCCTTGCCCTGCGCGAACAGCACGACGATCTCGCGCCCCTCTCGGTCTTTTGCGGGCATGATGTCACGCCAGCGGAGATTCTTCATCTCCGCTGGCCTCATCCCAGTATTGCAGGCAATCAGAAACACGTTGTAGGCAACAGTGCGATACCAGACGCTTGGCGGCTTGTCCGCTTCACCAATCCACTTGGGTGTGGAGCTTGCGGTATTCCTCCAGCGTGAACTCGTCGCGCCGCATAGTCTTGATCTTCGGGCGCTCGTCGAAATGCTGGCGGGCGGGAACGTAGCGTTTCTTGATGGCGTAGTTCATCACCGCGCCGAAGTTGGACAACTCAAAGCGAATGGTGGAATCCCTGATGAAGGGAGCCGTTCTTTCATCGGAAGGTTTGGCTTCGATCGGTTTCAAAACGCGGATGCCAAGCGTGTGTGAACCTTCGTGCGGCGCTCGGCCTCGTTGTCCGCGAAGGCTTGGGCCATCTCGCTGACCTTCCGAACGCGTTGCGCCCGCGCCTCCTGTGTCAGCAGGTACTGAGCGAAGCGCAGCGAAGTCGAAGAACCCGCATTTGCACTTCGCTAAAAACCTGAGTCGCCTACTGCAACAAGCTCTCTTCCGAACGCAGACGCAGTATCCGGTCGATCGCATAGGGAGCACGGTGCGAGGCCGTATGGAAATGGCGCACCTGAAGCTCGCCAAGCAGACCAATGCCGATCATCTGCACACCCGCCAGGATAAAAACCCCCGCAACCACAAACAGAGGACCGTGGAGATCCATCACGTGCTGCGCCGTGATCAGCTTGAGGAGCAGCAGCCAGATCGACATCCCCGCCCCCGCAAGGACACTCAACGCGCCGATCGTGCCGAAGAAGTGGAGCGGGCGTGTCATGTACTTCAGTAGGAACCGGATCGTCAGCAGGTCGAAGAACACGCGGAACGTCCGCGAGATGCCGTAGTGGCTCTTGCCGAACTCACGCTTCGGGTTCGAGATTGGGATCTCGCAGATGCTTGCGCCGTACCACGACGCCAGGGCCGGAATAAACCGGTGCATCTCGCCATACAGAGGGATATTGTGGATCACCTCGCGCCGGTACGCTTTGAAGGTCGTCCCGAAGTCGTGGATATTTACGCCGCTCAGCGTGGCCATCAGCCAGTTCGCTGCGCGTGATGGTATGCGGCGCATGATGAAGTTGTCGCCGCGTTGCGATCGCCAGCCGCTCACGACGTCATACCCCTCCTCCAGCTTGGCGAGGAAGTTCGGTATCTCGTCGGGTGAATGTTGCAGGTCGCCATCCATTGCAAGGATGTACTCGCCCTGGGCGTGGTCGAACCCCGCAGCCAGCGCCGAGGTCTGGCCGAAGTTGCGCCGCAGCTTGACCACAAGCACCCGCGAATCTACCGCCGCAATCTCCTCCAGCAGACGGTACGTGCGGTCGCGCGACCCGTCGTCCACAAATACCAGCTCGAAGCTCTCCCCCACCTGCTCCATCACCGCCTTCAAACGGTCGTAGAGCGTGGTCACATTGTCTTCTTCGTTATGAAATGGAACGACGATCGAGTATTTCGGCACGATTTTGATGATACTCCCTCTCCGATGCAAACCGATTAACGATTTAGTAACGGCTCTGCCGCGTCTCTCTTGCTTCTCAAGCAGTTACAACGGCAGCGTGTACATCGAACGGTGCATCGACGTTAATTTTTCGATGTATACCATTGCGCTAATGAGGTTTATCATGGTGCGGTAGACTGCATCATAGTATCGGAGTGCTCCAGTTCTGGTGCAGAAAGGAAGCATGGCAAAACGCATCATCGTTATCGTGCTCCTGCTGGCTCTCGCGCTGTTTGCGTATGTGGGCTACAACACCTACGACACCAGGCGCACAGGGACCTCCGGTGAGGTCTACTCCAACGGAGTAGCGCGCACAGCGGCGACCGACAACCGTGCTACCCCCTCCGACGCAGACACGGTTGTCTATCCCTCCGCCGCCGACACGCAGGCGGCGAACCAGCAACCTGCCGCTTCTCAAGCCGCACAGCCCACCGCAGCAGCTAGCCCGTCAAGCACCGCCCTGATCACGCGGTCTCAGCAGCAACCGCCCGCAGGCACAGTTCCAGCCACCGACACCATCAGCCCCAATCCGCCCAACGGCATGACCTTTGCCGGAAGCGGACGTTATCAGCTCTACCGCCAGGGCAACATCACCTGGCGTCTCGACACCGAGACCGGCCGCAGTTGCATCATCTTCGCCACGGACGAGGAATGGCGCAAGCCTCGCGTCTATCGTGCGGGCTGCGGTAAAGGCTGATCGAAACAATAACCTCAGCTCGCTCTCTCTTGTCTCTGCTTTTTTGACTTGCCATGTCGCTATGCCTTGGTATCGACCACCATTGGTTGAGGTGTCGTTCTAAGCAAGCCAAAGGCAGAGCCTGCTCTGAGTAAAGTCGAATGGGAGAAGTTCCCGGATTCCCAAAACTCTGTCAGGACTGTGCCTCGTGGAATTAGTATGGTGAGAGTCCCGCTCACACAATCGAATGACCGACACTTACTCGCAAGCAAAGAACGCCGCAGACTACATCCGTTCGCGTTCCCCTCTTCAGCCGAAACTTGCCCTCATCCTCGGCTCCGGCCTTGGTGACTTCGCCTCACAGGTGCATGACTCCGTTGTCATCCCATACTCCGAGATACCGAACTTCCCACAATCCACCGTAGCTGGACATTCGGGCAGACTCGTTGTTGGAACCATCGGCGGCGTTCCCGTCGCTGTCATGCAGGGTCGTGTCCACGCCTATGAAGGTTACTCACTGGCGCAAGTCACCTTTCCCGTGCGTGTGCTCGGTCTGCTTGGCGTGGAGCGAATGATTGTCACCAACGCCGCCGGCGGCATCAATACCCGGTACGGCCAGGGCGCCATCGTCTCCATCTCCGACCATATCAACCTTACCGGCTCAAACGCCGCCGTCGGAGCGAACGAACCTCGCTTTGGCGTTCAGCCGGGCTCTGGCCAACGTTTCTTCGACATGACGGAAGCCTACTCCCCCGCTCTTCGCAAGCTGGCAATCGCCGAAGGCGGAAGACAAGGATGGGCCTTGGATGAAGGTGTCTACCTCGCGGTCCTCGGGCCAAGCTACGAGACGCCGGCTGAGATCCGCGCCTTCCGCACGCTCGGTGCCGACCTTGTCGGCATGTCCACGGTACACGAGGTCATCGTCGCACGACACATGGGAATCGAGGTCCTCGGACTCTCCGTCGTCACCAACATGGCCGCCGGCGTTCTCGACCAGCCCATCAATCACGAAGAGGTGATGGACATCGGAAAACGGATCGCCTCCCAGTTCACCGGCCTGCTCGTCGCCTTGATTCCGCAGCTCGGCAAACGATCAGCTCAGGAGGCATAAAGCGCCCCGTGACCGCCGTGGCAGAGCAGCTTACACTTCCCCAGCGCCCGCTGATCCTGGGCATCGCCGGCTGCTCCGGCTCCGGTAAGACGACGCTGGCACGCGAGTTGACTGGCCAACTTGCAGCTACGCTTCTGCCTCTCGACTTTTACTACAGGTGCCTGGGCCACCTTCCTCCCGGTGAACGCGCTTTACAGAATTTCGATCACCCGGACTCACTCGAGCACGCGCTGCTCGCAAAGCACATCGAAGACCTCGCCCAGGGCAGCTCCATCCAACGCCCGATCTACGACTTCACCACGCACACCCGCGTACCCAACCGCACCGAAACCATCGTGCCCGCCCCTGTTTTGATCGTCGAAGGAATACTTGCGCTTCACTATCCCGAGTTGCGCGCCCTCTACGACTTCAGCATCTACGTCAACGCGCCCAACGAGATATGCCTGAACCGCCGCATCTACCGCGACGTGCGCGAACGAGGCCGTACCGAAGAGAGTGTGCGCGCACAGTTCGAAGCGACGGCAAAGCCGATGGCCGATCTCTATGTTGTTCCATCGGCACAACACGCAACTGTCACCGTCGAAGGGACCGACGCCCTCGATTGGTCCGTCGAGCAGGTACTACAGCGCCTGCATCGGTCAGGCCTCGCGCACTGAGTCACACATGATGGATGTGCGCAACCCGCTGCGCCAGTTCACCGACAGCCACCCATGCCTCCAACGCAGCCCGCTTGCGGTGATCGGCATCGGACGAAAACCGTATCGGCGCATCGGCGAACTTGACCTGGGCGCGAATACCCCGCAAACCCATCAGTCTGAAGATATGCGGAACAAGCTGCACATCGTCGCGCCAATAGCAGATGTCATCGGAGACCGTGGCATCGTCATTGTCTGAATTCATGCTGTAGCAAAGATGTCCGGCCGTCACCGGAGCGCGTGCTGCCAGTACTTGCGCCAGAAGCCCGCTGTGAAATTTGAGCAGCCCGCTACCGTCCGATGTCGTTCCCTCCGGAAAGAAGACAACAGGCAATCCTGCATTGAGGGCTGCCTCCATTCCGGCCCGTGCCTTCAACGCGGACCCTCCATGCCCGCGAGCGACATAGACGGTTCCGGCCATCGTCGTCATCCAGCCAAGCACAGGGTATGAAGCAACCTCTTCCTTCGACACAAAGACGCATGGGTGCAGCGCCGCGAGAATCACGATATCGAGATAACTGAGATGGTTCGATATCACGGCGCCACGTTCCGGAAAACTTCCATGGAGATCAATCACGATGCCAAGCCCGCGGACCGCACTTGCCGCGAAGCGATGGAGCCAGTCCGCACGAGCTTCGCGTGTCGGGGGTCGTCTGATCAGAAGCTCCACTCCGTACCTTGCAAAATATGCCGCAAGATGAACACTTCGAACCAGCGACCGCAGAACACTCACCGACACGCCCCCGAACGACATTGCCGTCGACGGCAGTCTATCCTGACAGTAGTGCACAACAAACAGCTAAGTTCCAGAGAAGATATCCAGGCAGATACCGGCGTACATCACAACTGGCTCTACCGCCGCATCGCTCTGCCGATTCTCGCTCTGCTCCGCATGGGGGCGACGCCACAGCGGCTGGCGTGGAGCATCGCCGTTGGCGTCGTCATCGGCATCAATCCACTCCTCGGCAGTACGACTGTTCTCTGCCTCGCTGTCGCTGCGATCTTCCGGCTCAACATAGCAGCCTCACAGGTCGGCAACCACATCGTCTATCCGCTGGAACTGTTGTTGTTTGTCCCGTTCCTGCAATTGGGGAGTATGGTGTTCCATACAGCAGGACTTCCCCTCGCGCCATCGGCGATCCTTGAAGCGGCACGCAGACACCCGATCGATCTTGTACGGGAGATATGGCGGTGGGAGTGGCACGCCCTCGTCGTGTGGGCCGCCATCGCCGTCGTTGTCGCACCGGTGATTGCGGTCGCGTTGACGCCCTTGCTTCGGCGTCTGCTGACGCGCGTCGAACGGCGTCAGTATCCCATTCTCCATTGAGATCTGCTACAGCCTACTTCGGCCCGTGGTACTCCTCCACGGGATCGCCGCTGCGAACCCATGCCGTGTAGATCATGTCGCGGAGCTCGATCGCACCAGCCGCAAGCCGCTCCTCTGTGAATGACTTTGCCTCAGGTGTGCCTGCTCCTCGAAAGCCACCCACCTTCTCAAGCTGATAGACCTTCTCCACCTGGGTCGACGTGTCGCGCAGATAGGCAAGAAAGTCTGTCCACTCGTCGTTCAGTACCTTCGGTGGCGCGGATGCTACCAGCGGCGCTATGTCCGACGGTTTGATGTTCGCGGAGACATAAAGAGATTCAAAGGCCGAGTGGATCTTGTGTTCCGTCGTGTAGCCGTTGGGATTGGGTCCCGTCCACCCGTTGTACCTTGTCGTCGTATGCAGAGGCTGCGATCCATCGGCTGCATAGTGGCCAAGCCACGCAGCGTAGAACAGGATGGCCGTTTCAACCGGCCGTGTATCTTCACCCGCGGCCTGCAGCTTACGGTACTCGTGCATGCTGTTGCGCAATCGCTGCCAGACCTCTTCGGTCACATAAGGAAGCAGCCCTACAACCTCGGGCTGCAACTGCATCTCGGGATGCACCGCCTGCGCCTTTGCCAGAGCGCGGAGAAAGTCGTACCGCTTCTTCGGCAGAGCCGGCCCCACCAGGTCGAGATACTCCATGTCCATGAAGTG
>JAFDVV010000007.1:10958-32154 GCA_018268775.1 Acidobacteriota bacterium | reverse complement strand
TCCTTCGGCAGATTTTCAGAGGCCAGCCGGTTGATCATCCTGTGCCCATCCGCTCCCCACGGAAACGAGGGCTGCACGGCAAACAAGGGCACCATGGCGGAGGCCACAACAAAGCGAATCGCACGTCCGAATCTCTGCATATCGCCGAGTATAGCTGCGCGAAGCGCGAGACGCACAGCTACACCACCACCTCCGGGCCTTCCACTCGAACGCTTCCAAAGACGCGCCGGTAGCGCTCAATCTCCTGCTCGGGCCCGGTGGACTTGTGCGCGTTGTCGCTCAACTTCACCGCTGGCCGGCCATTCACCGTCATCAACTTGCAGACGAGGCTTATGGGGTCGAAGTCGTTCTCGCCGCGCGGGTGGCACCCGCGAAAGTCATTCGTCAGCAGCGTTCCCCACCCTGCGCTGAAACGGATTCTGCCGTCGAAGTATCGATGCAGCGCCACAATATCGTCGACGTCCAGCCCATCGGAGGCGATCAGCCGCTTGCTCCGGGCGTCGCGGCCACGGCTCATCAACCATGCAATGTATTCGTCCCCGGCAACGAAGGGGTCTTTCGAATCGGCGCGCTGGCCGGTCCAGTCGGCCACCCAGTCCGGCGCTCCCTGCAAAAACTGCGTTGTGCCGAAGGTGTCGGGCAGCATAATCAGCAGCTCGCCGCCATAGCTCTTCTGCCAAAGCTCCAATACGCGATATTGCGAAGCATGAAGCTCCGTGTCGTCGTTCGCAAGGGCGGCAAGCGCCATGGGAAGCTCGTGCGCGTTGGTGCCCATGGCTTCGAGGTCGTGCTTGTAGGCAAGATACGTATTTGAGGTTCCCGAAAGCGCCTTACCCAGCCCGGCCCGCATCACCATCACAGCGTATTCCTGCCACAGGAAGCTATGACGTCGACGCGTACCGAACTCCGAGATACTGAGGCCTGGAAGGCCCCTGAGCTTCTCGATCTTGTCCCACAAGCGGGTCTTGGCACGGGCATACAGAATATCGAGCTCCAGTTCGCTGAGCCTGCTTAGAGCCGAGCGCGTCTTCATCTCGCTCACCAACGCCAGCCCATAGACCTCCCACATCGTGACCTCCGTCCACAGACCGGAGAAACGCAGGCCAATCTGTCCGTCACGCTCAAAGATCTCGTAGTCGGAGAGACGAAAACCATTCTCCAGCCAATCCAGAAAGTCCGGTTCGAAGATGCTGCGCGTGCCGTAGAAGGTGTTACCGGCAAGCCATATCATCTCGCTGCGGCGGAAGCGAAGCTGGCGGACATGCTCCATCTGCTCGGCCAGTGCGGCGGCCGGGATATGTTCAGCGAGCCGCACCGAGGTGGTGCGATTGCTGGTCTCCGAGCTGACGTGTACATCGGGAAAGTTCTTCCAGATGAACTGCAACATCAGCAGCTTATAAAAGTCCGTGTCGAGCAGCGATCGCACGATCGGATCGAGCTTCCAGTTGTGGTTGTGCGCCCGCTCGGCCAGGTTGACGTTCATGGCATCCAGTCTCTCCGCTCACCGTTCCGGAGGCAAATCCCGAGAGAGGGAGAAGCCCTCGCCGCTGCCGCAAATATTCATACAAACCCGCGCCAATCATAGGGTTTTGCTTGATATCCTATAGAGGCTATGCCTACGAAAAAAGAACTCCTCGCCCAGCCCATCAAGCACATCGACATCAAGCAGCACAACGTTGTGGCGCTTGTCGACGCCATGCAGTCGATGGCCTTCAGTTCGCGCGACACCGCGCGCGCCGCTTCTATCTACGAGATGATGCTCCGCGACACGGATTGCGGCGTCATCCTGTGCCTTGCCGGATCACTGATCTCGGCCGGCCTGCAGAAGGTCATCGTCGACCTGGTGCGCAACAACATGGTCGATGCCATCGTCTCGACCGGCGCCAACATCGTCGACCAGGACTTCTTCGAGGCCCTTGGCTTCAACCACTACATCGCCGGCGACGAGTACAAGTACGGCCACGAGGACAACACCCTCCGCGAGCTGATGATCGACCGCATCTACGACACCTTCATCGACGAGGAAGAGCTGCGTGAGTGCGACGAGACGACCCACCAGATCACCAACTCGCTTGAGCCGCGCCCGTACAGCTCGCGCGAGTTCATCCGCGAGATGGGAGCCTACCTGGCAAAGAATGGGAAGACCCCACAAGCAGGCGGACGCGACTCCATCGTGCTGGCTGCCTATGAAAAGAACGTGCCGATCTTCTGCCCGGCCTTCTCGGACTGCTCGGCCGGCTTCGGCCTCGTCGCCCACCAGCACGCGCGCGTGGGCAAGCCTTCCGTCTCGATCGACTCGGCAAAGGACTTCTACGAGCTGACGCAGTTGAAGATCGCCAACCCGACCACCGGCCTGTTGATGATCGGCGGCGGCGTGCCGAAGAACTTCGCACAGGACATCGTGGTTGCCGCCGATATCCTCGGCGTCGACGCCTCGATGCACAAGTACGCGATCCAGATCACGGTGGCCGACGCTCGCGACGGCGCGCTCTCCGGCTCAACGCTGAAGGAGGCCTCGAGCTGGGGCAAGGTCGACACCACCTTCGAGCAGATGGTGTACTCCGAGGCCACCATGGCCCTGCCGCTGGTTGCCGGATATGCCTTCCACAAGAATGCTCAGGCGACTCGCAAAGGCAAGAAGTGGGCAGCCATCTTGGACCAGGTGCCAGTCACCGTCTAGTAAGACTCCGCCATGTCAAAGGGGTGGGCTGCGAGAGGCAGCCTTTCCTTTTTTTTGCGCGGATTCTCTTGCGGATAGCTATTTACTCCGAAGACAACACCATTAGGTGGTATTCCAAAACAGAACACTTTCTGCAATTCTTCCCATTGCAGGTAGAAGAGCGTTTAGCTCCTTTGAATCAGCGTTTTAGATTGCAGTATTTCTGTTGAGCTTGAATCTCCCAGACTTCAGTTACCAGCGGTCTACAATTAAGCAATAGTCTGCCTGCGCCAATCGTTGTACTACTTTGACTTATCAGCATTTGTTTTTAGTTATCTTGACTTTGACGAGTCAAGTTACCATCTAAAGACGTATCTGCCCCTGGGATTTCTCGAGGTTCAACCGCCGTATGCACATGCTCCCCGTCCTGGCCTTTTTGTCGCTGTTTGCAACGTATGGAATCCTGCTTTACGCCTTCTTGAGGGCACAGCGAACGACACGCGATCTAGCTACGCAGCTCAGCAAGGCGCGCGAGCAACAGCACCAGGACAAGATTCAGCTCACGGAGCGCTCCCAGCTTGACACCCTGAAGGATGAGTTCATCTCGACGGTCTCTCACGAGCTGCGTACGCCGTTGACCAGCATTCGCGGCGCGCTCGGCCTGCTCTCGTCCGGAACCATCGGACAGTTCGACGCGAAGGCTCTCAATCTGCTTCGCATCGCGACCACAAACACCGACCGCCTGATTCGCCTGATCAACGACATCCTCGACCTCGAGCGCATGGAATCGGGACGCGCCCCATTGCAGATTCGTCGCTGCTCCTTGCGCGATCTCTGCCAGCAGGCCATTGAGACGATGACACCGATGGCCGACACAAATTCGGTGCATCTTGAGCTGGTTCCCTTCACGGTGGCCCAGGCGGCATCCCCCGAAGCGTTGTTCTTCGACGGAGATTCCGACCGCATTCTCCAGGTGCTGACGAACCTTCTCTCAAACGCAATCAAGTTTTCTCCGGCAGCTTCTACAGTCCGCATTCATACCGATGCGACCGCCGACTCCATTCTGCTGAAAGTCGTCGACGAAGGCCGCGGCATCCCAACCGACAAACTGGACTCGATCTTCGACCGATTCCAGCAGGTTGAACCCTCCGATTCGCGCCAGCGCGGCGGAACGGGACTCGGACTGGCAATCTGCCGCAGCATCGTCCAACAACATAGCGGCTCAATCTGGGCGCAGAAGAACCTCGTCAAGGGCACAACGCTTTACGTGATGCTGCCGCGCACAACCCGGGCCTCCGATGTCTCGCTACCCGCCGCAATGCCTCCGCGCGGCGAAGGCGCAATCCTGGTCTGCGACGACGACCCAGGCATTCGCACCGTGGTCTCCGAACACCTTACCCGGCAGGGTTACACCGTGATCGAGGCGAGCTCGGGCGACCAGGCCCTTACGCTCGCAGCAGAGACGCAGGTGGAAGCGATTCTGCTCGATCTCTACATGCCGGGCCTTAGCGGGTGGGAGACGCTGCAACGCCTGCGCAACAATCCGGTTACGGCAAATATCCCGGTGGTTGTTCTCAGCGTTCTTTCGTCGACCTTGCGGCCTCAGCTTACCGGCGATGCGCAGGGGTGGGTACAGAAGCCCTTCAATGAAAACCTGCTATTCGCAGAACTGGGACGTGTCCTCCATCAGGGAGACGGGCCGGCCTATGTCCTTCTGGTGGAAGATGACCACGACCTTGCCAGCGTTCTGATCGCGAACTTCCAGGACGCCGCAGTGCATGTGGACCATGCTTCGACGCGGCAGGAGGCCATTCGCCAGTGCATCAGCCGCAAGCCCGACCTTTTGATTCTCGACCTTACCTTGCCTGACGGCGATGGCTTCTCTTTTGTGGAGTGGCTGCGTCAGCAACCGCCGCTAAAGTCTTTGCCATTGGTCGTCTACTCTGGACGCGAGATCTCCGACGCCGAGATGTCGCGCCTGCGCCTCGGCCCAACCGAGTTCCTGACAAAGGCGAAGGTCCAACCCCATGAAGTCGAGGAGTTGGTTCTGTCCATGGTGCAACGCATCCGTTCCAGGTTCACTGACCTGACCACGGCGGGTCCGGCATCATAGCTGCCGGCTGAAACCACTTAACTTTTCAATTAACCTCGTTTGAACCTCTGGTAACCGGGCGGGAAGATTTTTCTTTTCATCTGGCATTTTTTTCTCCGCATGAGAAAATGAGGACGTTCATGCGAAGAGTTCTGATTATCGACGACGAGGATGATATCCGCGAAGTGGCTGCCCTGTCGCTGGAAGCGACTGCTGGCTGGCAGATATTTACCGCCGAATCCGGAGCCCGGGGAATCGAGGTCGCCATCGCGCAGCAACCCGACGCCATTCTGATGGACGTCATGATGCCTGAGGTGGATGGTCCATCCACCTTCCGAGAGATGCAGCAAATTCCTTCGATAGCACAAATCCCGGTTGTGCTGCTCACGGCTAAAGTTCAGGGCGTGGACAAGCGCCGGTTTGCAGGACTTGGAGTTGCAGCCGTGCTCTTCAAGCCCTTCGATCCCCTCACCTTGGCGGAGCAGATCGCAGAGGCGCTTCATTGGACGGACAATCATCCGGACGGTCAAAAGGCCGCGACGTCGTCTACTTCGCAATAGAAATCAGGTATAGCCCCTCACGTACGTGTCCAATGGCCTCCTCACCTGATACCACTTTCGTGTTAACCCAAAAGATGGGCGATCCTCCCTCTTTTTGCGTCTTATTGACATGAGCGCAAAACCGGCTGCGGCAGCAGAGATATCAGCCTTACTGGCCGATCTCTGGCAACGTCATCTCCCCTCGATGCGGGAGCGGCTTGCTCTGCTGGACAGGACCGCGTTGCTGGCTGCGTCGGGCAGGCTCGACGAGACCGACCGCGCCGAAGCACAGTCGGTCGCTCACAAGCTCTCCGGCAACCTCGGCATGTTCGGATACGGAGACGCGGGCTCGGTCGCGGGCAAGATCGAAGAGATATTGAAAGTGCCCACACCCCAAACGCTCCTGCATCTGGCGACACTCGCCCGCGAGCTCCGCGCGATTCTCGCCCCACATCTTTAAATCAAGTTACCTGGCCTGACGAACTGCCCATCCTGCCAGATCGACAGCCGCATCAAAACCGTCGAAGTCCAGCGGCAGTTTATTACGACGGTCGACGTACTCGTTGTAGACCCACGGGTCGACAACTGCAAACACTGTCCCCTTGCCAAAGCTGGTCTCCGCCATAAGAACGTCGCCTTTGTCCGTCAGGAGCGCTTTGGCGGGGCCAGAGACCGTAATGGTGCTGATCTCCTTCAGATAGGCCTTATGCGGCCAGGTAAAGACCCCGGTCCCCTTGGGAACCATCACCGTTCCCTGCGGCCAGTTGTTATTGTCGACCGTATTGCGCAGCACGGCATTGAAGTGGATCCCAAACCGTTCGCTCAACGTGTTGAAGTGCTCGAACTCGGAGTTGTTCTTGTCGTTCTCCATCAGAATGAGGACACCACCTGCCTTCACCCAGGCTTCGATCGCATCGCCGCTGGCCTTGTCCATGTAGTTCGGGTTTGGGTTCTTTGCTGGAATGTCGGGTGAAACGATCAGATATATCTGTGCTTTGTTCAGGTCGGCTACCGTAGGCGCTGTCTTCAGGGTCGCCAGCTTGACGCCGTATCGCTGAAAGGCGCGGCCAAAGAAGGCGAAGCCCGAGTTGGCGTCGTCGTCCCACTTGTAGTGGAAAAGTTCCGTCTGCCCGGCGGCGTTTTTGCGCTTCTGCGAGTTGAACCAGGCGTCGACCATCACGGTCTTTCCCTGACCCAGCGCCTCGGTCGATGCCTGTCCCATCTCCGCGCCGGCTAGCAGGTACGCTCCTACACCCTTTGCATCGTTCACGCGGGTGGGTTCGCCGATGTAGTAGTCGAACGTTCCAGAGCGATACGGCGTACCACCAAGGCCGCCGACCTTTACCGTTCCATCCAGCTCCATCTTCCCGCCGGCATCGGACTTTACGAACGCCTTCTGAATTCCCTGCCAACCCTTTCGTGCACTCGCCTCGTCGGCTTGCGGCAGATAGCCCATCCGCACCCCTTTGGCGATGGCGTAGACGAACATGCAGCTTGCAGAGGCTTCGGTGAAGTTTCCTTTCTTACCGCCTTTGTCCATTACCTGCCACCACAACCCGGTCTTCTTGTCCTGATAGGCGATGACCGGTGCAATCGTTTTGTTGAAGGCCCTTACAAGCGCCGCGCGCTGCGGATAATCAGCCGGTAGCCAGTCCAGAACGTCGACCAGCGCCATGGCATACCAACCAAGCGCGCGACCCCATATCTCAGGCGAAAGGCCGGTCGCGGGGTCGGCCCACTTCATCTGCTTCGACTCATCCCACCCGTGCTTCAACAGGCCGGTTCTCGGATCGCGCATGTGGTCGGACATCATAAGGAGCTGCTTAGCGATGTCGTCGTAGCCGGAAGGTTCCTGGAAGGTGTTAGCATAGGCTGCTCGAAACGGAGCAGCCATGTATGCGCCGTCGAGCCACATCTGGTTTGGGTAAATCTTCTTGTGCCAGTACCCCCCGCTCTGTGTGCGTGGCTGATTCGCGAGTTGATCGTGGATGTACTTCGCCGCCTTGTAGTATTTCGGTTGCTGGGTTACACGGTAGACCAGCAAAACAGCCCGGCCCATCTCCACCTCGTCCAGACTGTGGGCGTCGGCGTTGTAGCCCTTGATTGTGCCGTCGGCATCGACGTATTTGTCCACCGAGTCCTTGATGTAGCGGAAGTCGTCTCCATTGGCGGTTGCGTGCCACTGAGCAGCCATGCCATCAAGCAGGACACCCTCTTCATAGGCCCACGCTCCGGGATGGTTCTCGGTACTGACCACGCCGCGGGGCCACTGCTGCATGATCGACGCCGCCATCTTTGCGGAGGGTTCGTCGATCGTGAGCGCACCCTGCGCCAGCAAAGATGCTGCACCCATCGCTTGAAGTGCTGCCACCGAACCCAAAGCCGCAATTTGAAACAACTTCATCGTCAAACTCCCGCTGCCTGATACGCCGCTCACCAGCATACCTGCTGCGCAATTGGTCTAGCCAATCCGTAGTGTCAGTTACAGGCGAGGGCAGTCCAGACGCCGGCTGAGGTTCCGCTGGCCCCTGTTATCGTGAGGTCGACGAATCCACCGGCGGGAACCGCAACCGCTCCTGCAGCAGTGCATTGACCTCCGCTTGCCGCTGAACAGGAGAGTGCGGAGTTCACCAACGAACCGGTGGTTCCCGTACGCAGGGTAACGGTAATTGTGTTCGACTGCTGCGAATAGACGTTTAGCGACGTCGCCGAACAGCCATTCGGCACCCAGGTAAGCACCTGCGCGCTCTCAGCCGCGCTGGCGGATGTATTGTTCACCGAGTAATACAGCGTATTGAACGAAACTGCGTGGTACGTCGAGGCGAATGGAATACCGCTTGTGCCCCCTCCGCCGCCACCTCCCGAAGCTCCGGCAGCGCCCTGGGGAATGGTGAAGTTAAGCACGGCCGCAGACGATGTGCCCGTATTCGTCACCGATGCCTGCGTCCCGGCAGCGCCCGTCGTCACCGTGCCTATCGCAACCGTTGCGGCAGTGCCCGCTGGCCCGGTCGCTCCTGCACTGCCCGCCTGCGCAAGCAGCGCCCAGGCGGATGGACTGACGTCGGGTGCCGAGCCCAGACTCGTAGCCAATGCAAGGTATGTGCTGCCCGCGTAGAAGACCGCATCGTTAGCAAGATAGCCTGTTGCAGCAGACCAGGGGCCTCGATAGGTCACGCCCGGGGGGCCTTGCAGACCTTGCGGGCCCTGCGCGCCCGTGGCACCCGCGGAACCGGCAACACCAGCCTGCGCAAGCACCGCCCAGTATGTTGGACTGACGTCCGGCTGACGAGCGCTGTTTGCGGCGATGGCAATGTAGCTTGCTCCGCCGTAGCTCACCGCATCGCCTGTTGCGTAAGAACGCGAAGTCAGCCAACCGCCGCTGAAGCTGACCGGTGGGCCTTGCGCGCCGGTCGCACCCGTAGCGCCGGTTGCACCTGCGGGACCGGCAGGCCCCTGCGCGCCGGTCGCACCGGTTGGCCCCGCGGGTCCCTGCGCCGCAAGGAGCGCCCATTGAAGGGGGCTAAATGCGGGAGTGTTTCCTGCGTTGCTCGCGACCAGAGAGATATATGTCGATCCGTTGTAGCTGACGGCGTCGTGAAGGGTGTAGTTCGTCGCAGAGCTGTAGTTGCCCGTGTAGTTGGCAACCGCAGGCCCCTGCGGCCCAATGGGCCCCTGAACTCCCTGAAGCCCCTGCGGGCCAGCAGGCCCTTGCGCTCCTGTGATGCCTTGTGGCCCCATCGGCCCGACCGCACCGGTTTGTCCGGGAGTGCCTGTTGCAAAGATGGCCCAGGCTGCCGGACTTTGGTCAGGCGTATTGCCATGGTTGTTGCCGGCCAGGGAGACGTATCCTGAAGAGCCGAAGATGACGCCGTCCCCTGCTGCGTAGTTCGTTGTCGAGGAGTACGTGCCGCGGAAAGCCATACCGGTTGGCCCAACTGGCCCTTGAGGCCCCATTGGCCCCTGCAATCCCTGCGCCCCCTGAGCGCCGGGGATTCCCTGTGCGCCCGCCTGTCCGGGAATGCCCTGAGTCCCCTGTGGCCCTTGTTCGCCGGGGGGGCCGACCGACCCGGGAGGTCCTTGAACACCGGTTGCGCCTGTCGCTCCGATTGGCCCCTGAAGCCCCACTGGGCCCTGTGCGGTCAGGACTCCCCACTGTGCAGTGCTTAGAGACGGCGTGTTGCCATGGTTATTTGCACCAAGCGAAACATAGCTCGCTCCCTGCCAGAACACAACGTCGCCCAGCGCGTAGTTCGTCGTCGATGAGTAGGCACCCTGATAGACCAGTCCCGGCGATCCTGCGGGCCCGGCAACTCCCGTTATCCCCTGTGGGCCTTGAGGCCCCTGAGGCCCGGAGGGACCGGTGGGGCCAGTCAGCCCTGCGGGGCCTTGTGGCCCTTGCAGCCCCTGGCTCCCTGTATCTCCCTTCGGCCCCTGAGGCCCCGTAGGTCCGATTGCTCCCTGAACCCCGGTGGCACCCGCTGGGCCCTGGGGGCCGATTGCGCCGGTATCGCCCTTTGGCCCCACAGGCCCCTGTGAGATCAACACAACATCGAGCAGAGGAGCGTGGCCCGTCAGGTCGTTCTCTTTGCTGTCGAATTGAACGGACGCAGAGCCTGCGGTCAGGGCCAGGCCATTGTTACTCGAAGGAGTGCTCACCCACCCCTGCACCATCGACGTCACGTCCACCCAGACGTATGACCCTGCCTGTGTCACCGAGATGACCTGCTGCGCCGCGCCGAGTTGAGGCAATGTGTTGTAGGTAACGCTGTACTCCCCCCATGACGATGTTGCCGGCTGCACGCTCACCAGCCCCGGCGTATCCGCCCTGTTGCAGTAAAGACGAAGCAGTGCGCGGGATATCTGAGACGGTGCCGTTCCGCTGGGAAGGGTTCCCATGTCGAACTGGAGCAAGGAGGTGTAGCCGCCTCCCACGTTGAGGTTCGAGATGGCACCGCTGTTTGCCGTTGGGCGCGCGCTGTTGACGTGTGTGTCGGCTATCAACACAGGCTCGACCGCGAAGGCAGCGATGCAGACCGTACTGAACAACGCCGCTACCAGACCGGCGAAGCACACTTTTTTCGCAACTGCCAAACCCATCGGGCCCCTTGGAGCCAATCGTCCAGCGGACGATGTGGCTCAAACACACTCAACGATCGATACTCAGCGATGCACGTTGGCCATGTGTCATGGCCCAGCCATGCGGTACTTTTCCTGCACTGTTGCGTTGCAGAAACAAATTTAACGGAAACACCACCATATTACATGCGACTTCCGCGTTATCTGCATCAGCATCGCAACGTGGATGCTACGTTGGTGGTCTTCCTCACAGGCCTCGCATCTCATATAGTGCATAGGGTTGAATATCTGGATTTGAAAAGGAACTGAAGCGACGACATGAGCACCAACGAGACCAATAAGCCTGGCCACCTTCCCTCCCTCGACTCGCTTGTCGACCTGCCGCGTCTCATTACCGCCTACTATGCCTTGCATCCCGACCCTGGCGCCGCGGCCCAACGCGTTGCGTTCGGCACATCGGGCCATCGCGGCAATGCTCTTGCCGCCAGCTTCAACGACGACCACATCGCCGCGATCACGCAGGCCATCGTTGAATACCGCACAGAGCAGAAGACCCTGGGGCCGCTCTTCCTGGCGCGCGATACGCACGCGCTCTCCGAACCCGCCTTCACGACAGCTCTTGAGGTCCTGGCGGCCAACGACATCGAGGTGATGGTCGATGAGCGCCTGGGCTATACCCCTACACCGGCACTGTCCCACGCGATCCTGACGCGCAACGCAAACCCGAAGCTGCACCGCGCGGACGGTATCGTCATTACGCCGTCGCACAATCCGCCCGAGGATGGCGGCTTCAAGTACAACCCTCCCAACGGAGGCCCGGCGGACACATCGGCCACAAAGTGGATCGAGAACCGCGCCAACGAGCTGATTGCGGCAGGTCTGAAGGGCGTCAAACGCACCACGTATGCAAAAGCTCTTGCGGCGGAGAAGACCTGCCGCCACGACTACATCACGGCCTACGTCACCGACCTGGCCAACGTGATCGACTTCGAAGTTATCCGTAGCTCGTCGCTCAAACTTGCCGTCGACCCGCTGGGCGGCGCAGGCGTTCACTACTGGCCGCGCATCGCCGAGCAGTACAAGCTGCCTCTGGAGATACTGAACACGCACGTCGACCCGACATTCCGGTTCATGACGCTGGATTGGGATGGGCGTATCCGCATGGACTGCTCCAGCCCCTACGCCATGGCGAGCATGATCGCGAACAAGGACAAGTTCGATGTCGCCTGGGCCTGCGATACCGACCACGACCGGCACGGCGTCGTCACGCGCTCGGCCGGACTGCTGAACCCCAATCACTATCTCTCCGTGATGATCCAGTACCTGTTCACGAACCGGCCGGAGTGGGGGGCGAAGACCGCAATCGGCAAGACGCTTGTCTCGTCGAGCATCATCGATCGCGTCGCCAAGGGCCTGAATCGGCCCATGCTTGAGGTTCCGGTCGGCTTCAAGTGGTTTGTCGATGGCCTGATCGACGGCTCGCTCGGCTTCGTCGGCGAGGAGTCGGCTGGAGCCACCTTCCTGCGTCGCAACGGCAGCGTATGGACGACGGACAAAGATGGCCTCATACCCGGCCTGCTGGCAGCCGAGATGACGGCACGCACTGGCAAAGATCCGGGTGTCCTCTATGGGGAGCTGACGGCAAAGTACGGCAGTCCAACCTATCAGCGCATCGACGCCGCCGCCACCAAGGAGCAGAAGGCCAAACTGGGCAAGCTTTCTCCATCGCAGGTCAGCGCAAAGGAACTTGCGGGCGAAGCGATTACGGCAATCCTCACGGAAGCTCCCGGCAATCATGCTCCCATTGGCGGCTTGAAGGTAACGACGGAGAACGGTTGGTTCGCTGCGCGGCCATCGGGCACGGAAGACGTCTACAAGATCTATGCCGAGAGCTTCAAAGGCCCTGACCACCTGAAGCAGATTCAGGGCGAGGCGCAGGCGCTGGTGAACACAGCCATCGCCTGAAAACCTAGTGGATTCGTATGCCTGCTGTGACGATGCGAGGAGCGGCCAGCGTCAGGTTTGGCGTTCGGCCTGCCTCGATGCGCGAGTTCGCCAGGTTCTGCACCGATGCATACAGACGCAGCGAGCGACCGAAGGAGTGCTCCGCGTAGAGATCAACCTGCGCATAACTGTTCAAGCGGTACAGGTTGGCAGTGTCGTCGAACTGCTGGCCGCCCGTCCTGAGATCGACCGCAAAGACACCCCACTGGCGCTTTTCGGCGCGGGCCTGAAGCGTCGCGGAGTTTCGCGGAACCTGCGCAGTCCACTTGCCCACCAACGTTGGATCGACCTGGAACTTCGTCACGGTCGAATCCGCATACTGGTATCCGGCTGTGACCGCCAGGAAACCAACCGGGCGCATCTCGATTTCAGCGGTGACGCCCTTGCTGGTCAACTGTCCGAGATTCTGCCGCTTCAATAGCTGGCTAGTTGGAGTTGAGCTGATCTGCACGGCCGCTATAGGACGATTGACCTGTGTCCAGAAGTAGCTCGACCGCAACGTGCCGATACGACGAACGTTCCACAGGCCGCCTGCCTCCCACCCCGTTGCGCGTTCGGAGCGCAGCGCGGGATTGGCCTGGGTCGTCTGCTGTCCGACCTGGCCCGTGCGATAGAGCTCGTTCATCGATGGGCCGCGGAAGGCGCGGAAGGCCGAGGCCGTGAGCGAGACGCCGCCGCGAAGTTGCTTCACTACACCCAGCCGCGGGTCGAAGATCGTCTCTGAGACTTGAGGAAGCACGGGCGCGGGAGTGACGCCGGTCTGCCGCGCGTCAAAGGTGGAAAAGCGGTCGACCCGCGATGACAGCGCGACCGACCAGCCCTGGGGCTGCCAGAGCGCCTCACCGTAGACACCCGCGTCGCGCTGCCGTGCACTGATGCTGACGGTCTGTTGAGGAACGTTGCTCGTTACCGGCGTCTCCGCATCTCTGCCGCGCGTATCCAACAAATCGACCCCCGCTACCAGGGTGAGAGCACCGTAGGTGTGCGCCCACTGTCCGACCGCCCCCAACTGTGCTGAGGGAACGACCTGGAGTCGCGTCAACCGCTCGGTTGCGCGGTTGGCAGTCACGGCGGAAAAGCTCTGACGGTAGCCCTGGTTCGCTCCATGCAAACGCACCAGAATGCGGCCGTTGCCGCCATCGCCCCAGTCGCCACCTGTGGCATAGCGCCAGATACGCGTGGCGTTTGTGGTCAATGGAGTTCCATTGCTGCGCGCCTCATTCAACAGGTTTCCGCGCAGGAAGATCGCGCCGGGGCCTGCCTTGCGCTGCACCTCAAGCCGTCCGCTCTGTGAGTGCACGTTGGAGGGGACATCCACCGCGCCGCGGGCCTCCGGTGCGATCAACGTATAGCCTCCCGTGCGGAAGAGCGAGGCAGCACCCAGCCCGCTCCAGCCCTTCGCTGCACCTGTCAGCAGGCCGTTCAGGCTCGATGTATCTTCGCTCGAACCGCTGAGGTCAAGAACATAGTCGAACTGTTCGGGGGTTACTGGATTCACATCGATCACGCCGCCGATTGCGCTTGAGCCGTACAGGTCGGAGGCCCCGCCGCGCATCAGCTCTACGTTGCGCATGGCGAGCAGTGGAATCTCGTTCCAATGGACCCATCCGCCGAAGGGATCGTTGAGCGGAACCTGGTCGCTCAGTACAAGCGTGCGGCTGGCAGCGGTGGAGCCAAGGCCGCGCAGCGAAGTTCCCTGCGTGGTCGGGTTGGCAACCCACGAGCCTGTCCGGCGGAACAACTGAAAGCCGGCCACCTGGCGGAGCTTGTCGTCGAGATTGAAGCCCGGCGCCTCGTCAAGCTGTTGCCTCGACATGGTGCGAACGCTGCTGGCGCTGGCATCGAGCGAGAGAGGTGTGCGCGCCGCAGTCACCTCAACGACTGAATTTGCCGCCGCAACGCGCAACGTTATGTTGACGTCGCCGGTCCCGACCGGTTGCGATACGGTTGCAAAGCCGGAATGGGAGACCTCAACAGGAGTCTCCGGATGCTGGACGAGAACACGGGTGCAACCCATGTCGTCGCTCGATGCAAAGACGACCGGCCTTGACCGCAGAAGAACCTGCGCGCCGCTAATCGCGTTGCCCTGCTCGTCACGAACGCATACCTTTGCGGTATGGTCGGCAGCCCACACCGCTGCCGCATTCAACATCAATCCAATAGCTGCTATTCGCCATGCCCCACGCATACTTCCATACTACCGGCTGAGTCTCACTTGTGACGACTCTCCACCCGGTGAAGACGTGATACTCTTCGGCGCAAGGTTCGCTCATGGACTCGACACGCAGATTGTTCTGCACACAGGCCGTTTCAAGCCTGCTCGCATCGCGGCTCTTCGGTCAGTCATCGCTTGCCGGAGGATCTTCGATCCGCCCCAACGTTGCGGCGATCGACCACGACCGCATTCTTTCCGCTGCAGATCGCTATCTGAAGCAAACGCCCGCTCCCATTACAGAGTTTCACGGCGGTGGTTCGCCGGGATCGGCGCACGATTTTTACTCCGATCCCGAGGAACAACCGAACGCCTTCGTCGCCCATCGGGATTCGTTGTTCGCCCTCGGCCATATCGTTCCAGCCCTGACATCCGCTTATGTCATCACCAAGGATGAGCGATATGCAAAACATGCCGTTCTCCACCTGCAAGAATGGTTTGTAACGCCGGAGACGGCCATGGTGCCTTCGCTTCAGTTTGCGCAGGTTGCCGCTGGTGCGAAGACGGGACGCCCTGAAGGCGTCATCGAAGGTCTCCCCCTGGTGGAGATCGCGCAGTGCGTACCGTTTCTGTCGAACTCCGAGGCACTTACGCCTGCCACGCTCGACACGATCACGAGATGGTTTACCTCATATCTCGACTGGCTCAATACATCGCGCACCGCCGGGTTGGCGCGAGACATGCACGACCACAACGGGTCGTCGTGGCTTCTTCAGGCAGCGGCAAGCGCGAAGCTCAACCCGAAGGACGATAGCGCTCTAACCACCTTAAGGCACCAGTTCCGGACATCCACGATTCGCGCGCAGATCACCTCCGACGGCAACTTTGTTCACGAGCTTGCCACCCCGAATCCGTACCGAAATACGTTGTTCAATGTCGACCTGCTGGCAGGATGCTGTGAGCTGTTGTCGACGCGCTTTGAGAGTGTGTGGGATTACGAGTTGCAGGACGGCCCGGGCATGCGCGCCGTCATCGCCCGCCTGTTTCCCTTCATTGGCAATCGGGGCTCGTGGCCGTACCGCGCCGACGCCGCATTTTTCTCGCAGCTCCCTCTGCGAAGGCCTGCGCTGTTGTTTGCAGCGAGGGTCTACAACCGGCCAGAATACGCCGACCTGTGGAAGACGCTTCCAGCGGACACCGCACCGAGCGAACTTGACCGGACCTTCCCCATTCGTCAGCCGCTGTTATGGGTGACGCGGCCTCACCCGTAGCTTCAACCGCGCTTCTTTTCGGCAATCCGCAGGCATTCCTGCACGGCTTTGCCTGTCCTCTTCTCTCGTGCTTCCGGACTTTTGTAATAGAAGATGCCCAACAGATGCCCGCGACGTTGCAACGGAGTCATCAGGTCCCATCCTTTGCGCGCGGCAGGGGTCTTGCGAAATGCAACCTCGAGGATCGGGGGGAGTTCCTTCTCTCCTTCGAGAGCCGACAAGACGCGCTCTGCGAGCTGACCGGCGCGACGCTTTCTGGCTTCTGGACTCTTCACGGCGGCGAATCTCTTTTCGATATCGCTGCGGGTCGCATCGCTTTGCTTTGCGTACCACTGGGCAATCGCCTTCTCTTTTTTAAAGATTGCGGCAAGTTCCGTGGGCACCTGCACCACACGCTCGTCAATATCCGGCTCTACGGCGAGATCGATCATGCCTCCCGGTTTGACACCGGCAGCCTTCTGCATCTGCTTATTGACCAGGACAAAGTGGCCACCGTGTGTCGAATCGGGAAAGAGGGACGTGCGGAATAACTGGCCGCCTGCCTCCACCTTGACGCGCAAGCGAACCATCTTTTTCCAGCTTTTCCCCACATTGAACGGTATCCGCGCAACGACCCATCCGAGATTGCCGGGCAGCGGCTCCAGGGGGGCTCGGAACCGCTTGACGCTATTTGCCATGCACATACCTCTCGAAGAATCTACACTGTAGCCACTGAACGATGTCGAGTCCGAGAATCTTTTTGTCCGCAGGCGAGGCCTCAGGCGACCATTACGGCGCGCAGATCATCCGCGAGATGCTGCGCCGTCACACGGGTGCCGGGTTCTTTGGACTGGGCGGAGCCGAGATGGAGGCCGCTGGCCAGGAGCGCATCGTGCGCGCCGAGGACGTCGCCCACATGGGCATCACCGAGGTATTGCGCCACGCGCCGCGTGTCTACAGTTCCTATCGGAGGCTGGTCGCTTCCATCAAACAGCGCCGTCCACAGGCCGCAGTGCTGATCGATTTTCCCGACGTCAATCTGCGGCTTGCCCGGGAGTTGAAGACACTTGGTATTCCTGTTGTCTACTTCGTCAGTCCGCAGCTCTGGGCCTGGAAACGTGGCCGTCTGCGCTGGGTGCAGGAGCGGGTCGACCGCATGATGGTCATCTTCCCTTTCGAGGAGACCTTCTACCGCGCGCGCAAGGTCGACGCAACCTTTACCGGCCATCCGCTGACGGAACTCCCGCTGCCTACCATTTCGCGCGAAGACTATGCCGCACGCGAGGGCTTCCTCGACCTCAGCTATAAGTGGGTGGCTCTGCTCCCTGGAAGCAGATGGAAGGAGATCGAGGCGAACCTGCCCATCATGGTGCAGGCCGCCGCGCAGCTTGGCCCAGGGCATGAGTTCCTCATTCCCCTGGCATCAACCATCGAGTGGGAGCGGCTGAACACCTTCATTACCTGCAAGACGGCATGGCAACAGGCGGGACCGCTCCATATTGTTACCGATGCGCGCGAGGCTCTCTTTCACGCCAATGCCGCAGTGGTGGCCAGTGGGACGGCTACGGTTCAGGCGGCAATCATCGGGAACCCGTTTCTTGTCGTCTACAAAGTGTCTCCGCTCACATTCGGTCTTGCCAAGGGCCTGGTCAGCTATCCACCTGAGATATGGCCATCGGGACAGACAGACCCGTCCGGCAATCTGCCTATCGGCATGGTGAACCTGGTTGCAGGCAAGCGCATTGTGCCAGAGCTGATTCAGGGAGACTTTACCGCAGCAAAGGTCGCTGCGGGGTTGAGGCCCCTTCTCAATGACACGCCGGAGCGCACGCGGATGATTGCCGATCTGGCCGAAGTGCGGCAGAGGCTCATCTCGCCTCGCGGAACAAGTTCAATCGTGCAGGTTGCAGACGCCGTCGACTCTCTGATGAGCCTGCATAACGGGAATCGTCAACCTGCAGAGGCCGAATCGTCAACAACGGCGTCTAACTAACCAGCCTGTGTGTATACAGGGATACGGCAGTACCATGTTGTTGAGGATTTTTGCCTTCATGCGCTCTTTTGCTCGAAATCTTCGTTCTTCGATTGCAGTTCTGGCCACAATCTTCCTTTTGAACGCATCTGCCTGGGCCGCCCCCGCGCGGATCCAGATGCAGATCACCAAATACGTCATCAGCGCCGATCTATACCCGGCGGACAACAAACTTTCCGCGACGGCTGCCGTCACCTTTACCGCGCTGGAGGACCTTTCGGCCCCGGTCTTCGAGCTCAACAACGGTCTGCAACTCACAAAGGTGATTGATGCCCAGAATAAGTCTCTGGAAGCCGAGCGGCTGACAACCAACTCGACTGTCCGCTTCAACCTCGGAAACCCAATCCCAAAGGGCTCATCGACCACCTGGGTCTTCGAATACGCAGGTACTCTCAAAGGCTCTGAGACCAGCCCCGTGGAAGGAATCAAGCTCGCTTCAATCGAAGACCCGATCAGCATCCTGCTCTACCCCGGACGCTGGTTTCCCATGGTGGGCCTCTACACCAACCGCTTTACCGCGGAGATGCACATACGAGTCCCCGGCGACGAGCGCGTCGTTGGCTCGGGCAGCGGAGTGGCAGCTCCGAAGAGCCTCCCCGGCAACCGCACTGAGTACACCTTCAACTGGGCCAAGCCCGGTTTTCCCGGCACAATCATCGCTGGCAAGTTTCTTGAGCCGGTCGCCGCTCCCGGCATCAGCAACATCCGTGTCTATATAACCGACGCTCACAAGGCCGCGGCCGTCCCCTTTGCGCAGGACGCCGCCAGGCAGTTCGAGTACTTCTCCTCCACCTTTGGTCAGCCCGAGAGCGGCAACATCGCCCTGGTTGAGATGCCATCGGACGCCGTCTCCGCAACATGGGCGCCGGAGATAGCCGGGATTGCCGGCTCTCGCATCGCCGGCAAAACCTATTCGCGGCTGCTGGCCAATACGCTGGCGCACCAGTGGTGGGGATCGGAGATCTCGCCCGCGACCCTCAACGACGCATGGATCACTAACGGCATGTCGCGCTACGCCGAGCTGATGTACGTCGAAGATTCGGGCGGCAAGACCGCTTTTCAGAGCGCGGTTACTGACGTTCAGGCCGGCGCACTCGCCTATGACACGGAGCCGCTGACCACACTGGGCCGCCTCGACCCGTTCTCTCCGCAGTTTCAGTCGATGACGCTGGAAAAGGGTGCCATGGTCTTCCATATGCTTCGCTGGGAGATGGGCGATGACGTCTTCCTGAAGTTTCTTCGCGGCCTGCTCTCGCAGTACACCGACAAAGGCGTCCGCACCGCCAATGTCGAGACGGTGGCCGAAGCGCAGTCGCAACTGGAGTTGCGGCCCTTCTTCGCGCAGTGGTGCGACGGCACCGGAGCGCCCACCTTCACCAACAAATACACGGTCTTCCGTCTGGGCAATAACAAGGGGTTCCGCACCGTCGGCTCCATCGCGCAGGACCTCGACCTCTTCCGCATGCCGGTTGAGCTACGCATTGAGACTGACGGCAAGACCGAAGTCCGCCGCGTGGACGTTACTGGAACGGAAAGCAACTTCTCGGTCGAGACCTTCGGCCGTCCGCGCCGCATCTCCATCGATCCGCAGAACTGGGTCCTCAAGAGTACGCCCGACCTTGCCGTGCGCGTTGCCGTGCTGCGCGGACAGCAGCAGGTGGCCCAGGGCGACCTGACCGCGGGGCTGATCGAATACCAGAAGGCTCTCGATGCCAACAAGAACAGCTCGCTGGCCGCCTACCGCATCGGCGAGGTCTTCTTTATGCAGCGCAACTATCAGTCGGCGGCCAACTCCTTTCGCGATGCCCTGCGCGGGGACGGCGACCCCAAGTGGGTCGAGGTCTGGAGCCACATCGAGTTGGGCCGCATCTTCGACATCACCGGCCAACGCGATCGAGCCGTCAACGAGTATCGTCTCGCTGTGCAGACCAACGACAACACCCAGGGTGCTATCAACGAGGCACGCGCCCTGATGCAGAAGCCTTACAAGCGCGAGCAGTCGGAAAATTAGGGTTCTTGCCGTTCAGATGTCGCGGATTTTTGTGTCGCGCTTTCAGCGCTTTGCTCATTTGTGGCAATTTACCTAGGCCTTCGGCCTAGGCTGGTATACTCCGGGCCGTTGGCCCTTTGGTGTTGCGCGCGACCTTCTGAGAAACGGCAATAGCTGTTGTACTGGAATACCGACACAGATTGAAGAGCAAGCTTCTCCAGTCCGCATCTCACAGGAAAGCTGTGAGATGCGGCAGTCAAATGACCTTCCTCTCTTCGGCCAATTCAAGAAGATAACCCGTCTATTCCACTTCCTGCTTGGCGCGGTAGCCGTCGCGCGCAATTACGGAATACTTCAGCGGCTTGTGTTTTTCGTCCTGCATCTGCAACGGGTGACCCTCGTTGTCCACCAACTTCACCTGGATGCGGCGGTAGGTGCCGTCGTTCTTGTTGTTGGTGGGCCGGTACGTCAGTACGTACTCATTGCGGATAGAGTCGTTGATCTGCGAGAAGATGTCGGGCAGAGCCCCCTCGAACATCGGGTTGAAGCTCATGCCGCCGGTCATCTGGGCGAAGGTCTTCATCTGGTTCTCCGCCTGCAAATAATCGAGGCGCGTTACCGGCCCCATGTAGCCTTGGGCATCGGCCAGTTCCCGGACCAGCGCACCTGTGCCAATCGTAAAGATCGTTACATTCTGCGTAGCTTTAACTTTTGCAAGTATCTTGTCCAGCGTGATGCGCGAGAAGGTGTCGCGTCCCGTGCCTATTAGGATGATGTACTTGCGGCCTTCAATGCGGCTCATGCGATCAAGCGTCTCATACAGCGCATCGAAGAGGTTCGTGTCCGAAAAGCCTGGGATCACCAATGTCGAAAGCGCGTTGCCGACCAGATTTTTATCGTTGGTGAAGTCCGTGAGGATGTGCGTGCGCAGATCGTAGGTAATGACGGCGATATAGTCATCCGGGCGGAGCGTATTGAAGAAGCTGAATGACGCGTTCTGCATGTCGCGGATGAAGTAGTAGCTATTGGCGGCAAACTCCAGCAGCATGACGGCCGTAATCGGAGTCTGGGCCATGCGGACGCTGGTGATGGTCTGCGGAACTCCGTCTTCGAGCACAAGGAAGTTCGGGGCCTTCAGCCCGGGAACAAACTGGTGCGTCTTGTCGAGGAGAACGTTGACGTCCAGATTCACGATCGGAACATCGACCCTTAGAGAGTAGGTCTCGTTGTTCGGGTTCTTGACCTTGGGCTCGGCGGGAGCGGCAGGCGCGGGAGGAGGAGTGTTTTCGTCGGCCTCCTTCTTTTTCTTGAGGACAATCGGGCCATTGTCCATGTCCGGGCCCGCCGAATCCTCCGCAGGCTTCTGCTGCTGAGACGGCGTTTGCGGCGTCGACTGCGCCAG